>NZ_MWIO01000065.1 GCF_004799035.1 Rhodanobacter lindaniclasticus
CGTGCGGCTCCGTTCGCCCGGTGACCTTTACTTCAGCCATCCTCCCTGATGGCAAAGATCAAACCGGCATCCATGCCGGACTTCTCACAAGAGCTATTACTTGATGACCTTGGCCACCACGCCGGCGCCGACGGTGCGGCCGCCTTCGCGGATGGCGAAACGCAGGCCTTCGTCCATCGCGATCGGGTGGATCAGGCTCACCACCATCTTCACGTTGTCGCCCGGCATCACCATCTCCACGCCTTCGGGCAGGGTCACCGCACCGGTCACGTCGGTGGTGCGGAAGTAGAACTGCGGACGGTAGCCCTTGAAGAACGGGGTATGGCGGCCACCCTCGTCCTTGCTCAGCACATAGACCTCGGCCTCGAAGTCGGTGTGCGGGGTGATCGTGCCCGGCTTGGCCAGCACCTGGCCACGCTCCACGTCGTCACGCTTCAGGCCGCGCAGCAGCAGACCGGCGTTGTCGCCTGCCTGACCCTGGTCCAGCAGCTTGCGGAACATCTCCACGCCGGTGACCGTGGTCTTCTGCGTGTCGCGGATGCCGACCACTTCGATTTCGTCGCCCACCTTGATCACGCCGCGCTCGATACGACCGGTCACCACGGTGCCGCGGCCGGAGATCGAGAACACGTCTTCCACCGGCATCAGGAACGGCTTGTCGATGGTGCGCACCGGCTCGGGGATGTAGCTGTCCAGCGCGTCCACCAGCTTGATGATCGACGGCACGCCGATCTCGCTCTGATCGCCTTCCAGCGCCTTCAGCGCCGAACCGTGGATGATCGGGGTGTCGTCGCCGGGGAAGTCGTACTTGCTGAGCAGCTCGCGCACTTCCATCTCGACCAGCTCGAGCAGCTCGGCGTCATCGACCATGTCCGCCTTGTTCAGGAACACCACGATGTACGGCACGCCGACCTGGCGCGACAGCAGAATGTGCTCGCGCGTCTGCGGCATCGGGCCGTCCGCGGCCGAGCACACCAGGATCGCACCGTCCATCTGCGCCGCACCGGTGATCATGTTCTTCACGTAGTCCGCGTGGCCGGGGCAGTCGACGTGCGCGTAGTGCCGGGTCGGCGACTCGTATTCCACGTGCGCGGTCGAGATCGTGATACCGCGCGCCTTCTCTTCCGGCGCCGCGTCGATCGCGCTGTAGTCCTTGAACTCGCCACCGAAACGCTCGGCTCCGACCTTCGTCAGCGCCGCCGTCAGCGTCGTCTTGCCGTGATCCACGTGACCAATCGTGCCGACGTTGACGTGCGGCTTGGTGCGTTCGAATTTACCCTTTGCCATG
>NZ_MWIO01000066.1 GCF_004799035.1 Rhodanobacter lindaniclasticus
GGCGATGTCCAGCTCGATCTCGCGCTCGTCCAGCGCGCCCTCGCGCAGTTGCTTGCGCAGCTTCTGGCGGGTGTCGCTGTCGATCGCCGGTGCGGCCGGCGCGTCGTGGCTCCAGTCGGTTGGCGGCGACTGCCGGCGCGGCAGCAGGGCGTCGAGGATGCGGTCCTCGGCGCGATCCTCGGCCTGCGAGCGCACGCGCTTGATCGCCTGTTCGCGGGTCAGCTTGTAGGCGCCGTCGGCGAGGTCGCGGATGATCGACTCGACATCCTTGCCGACGTAGCCGACCTCGGTGAATTTGGTCGCCTCGACCTTCACGAACGGCGCGTTGGCCAGCGTCGCCAGGCGCCGCGCGATCTCGGTCTTGCCCACGCCGGTGGGCCCGATCATCAGGATGTTCTTCGGCGTGATCTCGTTGCGCATCTCCGCCGGCAGCTGCATGCGCCGCCAGCGGCTGCGCAAGGCCACCGCCACCGCACGCTTGGCGTCATGCTGGCCAATGATGTAGCGGTCGAGTTCGTTGACGATTTCGCGGGGGGTGAGTTCGGACATGGCGATGGGGAACCGGGAATGAGGAAGGCGCGCCGCGCGGGCGGGAACAGGGACTTGCCGGCTCCCTAGGCCGCGCTACCCGTGCCCAGCTCTTCGATGGACACGTTGTGATTGGTGTAGATGCAGATGTCGCCGGCGATCTTCAGCGCCTTCTCGACGATGGTGCGGGCATCCAGCTCGGTGTTTTCCAGCAGGGCCATCGCCGCCGATTGCGCAAACGGGCCGCCGGAGCCGATCGCGATCAGGCCGTGCTCGGGCTCCACCACGTCGCCGTTGCCGGAGATCAGCAGCGACACTTCCTTGTCGGCCACCGCCAGCATCGCCTCCAGACGGCCGAAGCGGCGGTCGGTGCGCCATTCCTTGGCCATCTCCACCGCGGCGCGGGTGAGGTTGTTGTTGTGCTTCTCGAGCTTCAGCTCGAACAGCTCGAACAGGGTGAAGGCGTCGGCGGTGGCCCCGGCAAAGCCGGCCACCACCTCGCCGGTCTTGCCGAGCCGGCGCACCTTGCGCGCATTGCCCTTCATCACCGTGTTGCCCAGCGTGACCTGGCCATCGCTGCCGATCACGACGCGGCCGTCGCGGCGCACGCAGACGATGGTGGTGGCGTGGAAGGATTCCATGGAAGCTCCGCAAGAAGATGTACGAGCGGATGAGATGGGGTTGCGGCGGTTGGGCTTCAATACGGAGCGGGCCCGCCCGGCACGTTCGCTCCCTCTCCCCTTCGGGGAGAGGGTTGGGGTGAGGGGCCACGCTGGCGAAGAGTCTTGTCGAGGCGAGCTTCAATGGAAGCACCTCCGCGAGCACCCACCCCTCATCCCAACCTTCTCCCCAAAGGGGAGAAGGGGCAAACGCAAGAAGCGCGGTTACTTTCTTTTGGCCCGCGGGTGCGCGGCGTCGTACACCTTGGCCAGATGCTGGAAATCGAGGTGGGTGTAGATCTGCGTGGTGGCGATGTCGGCGTGGCCGAGCAGCTCCTGCACGGCGCGCAGGTCGCCGGAGGATTCCAGCATGTGGCTGGCGAAGGTGTGCCTGAGCAGATGCGGGTGGATGTGTTTGGGGATGCCTTGTTGCAAGGCCAGCTTGTTCATGCGCAGCTGGATGGTGCGCGGGTGGATCGGCGCGCCGCCGCGGCCGCGGAATACCGGGCCATCCGGCGGCATGCCCTGCTCGGCACCGAGCGCGCGCAACGCGGCCACGGCGTGCCGGCCGACCGGCACGATGCGGGTCTTGCTGCCCTTGCCGAGCACGCGCACCTCGCCGTCGTCGAGCTTGAGATCGAGCCAGCGCAGGCCGACCAGTTCGGACAGGCGCAGGCCGCTGGAATAGAACAGCTCCAGCATGGCGCGGTCGCGCACGGCGAGTTGGCCGTTGCTGTCGGTCTCCACCAGCGCGGTGGCCTCGTCCACATCCAGCACCTGCGGCAGCTTGCGGCGCACCTTGGGGCCGCGCACGCCGAGCAGCGGATCGTGGCTCAGCGTGCCCTCGCGACCGAGCTGGCGGAACAGGCTGCGACAGGACGAAAGCAGGCGCTGCAGGCTTTTCGGCGCCAGCCCCGCGCGATGTTCGCCGGCGATGAACGCGCGCATGCGCGCCCCATCGAGCGCCTCGAATGTCTCCATCTGGCCCGCGGCCATGAAGCGCAGCAGCTTGTCCAGGTCGCGCCGGTAACCGGCGACGGTGTGTGGCGAGGCGTGGCGTTCGCCGGCGAGGCGGGCCAACCAGGCGTCGACCTGGCCGGCCGGGGTCATCGGCTCAGGAGACATCCCGCGAGCGCGCCAGCGCGGCGGTGATGGTGGCGGAAATCATCTTCAGGAACAGCGTGCCCATGCCGGGCTGGAAGCGGTTCGGGTCGGCGCTGCCGATGGCGAGGATGCCGGCGTCGCCCAGCGGCATCAGCGCCACCGACTGCAACCCGGTTGCGTGCTCGCCGAACAGCCGGGCCAGCTTGTCGGCCGACAAGCGGCCGGAGCTGGGCTCGCCCTTGTGCAGGAAATCGGCGAACTCGGGCAGTGACGCCGCGCCGCCCGCGATCTGCTGCAACCAGTCGGCGCGCGGCAGTTTGGGTTCGGCCCCGAACAGCAGCAGGCTCACGCGCTCGGTGTGGAAATCCGCGCTGAGCCGCGCGACCACCGTACGTGCAGTCACCTCCATGGTGCTGGCGCGCAGCAGCGCCACGGTCAGGCCGTGCACGCGCTCCATCAGCTTCTCGTTCTCCGCGGCGATCTCGACCAGTTCAGCCAGCCGCCGCTCCAGCTCGGCGTTCTTGTCGCGCAGACTTTGCATCTGATAGACCGCCAGCGAGGCCACTGCGCCACCGCTCTCGCGCGGCGGCATGGTCAGCTTGGCGGCGAGCTCGGGGTACTCGCTGAGGAATTCCGGGTGCCGCTTCAGATAGGCGGCGACCACGCGGGCCTGGGTGGCGTCGTCGAGCAGGGTGGCGGTCATGCGCGGAAATCCTGGGGCGGGGGCGGGGCTTGCCTCCCGCAGTGTGCGATGGACGCGCGCGCGCTTCAACCGGCCAGCGAAGGCTCGACGCGGGAAATCGGCCATTCGCCCTCGAAAACGAAGGTTGCCGGGCCGGTCATCCACAGCGCATGGCCGGCGCCGGCCCAGTCGATGCGCAGGTTGCCGCCGGGCAGCGCCACCGTGACGCGGTCGTCGACCTCGCCGCGGTGGTGCAGCACCGCCATGGCCGCGCAAGCGCCGGTGCCGCAGGCGCGGGTCCAGCCGGCGCCGCGCTCGTGCACGCGCAGGCGCAGGTGGCCGCGATCCAGCCGCTGCACGAAGCCGGCGTTGGCGCCTTCGGCGAAGCGCGCGTGCGTGGTCAGCAGCGGGCCGAGTCGCTCCAGCGCGGAATCGGCCAGGTCGTCGACGGCCACCACCGCATGCGGATTGCCCATCGAGACGGCGCCGATGTCCAGCGCGGCATCGCCCACCTCGATCGGGTAATGCGCGGCCACGGTGTCGGCCGCGAACGGAATCCGCGCCGGCTCGAAGATCGGCTCGCCCATGTCCACGGTAACCTGGTCGGCTGCGAGCACGCGCACCGTGACCGGCCCGGACGGGCTCTCGATGCGCACCGCCTGGTCCAGCGCCAGCGCACCGGCGCGATGCAACCATGCCGCCACGCAGCGCACGCCGTTGCCGCATTGGCCCGACGGCGAGCCGTCGGCATTCCAGATGCCGTAGTAGAACGCGCACGACGGATCGCGCGCCGGCTCCACGCTGAGCAACTGGTCGAAACCCACGCCGGTGTGGCGATCGCCCAGCGCGCGGATCTGCGCCGCGTCGAGTGCGAACGCCTGCTGCCGGCAGTCCAGCACGACGAAGTCGTTGCCGCTGCCGTGCATCTTGGAAAAGCGCAAGGGCGCCGACGCCATCTCAAGCCTCGCTGGAAGCGCTCGGGGCCACGCTGGCCGGCGTCGCCGGCGCCGGAGCGCTGACGGCCGGTGTCGGCGGCGGCGGTGCGGTTCGTGCCGGCGGCAGCACCAGCGGCCCCTTGTTGCCGCAGCCGGCAAGCAGGGCGACGACGAGGGTGAGCGGCAGCAACAACAGGGATCGGCGCATGGCGGGGTTCCTAAGCAAGCGGCCAGTATAGCGAGGCGTCCACGGGGCGCCGGCTATCATGGCGCGGCGGCGCGTGCCGCGCGACGACGAGGATGGATGCGATGGACTGGAGCGCCTTGCTGCGCATGCCGATGACCGTGCTGCTGGTGCCGGCCGCGGTGTTCGCGCTGGTCACCCTGGCGCAGCTGGTGATGCTGCGCCGGCACCTGTACGCCCATCGCCGCGCCGCCGCCAGCTGGCGCGCGCTGCTGTGCGTGGCCGCGTTCGCGCTCACCCTGCTGCTGGCCGGCACCGGCGCGGCGTTGCGCGGCTATCGCCTGCTGGGCGAGGAGGCGCCGGTGGTCGAGATCGACGCGCGCATCCTTTCGCCGCAGCGCTGGGCGCTCAACCTGACCTGGCCCGACGGCAGCACGCGCGAGGTCGAACTGGCCGGCGACGCCTGGCGCGTCGAGGCGATCGTGCTGAAGTGGAAGCTGCCCGCGCTGCTGGCCGGCGTGCCGCCGCTGTACCGGCTCGACCGGCTGTCCGGTCGCTACGACGATCCGGCGCAGGAGGCCACGGCGCCGCGCACGGTGATCGGCTTCGGCAAGGCCGGCGCGTTCGACCTGCTCAGCCTGAAAAAGCAATACCCGCGCTGGGTGCCGGAGATCGATACCGTGTACGGCAGCGGCGCCTTCCTGCCGCTGGTCGATGGCGGCCATTACACGGTGAACCTGATGCGCACCGGCGCGCTGGTGGCGCGGCCGGATGCCGCGACCGCGGAGAAAATCAGCCACCCGCTGGGCGGCTGAGGTAAGCCGACAGCGCCGGGCCCTGGCGCAGTCGCGCCCATTCGAGCTTCAGCCATGGCGTGAAGCGCTCCGGGCAACTGGCGATCTCGCGGTCGAGCGCGGCCGGCGTGACGAAGCGCCAGGCCGCGACCTCGGTGGGATTGGCGCGCACCGGCTGGGTGCAGGTGCCGGCGTAGACCCAGCACAGTTCGTGTTCGGCGCCGAGGTCGCGGTAATCGGCCTGGTATTCGAACTTGAACAGGTAACGCAGCGGGCAGCGCATGCCCAGCTCCTGCTGCAGGCGTCGTTCGGTGGCCTGCTCCATGCTTTCGCCCTGGCGCGGATGGCTGCAGCAGCTGTTGGCCCAGTAGCCGGGCCACAGCCGCTTGCCGCCGCTGCGCTGCTGCAGCAGCAGCTCGCCGTGCCCGTTGAAGATGAACAGCGAGAAGGCGCGATGGCGCAGGCCGCGACCGTCGTGGGCGGCCGCCTTGCTGGCGTAGCCGAGCGCGCGATCGTCGGCGTCGACCAGGATCAGTTGCTCGGCTTCGGAGGAGACCGTGGGGTGGCGTGGCGAGGCGTCAGCCAAAGGACACCTCCAGCGCCTGGTAGCCGGCGTCGCGCATCGCCCGGGCCACGCGCGCGCCGCCATCGGGGCACAGCGCGATCACCGCGCCGCCTCCGCCGCCGCCGGTCAACTTGGCGCCGGTGGCGCCGTGCTCGCGCGCCAGCTGGACCAGTTCCTCGATCTCGCGGCTGGACACCTGCAGCGCGTTCAACTGGCCCTGGCAGATGTTCATCAGTTCGCCGAGCTCGTCCAGGTCGTGCGCCTGCAGTGCGTCGAGCGCATGCCGGGTCAGCACGTCGATCTCGTCGAAGATGCGTTCGTATCGCGCCGGATGCTGCTGCCACGCCTGGCGCACGCGCGCCACCATCCTGGCGGTCAGGCTCTCGCTGCCGCTCAGCCCGATCACCAGCGGCAACGGCTGCTGCAGGGCGAGCGGGCGGCTCGTCGCCGGCTCGCCGCGCCGGTACAGCAGCGCCTGGCCATGGGTGGCGACCGTGTTGTCGATGCCCGAGGGCGTGCCGTGGGCGATCTTCTCGCACTCGAAGGCAAGCGCGCAGACGCTGGCGTCGTCCAGCCCCAGCGCGCAGTGCCGGTCGAGCGCGCGGATCACCGCCACCGCCAGCGCGGCCGAGCCGCCCAGGCCCATCGCCCGCGGCATCTCCGGCGCCACCTGGATGCGCAGCGCGCGCCGGTCCAGGCCGAGGCGTTCCAGCAGCAGTGTCAGCGACTGCGCAAAGGAACCCGGGCGCGCCGGCTGCTGCTGCAGGCGCTGCTCGATGCCCCAGCGCGGGATCAGCAGCGTGGTGCCGTCGCGGGCGTCCTCCACGCGCGCGCGGATCGCCAGCGGCAGCGGCGCGGCGATCGCGTGGCGGCCGTACACCACGGCGTGTTCGCCGAGCAGGATCACCTTGCCGTGGCCGGCCGCCCATTCCTGCGTGCCGGCCCGCGGCTGGCCGTGGGCCGCGGGCCCCGGCGCCGCCTGCCCGCCCAGCTCGGCCACGATCAGCTGCGCCTTCCACAGCTTGATCTCGCCGTCGGCCAGCAGGCGCTCCACCACTTGGTCGAACATCGGCGGTGTGGCGCCGGCCGCCATCGCCACGCTGCGCGCGTGCAGGGTCATGTGGCCTTGCTGGATGCCGTCGGTGACCAGCGCCCGCAAGGCGGAGAAGTTCTGCGCCAGGCCGACGGCGGCCATCACCTCGGCCAGCTCGCGCGCACCGGGCGAACCCAGCAGGCGGTGGTTGATCGCCACCATCGGGTTCGCCTGCAGCGAGCCGCCCACGGTGCCGACCTTGAGCGGCAGCTCGATGCTGCCGACCAAGTCGCCCTGCGCGTTGCGCGACCAGCGGGTCAGCGCGCGATAGCCCTGGCCGCGTGCGGCGTAGGCATGCACCGCCGCCTCCAGCGCGCGCCAGTCGTTGCCGGTGGCCAGCGCCACCGCGTCCACGCCGTTCATGACGCCCTTGTTGTGGGTCGCGGCGCGGTACGGGTCGACCAGGGCCAGGTCGTTGGCCAGGATGATGCCGTCGCGTACCTGCCCGCCGTCGTGGCCCTTGCCGGCCAGCGCGTGTGCCGGGATCACCGCGCTGGCGCGCACCAGCGCGCGGTCGGTCAGGTTGGACAGGATGCGCAGGCAGGCCTTGCCGCCGGTGATCGCCTCCGCCAGCGAGGCCACGCCCTCGCACATCGTGTTGACCAGGTTGGCGCCCATCGCGTCGCAGGTGTCGACCAGCAGGTGCAGCACCAGCATGTCGGGGCCGCCGTCCGGCGCGGCGTGGATCAATACCTCGACGTCCGCCACGCCGCCGCCGCGCGCGACCATGTTTGGGTGCAGGCTGTTGGCCAGGTTGATGATCTCCTCGCGCCGCTGCAGCAAGGCCGTGCGCGCCTTGCCCGAGTGGGCCAGGCCGGTCAGCTGGACCTGGCCGATCAGCAGGGGCCGGTCGCTCGCGGTGGTGAAGCCGCCGCAGCCGCGCACCAGCTTGGCGGCGGCGCTCAGCGCGGCCACGATCGACGGCTCCTCGACCACCAGCGGCACCACGTAGTCCTTGCCGTTGATCAGGAAGTTCAGGCCCAGCCCCACCGGCAGCTCCATCACGCCGATGACGTTCTCGATCATCTTGTCGGCCTGCGCCGGTTCCAGCCGCTGCGCGCCGCTGGTCAGCGCGCGATGGTCGGCCTGGGTCAGCAATCCGCGGCTGCGCAAGAGCTGCAGCCGTTCGGTCACTCCCAGTCGATGGAAGCCGGGCAGGCGGGCGGGATGCTCGGGCGCACTCGTCGCGCGATCGCGCGGCGTGTCGTCGTCGTGGGTGGCGGCAGGCGCGTCGGCCTGCCCGATGGCGGTTGACTGGTCCACGGGGATGTTCCTGGCTGGGTCGTTCGAATCAGTGCATCTGCACGCTGGCGGCGGCGGCCGGGTGCAGCTCGAGCACGGCAAAGCCGGCGGCGCTGGCGGCCTGCCGGAAGGCCTGCAGGCGCGCGGCGTCGGTGGCCAGCGCGATGCCGACATCGCCGCCGCCGGCGCCGCAGGTCTTGTAGACAACGCCCAGGCGTGCCGCCAGCGCGGCCAGCGCGCGATGCTCGGGGCAGAAGATGTCCAGGCCGCTGGCCGCGGCCAGCCGCTCCAGCGCCAACGCGTAGGCGGCAACCGCCTCGAGCAGCGCGGTCGCACTGGCCGCGCCGGCGGCGGCCGTGGCGCAGTCGCCGAGCTCGCGCATCGCCGTTGCGTGGCGCTTCGGCGCCTGAGCGCGCCATGCCGCCAGCTGCTGCAGGAAGAAGCTGGTCGAGGCCGGGCGGCCGGACCACACGCAGCACCACACCAATCCCTGCGGCCATGTCGCTGGCGCGATCCGCGGCTGCCCGTCGTGCAGCCGATAGCGCAGCAGGCCGCCGCTCAGGCTGGCGGCGACGTCCAGCCCGCTGCCACGACCGTCCTGCGACCGGCGGTGCGCCGCCAGCAGCGTGGCGAGGGATGGCGCGCCGCGCCGGCCCAGCGCGCGGATGGCGCTGGCCAGCGCCACCGTCAGCGCCGCGCTGGACCCCAGGCCGAGCTTGCGTCGGCCGTCACCATCGGCGCGGAACGCGCGGGTGTCGAGGCTGGCGCGAAACGGCGGCGGTCGATCCTCCGCGCCGAGCGTTTCGAGGATGGCGCCGACCAGCCGCAGCGAAGCGCCCGCCGCCGCATCCAGCGCTGGCCAGGCGATCCGTCCGTCCGCATCCAGCCGGCCGTGCGCGGCATCGATGCCGAGCCCGGGTGCCGTGATCTCGTAGTCGCTGCCATCGCTGTCTTCCAGCGTCGCGCGTGCCCGCCGGTCGATCGCCAGGACCAGCGCGGGGGCGCCCTCCAGCACCGCGTACTCGCCGGTGATCACCAGCTTGCCCGGCGCCGTAGCCAGCACGCGCATCAGGGCGCCTCGCTGTCGTCGAGCAGCCGCGCGCCTTCGCCCAGGCGGCTGCTCAGCACCTGTTCGACGCCGGACAGCTCGGCCAGCGCGGCGGCGACCCGGGGCGCCGCGTCCGGCGTGCAGACGGCCTTCACCTGGGCGCCGGCGTCGACGGTGAAGAAGACCTGCTCGCCGGCGTCCTCGCGCAAGGCGCGAATGCGCTGCATGCAGTCGACGGTGGCGCCGTTCCAGTACAGCAGCGGCGGCCGGCTGGACTGCATCACCGCATGCATCTTCAGGCAGTTGTGTTCGCTCAGCTCGGCCAGCGCGGCGAAGTCGCGCGCCTGCACCGCGCGCTGCGCGGCCGCCAGATCCGCCGCCGCGCTGTCCAGCCACGCCGGGTAGAACGGCGAGGTGCGGCGGCTGCGCTCCATGCCGGCGCCCGAGCCGACGTGCTTGCGGCGATCCGAGGTCACCGCGACGACCACCGCCAGCGGCCATGCGGCGGCGTCGAGCAGGGGTTGCGCGACCGCGTCCGCGCCATCGTCGCGCTGGCCGGCGGCCATGCCGACGAAGCCGCCGAAGAGCGAGCGCGCCGCCGAACCCGAACCTTGCCGGGCCAGCATGGACAGGGTCCGGCGGTCCAGCCCGAGGCCGAGCGCGGCATCGGCCGCCACCACCAGCGCCGCGAAGCCGGATGCCGAGGAAGCCAGTCCCGCCGCGGTGGGGAAATTGTTGCGCGTGTCGATCCGCGCGCGCAGCGCGGTGCCGGCGCGCCGCCGCAGCAGGTCCAGGCAGGCGCTGGCCCGGGCAAGCGTGGCCGGGTCCTCCGCCCCGTTCAGGCGCAGCTCGTCATGTCGCAGCAACGCATCGAACTCGACCCGGGTGCGCGTCCACAGCGCGTCCAGGGTGATCGACAGGGAGCCGGTGACCGGCAGGTTCAACCTCGTGTCGCGTTTGCCCCAGTATTTGACCAGGGCAATGTTCGGTTGTGCTTGCGCGGTGGCATCCATCGGGGTTCCGTTGCGGGAGCGGCCGCGCCGCCGGCGCCGGACGAGTGCATGCGTCCGGCGCGGTCGGCAGCTGCCGCTTGCCGGCGGCGCATGGCGCGCGGGAAACCGCGGCGCGGTCGCCGTGGCCCCGGCCAGCCACGCCGCCAGCATCCCCGCCATTGTGCCGGCGCCGCGCCTTGCGCGACCTGATGTACATCAGGCTGCGCAAGGCCGATCTGGCGCACCGTCGCGCGGGTCAGTCGAGCGTCTGCTCGTAGCGCCAGGCATCGGCGCCGTCTTCGTAGTAGCGCGCGTAGCGGCCGATGCGGCGGAAGCCGTGGCGTTCGTACAGCCGGATCGCGGCGGCGTTGTCAGTGCGCACTTCCAGCTTCAGTGCGCGCGAGCCGCGGCGTCGCGCGGCGTCGGCCACCGCGGCCAGCAGCGCGGCAGCGACGCCCTGGCCGCGTGCCTCCGGCGCGGTGGCCAGCGAGTACAGGCGGGCTACCGCACTGCGTTTGCGGAAGAACAGCACGGCGCTGCCGAGGAACAGGTGATGGTTGGCGCTGGCTACCAGCACCAGTGCGGAGTCGCTGTCCAGGTGGCGGCGGTATTGCGCGCGGCTCAGCCGGTCGCTGCTGAAGCTGCGCTGTTCCAGGTCGATCAGGTCGTCCAGGTCGGACGCGGCGGCGCGGCGCACGCGCGGGCCGCTGGCCGTCGACGGCAGGTCGGCTGGTCCGGCGGCGATGCGGCGGCCGTGGGTGAGTGGGGGCAGGGTGGTCGGCACGCGCGGACTCTAGCAGGCAGCCGCTCCGATGCGGGTGAATCGCTCTTGACGTGCCGCGCCGGTGCCGTTCACTCGCGCTTCAGCGCATGGCCTTGTGCCGCGCCGGCGCTGTGCCAAACTGCGCGTTTTGCACGCCCTGCCCCGCGCTGCGCCGGGGCGGCCCACCATCGCCGTATCGTCCGAGTGGTGCCATGGCCCGTCTGGTCATCGTTGTCGAAAAAGCTTCCGACTGGAGTTCGTACTACCCGTCCGTCGACGTGATGAGTGCGATGGACTACCTGCGCAAGCCGGTTGGCAGCGACGACGAACGCACCCACGTGATCAACCTGTGCCGCAGCTACAAGTACCTGGGCACCGGCTATTACGTGTCGCTGCTGGCGGAGGCTCGTGGACACAAGGTGATGCCCTCGGTGCGCACGGTGAACGACCTGCGCCGACGCTCGCTGTACGGCCTGGACATCGACGACCTCAACCAGAAGCTCACCCACTTCCTGCCCGCCGGCGGGCGCGACACCACCGACTTCGGCATCCTGGTCTACTTCGGCGAGACCGCCTACCCGGCGCTGCAGGATCTGGCCCGGCAGGTGTTCGAGATGTTCCCCTGCCCGCTGCTGCGCATCGAGTTCGAGCGCGATCGCGTGTGGCAGGTCAGCTCGATCAAGCCGGTCGGCCTGCACTCGCTGGACGATGCGCAGGAGGACGCCTTTGCCGAGGAACTGGATCGCTTCTCGCGCAAGCTGTGGCGCAAGCCGCGTGCGCGCAAGCAGTTCCGCTACGACCTGGCCATGCTGGTCGACCCGGCCGAGCAGATGCCGCCGTCGAACAAGCGCGCGCTGAAGGCATTCATCGGCGCCGGCAAGGAGCTGGGTATCGAGGTCGACCAGATCGGCAAGAACGACTACCAGCGACTGGCCGAGTACGACGGCCTGTTCATCCGCGAAACCACCGCGAGCGACAACCACACCTACCGCTTCGCCCACCGCGCCGAGAAGGAAGGCATGGTGGTGGTCGACGACCCCAGCTCGATCCTGCGTTGCACCAACAAGATCTACCTCAACGACCTGATGGTCTCGCGCAAGCTGGCGGTGCCGCGCACGGAGATCCTCTATCGCGACGACAGCAAGGGCATGAAGGAGGTCGTCGAGCGGCTCGGCTTCCCGCTGGTGCTGAAGATCCCGGATGGCTCGTTCTCGCGCGGCGTGGTCAAGGTCGAGGACGAGCAGGCGCTGGCGCAGGCGGCCAGCGGGTTGTTCCAGCACAGCGCGCTGCTGCTGGCGCAGGAATACGTCTATACCGAATTCGACTGGCGCATCGGCGTGTTCAACCGCGAGGCGATCTACGCCTGCAAGTACTACATGTCGCGCGGCCATTGGCAGATCTACAACCACGGCGCCACCGGCACGGCGAAGTCCGGCGGCTTCGAGACGATCGCGTTGAAGGACGCCCCGGCGGCGGTGGTCAAGCTGGCGCTGAAGGCGACCCAGCCGGTGGGCGACGGCCTCTACGGCGTGGACCTCAAGCAGGTCGGCAACAAGCCGGTGGTGATCGAGGTGAACGACAACCCCTCGATCGACGCCGGCGTGGAGGATGCCTATCTCGGCGACGAGCTCTACCTGCGCGTGATGCGCGAATTCCTGCGCCGGATGGAACGCAAGCGCCAGGGCGGCGCCGTCTGAGGCATCAGCGCCAGGCCGCGCCATGAACGGTGTGGATCACGCGCAAACGCCGCCGCGCCAGCCAGCGCCGTGGCAGGCCCGGTTCCAGCGCCAGCAGCACAAGCAACGGTGCGACCAGCAGCCAGAACGCGGGCGTCCAGCCCAGCAGCGCGGTATGCGCCGGCACCAGGGTGCTCAGCAACAGGACGCCACCGCCGAGCAGCCAGGTACTGGCGGCGGCGAACAGGCGTGGATGATGCGGTGAAGGCAGGCTCGATGAGCGCATGGGACATCTCCCGGTGAAAGTGTCGCCAGCTTGCCGGCCGCTCATCTCACCGCCTGCGACCTCATGACGTCCCTGTGGATTGACGGGCGGCTTGTAGACTGGCGCCGAGCCATCTTCAGGGAACTCCCATGCCGCCCGCCCAGTTCGCCGTGTTCGGCCATCCGATCAGCCACAGCCTGTCGCCGGCGATCCACCAGGCGTTCGCGCAGCAGTGCGGCATCGAGCTGGAGTACCGCGCGATCGACGTGCCGCCGGCCGGCTTCGCCGATGCAGTGCGGCGCTTCTTTGCCGACGGCGGTCGCGGCGCCAACGTCACCCTGCCGCACAAGGCGGCCGCGTTCGCGCTGGCCGATAAGCACAGCGTGGCCGCCACGCGGGCTGGCACGGCGAACGTGTTGACGCGGCTGGACGATGGCCGGCTGGCGGCGCACAACACCGACGGCGACGGCATGGTGCGCGATCTGGCCGAGCGTCACGAGGTCGACCTGCGTGGCCGTGACACCTTGCTGCTGGGTGCCGGCGGCGCGGCGCGTGGCGTGGCCTGGCCGCTGCTCGATGCCGGCGTGCAGTCGCTGACCATCGTCAACCGCTCGCCCGCGGCGGCCGATGCGTTGGCCGACGCGATCGGCGAGCCGGCGCGGGTGCGCACGCGCTACTGGGACGACCTGGCCACCATCGGCAGCTTCGACCTGATCGTCAACGCCACCTCGGCCGGCGTGCTTGGCGTCGCGCTGCAACTGCCGTTTGCCCTGCTCGGCAGTCGTGCAGTGTGCTACGACCTGTCCTATGGCAAGGCAGCCGCCGGCTTCCTGGATTGGGCCAGGGTGGCCGGCGCACGTTACGCCTGCAATGGCCTCGGCATGCTGGTGGAAACCGCGGCCGACGCCTTCGTGCTGTGGCACGGCCAGCGTCCGGACACCGAGCCGGTGTACCAGACCTTGCGCCGGCAGACGGCCTGAGCGCGCGACTGGACGCCGCCTCGGCTGCCGTTGCGCCTCACGACTGAAACAAAGCGCTGGCAGGATAACGCGACCCGCCGGGAGCACGCCGATGACGACGACTCCAGCGCGCGGCCACCGTTTGCGCAGCAGGTGTCATGTCCCGCCTTCTTTTCGCCGTATCGCATCGATACGTGCTTGCCGTCGTTACGCTGCTGATGCTGGCCGGGGTCGCCGCGATCTTCCGGCAGAACGCGGCGGCAGCGCCTTCGCGCGCCGGGTCGACCGCTGCCGAAGTGACCGTGGCGCCGCTCGACGATGGTCAGAGCGGTCGCGCCATCCTGCTCGGGCTGGCGCGCGACGCCGTGCACGATGGCCGCTTGGTCGCACCGGCCGGCAGCAACGCGTTCGAGTTCTACCTCAGCGTGCTGCAGCTGGACCCGCAAAACCGCACCGCACACGAGGTGCTGCGGGAATTCTTCGGACGCGCCGCGGAGGAGATCGAGCGCACCATCAACCGCAACGAACTGGACGAGGCGCGCCGCGAGATCGACTTGCTGCGCGAATTCGACAGCAACAACTTCACCCTGTCCCTGCTCGGCGGCAAGCTGGCCGCCGCGCGCAACATCCTGACCCGGCAGCACGAGGCCGAAGCCGAGCGCATTCGCCAGGCGAATGCCCTGCACGGCGCGGCGATGTGAGGCCGGCTCAGGCCTCCGCCAGGTAGACGTCCTTCAGCCGCACGTAGTGCTCGGCCGAATAGTGCAGCTGCTCGATCTCGCGCTCGCCCAGCACGCGCACGCATTTCGCCGGATTGCCCAGCCACAGCTCGCCCTCGCCCACCACCTTGCCTGGCGGGATCAGCGCACCGGCGCCGACTAAGCCGTGCCGCATCACCACCGCGCCGTCGAGCACGCTGGCATTTATGCCGATCAGGCAGTAGTCGCCGATCGTGCAGGCGTGCACCACCGCGGCGTGGCCGATGGTGACGCCCTCGCCGATCAGGCACGGGTAGCCCGGGCCGTACGGGCCGGCGTGGGCCACGTGCACGATGGCGCCGTCCTGGATGCTGGTTTTGGCGCCGACGCGGACGGCGTTGACGTCGCCGCGCAGCACCGTGCCGGGCCAGATCGAGACGTCGTCGCCGAGCACCACGTCGCCGATCACCGTGGCGGCCGGGTCGACGTAGACGCGTTGGCCGAGCGTGGGCGCGATGCCCTTGAAGCGGCGCAGGGAGTTCATCCGGTCATTCTAGCGACGTGCCGCGCATCGTCACGCGGCCGCGCTTGATTTCGCCCGGCGCGATCGCCACGCTGGCGGTCCAAAGGAGACCGCATGACCCCCGACAACCCGCTGCTGGCCGACGACACCCTGCCGGCGTTTTCGCAGATCCGCCCCGAGCATGTCGAACCGGCGATCGCCGCCGTCCTGGCCGGCTACCGCGCCGCCATCGACGCGCTGGTCGCCCCCGACGCGCCGCGCGACTTCAACCACGTGATGCTTACCCAGGAGCGGCTCGAACAGCGCCTGGCGCGGGCCTGGGCGCCGGTGTCGCACCTGCAGGCGGTGGCCGACAGCGAAGCGCTGCGCGCGGTCTACGGCCCGGCCGAGGAAAAGCTCACCGAGCACGCGATCGAGCTGGGCCAGAACCGCGCGCTGTACGCGGCGGTGCAGGCGGTAGCAGACGCGGCGGACTTCCCCGCGCTGCCGCGGCCCCGGCGGGCGCTGGTGGAACATGCGCTGCGCGATTTCAGGCTGTCCGGCGTTTCGCTGCCGGAGCCGGCGCGTTCGCGCTTCCGCGAGATCGGGGTGGAGCTGTCGCGGCTGTCCACCGAGTTCTCCCATGCCGTACTCGATGCCAGCGAGGCGTGGCACGAACACGTCTCCGACGAGCGTGACCTGGCCGGCATCCCCGAGTCCGGCCGCGCGGTGCTGCACCAGTACGCGCAGGACCAGGACCTGGACGGCTACCTGGTCACCCTCAAGCAGCCCAGCGTGCATGCCGTGCTGACCTACGCCGACCACCGCGGCCTGCGCGAGCGGGTGTACTGGGCCTATCAGACCCGCGCCTCCGACCAAGGCCCGGATGCGGGCAAGTTCGACAACAGCGAGCGCATCGAGAAGATCATGGCGCTGCGCCACGAGGCCGCGCAGCTGCTCGGCTTCGCCAACGCGGCGGAGGAATCGCTGGCCACCAAGATGGCTGCCTCGCCGGCCGAGGTGCTGGAATTCCTGCACGACCTGGTCGCGCGCGCGAAACCCGTCGCCCAGCGCGAGCTGGCCGGCCTGCGCGAGTTCGCCCGCGCCGAACTCAAGCTCGACACGCTCGAACCGTGGGACGTCGCCTACGCGTCGGAGAAACTGCGCCAGCGCGAGTACGCGCTGGACGAGGAACAGCTCAAGCCGTACTTCCCGCTGCCGGCGGTGATCGACGGCCTGTTCGGCCTTGCCGGAAGACTCTACGGCATCACCCTCGTCGCCCGCGACGGCGTCGACGTGTGGCACCCGCAGGTGCGCTACTACGACGTGCGCGATGCGGCCGGCAAGGTGTTCGCCGGCGCCTATGTCGATCTCTACGCGCGCAACGGCAAGCGCGGCGGTGCCTGGATGGACGTCTGTCGCGCCCGCTTCGACGATGATGGCCGGGAACAACTGCCGGTAGCCTTCCTCTCCTGCAACTTCGCCCCGCCCACCGAGGGCAAGCCGGCCCTGCTCACCCACGACGACGTGCTGACCCTGTTCCACGAGTTCGGCCACGGCCTGCATCACCTGCTCACCGAAATCGCGCTGCCCTCGATCGGCGGCATCGACGGTGTGGAGTGGGACGCGGTGGAGCTGCCCAGCCAGTTCATGGAGAACTTCGGCTGGAATCGCGAGGCGCTGGACCTGTTCGCGCGGCACTGGCAGACCGGCGAGCGGCTGCCGGACGCGCTGTTCGAACGCATGCTGGCCGCGCGGCACTTCCACGCCGGCCTGTTCCTGGTGCGCCAGCTGGAATTCGCGCTGTTCGATTTCCTGCTGCACCTGGAATACGACCCGACCCGCGGCGCCCGCGCGCTGGCGGTGCTGGAAGAGGTGCGCAAGCAGGTCGCGGTGCTGCATCCGCCGGCATGGCAGCGCTTCCCGCACGGCTTCAGCCACATCTTCGCCGGCGGCTACGCGGCCGGCTACTACAGCTACCTGTGGGCCGAACTGCTCAGCGCCGATGCGTTCGGCGCCTTCGAGGAGGCCGCCGGACACGGCGGCAGCGTGATCGATCCAGTCATTGGCGAGCGCTTCCGCCGCGAATTCCTGGCGGTCGGCGCCAGCCGCCCCGCGCTGGAAAGCTTCGTTGCCTTCCGCGGCCGCAAGCCCGAGCCGGAAGCGCTGCTGCGCAGCTACGGCCTCGGCTGATTTCCCTCCCTGCGAGACAAAAAAAGCCCGCCGAAGCGGGCTTTTCTTCAGGCGCTGGGTCGATGTGACTCAGACGGCCTGGACTTCCTCGGCCTGCAGGCCCTTCTGGCCCTTGGTGACGATGAACGTGACGCGCTGACCTTCCTGCAGGGACTTGAAGCCCGTGCCCTGGATCGCGCGAAAATGCACGAACAGGTCATCACCGCTTTCCGGCGTGATGAAGCCAAAACCCTTGGCGTCGTTGAACCACTTGACTGTACCGCTCTGACGATCCGACATGTAACGTTACCTTTGAAGCATGGATGATTTGCGGCTCGGAGCGAGTGCACTTGACCGCAAGATGGGCAAGAGAACCGGATGCTCCGGACGGCTTGCCCGCGCAGCATACACTGGAAATCGCGATTTCGGTGGCTTTGTGCACCAAAGTGTCGCGGCGTCGCGCGAACCGTTCAGCGGGCCGCCGGGCCGGATGGGGCAATCCTTTACAATATCCCCATGAAAATCGCTTCCTGGAACGTCAACTCGCTGAAGGTGCGCCTGCCGCACCTGGGCCAGTGGCTGGCCGACGCGCAGCCCGACATCGTGGCGCTGCAGGAAACCAAGCTGGAGGATGCGAAGTTCCCGGTCGACGAGCTGGCCGCCGCCGGCTACCAGGCCGTGTATTCGGGCCAGAAGACCTACAACGGCGTGGCGATCCTGGCCCGCGAGCCGCCGGCCGACGTGGTCACCGACATTCCCGGGCTGGACGACCCGCAGCGACGCATCCTCGCCGCCACCATCGGCCCGCTGCGCGTGGTCGACCTGTACGTGGTCAACGGCAAGGCGGTCGGCGACGAGAAATACGCCTACAAACTGGAATGGATGGCCAGGGTGCGCGAGTTCCTCGCGCGCGAACACGAGCGCCACCCGAATCTGGTGGTGCTGGGCGACTTCAACATCTGCCCCGACGATCGCGACGTGTACGACCCGGTGGCCTGGGGCGAGGACATCCTGTGCTCGCCGCCCGAACGCGAGGCGTTGAAGGCAATCACCGAGCTGGGCCTGCACGACAGCTTCCGGCTGTTCGAGTCCGAGCCCGGGCATTACAGCTGGTGGGATTACCGGCAGGCGGCGTTTCGCCGCAACATGGGCCTGCGCATCGACCTGATCCTGATCGGCGAAGCCCTGAAACCGGCCGCCAAAGCGGCGGGGATCGACCGGGAACCGCGGCGCTGGGAGCGCCCTTCCGACCACACCCCGGTAACGCTGGAACTGGACATCTGACCGAAATGACCGCAAAGAACGAATGGCCCAGCTCGCTGGACGACCACGAACTGGACGAACTGGACCGCTACCTGCGCGCCCACACCGGCGAGGGCGACCTGTTGCTCGATGGCGTGCACGGCCTGCTCAGTGCGCTGGCGGTCGGCCCGCTGCTGGTGCTGCCCGAGGAATGGCTGCACGAGGTATTGCACGAGCCGTTCGAGGACGAGGATGAAGGCAACCGCGTGCTGGCCCTGCTGGCCAAGCTCAACGATTCGATCAGCGCCGAGCTCGACGTGGATGCCTACGAACCGATCCTGGGCGAAGTCGAATCCGAAGCCGGCCCGGTGTTGTCCGCTGCCGGCTGGTGCGAGGGCTTCAGCCGTGGCATCGACCTGCGCGCGGCCCTGTGGGAAGGCCGCCTGGCCGAGGATCCCCAGCTGATGGAGCTGCTCGGCCCGGTGATGGCGCTGGCGGTGGACGAGGGCATCCTGCGCGCCGACGCCGAGTTCGAGAAGCTCAGCGACGACGAATACGACGACTGCCTGGGCCAGGTGCCGGCAGTGCTGCATGCCGTGAACCAGTACTGGCAGGCCAACCCCGCCACCGAGGCCGAAGTGGAAGCGATGGTGCGCCAGCAACAGCCTGCCAGCGAGAGCGAAGCCGCGCCACCGCGCCAGCGCAGCGGTCACTGGGTGCATTGAGGGCCGGGAATCGGGCATCGGGTTCGGGAACCGGAGCAAACCATCGCCCGCAAGCGGGCTCCTGCGGCACTCGCGAGGTCATTCGTGACGGAATTCGGCTTGTATACCCCGCTCAATACGTTGAAGCCGGTCGCCGCCGGCATCTGGATCGTCGACGGTCCGGTCGTGGCGATGGCGGCGCTGGGCCTGCGCATGCCCTTCCCCACCCGCATGACGGTGGTGCGATTGCCTGATGGCGGGCTGTGGTGCCACTCGCCGATCGCGCCCGACGCAGCCCTGTTCGAGGCGATCGATGCAATCGGCCCGGTGCGCCATCTGGTGTCGCCCAACCTGCTTCATTACGCCCACATCGCCGCGTGGAAGCGGCGCTATCCGCAGGCCACGGCGTGGGCTTCGCCCGGGGTGCGCCAGCGCGCGGCCAGCCAGCGCATCGAGGTGCATTTCGACGCCGATCTGGACGACGCGCCGCCAGCGGAGTGGGCCGGCAGCATCGAGCAACTGCGCTTCCGCGGCAGCCGCGTCATGCAGGAGTTCGTGTTCCTGCATCGCGCCAGCGGTACGCTGATCCTCACCGACCTGATCGAGAATTTCGAACTCGCCAGGCTGCACGGTCCGATGCGCTGGCTGGCCCGGCTGGGTGGCGTACTGGATCCCGATGGCAAGGCGCCATCGGACATGCGCCTGACCTTTCTGGGCCGCAAACGCGAGGCACGCGCCTGCCTGGCACGGATGCTGGCGTGGCAGCCGCAGCGCGTGGTGCTGGCGCACGGACGCTGGTTTCCGGACCACGCCATGGCCGAGTTGCGCCGGGCCTTTCGCTGGCTCGACTGAGCCGGTGTCGCGCCAGCGGAACGATCCGTTCCGGTGACGCCGCTTGGATTGGAGCGCGAACAGGGCCATCTTGGCGGGCATGTCTTCCCAGCCGGAGCACCCCATGAGCGATCGCACCATCACCCGCCGCATCCGCGGCACCGACACCTCCGACGGCGCCGGCGTGAAGCTCAAGCGCATCATCGGCCAACCCGGGCTGGACATGCTCGACCCGTTCCTGCTGCTGGACGAGTTCCGCTCCGACAGCGCCGACGACTACATCGCCGGCTTCCCCGAGCACCCGCACCGCGGTTTCGAGACGGTGACCTACATGTTGGCGGGCAACATGCAGCATCAGGACAACCACGGCAACCGCGGCGACCTCACCCCCGGCAGCGTGCAGTGGATGACCGCCGGCCGCGGCATCCTGCACTCGGAAATGCCGCAGCAGGAAAACGGCCTGATGTGGGGCTTCCAGCTGTGGGTCAACCTGCCCGCCAAGGACAAGATGACCGCGCCGCGCTACCAGGACATCGCCCCGCAGCGGATTCCGGTGGTGCACCCGGCCGACGGCGTCGAGGTGAAGGTGATCGCCGGCGAGCTGGCCGGCGCCACCGGCCCGGTCGAAGGCATCGCCACCACGCCGGTGTATCTCGACGTCAGCCTGCAGCCCGGTGCGCAGTTCGCACTGAAGTTGCCGGTCGGCCACCACGGTTTCGCCTACGTGTTCGAGGGCGAATCGGCGCTGGTCGGCGGCGAGCGGCTGCAACGCAGCGAACTGGGCGTGCTGTCTGACGGCGAACAACTGCAACTGGCCGGCGGCGACAAGCCGTCACGCCTGCTGGTCGTGGCCGGCAAGCCGCTCAACGAACCGGTGGCGCGCTACGGCCCGTTCGTGATGAACACCCAGGCGCAGATCCACGAGGCCATCGCGGATTTCCGAGCTGGCCGGTTCTAATCAAATAAAGCGCTCCTTGCGTTCGCCCCCTCTGGGAGAGGAGGCGAACGCAAGGAGCGCGTCACTCCATTAAAGCGGGCGCCCTCACCCCTTCACGCTCCCCAGCAACAAGCCCTGCAGGTAATGCCGCTGCAGGGCCAGGTACAGCACCAGCACCGGCAGCACGGTGACCACCGAGCCGGCCATCATCAGCTCGGTGTCCTCGCTGTGTTCACGCGCCAGCGAGGCCAGCGCCAGCGGCAGGGTGTAGTGCTCCTGCCCGGTCAGCACGATCAGCGGCCACATGAAGTCGTTCCAGGCGGCGAGGAAGGTGAACACGGTCAGCGTCACCATGATCGGCTTGAGCAGCGGCAGCATGATCTGCACGAAGATGCGCCACTCGCCGGCGCCGTCGATGCGCGCGGCCTCCAGCAGTTCGTCCGGTACGCTGCGGGCGAACTCGCGTACCAGGTAGATGCCGAACAGCGTGGCCATGCCCGGCACGATCGCGCCGGCGTAGCTGTTGATCAGGCCGGCATATTTCAGCAGCAGGAACAGCGGCAGCATCGCCACCTGGGCGGGAATCAGCAGTGCGCCGATCAGCGCGCGGAACAGGCGCTCGCGCCCGGCGAAGCGCAGCTTGGCGAAGGCGTAGCCGGCCATCAGGTTGCACACCAGCGCCAGTGCGGCGATGGCGCCGGAGATGACCAGGCTGTTGAGCAGGTAGCGACCCATGCCGGCGCGGGCGAACAGCGCGCGGTAGTTGTCCAGCGTGGGTTGCGCCGGCAGCAGCGGCGGCGGCAGCGAGCTGGCGCTGCCGGCCGGCATCAGCGAGGCCGACAGCATCCACAACAGCGGCAGCACGGCCACCGCGGCGCAGCCGAACAGCGCGCCGTTGACCAGCCACCGGGCGAGGCGCGGGTTCATGCCGTTGCTCCGCGTCGCGTCAGCCGCAGCAGCAGCACGGTCACCGCCAGGATGATGCCGAACAGGGCGAAGGCGACCGCCGAGGCCACGCCGAAGTTCCACCATTTGAAGCCGTCGTCGTACATCAGATAAAGGATGCTGACGGTGCTCTGCAGCGGACCGCCTTCGGTCATCACGTAAGGCTCGGCGAACAGCTGGAAGTAACCGGCCACGGTGAGCACCATCACCAGCACCATGGTCGGCCGCAGCATCGGCAGGGTGATGTGGCGGAACTGCCGCCAGCGCGAGGCGCCATCGATGCGCGCCGCCTCGTACAGCTCCGGCGCAATCGCCTGCAGGCCGGCCAGCAGGATGATCATGTTGTAGCCGAAGTTCTTCCACACCGCGAAGGCGATGATCGTCGGCATCGCCCAGTGCGGATCGCCCAGCCAGTCCACCGGGTTCAGCCCCAGCACGGCCAGTGCATGGTTCACCAGGCCGTACCTGGTGTTGAACAGGTAGCGCCAGATCACCGCCACCGCCACCACCGTGGTCACCACCGGCGCGAACAGCACGGTGCGATGGAAGGATTTCATGCGCGCCAGCGGCGAGTTCAGCAGCAGCGCGGTGCCCAGCGAGGCGCCGATCGACAGCGGCACGCCGACGACCACGAAGTAGAACGTGTTGCCCAATGCAGTCCAGAACAGCGGCCGCTGCAGCAGCTCCCAGTAGTTGTGCAGGCCGACGAAGCGCAGGTTGCGGAGGTCGGCCAGCGCGTACAGATCGTAATCGGTGAGGCTCAGGCCCAGCGCGCCCAGCACCGGCACGAAGAAGAACACGCCCAGCACCAGCAATGCCGGAGTGAGGAACAGCCAGGCGGTGCGCGCGCGGCTCATCGCGTGCTCCCGGCGCGGTCGAGCATCCAGCGCCGCTTGGCCAGGATCGCATCGGCGCGGCGATCGATCTCGGCGGCGGCCTGGTCCACCGTCAACTCGCCGTGCGCGGCGCGCGCGGCGACCAGCTGCATCTCGGTGACGATGCGCTCCCACTCCGGCACCGGCGGCGTCGGCTTGACCCGCTCCAGCTGCTCGCGGAACGCGCGCACCGCCGGGTCGTCGCGCAGCGCCTCGCCCTGCCAGGCCGAGCGGCGCGGTGGCATGTCGCCGAGCAACTGGTAGAACTGCCGCTGCACGCTCGGGCGCGACAGGTATTCGATCAACAACCAGGCCTGCGCCTTGCGCGGCGAGTGGCGGAAGATCACCAGGCTGGAGCCGCTGGCGATGCCGGCCCCCGGGCCGTCCGGGCCGGGCAGCGGCGCGGTCGCCCATGCGTCTTGCTGCGACGCAGGGAGACGCTGGCGGAATTCGCCGATGTTCCACGGCCCGGAGAAGTAAAACGCGTACACGCCGCGACCGACCTCGGCCCACGGGTTGGGCACTTCGGTGTTGGACAGCAACGGGGCCTCGTGGCGCTTGAACCGCTCCACGTAGAACGCGAGCGCGCGCTTGAAGCCGGCGCTTTCGAAGTTGCCGTAGCGGCCGCCGTCGCGCAACAGCGGCTCGTCCTGCTGCAGGCCCAGCGACAGCAGCTGCTCGAATTCGTTGGTCGGCAGCAGGATCGCGTAGTGGTCGGGCGCGGCATGCGCCTGCAGCGCGGCCAGCTGCCGCGACCACGCGGCCCAGTCGCGCGGCGGCGCGTCGAAGCCGGCGGTGGCGAGCAGGTCCCTGCGGTAGAACAACAGCCGCGTGTCGACATACCAGGGGATGCCGACCAGGCGGCCGTCGATGCGGTTGGTGGCCCAGATACCGGGGAAGTAATCCGCCGGCTGCACCACGCGCGAGCGCTCGACGTACGGCTGCAGCGGTACGAGCGCATCCAGCGCGTGCAGCTCGGCGAGCCAGGTGTTGCCCAGCTGGGCCACGTCCGGCGTGGTGTCGCCGGCGATCGCGGTGAGCAGCTTCTGGTGCGCCGCCTTCCACGGCAGTTGCTGCACCTCGACGAGGATGTCCGGGTGCTCGCGCTCGAACGCCGGCATCAGCTGCGCCACCGCCTCGCTCTCGCGGCCCATCGCCCAGAAGGTCAGTGTGTGGCGATCATCGTGATCGCCCCGGCAGGCAGCAATGCCGACCAGCAACAGCGCCGGCGCCAGCAGTCGCCAGCGCCGCCGGCTCACGGTGTGGCCGCCGCCCGTGACAGCCAGCCGCCGCGGAAGCCGGCCTGCTGCAGGCCCTTGCGCACATACGGGTTGCGCTTCATCACTTTCCACACCAGGCCGCTGCGCCAGTTCTCCAGCATCAGCAGGATCGGGCCCTGGTCGATGCCCAGGTACTCGGTGTCGACCCAGCCGAAGCTGGGAATCACCAGGCCGGTGCGCAGCGGCGCGTCGGGATCGTGCAGGGTCAGGTTGAACGCGTCGCGGAAGCCGTACTTGGCGTAGATGTATTTGCCGTAGCGCTGTTTCATGTGCAGGAACTCCGGCACCACCAGGTCCGGCGCGAAGGCGATCGAGCCCAGCGCTGCCGTGGGCGCGATGGTACCGTCATCGACCACGTGGCGCAGGCCCACGCCGCGCGCGGCATAACCGAAGTAGCGCCGCTCGCGCCCGTCCGTGGCGATGCCGAAGTGACCCGGGCCGTTGCTGGCCGTCAGCCCCCACAGGTTCTCGCCGTAGCCGGTCCAGCCCGCCGGATTGGCGATCGCGTAGTTGCGTTGCGACAGCACCGCATGGCGGCCGTTTTCGAAATAATCCGAATCGTGCTGGTGCATGAAGTCGTCGCGGATGCCGCGGAAGTCGATCCATGCCGCGCTGTACTGGTGGCCGAACAGCGGGCCGAAGGTCAGGAAGGTTTCGCCGTAGAGCGTGCCCCAGTAGCGCGGGTTGGTGCGCGTCCAGGCCTGCCACGCTTCGGGTTTCAGCGGGTGGGTGGGCGAGCCCAGCGCCAGGATGTAGAGCAGGTTCGCCTCGCTGTAGCCCTCCCAGTCGTGCGGGATGAACTTGCCGCCGGGGGTCCAGCCCATGCTGACCAGCGGCGGGCGTGCCTGCATCCACGGCCAGTCGACGCGCTTGTAGAGCATGTCGGCGAGCGCGCGAATCTCTTTTTCCTGCGGCGTGTCGCGGTCGTAGTACGACTGCGCGAACAGCACGCCACCGAGCAGCAAGGTGGTGTCGATGCTGGACAGCTCGACGGCGCGACCGTGGCGCAAGCCGGTCTGCATGTCGAGAAAGTGGTAGTAGAAGCCGTGGTAGCCGGTGGCGTCATCCTCGCTGGCGTTCTGCGGCGAGTCGGCGAAGAAGCGCAAGGTCACCAGGGTGCGCTTGACCGCCTGGTCGCGGTTGATCCAGCCCCGTTCGGCGCCGATGCCGTAGGCCGTCAGGCCGAAACCCACCGCCGCGATGCTGGAGAACGACTGCCCCGGCCAGTGGTCCGGTGCCAGCCCGTTGACCGGATTGGCGGTGTCCCAGAAGAACTGGAAGGTGCGGTGTTCCAGCTCGTCCAGTTGCGCCTGCTGGTCGGCGGGCAGGGCGGTGAAGGCCAGCGGCGCGTGGCGCGTGGCGGTGGTGGTGTCCTGTGCCGCGACGGGCGCGAACGCGCCGAAGGCGGTAAACGCCAGGGTCAGGACCAGCGTGGCGAGGAGAGAGCGGAAACGTCGAAGAACCATGGGTACAGCCTGTCGTGAAAATGCGGCAGATGCAGGCGCGGTGGCCGCCCGCGGCGAGTCGTGTCAGCCGGCCCTGGCGATCGCGCAGTGACGATCGATGAAGGCCTGGTGGCTGGGCATCACCTCCACACAATCGGCCATCAGCCGGGCCACGTCGTCGACGAAGCGGTACAGGTCGGTCTCAGGCACCTGGTCGACCAGGGGATGCCAACTGCGCGGCACGATGCCCTGGCCGATCATCACCTGCACCCAGCTGATCTCGGCGAACAGTTCGTCGGCGTTGCGGAAGAAGCGGCCGCTGTCGGCGAACAGGTCGATATTGTCCTGCAGCGACGGCGGCACCGACATGTGCTGGCACTGCTGCCAGAACGGCGTGTCCTCGCGCTCGGTGGCGTGGTAATGCAGGATCAGGAAATCGCGGATGCGCTCGGTGTCGAACTTCAGCTGTGCGTTGTAGCGCTCGCTCAGCACCGGGTCGAAACCGTCGCGCGGGAACAGGCCGAGCAGGCGGGTGATGCCCATCTGGATCAGGTGGATGCCGGTCGATTCCAGCGGCTCCATGAAGCCGCCGGACAGGCCGATCGCGACCACGTTGCGGTTCCACAGCTTGCGCCGCATGCCCGCCGTGAAGCGCAGCTGGAACGGCTCGCCCAACGGCCGGCCCTGGATGTTGCGCAACAGCGTGGCGGTGGCCTCGTCGTCGCTGATGTAGGCACTGGAATAGACGTGGCCGTTGCCGGTGCGATGCTGCAGCGGGATGCGCCATTGCCAACCGGCGGCCTGCGCGTTGGCGCGGGTGAACGGCGGCGGTGGACCGACGCTTTCGGTGCGCACGACGACCGCGCGATCGCACGGCAGCCAGTCCTTGAACTCGATGTAGCCGGTGTGCAGCGCCTGTTCGATCAGCAGGCCGCGGAAACCGGAGCAGTCGATGAACAGGTCGCCGGCGACGACTTCACCGCCTTCCAGCACCACCGATTCGACAAAGCCATCGTCGGGCCGCAGCTTGACCTCGGCCACCTTGCCCTCGGTGCGGCGCACCCCGCGCGCCGCGGCGTACTCGCGCAGGAAGAGCGCATAGCGGGCGGTGTCCATGTGATAGGCGTACGGGATGTCCGCCAGCGGCGAATCCCGCGGCACGTCGCTGGCCGAAGACATGAACTTGCCGCGCGGCGCGGCCAGCGTGTGCACGGTGTAGTCGCCCAGCGGCCCGGCGCGGCCGGCGCGGGCGGCCTTCAGCCAGTACTGGTGGAACGGCAGCAGGCCCAGGCCGCGACCGATGGTGGTGCCGAAGCCGTGGATGTAGGAATCGCCGAGGTGATGCCAGTCGTTCAACTGGATGCCCAGCTTGAAGGTGGCGCTGGTCCGGCGGATGAACTCGATCTCGTCGATCTGCAGCAGGTTGTTGAACAGCTTCAGGTGCGGCACGGTGGCCTCGCCGACGCCGACCGTGCCGATCTCGCTCGACTCGACCAGGCGCACCGCGAGCTGAGCGCCGAACGTGCGCGCCAGCGCGGCGGCGGTCATCCAGCCGGCGGTGCCGCCGCCGACGATCACGACGTTCCTGATGCACGATTCGGCCATGGCGGTTCCGGTGTTGGCGGACGCGACTGCGTGGTCGGTGCGCGGCCCGACCGGCGGGCCGCGCGAAGAATGCCGGCGTGCGGCCGTCTCCGGCCGCACGCCGCGTGGCTCAGAACTTCATGCCGATCTCGAACTTGATCGTGCGCGGCACGAAGGTGATGTTGCCGGTGGGGTTGTAGGTGACCGGGCTGAGCGTGCCGATCGTGTTGTTGGGGAACATCAGGTCGCTGTAGTTCTTGAAGTTGAAGGCGTTCATCAGATCCAGGCGGCCATAGAAATCCAGACCGTGCACGTCGAAGTGCTTGGTCGCCTGGAAGTCCACGCTGCGGTAGCCGAAGATCTTGCCGCCGAGCAGGAACTTGCCGTTGCCCTGCGGTTCGGTGCCGTAGGGTGCGCAGCGACTGCCGCTGGGGAACAACTGGCCGGATGCGCCGGAGTAGCAGGCGAAGCCGTTGAACGGGATCGGCGTGGCCAGGGTCAGCTTGGCCGACACGGTGATGCCCCACGGGCCGTCGATCACGCCGGTGGCCACGAAGCGGTGCTTGGCCGCCGCGTTGGACAGGATGTACGGGTAATCCTGGATCGTCGCCGCGTCGAACGCGTAGTGTTCGTTGATGTCGCGGTTCTGCTTGGCGTCGGTATAGGTGTAGGCGAAGGTGGCGCCCCAGCGCGATTCGGGCGTGTACGGCTTGGTCGCCGACAGCAGCACCTGGGTGGTGCGCGTGCCGATGCCGTTGTTGCCCACGATCAGGCTGCCGAAGCCGGGCACGCCGTTGCCCCACGGCTGGCTGGCGTTCTTCCAGAAGCTGCCGTCCGGGTAGCGGTTGCCCAGCGTGAAGGCAAAGCCGTCGTGGCTGATCACGCGGGTTACCGTGGCGTCGGTCTGCCAGTCGCCCAGGCGGTTGGCCATGCCGATGCTGAACTGGTCGGAGTACGGCGCCTTGAGGTGGTTGTTGAGCACGTCGATCTCGGTACCGGCGTTGCTGGCCGAGGCCAGTTGCTGCACGTTCGACAAGCCGTTGAGGTAGGCCGGATCGAACGGCACGCACGGCGTGCGGCCCTGGTAGCACAGTCCGGTGACCGGGTCGGCGAAGTAGAAGCGGAACTGCGGCAGCGCGGCCTTGGTGGTTTCCAGCTGCAAGTAGTTGTAGAGGTCGCGGTCGTAGGAGCGGCCGGCGCCGCCGTGGATCACGTGTGCCTGGTCAGCATCGATGTCGTAGGAGAAGCCCAGCCGCGGCTGCCACTCGCCCTTGTAGGCGCTGCGGTTGTGGCCGTTGCTGATGTAGTCGTTGACATCGATGCCGCCCTTGGCCAGCGACTGCGCGTAGGTCTGTCCGGCCGGTGCGTTCGGGTCCTGGCTGTTGAACGCCGCCACCACGTTGGCCGGGGTGACGAAGTCGAGATAGGACGGCGTGCTCTCGTAGTCCCAGCGCACACCGAGGTTCAGGATCAGGTGCTCGTTGATCGCCCAGTCATCCTGGATATAGGCGCCGAACTGCTTGTCCTTGGTGGTCACCGTGGGCGACAGTCCCAGGCCGGTGACCGGCTTGGTGAAGAACACCTGATAGGGCTGCGCGTTGGTGCCGGTGGGCGTGACGTCGTAATAGAACTGCGGATTGACGTCGGCCGCATCGGCGGAGTGCAGCGTGACCCACTTCTGCTTCACGCCCAGCTTGATGACGTGGTCGCCGTGCCACTGCAGGTCGTTGAAGGTGAGGTTGTCCTCGATCGCCGGACCCTTCTGCCCCTTGTTCTGCGTGGCCAGCGGGTTGGCCGCGCCGGTGTTGATCAGGGTGGCGGTCTGGTTGGCCGCGGGCTGGTAGGTGTAGATGGCGCCGTTGCCGTAGTTCAGCGCGGTGGGCGCGTAGTTGGAGTCCTCGTAGGTGGCCAGCAGTTCATTGAAGTACGAATAGCCGCTGTGCTGCCAGCGCAGGTCGTAGCGCTTGTCGTCGTTGACCACCGAGAAGCTGGCCGATTTCGCGTTCTGGCCGCCGATGCCGCCGCTCTGGTCCTCCTTGCGGATCTGCGCGCTCAGCTCGAAGCGGTCGCGGTCGGTCGGCTCCCAGTCAACCTTGCCGAAATACAGGTTCTCGGTGAACGGGATGTTGGCCGGGCCGAACTGGCTGGCGATGTCGGCCGGCAAACCGGGAATCGCCGGCACCGCGTCGGCCGCGGGCACCACGGTGATCGGCCGGTCGAAGCGCTTGCCTTCGTAGGTGATGAAGAAGTGCGCCTTGTCCTGCACGATCGGCCCGCCCAGCGCAAAGCCGAACTCCTTCTCGTCCGAGGGCGTCTTCTTGTTCGCCGCGTTCTCGCTCGGCGTGCGCGCGCGGTACTTGTCGCTGGTGTAGCGGCCGAACACCTCGCCGTGGAACTCATTGGTGCCGGACTTGGTCTGCGCGGTCACCGCGGCGCTGGAGATCTGGCCGTACTCCGCCTTGTAATTGGAGGTGATCACCTTGTACTCGCCGATCGCCAACTGCGGGAACGGGTTGCCCTGGGTGGCGAACTGGCCGCTGGGGCCGCCGAACAAGTAGCTCTTCTGGCCTACGCCGTCGATGTAGACGTTGGTCGAAGCGTCGTTCTGCGCACCGCCGCGCAGCGAGGTGTTGCCATTGGAACCGACCGAAAACACCATGCCCGGCACGGTGTCGGCGAACTCCAGGAAGTTGCGCGTCAGCTGCGGAATGGTGTCGATCTGATGCAGCGACACGGTCGAGCCCACCTCCGGCGTGGTCACGTCGGGCAGCACGCTGGCCGTCACCGTGACGCCGCCGAGCGTCACCGCGTTGGCGGCGCTGGGCGCCGCGCTGGTGAAGTTCAGGGTGGAGGTGGAGGCGACCGTGAGGGTCACGGTCTGTGCCGTGCCCGGGCCGGCGTCGATGCGCCAGGTGCCTGGCTGCAGGCCGGTGATCGCGTAGCTGCCGTCGGCGCTGGAGGTGGTCTGACGGGTGCTGCCGGTGGCCGGGTTGACCGCGGTGACCTGGGTGTTCGGCGCCGCCTTGCCGCGCAAGGTGGCGTACGCGGCCTGTGCGAACGAGGTGCCCGGCAGCGCCACCAGCGAGGTGACGGCGGTGCCGATCAATCCGGCCAGCAGGTTCTTCTTGAAGTGCGTTGAAGTTTTCATCGCTCCCCTCCCCGGGCAGCTTGCTGAGACGTTCAGGAGTTCTGTTCTGGTTTGTTTCCGCCGCAGGTGTCGCGAACCACGATTTCAAAACCGAGCGTGTCGGCGGAAGGTGTTTCCTGCCCGGGGTGTTCGACGACGTCGGCCAGGCGCTCCAGCGCGAGACGACCGAAGTCGGCAATGCGCACGCGCACCGTGGTCAGGGCCGGTGTCACGTAGCGGGTGATCGGGATATCGTCAAAGCCGGCCAGCGCGATGTCCTCCGGCACCCGCGCGCCGGCGTCCTTGAACGCCGCCAGGCAGCCCACCGCCATCATGTCGTTGGCGGCGAACACGGCCGCCGGCCGCTTCGTCCGCGCCAGCAGCTGCTGGCCGGCGCGATAGCCCGATTCCTCGGTGAAGTCGCCGGCCACCACGGTCAATGCCGCGCGCGGGGCGTATCTGGCCATCGCCTCGCGATAGCCGCGCTCGCGTTCGCTGGCGTCGAAGTTGCCGGGCGGCCCGGCGATCAGCGCCACGCTGCGATGGCCGGCCTGCAGCAGGTGCCGCACCATCGCCACCGCGCCGCCGTGGTTGTCGATGTTGATCACGTGGAACGCCGGCCCGCTCACCGCGCTGTTGAGCAGCACCACCGGCAGCGCCTTGGGCAGGTTGGCCCGCAGGAACGCCGTGTCGACCCGTTCGGACAGGATCAGCAGGCCGTCTACGCGCCCCTGCATCGAGCGCACCGCCGCCGCCGCTTCGGTCGCGCCACCGTGCGAGCTGGATACCAGCAGGTGCAGGCCGCGCGCACGCGCCGCCAGATCGATGCCGCGGATCAACTCGGAAAAGAACTCGCCGTACAGGTCGGGCAGCAGGGCGCCGACAGTGTGCGTGCGGCGGGTGATCAGCATGCGCGCCGCTGCATGCGGGATGTACTGCAGGCGCTCGGCGGCGGCGTGGATGCGCGCGCTGGTGGCCGCGGTGACGCCGCCGCCGCCATTGAGCGCGCGCGACACCGAGGCCACCGACACCCGGGCCTCGCGCGCCACGTCTTTGATGGTTGCTGCCGCCATGGGAATGTTTCCGCCGGGTTCGCCAACCCTTGGGTGGCGCCAACGTAAACGTTTTCATGCGGACTTGTAAAGGGCTTGTTGCGGCGACTTGTGCTGCGTCGCAGCAGCGCGCAGGCGGTAGCCCGGCGGGAAATCCCGGCGAAACGTCAGAGCGGCCCGCTTGCCGATCCAGGCACTGCCTTGCTGCGCCACGGCAACGGCATGCGGCGCCGACGGGCCGGCGTGGTCGATCGGCCGCCCCCTCGAACGTGACGGACGCCACGCCGCTGCGCCTTGGCTGCGGATACCCCGTGTTTTGGCAAGTTCGATGCTTGATTCCCGGGGAAGGAGGAAAAGCGGGCCGCGCGCGACCGAACCGGAGTGAAAACTGACGCAGCGCGGCCGTTCGTGTCCTCCCGTGTCGTCGACAGCTTCACCGATCCGACGACGCGCTCTTGACTTGTTTTCGGCGTCTTGTTAAAGATTCATCCGCGCGTTAAACCGCGGTTAAGTCACACAGAGTCAATCGATTGTATCCTTCAGTTCCAGTATCAGAAGAATAAACCAGCTTCAAGTTACTGATTTCACGACCATGACCATGCTGTCCACCCTCATCGTTGCCTTGCTCGCCGTGCTGCTCGCCAGCGCCGTGCGGCGCGTGCCGGAAGGTCTGGTCTACAGCGTCTACCGTCATGGCAAGCCGCGCCGGCTGCTGCCGGCGGGCACGCACCTGGTGCTGCCGCTGCTCGACCGGGTGGCGCACAAGATCAACCTGTCCGGCCAGACCTTGCAGTTGCAGGCGCCGATGGGGCCGCGCGACGTGCGCGGCACGGTGTACTGGCAGGTGCTGGAGCCGGAGCGCGCCGACGCCGTGTTCGAGCAGGTCGACCAGCTGATCCGCCATGGCGCGCAGGCCGCGCTGCGCGACGAACCCGCCGCCGAGGCGATCGATCGGCGCGATCTGGGCGCGCGGGTCAAGCAATCGTTGAATCACGTGCTGCGCGAGCGCGGCATGATGGTCACCCGGGTCGATCTCGACGCCGCCTGAGCATCGCATCGCGCCAGGCGCCCGCAGAGCGCCGCGCCGCAGGGGATTTGCTCCACTTCGAGCCCGCTTCGGCGGGCTTTCTTTTGCGCCGCCTGCTGGCATTGCGCCCGGCTTGCCGGGATACTTGCCGACCGCTTTCCCACAGGATCGATGGCCGATGGCCGCGCGCGACGCCTTGCAGGCACAACTCGAACAGGGCATCGCCGCGCTGGGCCTGCAACTGCCGACCGAGGCGGTGCCGCGCCTGCTCGACTACCTCGCCCTGCTCGAACGCTGGAACGCCGCCTACAACCTCACCGCGGTGCGCGATCCGGCCGAGATGGTGACCCGCCACCTGCTCGATTCGCTGGCGATCCTGCCGTTCGTGCAGGGCTCCACGCTGGTCGACCTCGGCACCGGCCCCGGCCTGCCCGGCATCGTGCTGGCGATCGCTGCGCCTGGCCGGCAGATCCTGCTGGTGGATTCCAACGGCAAGAAAGTGCGCTTCCTGCGCGAGGCGATCCGCAGCCTGAAACTGGAGGGCGTGCGCGCCGAGCAATCGCGCGTGGAAGACGTCGCCGGCCAGTTCGATTGCGTCACCGCGCGTGCCTTCGCCAGCCTCGCCGACATGCTGGCCTGGGGCGGCCACCTGCTGGCGCCGGACGGCATCTGGCTGGCGATGAAGGGCAAGCGGCCGGATGAAGAATTGCCCGGCGTCCCCGACGGCTTCGTCGTGCGCGCCACGCACGAACTCCACGTGCCTGGCCTGCCGGCCGAACGCCACCTGCTGGTGCTCGGCCGCGTCTGAATCACGCCGTGCGCGGTAGGGCGGGCACCGCCCGCCGGTTCGTCCCTTGCCGCGAGAGCGGCGGGCAGGACCAC
>NZ_MWIO01000067.1 GCF_004799035.1 Rhodanobacter lindaniclasticus
GCCGCGCACGCAGGCGAAGGCCGCCGCGGCGCTGCTGCTCGCCGTGGTCTACAGCGCGCTGGCCGGGTTCGGCCTGCCCACCGTGCGCACGCTGCTGATGATCGCGGTGGTGGCGCTGGCGCGTTGCAGCCGGCGCGGCAGCAGCGGGGCGCAATCGCTGGCGCTGGCGCTGATCGCGATCCTGCTGGCCGATCCGCTGGCGGTGCTGGCGGCGGGGTTCTGGTTGTCCTTCGTCGGCGTGGCGTTCCTGATCCTCTGCCTGCAGGCGCAAGGCCGCGGCTGGCGGGCCTTTCTGCACGAACTTGGCGCCGGCCAGTTGCTGATGACCGTGGCGCTGCTGCCGCTGACCCTGTGGTTCTTCGGCCAGGCGTCGCTGGTCGGCGCGCTGTCCAACCTGGTGGCGGTGCCGTTGGTGAGTTTCGTGATCGTGCCGTGCGCGCTGTTCGGCATGCTGCTGTTGCTGCTGTGTCCGCCGCTGGCCGCGCCGGTGCTGTGGCTGACCGCGCGGATCGCCCACGCGCAGTGGTGGCTGTTCGAGCGCATGGCCACCTGGCCGGGTGCGCACTGGTACCTGCCGACGGTGCAGCTCCATGCGCTGTTGCTGGCCGTGCTCGGTGCGCTGTGGATGTTCATGCCGCGCGGGGTGCCGCTGCGCTGGCTCGGTGTCGTGCTGTTCCTGCCGCTGCTGTTGCCGCCGCGCAGCGCGCCGGCCGAGGGCGCGTTCCGGCTGTGGGTGCTCGACGTGGGGCAGGGGCTGGCGGTGCTGGTGCGCACGCGCGACCACCTGCTGGTGTACGACACCGGCGCGCGTTATCCCTCCGGTTTCGACCTCGGCGAGGCGGTGGTGGTGCCAGCCATCCACGCGCTGGGCCTGCCGCGGGTGGATACCTTGATGATCAGCCACGGCGACAACGATCACGCCGGTGGCGCGCAGGCGGTGGCCGAGGCGTTTCCGCAGGCGCGCAGGCTGGCCGGCGAACCCGCCCGCATGCGCGTACCCATGCAGCAGTGCATGGCCGGTCAGGCATGGCAATGGGATGGCGTGCGCTTCCGCGTGCTGAGCCCGGCCGCCGGCGATGGCGACCACGACAACGACAGCTCCTGCGTGCTGCTGGTCGAGGGGCGCGGCGGACGGGTATTGCTGCCCGGCGACATCAGCTCGAAGGCGGAGCCGGCGGTGGCCGCGGTACTGGGGGCGGGCCCGCCACCGGTGCTGGTGGTGCCGCATCACGGCAGCAAGACTTCTTCCAGCGCGGCCTTCATCGCGGCGTTGCAGCCGTCGCTGGCGCTGGTTTCCGCCGGTTGGCACAACCGCTTCGGGCACCCGCGGGCCGAGATCGTGGCGCGCTACGCCGAGGCGGGCGTGCCGTTGTTCAACACGGCCGTGGAGGGCGCCTTGGAGGTGGAGTTCCCCGCCGACGGGACCCCGCGACGGCAGCCGGGCTGGCGGCGGCAACAGCCCCGCTACTGGCGCGAGTAGCATGGTGCGAGGCCGGGATTGCCACGCCTGCCGCAGTACGCGCGGACGACGCTGCTATCATGCGCGCTTCCCCGGAGCGTGGTGCGGCGAGGACTGAAGGTGCTTGATATCCTGATGGCGGGCGGCTGGGCGATGGTGCCCATCCTGATCTGTTCGGCGGTCGCCTTGGCGATCGTGCTGGAGCGTTGGTGGACCTTGCGCCGCAGCTCGGTGCTGCCGCCGGGGCTGGGCGACGAGGTGCGCCAGTGGGCGCGCTCGGGTCAGCTCGATCCCAAGCATCTGGAAACCCTGTCGAACGGCTCGCCGCTGGGCGAGTTGCTGGCCGCGGCGCTGGCGGTGCGTCGGCAGCCGCGCGAGATCATCAAGGAGCGCATCGAGGACACCGGCCGTCACGTGGTGCACCGGATGGAGCGCTACCTCAACACGCTGGGCACGATCGCCCTGATCGGCCCGCTGCTGGGCCTGTTCGGCACCGTGATCGGCCTGATCCGCATGTTCATGGAGGTGATGGGCGGCGGCATCGGCGATCCCGCGCGCATGGCCGGCGGCATCGGCGAGGCACTGATCTGCACCGCCTCCGGCCTGACCGTGGCGATCCCGGCCTACGTGCTGCACCGCTACTTCCGCTCGCGCGTGGCCGGCTATTGCGTGCTGATGGAAAAGCAGGCCACCGCCTTGCTGGACGATCTCACCCTGACCGCGCCGGCACCCGTCGCGCGTGCGCGTCGCGCGCCGGCACCCGCCGCGCCGAGCGCGAGCTGAGGCACCGTCGATGCGCATCGGCAACGACCGCCGCGGAGACGATTTCGAGATCAACGTGATCCCGTTGATCGACGTGCTGCTGACCCTGCTGATGTTCTTCGTGCTCACCAGTACCTTCGTGCAGCATTCGCGGCTGAAGGTGACCCTGCCGCAGGCGAGCGTGCAGGAGCGCGACATGAATGCGCCGGCGCTGACCATCATGATCGACCGCGACGGCCGCTTCTTCGTCGGCAGCGACGAGGTGATGGGGGAGGGCATCGAGGCGCTCAAGCAGACCATCGCGCGCAATGCCGGCGACAGTCGCGACCAGGCAGTGACGATCCGGGCTGATGCGATGACGCCCAACCAGAACGTGGTGACCGCGATGGATGCACTGGGCCAGCTCGGCTTCACCCGCCTGTCGATCGCCACGACACCGAGCAAGCCGGGCACCGCGCAATGAACGCGGACCAGGCCACCGCGGCAGACGCGGGCAGCTGGCCGACCTACAAACGACTGCTCGGCTACACCCGACGCTACTGGGCGATCGGCCTGGTGGCCTTCGTCGGCATGCTGGCCGACGGTGGCGGGCTGGCGCTGTTCACCGGGCTGATCAAGCCGATGATCGACAACCTGTTCGCGCAGAAAGACCCGTACCTGATCTTCTGGATGCCGATCTGGATCATCGCGATCTTCCTGGTGCGCTCGCTGGGTACCTTCGTCAGCGATTACGGCATCTCCTACATCGGCCGGCACGTGGTGCAGGCGCTGCAGCTGGAAGTGTTCGCTGCCTACCTGAAACTGCCGGCGCCGTATTTCGGCAGCGAGCCGTCCGGCCAGCAGATCTCGCGCATCACCTATACCAGCGAGCAGGTGGCCGCCGCGTCCAGCAGCGCGGCGAAGATCGCCATCACCGACGGCTTCACGGTGCTGGCGATGCTGTTCGTGATGCTCTATTACAGCCCCTACCTGACGCTGTCGCTGCTGGTGATGGTGCCGGCGATCGCGCTGGTGGCCACGGTGGTGGCGCGCCGGTACCGGCAGATCAGCCGGCGCATCCAGGGCAGCATGGGTTCGGTCACCGGCACGGTGGAGGAATCCGTGGGCGCACATCGCGAGGTGCGCGTGTACGGCGGCCAGGCGCACGAGGCCGAGCGTTTCGACCAGATCACCCGGCATACGCGGCGGCTCAACCTGAAGATCGCCGCCACCAATGCGGCGTCGAGTTCCACCGTGCAACTGGTGGCGGCCAGCGCGCTGGCCGCGCTGGTGTTCCTGGGCACGCGGCCGCAGGTACTGGTCAGCATGACGCCCGGCGTGTTCTTCGCCGTGCTCACCGCGATGGGCACCATGTTGCCGTCGCTGAAGCGCCTCACCAACGTGCAGGCGAACATCCAGCGCGGACTGTCCGCGGCCGAGGACATCTTCGACGTGATCGACCTGCCGCCCGAACGCGACGCCGGCACGCTGGAGCTCGAGCGCAGCCGCGGCGAGCTGCATTTCGTCGACGTCGGCCTGACGTATCCGCGCAGCCACGTTCCCGCCCTGCAGGGAGTCAATCTCGATTGCGCACCCGGCACGGTCACCGCCCTGGTCGGACGTTCGGGCAGCGGCAAGAGCAGCCTGGTCAGCCTGCTGCCGCGCTTCAACGTGCCCGGTACCGGCCGCATCGTGCTCGACGGTGAGGACTGCCGCAGCTACACGCTGGCCTCGCTGCGCAAGCAGATCGCCTGGGTCGGGCAGAGCGTGGTGCTGTTCAACGATACCGTGGCCAACAACATCGCCTACGGCGAGCTGGCCGGCGCCAGCGAGGCGGACATCATCGCCGCGGCCGAGGCGGCCAATGCGATGGAGTTCATCTCGCGCATGCCGCATGGCATCCACACGCCGATCGGGCAGAGCGGCAACCTGCTCTCCGGCGGCCAGCGTCAGCGCATCGCGATCGCGCGGGCGATCCTCAAGAACGCGCCGATCCTGGTGCTGGACGAAGCCACCAGCGCGCTGGATACCGAGTCCGAACGGCTGATCCAGCAGGCGCTGACGCGGCTGATGAAGGATCGCACCACGCTGGTGATCGCCCATCGCCTGTCCACCGTGGAAGGCGCCGACCAGATCGCGGTGATGGACCAGGGCCGCATCGTCGAGCGCGGCACCCACGCCGAACTGCTCGCGCTGGACGGGCAGTACGCCGCACTGCACCGCATGCAGTTCCACGACGCCGTGGCCGTGGCGGCCGGCGGCTGAGACGCCTGCCATGGCGCTGCTCGACACGCTTGCATCGGCCTGGTACGGCGGCGGTCGCGCGCCGTGGTGGACGTGGCCGCTGGCCGCGCTCTACGGCGGCGTGATCCGGCTGCGTCGTACGTTGTACCGCATCGGCTGGCTGCGCCGCGAGCGCTTGCCGGTGCCGGTGGTGGTCATCGGCAACCTCACCGCCGGCGGCACCGGCAAGACGCCGTTGACGATCGCGGTGGCGACCAGTCTGCGCGAGCACGGTTTCCGGCCCGGCGTCGTGAGTCGCGGCCACGGCGGCACGCAGCGCGAGCCGCTGCTGCTGGGCGACGCGCCGGATCCGCAACAGGTCGGCGACGAACCCTGCCTGATCCGCGCCAGCGGCGTGCCGGTGGCGGTCGGGCGCGATCGTCCCGCGGCGGCTCGGTTGCTGCTCCAGGCCGGTTGCGACGTGGTGGTGGCCGACGACGGCCTGCAGCATTACGCGCTGGCGCGCGACGTGGAGATCTGCGTGATCGACGGCGTTCGTCGCTTCGGCAATGGCCACCTGCTGCCGGTGGGCCCGTTGCGCGAACCGCTGGGCCGGCTGCGCGGCGTGGACCTGCGGGTGTGCAACGGTGGCGACGCCGAGGCCGGCGAGTATTTGATGCAGTTGCGCGGCGAAGAGGCCGTGGCGCTGCAAGGCGGCGAGCGGCGGGCGCTGGGCAGCTTCGCCGCGCAACCGGTGCACGCGGTGGCCGCGATCGGCAATCCGCAGCGCTTCTTCGACAGCCTGCGCGCGTGCGGCATCGAGGTGATCGAGCACGCCTTTGCCGACCATCACGCATTCAGCGCGGCCGAGCTGGATTTTGCGGATGACCGACCGCTGCTGATGACCGACAAGGACGCAGTCAAATGCCAGTCGTTCGCGCAGCCGAACTGGTGGCGCGTGCCGGTGCGGGCGGAATTGCCGCCGGCCTTCCATGCCGCCTTGCGGGAGCGTCTCGCGCGGCAGTGACTCGAGGAACCCTGGCGCGACGATTCCCTAGGGCTGGGTGCTCGCCACACGCTGCGCGGGTTTGCGCCGCGACACCGCCTCGCCAGCCACGTACACCCGCCGCGCCAGGTTGCCGCCGATCCAGTAGCACAGTTCGGCCGGCTGGCGCGCATTCCAGATCACCAGGTCGGCACGCTGGCCGGCCGCCAGTGTGCCGCGGTCGGCCAGGCCCAGCGCGCGCGCGGCGTTGACGGTCACGCCGCGCAGCGCTTCTTCCGGGGTCAGCCGGAACAGCGTGCAGGCCATGCCCGCCGCCATGCGCAGCGACAGCAGCGGCGAGGTGCCGGGGTTGCAATCGGTGGCCACCGCCAGCGGCACGCGTTGTTCGCGCAGCAGGCCAAGCGGCGGCGAGCGGGTTTCGCGCAACGCGTAGAACGCCCCCGGCAGCAGCACCGCGACGGTGCCGGCGGCGGCCATGGCGCGCACGCCCGCCTCGCCCAGATGCTCCAGGTGATCGGCGGACAGCCCGCCGAACTCGGCCACCAGCGCGGCGCCGCCCTGGTCGGACAACTGCTCGGCGTGCAGCTTGACCGGCAAGTCGAGTTCGCGCGCCCGCTCGAACAGGCGGCGAACTTCCGCGGGGCTGAAGCCGATGCTCTCGCAGAAGCCGTCGACCGCATCGACCAGGCCTTCGCGCGCCAGCGCCGGCAACATCTCGTCGCAGACCAGCGCCAGGTAGTCGGCCCGGCGATCCTTGAACTCCGCCGGCACTGCATGCAGGCCGAGGAAACTGGTGCGGACGCTGATGCCCAGTTCGCGGCCGAGCCGGCGCGCCACGCGCAGCATTCGGCGTTCGCTGTCCAGCTCCAGGCCGTAGCCTGACTTGATCTCGAGCGTGGTGACGCCGTCGGCCAGCAGCGCGCGGGCACGCGGCAGCGCCTGCGCGTAGAGATGCTCTTCGGCGGCCGCACGGGTGGCCTTGACGGTGGAGGTGATGCCGCCGCCGGCGCGTGCGATTTCCTCGTAGCTCGCGCCGTTCAGGCGCAGGTCGAACTCGTCGGCGCGGTCGCCGCCGAACACCAGATGGGTGTGGCAGTCGATCAGCCCGGGGGTGACCAAGGCACCGTCCAGCGATTCCACTTCCTCGGCCAACGCCACGGGCGCGTCCGGCAGCTCGTTCATCCGCCCCAGCCAGGCGATGCGCCCGTGCTGCATGGCGATGGCCGCCTGCTCGACCAGGCCGTACGGCGTGTCGTCGGCGAACGTCGCCAGGGTGGCGTTCAACAGCAGGCGGTCCCAGCGTGGTTGGGTCATCGGTATCACTCCGTCATGGCTTGCCTGGATGCTGCGGTTGGCCGGATTCGGCGGAGTCGGGGTAGGCCGTGGTCTCGGCGGCTGCGGGCAACGGTCTGGCGGGCTGCTGGTGGGCCCGCTCGGCCTGCTGCTGTCGCTCGGCGTCGCGCACCATGCGTTCGGCGAAATCCCGATATACCGGGGTCGGGCAGAACAGCGACGCGGCCGCGCGAGCAAGCAGACAGGCTGCCATGATCGGAATCACCATGTCCTGGTTGTCGGTCAGCTCCATCGCGATCACCGCCGAGGTCAGCGGCGAACCGGTGACACCGGCGAGGTAGGCGCTCATGCCCAGCAGCACCACCGCACCGGCGGGCGCACCCGGCAGCAGATGCGCGATGTTCTGGCCCAGGCCGGCGCCTACCGCCAGCGCCGGCGAAAAGATGCCACCGGGGATGCCGGCCCAGTACGAGACCACGTTGGCCAGCAGCTTGGCGATGCCGAAGTCCTGGCCCGGCATGGCGGCCGTTCCCTGCACGATCGCGCGGGCCTGGTCGTAGCCGGTGCCGTAGATGCTGTTATGCGTACACACGCCGAGCACCGCCAGTGACAGGCCGCAGCCGGCGGCGAACAACACCGGCCAGCGTGCGCGAAGGCGACCGACCTGCGCCAGCGGGCCGCGTCGACTGAGCAGGATCAGGCGCGCAAACAGGCCGCCGAGCAGGCCGCAACCGATCCCGGTCAACAGCACGGCCAGCCAGGCACTGCCCAGCGGCAGGCTGGCGTCCACTTCGCCGAAATATGAATAGTTGCCCATGACGCCCAGCGACACCACGCCGCCGATGATCACCGCGGTCAACAGCAGGCCGCTGAAGCGGTGCTCGAACGTCCCGGCCAGCTCCTCGATCGCGAATACCACGCCGGCCAACGGCGTGTTGAACGCGGCCGCGATGCCGGCTGCGCCGCCGGCGAGGATGAAGCGCGAGGCGGCCTTGGGATCGCTGAAGCCGAAACGCCGGCCGATGGAGTAGAACAGCGCTGCGCCGACATGCACGGTCGGGCCTTCGCGCCCGATCGAGGCACCCACCGCCAGCGACGCCAGGGTCAGCACCATCTTGCCGGCGGCGACCGGCAGCGACAGCATGCGCGTGCGAAAGCCGCCGTCCTCGATGTGCAGCGAGGCGATCACCTGCGGAATGCCGCTGCCGCGGGTCGCGCGCAGGCGCCCCTCCGTTGCCCAGGCGAGCAGCCCGAACACCAGCGGAGTGAGGATGAGCGGTATCCAGATGCCATGATCCAGGATGCGCAGGAACAACTCGTAGGACCAGACGCTGGCCTTGGCGAACAGGATCGCAGCCAGCGCCACCAGCACGGCGCCCGCCCACAGCACCAACCGGCGTTTCCAGTGGTGCGGCGCAAAGAATTCATGCCCGAGCAGCGCCTGCAGGCGGGGATTGGAGGATGCTGGAGCGGATGTGGGCGGTTCTGACATGGCGCGATTATCGCAGACGGCCGCGGCAGGATTGATGTCGACTGCCTTGGCAGTCCGGTACCGGTGCGAACGCGGTCGCGCCGCGAGTCGCCATCAGCGTGGCCGCCAGCGGGTTTCGTAGAGGTCGAAGCGGCGGTCCTTGAGGTTGGTCACCGCACCGGCGTTGCGTGCGCGGGCCAGGGTGGCCAGGTGCAGGTCGGCGAACAGCACGGTCTCGATGTTCGGCGTGGAGTCGGCGGCGATGCCGTCGCGGGCGAAGCCGAAGTCGCTGGGGGTGAGGATGCAGCTCTGGCCGTACTGGATGTCGAAGTTGTTGACCCCGGGCAGGTTGCCCACGTTGCCGGACAGCACCACGTAGCACTGGTTCTCGATCGCCCGTGCCTGCGCGCAGTAGCGCACGCGCAGGTAGCCCTCGCGCACGTCGGTGCAGAACGGCACGAACAGGATCAGCGCGCCCTGGTCGACGAGGTGGCGCGCCACCTCGGGAAACTCCGCGTCGTAGCAGATCATCACCCCGATCGGGCCGCAGTCGGTCGGCACCGTGGCTGCGCTGTCGCCCCCGGCGATATTCCACACGTTGCGTTCGCTCGGCGTCGGGTGCAGCTTCTCGCGCTCGTGGAGCGAGCCGTCGCGCAGGCACACGTAGCAGACGTTGTGGATGTCGCCGTTGGCCTGCTCCGTGGGGTGCGTGCCGGCGATGATGTTGATGTTGTAATGGACGGCCAGACGGCTGAACAGCTCCTTCACCTGCGGCGTGTAGTGGCTGAGCTTGCGGATCGAGTCCACCGGTGACAGCTCGGTGTTCTCGATCGACAGCAGCTGCAGCGTGATCAGCTCGGGGAAGGTGACGAAGTCGGCGTTGTAGTCGGCGGCGATGTCGGTGAAGTACTCGACCTGGGTGGCGAACTCCTCGAACGAGGCGATGCGCCGCTGCTGGTACTGCACCGAGGCCACCCGCACCGCGTCGGGCAGGCGTTGCGGCGAGGGGATCGAGGGGGTGTCGGGCTGGTCCAGCAGTTGCGGGTTGCGCCAGACCAGGTGCACGGCATAGCCCAGCGATTCGTGGTCGGAGGGCACGTAGCCGCGCAGCAGGCCGATCACCTCGAAATCGTTGGAGAGCTGGAAACTCAGCGTGAGGTCGCGCCGCCGGCCGTCGGTCACCGCCTGCACGTAGGCCTCGGCACTGCCGTAGCGCGCGATGTTCTTCGCCAGCCCCGGAATGCGCCCGCCGAACACGATGCCGCGCAGCTTGAGGTTCATGCACAACCGCTTGCGCGCGCGATACAGCCGCTGGCCGATGCGCATGCCGCGGTAGTCCGGGTGCACCACGACTTCCATGCCGTACAGCCAGTTGCCGTCCGGCTTGTGGCGCGAGGCCATGCCGCCGCCGGTGATCTCCATCCAGGTGTGCGGCGCCAGCGCGGTGGCCTCGTCGATGCGGAAGGTGGCGCAGTAGCCGACGATGCGGCCTTCGTACTCGACCACGAACTGGCCTTCCGGAAAGTGCGTCTGCTGCGAGCGCAGCATCTCGGCCGAGTGGCCCCATTCCGGGCTGTAGACCCGCCCGGTGAGTTCCACCAATTGCGGCACGTCGGCCGGCTGCGCCTGGCGCAACAGCAACCGTGGGGTGTTTTCGCTGGATTTGCCTGCCATGCGGGCCATTATGCATGGGCCTGTCGAGGCTCAGGTGAAGGCGTGGCGCAGGCACGGTTACACTGGCGACCACCGCAACGGAGACCACCGATGAACGAACCCAGCCGCAGCACCAGCTACCGGGTCGGACGGTTGTGGCGCGACGGCGGATGGCAACGCGATGCCAGCTTCGCAGTGGACGCCGGGGGCGCGCTGGTCGATGCGAACGATGGCGTCGAGACGATCGGGCAGTGGGTGCTGCCCGGCATGCCGAACCTCCATTCCCACGCATTCCAGCGTGCGATGGCCGGCCTGGCCGAACGCCGGGGCAGGGCGGACGACAGTTTCTGGAGTTGGCGCGAGGCGATGTACAGCTTCGCCGCGGTGATCGACCCGGAGTCGCTGCAGGCGATCGCCGCGCAGCTCTACGTCGAGATGCTCAAGGCCGGCTACACCCGCGTGTGCGAATTCCACTACCTGCACCACCGGCCCGACGGCACGCCGTACGCGCAGGCCGAGGCCATGTCGCTGGCACTGGTCGCAGCCGCGCGCGAAGCCGGCATCGGCCTGACCCTGTTGCCGGTGCTGTACATGAGCGGCGGCTTTGACGGCCGTGCGCTGGGCGAACGGCAGCGGCGCTTCGGCCACGACGTGGATGGCTACCTGCGTCTGCTCGACACGCTGCACGCGCACGCGGATGACGACCTGCGAGTCGGCACCGCGCTGCATTCGTTGCGCGCCGTGCCGGAAGCGGCGTTGCGCGAAGTGCTGGCCAGTCCACGGGTCCGCACCGGGCCGATCCACATCCACATCGCCGAACAGATCGGCGAGGTGCAGGATTGCCTGGCCATTCGTGGCGCGCGCCCGGTCGAGTGGCTGTTCGACCACGCCGAGGTCGATGCCCGCTGGTGCCTGGTACACGCCACCCATCTGACCGAGGCGGAGACCGCGCGGATCGCCGCCAGCGGCGCGGTGGCCGGCTTGTGTCCGACCACCGAGGCGAATCTCGGCGACGGCCTGTTTCCGCTGGCGGCCTATCTCGATGCTGGCGGCGCGTTCGGCATCGGCTCGGATTCGCACATTTCCGTTTCGCCGGTGGAAGAACTGCGCTGGCTCGAATACGGCCAGCGGCTGCTCACCCGCCGCCGCAACATCGCTGCCCGCCAACCCGGCGCCAGCGTGGGCGAAACGCTGTGGCGCGGCGCGCTGGCCGGCGGTGCCCGCGCCAGCGGCCTGCCGATCGGCGAACTGCGCGCCGGCGCGCGCGCCGACCTGATCGTGCTGGACGACAACTCGCCGCTGCTCGCTGCGCGCGACGAGGCATCCGTGCTCGACAGCTGGCTGTTCGCCGGCAACACGCCGCTGGTGCGCGACGTGATGGTCGGTGGCCGCTGGCAGGTACGCGGTTTCCGCCATCGCGACGAGGAGCGCATCGCGCAGCGTTATCGACGCGTCGTCGACTCGCTCTGAATTTGCCTGAAGTCATGAACGCGCCCGTCTGCCCCGGCTAGCCTGAACGCCATCGCCGCCTTCGGGCGGTTCTCGGGCGGAGCGCCTGCATGGCCGTGACCACGCCGTTGCCCGCCGCGGAGGCGGTATTTCGCGCCCGCGGCCTGACCAAGACCTACCGCATGGGCGAGGTAGAGGTGCATGCCCTGCGTGGGGTCGACCTGGACCTGTTCCGCGGCGAGTTCGTGGTGCTGCTGGGGCCCTCGGGCAGCGGCAAGTCGACCCTGCTGAACATCCTGGGCGGGCTCGACGCGCCCAGCGCCGGCGAGGTCTGGTACGAGGGGCATCACCTGACCGGCGCCAGCGAGCGTGAGCTGACGCTGTTCCGCCGCGAGCACGTCGGCTTCGTGTTCCAGTTCTACAACCTGATCCCCAGCCTCACCGCGCGCGAGAACGTGGCGATCGTCACCGAGATCGCCGAGCAGCCGATGACGCCGGAGGAGGCGCTGGCGCGGGTGGACCTGGCCGACCGCATGGACCACTTCCCGGCGCAGTTGTCCGGCGGCCAGCAGCAGCGGGTGGCGATCGCCCGCGCGATCGCCAAGCGGCCGGCGGTGCTGCTGTGCGACGAGCCCACCGGCGCGCTCGATTCGGCCACCGGCGTGCGTGTGCTGGAGGCACTGGAACGGGTCAACGCGGAGCTGGGCACCACCACGGTGGTGATCACCCACAACGCGGACATCGCACGCATGGCGCATCGCGTGCTGTACCTGGGCGACGGCCGCATCGTGCGCGAGGAACGCCCGGCGCGGCGCACGCCGGCGAAAGAGCTGCGCTGGTGAGCGCGCTGACGCGCAAGGCGTGGCGCGACCTGTGGCACCTGCGCGGGCAGGCGCTGGCGATCGCGCTGGTGATCGCCGGCGGCGTCGCCACGCTGGTGATGTCGCAGTCCACCTACGAATCGCTCACCGCAACGCGCGAGCAGTTCTACCGGCAGGCGGCGCTGGCTGACCTGTGGGCGCCGCTGGTGCGCGCGCCGGATACCCTGCTGGCGCGCCTGGCGGCGCTGCCCGGCGTGCAGACCGTGCAGGCGCGGCTGCTGGCGCTGGGCACGCTGGGCGTGCCCGGCTTCGACGAGCCGGTGCGCGCCGAAGTGGTGTCGCTGCCGCTGGAGGGCGGCCAGCCGCTGCTCAACCAGGTGCAGCTGCGCAGCGGCCGCCTGCCCGATGCGGAGCTCGACAACGAGGTGGTGGTGGGGGAGGCGTTCGCTGCGGCGCACGCCCTGCGCGTCGGCGACAGCCTGCGGATGACTCTGCGCGGCCGCCAGCGCTGGCTGCGCGTGGTCGGCGTGGGCACCTCGCCGGAGTACGTCTACCAGAGTCCGCCGGGCACCGTCTTTCCCGACTTCAAGCGCTATGCCGTGCTGTGGATGAACCGCCACGCGATGGAAAGGGCACTGGACATGGATGGCGCGTTCAACAACGTGGTGCTGCGCCTGCTGCCGGCGGCGCGGCCGGCTGCGGTGATCGCCGGGCTGGATGGAGCGCTGGCGCGCTACGGCGGCGTCGGCGCCTACGGCCGCCACGAGCAGACCTCGGCGCGCTACCTGGAAGAGGAGATGCGCCAGCTGCGGACCATGGCGCGGCTGTTTCCGGCGATCTTCCTGGGCGTGGCCGCGTTCCTGCTGCACGTGGTGCTGATGCGCCTGATCGGCACGCAGCGCGAGCAGATCGGCGTGCTCAAGGCGTTCGGCTACAGCCACCGCGCGCTGGCGGGGCACTACCTGGGCATGGCTGCGGCGATCGCGTTGCTCGGCGCCTTGCTGGGCATCGCGCTCGGCGCCGGGTTGGGCCGCTGGCTGGCCCACGTCTACCAGGACATCTACCGCTTCCCGTTCCTTGCCTGGCGGCTCAGCCCCTGGGCGATCGCCACCGGTACCGCGGTCAGCCTGGCCGCCGCCGCGGCCGGTGCGCTGATGGCGCTGCGCGCGGCCGCCAGCCTGCCGCCGGCCGAGGCGATGCGCGCGCCGGCGCCGCCGCGTTTCGGCCCCACGCTGATCGAGCGGCTGGGCCTGCAGCGCTGGCTGTCGCAGCCGGCGCGGATGGTCCTGCGCGACCTCGAGCGCCGCCCCGGCCGCGCCGCGTTCACCGTGCTCGGGCTGGCGCTGGCTTGCGCGGTGATCATGGTCGGCCGCTTCCAGGACGACGCGGTCGGCTACATGGTCGATACCCAGCTCAGCCTCGCCCAGCACCATGACCTGGCGGTGAACTTCATCGAGCCGGCGCCGCGCCGGGTGCTGTTCGAGCTGGCCGCGCTGCCCGGCGTGCGCGAGGCCGAGCCGATCCGGACGGCGCCGGTGCGGCTGGTCCATGGGCTGCGCAGCTATCGCACGGTGATCGAGGGGCTGCCGCCGGCCGCGCGCCTGCGCCGGCCGCTGGACGTCCGGCTGGGCGTGGTCACGCCGCCGGCCGATGGCGTGCTGCTGACCGACTACCTGCAGCGCATGCTGGCGCTTGAGCCCGGCGACACGATCGAGGTGCAGGCCCTGCAGGGGCACCGCCATGTGCGCGACGTGCGCGTGGCCGGCTTCGTGCGCGAGACGATCGGGGCGCAGGGCTACATGGATCTGGACGCGCTGAACCGGCTGCTCGGCGACGGCGACGTGGTTTCCGGCGTGCTGCTCGGCGTGCTGCCCGGCGCCGAAGCGGACGTCTACGCGCGGCTGGACCGCCGCCCGTGGGTGGCCGGCATCAGCTCGCGGCTGGCTTCGGTGCGCAGCTTCTACGCGACCATGGGCGAGAGCCTGCTGGTGTTCACCTGGGTGGCGGCGCTGCTCGGCGGGGTGATCAATTTCGGGCTGGTCTACAACGCGGCGCGGATCAGCCTGTCCGAGCGCGGCCGCGAGCTGGCCAGCCTGCGCGTGCTGGGCATGACCGAGGGCGAGGTGAGCGCGCTGCTGCTGGGACAGCTCGGCCTGCTGGTGGCGATCTCGCTGCCGTTCGGCTTCGCCGCGGGCTGGGGCCTGTGCTGGGTGATGGTGCAGGGCTTCCAGTCCGAGCTGTTCCGCATCCCGATCCGGCTGACCACCGCCACTTACGCGTTCGCCGGGCTGATGGTGCTCGGCGCCAGCGTGGTTTCCGCGCTGCTGGTGCACCGGCGCATTGCGCGGCTGGACCTGATCGCCGTATTGAAGACCCGCGAGTGAGGAGTGCCCGATGAGCGTGAAGCGCCACCGCTGGATCGTTGCCGCCGTCGCGGTCGCCGCCATCGCCGCCGCGGCGTGGTGGGCGCTGCAGACCGCGCCGCGCTCGCTCGACGTGGCGGCGGTCACGCGCGGCCCGCTGGTGCAGCGCTTCGAGGAAGAGGGCCGCACCCAGTTGCCGCGGCGCTGGCTGCTGTCGGCGCCGATCGCCGGCACACTGCGGCGGATCGACCTGCTGCAGGGCGACGCGGTGAAGGCCGGGCAGGTGGTGGCGGTGATCGAGCCGCTGCAGGGCGCCTTGCTGGACCCGGCCAACCGCACCCGTCTGCTGGCCGAGGAGCAGGCCGCACAGGCCTCGATGCAGGCCGCGCAGCAGCGGCTGGCGGCCGCCCAGGCCGATGCCGGGCTGGCCGCGCGCGACGCGCTCCGCATGCGCACGCTCGGCGCGTCCGGCGTGGTGAGCGTGGCCGCGCTCGATGAAGTCGAGGCGCGACTGGCCCGCGCGCAGGCGGCCGCCGCGGCGGCGCAGGCCGAACGGCGCGCCGCCGGGCAGCAGCGTGCGGCGCTGACGGCGCTGCTGTCCGGGCAGGGCCGCAGCGGCGGGCAGGTGGTCGAGCTGCGTGCGCCGATCGACGGCGTGGTCCTGCATCGCTTCCAGGAAAGCACGGCGCCGGTGCAGGCCGGGCAGTCGCTGCTGGAACTGGGCGATCTGCGCCAGCTCGAGGTGATGGTGCAGGCGCTGTCGCAGCAGGCCATCGCGCTGCGGCCGGGGTCGCCGGCGCGGATCCTGCGCTGGGGCGGCGCGGACGCGCTGCCGGCGCGGGTGACGCGGATCGAGCCGGGCGGTTTCACCAAGATCTCGGCGCTGGGCGTGGAGGAGCAGCGCACCCTGGTGTGGCTGGACATCACCGCGCCGCGCGCGCAGTGGGCGTCGCTGGGCGACGGCTACCGGGTCGAGGTGGAGTTCGAGGTGGGGCGTCGCCCCGACGTGCTGCAGGTGCCGTCCAGCGCGCTGTTCCGCGACGGCCGGCGCTGGGCGGTGTACCGCGTCGTCGGCGGTCGTGCGCGGCTGACGGTGGTCACACCAGGGATGCAGGGCGATGGCGCGACGGAGATCATGGCGGGCCTGCGCCAGGGCGAACAGGTAGTCGCCTATCCGGACGACCGCATCGTCGACGGGCTGCGCGTGCGCCCGCTGGCCGCGTCGCCGTGAAGGCACTGCGCCGCTCGCGGGGATCGGCCCGTGCGGTGGCTGAGCAATCGGTTTAGCCTGTGTCGGTGTTGCGGGTTGTCGACGATGGTTTTCCGAAACCACCAAAGGGGGAGTCTCATGCAAAGTTCTGCGGATCTGGGCAAGTTGCTGCTTCGTGTCGTGCTGGGCGTGCTGATCCTGTTCCATGGCGTGTCCAAGCTGATCCACGGGCCGGGCTACATCCTCGGCGTGGTGACCGGCGCCGGCCTGCCGTCGTTCCTGGCCTACGGCGTGTACGTGGGCGAGGTGGTCGCGCCGCTGCTGCTGCTGCTCGGTTACTGGACGCGGCTCGGCGGGCTGATCATCGTGATCAACATGCTGGTGGCGATCGGGCTGGTGCACCTGGGCCAGCTTGCCACGCTGGCCGATACCGGCGGCTGGGCGCTGGAATTGCAGGGCATGTTCCTCGGCACCGCGCTGGCGATCATGCTGCTCGGTGCGGGCCGCTACAGCTTCGGTGGCAGCAACGGCCGCTGGAACTGAGCAAGCTTTTATCCGCCATTGTTTGACAACGCCCGCCCGCCACGGCGGGCGTTGCGCATGCACGCCACCGTTGCCGCGCCCGGGTGCTTCGCAGGCGCGGCGCGATTTGCCACACTCGCGGTTTGGCCCGATGGCACCGCATGCGTACGAATGCCCTTGCCGCGGTGGGACTGGCGCTGTGCTCGGCGCTGTTCTTCACGCTCACCTACGTGCTCAACCGCAGCCTGGTCGCCGGCGGCGGGCATTGGGCGTGGGCGGTGATCCTGCGCTACCTGCTGACCCTGCCGCTGCTCGCCGTGGTGCTGCCGCTGCAGGGCGGGCTGGGCGAGTTGCCGCGCGAGCTGCGCCGGCATGCGCGGCCGTGGCTGCGGTGGAGCGCGGTGGGCTTCGTGCTGTTCGGCGTGCCGCTGACCTGGGCGGCCAGCAGCGGGCCATCGTGGCTGGTTGCCGGCAGTTTCCAGACCACCGTGCTGGCCGGACCGCTGCTGGCGCCGCTGATCTATCGCGACGAACGGCGCCGGCTGGCCTGGCGCACGCTCGCGCTCGGCGCGCTGATCGTGGCCGGCGTGTTCGCGCTGCAGTGGGGCCATGCGCAGGGTCACCTGCGCGCCGGCGGCTGGCTGGCGATCGGCGCGGTGGTGCTGTCCGCGTTCGCCTATCCGCTGGGCAACCGCCAGCTGCTGCTGCACCTGGAACAGTGCGGCACGCGGCTGAACGCGGTGCAGCGGGTGTTCGGCATGACGCTGTGCAGCTGGCCGCTGTGGCTGGCGTTCGCGCTGGTCGCGTGGTTCGCCGTCGGTCCGCCGAGCTTGCGCGAGGCGCTGCTGGCCGGCGGCGTGGCGCTGTCCTCCGGCACCATCGCCACGATCCTGTTCTTCCGCGCCACCGACATGGTGCGCCGCGAGCCGACCGCGCTGGCCGCAGTGGAGGCGATGCAGGCGGCCGAGCTGCTGTTCGCCACGCTGCTCGGCGTGCTGTTCCTCGGTGAAGCCTGGCCGCACGGTTATGCCGCGTTCGGCGCGCTGGCGATCATCGTCGGCATCGCGCTGTTCGGCTGGGTCAGCGGGCGCGGCGCGGCCGGGCATGACGAGGCAGTGCGCGCGCTGCGCGGTGACCGCAGTGCCTAGCGCATGACTGTTGGCACGTGCCGGCGTGATCGCCGCGGCGTATCCCTGTGCCCTTCCGGACCGCCTGCAGGAGAAGCCCGTGCCGACCGCCACGCCTGTTTCGCCGCGACTTGCCGTCCTTTACGGCGGCTTCGTCGCCGGTTCGCTCGACGTCCTTGCCGCGGCGCTGATCAACTGGGTCGATCCACTCATCATCCTGCGCGCGATCGCCAGCGGCCTGCTCGGCCGCGCGGCGTTCGCCGGCGGGTTGCCGGTGTCGCTGCTGGGGCTGGTGCTGCAATGGGCGATGTCGCTGCTGATCGCGGCGATCTTCGTGCTGGCCGCGCAACGCCTGGCGTGGATGTGCCGCCGCTGGATCCTCGCGGGGCTCGCCTACGGCGTGGTGGTCTTCGTGGTGATGGAGTTCGTGGTGGTGCCGCTGTCGGCCGCGAAGAATCCGCATTTCACGGCGCTGTCGCTGCTCGAGAACGTGCTGGCAATGCTGCTGTACGGCCTGATCATCGCGTTCTTCGCGCGGCGGGTACGCTAAGCTTTCCGACCCTTCCGGTTCGTGCCGCAGCGCAGGCAGTGACGTGACGACAGCTTCGATGCCCGCAGCGGCGCCCTCATCCACGGACGCCGACGCGCGCTACATCCACCACGGCACAGCAGACTTCCGTCGCACCAATCTCGCGTTGTTCGCCGCCGGCTTCGCCACCTTCGGCCTGCTGTACTGCGTGCAACCGCTGATGCCGGAGTTCAGCCGCCACTACGGGGTGAGCGAGGCGGGTGCGGCGCTGTCGCTGTCGCTGACCACCGGCGTGCTGGCGTTCGCGATGCTGTTCGCCGGCGCGCTGTCCGATGCATGGGGACGCAAGTCGCTGATGGTGGCTTCGCTGCTCAGCTCGGCGGTGCTGGTGCTGGTGACCGCGATGATGCCGGACTGGACCGCACTGCTGGTGGTGCGCACGTTGCTGGGGCTGACCCTGAGCGGGCTGCCGGCGGTGGCGATGACCTACCTCAGCGAGGAGATGCACGTCGAGTCGATCGGCCTGGGCATGGGCCTGTACATCAGCGGCAGTGCCGTCGGCGGCATGGGCGGACGGCTGATCACCGGCGTGCTGGCGGACTTCTTCGGCTGGCGCATCGGCGTGGCGGTGGTCGCGGTGATCGGCATCGCGGCCGCGCTGATCTTCTGGCGCATGCTGCCTGCCTCGCGGCATTTCGCGGCGCAGCCGTTGCGCTGGCGCACCGTCGCGGGACGCTTCAACGGCATCTTCCGCGACCGCGGCCTGCCGTGGCTGTTCGTCGAGGGCTTCCTGCTGCTCGGCGCGTTCGTCACCGTCTACAACTACCTCGGCTATCGGCTGCTGGCGCCGCCGTACAACCTCAGCCAGGCGGTGGTGGGCTTGATCTTCGGCATCTACCTGGTGGGCACGTTCAGCTCGGCGTGGATGGGCCACCTGGCCGGCAAGCTGGGTCGACGCAAGGTGCTGTGGACGGCGCTGGCGCTGATGCTGGCCGGGGTGGCGCTGACCGCGGCGCAACCGCTGTGGCTGGTGATGGCCGGCATCGTGGCGGTGACGTTCGGTTTCTTCGGCGGCCACTCGATCGTCAGCAGCTGGGTCGGTCGGCGTGCCGGCGCGGCGAAGGCGCAGGCCGCATCGGTGTATCTGTTCTGCTACTACATGGGCTCGAGCATCGCCGGCGCCAGTGGCGGCTTGTTCTACGCCGCGCATGGCTGGGCTGGCGTGGCGCTGTTCGTCGGCGTGCTGGCGCTGCTCGGCCTGCTGATCGCGCTGTGGCTGTTCCGCCTGCCGCCGCTGGTCGACGTGGCGACGGCGCCGACGCCGATGAGCAAGGGCGCGATGGGGTAGGGCGGGCACTGTCCGCCGATGTGCCAAGCCAGAGGCGCCGGGCGGTGCCCGCCCTGCGGGTCAATAGCCGGATGGCGAGGCGGTTGTGTCGCAGGGCGATGGCTTCAGGGCGCCGCGGATTTCAGCATCCCCTTCACCGCGTCGTAGTCGCCGTCGTTCGCGGCGGCGGGCAGTCCGAGCAGATGGGTCATCAGCGGATAGACGTCCACGTTCGGGAGCGCGGGGACTTTCATGCCGACGCGGAATGCCGGGCCGTGCGCGATGAAGATCGCCTGCATCGCGGGCTCGGCATTGTCGTAGCCGTGGTTGCCCAGGTTGGGCGGGTCTTTCTTGGCGGCCAGCTTGGCGCGGCTGGCGATGCGCCAGTGCACGTCCGCCAGGCAGATCAGCTGCGGCACCCGCGGGTTGCTGCCGTAGTCGAGGCGCGCCGGCACCCGGCTCTTGTCCCAGCAGCGCATGTGTCGCTGCGGCTGCTCCAGCTTGCGTTCGATCGCCGCGAACCGCGCCCGATCCGCGGCGCTGTCGGAGCGCGGATTGAAGCCGGCCACGATGCCTTCGCTCACCAGTTGCACCTGGTCCAGCGGCAGCAGGTCATCCAGCAGCACGGTGTTGCCGGCCGGCACCGCGGCCATGCCGTGGTCGGACAGCACGATCAGGTTGATCCGCTGGAACAGCCCGCGCTGCTTCAGGCCCTGCAGCAAGCGGCCCAGCGCGACATCCGTGGCGCGCAGCGCGGCGTCGACCTGGGGCGAGTCCGGGCCGTGCTTGTGGCCGGCGTGATCGACGGCGTCGAAGTACAAGGTGAGAAAACGCGGTCGCGTGGCGGGGGGCAGGTCGAGCCAGGTCAGCACCTGGTCGACCCGCTGGTCGGCGCTGACGCTGTCGTCGAACGGCCGCCAGTAGTCGGGACGGTGGCCGTGGATCGCCGCTTCCGAACCCGGCCAGAACATCGTCGCGGTGCGTATGCCGTGCTGGTCAGCGGTCACCCAGATCGGCGTGGCCTCGTCCCACCAGCGGCCATCGCTGACCGCCTTGCGGTTGCCCAGCGAGAACTTGCCCAGGTGCGGATCGAACATCGTGTTGTCGACGATGCCGTGATGGTCGGGGCGCAGCCCGGTGACCAGGGTGTAGTGGTTCGGAAACGTCAGCGAGGGGAACGACGGTTGCATCGAGGCGGCTTGCACGCCGTGCCGGGCCAGCATTTCCAGGTTGGGGCTGAGGCCGCGGTCGATGTAGTCGTACCGATAGGCGTCGATCGAGATCAGCAGCAGCGGCGCGGGTTCGCTTGCAGCGGTGCGGTCGGGTGCGCGATCGGCGGCGGGAAAATGGGTGCAGCCGGCGCAGGCGGCGATGGCTGCGCAAAGCAGCAGGCGAAACACTGTGTTCATGCGGGTCGTTGCACACTTCAGCCAAAGCAACGCCCATGGTCGCGCAGAGTCATGACAATTGCAGCCCACGCATCGCCCATCCGCATGCTCGCCTGTACGGCGATGCTGCTGGCGCTCGGCTTTTCCGCCGCCGCGGGTGCCGGGCAGGTGACACCGCCGACCCCGGTGCGCACCCAGGCGCCGGTGCCGAACGATGCGTTCCGCGACGCCGTGCGCCAGCAGCAGTTGCGCGACCAGGTGCGCCAGAGCGAACTGCAGCAGCAGCTGCAACAGAACGTGTCCGACAACGCGAAGCGTCCGGGCGCGAAGAACGAGCTGTTGCAACGCCAGCTCGAGCAGGCCGACAAGGCGCGGCACGACCGTGATCGTGCCGCGCTCAAGGATCTGCTCGACCGGCAGCAGGCTCAGTCCGCGTTGCCGCGGGTGATCCCGACCGATGCGCCGGCGTCGTCGCGCAGCGGCGGTTGATCAGCGCGCCGCGCGGCGTCCGTCGTCAGCGCCGAACAGGTCGCCGTGCGCCATGCGGCGCTCCCATTCCAGCAGGAAGCGCTTCGCCGGCAGGCCGCCGCCGAAGCCGGTGAGGTTGCCGTTGGCGCCGATCACGCGATGGCAGGGCACCACGATCGGCAGCGGATTGCGCCCGTTCGCGGCGCCCACCGCGCGCATCGCCTGCGGCTGCCCGATGCGGCGCGCGAGTTCGCCGTAGCTGATCGTCTCGGCGTAGGGAATGCGCGCCAGTTCCTCCCACACCGTCAGCTGGAACGCCGTGCCCTGCGGATGCAGCGGCAGGTCGAACCCGGTCCGCGTGCCGGCGAAGTATTCCTCCAGTTGCTCGCGCGCGAACGCGAGCGCCGCCGACGACCGCAGCCAGTGTGGCGATACCGGCCGCGGGTGTCGCTCGGTCTCGAAGCGGATCTCGCGCAATCCTTGCGCATCGGCCAGCAACAGCAATCGACCGACCGGGCTCGGCATCTCGTCGACGCGGATCGTTTCGGCGTTCATGGCTTGCTCCGTTTTGCAGTCGCGGCGTCGCCGGCGCTGCGCCACAGATGCATCACCGCGTAGGCGCGCCACGGTCGCCACGCCTCGGCCAGAGAGGCGAGCGCCTTGGTGCCCAGTTCGGCGCCGCCGCCGGCCGCCGCGCGGCGCAGGATCAGGTCGGCGGCGGGGAATGCATCGGGATGGCTGAGCGCGCGCATTGCCATGTAGTGCGCGGTCCACTCGCCGATGCCGGGCAGAGCCACCCAGCGCTCGACGAATTCCTGCAGCGGCTGTTCCACGCGGAAATCCACGCGACCATCGAGCAGTGCCTGGGCGATGCCGCGGATCGCGGCGGCGCGTGCGGTGGTGACGCCGAGCTCGCGCAGGTCTGCATCGGCCAGTTGCGCCGGGGTCGGAAACAGGCGTTCCAGGCCGTCCGGCAGCGGCAGCGCGAGCACCGTGCCGTGACGCTGCACGATGCGCGAGGCCAGCGTGCGTGCGGCCGCCACGCTTACCTGCTGGCCCAGCACCGCGCGCACCGCGATCTCGAAACCGTCCCAGCCACCGGGCAGACGCTGACCCGGATGCCGGCGCAGCATCGGTTTCAGCACCGCGCTGGCGCCCAGCGTCGCGGCGATCACGCGCGGGTCGGCGTCCAGGTCGAACATCCGGCGCAGGCGCGTGACCAGCGGCAGCAGTTGCGCGGGCCGTGCGCCATGCAGCTCGAGTTGCAGCGCATGGTCATCACCCGACGCCGCGGTCAGGCGCAGCCAGCCGGCTTCATCCGCGTCGCCGAACACGCGGGCATAGGCGTGCTCGTCCACCCGTTCCACCCCGGGCAGTGCGCGCGTGCGCAGGAATGCCAGCAGCGCCTCGAAATCGTACGGCGGGCGGTAGCCCAGGCGCAGCACCAGCGCCGCGCCGCTCGCGGCGCGCGGTTGCCGGCGCAGCTCGCGCGGCGGCATCCGGTTTGCCGCCGCAAACGCGGCGTTGAAACGGCGCAGGCTGCCGAAACCCGATGCCAGCGCCACCTCGGTCACCGGCAGTGCGGTCTCGGTCAGCAACTGCTTGGCGAACAGCAGGCGGCGCGTGGTGTGCACGTCGATCGGCGGCGCGCCGAGATGCGCCACGAACAGGCGGCGCAATTGCCGCGCGCCCACGCCCACGCGCGTGGCCAGCTCCGCCAGCGGTCGTTCGCTCAGCGCGCCGGCCTCGATCAGTTTCAGCGCGCGCGCCACCACGTGTTCGCCGCGATGCCAGCTTGCATTGCCGGGCGCGAGTTCCGGTCGGCAGCGCAGGCACGGGCGGAACCCGGCCGCTTCCGCAGCCGCGGCGCTGGCGTAGTAGCGGATGTTCGCCGGCTTCGGCGTCGGCGCCGGGCACACCGGGCGGCAATAGATACGCGTGCTGGTGACGGCGGTGAAGAACAATCCGTCGAAGCGGGCGTCGCGGCTCAGGCGGGCCTGTTCGCAGACGGCCAGCGCGGGCAGGGTGGCAGCAGGTGATTCGGACATGGACGCAGGCTAGCACCGCGGCGGCGGCGGAACTGGCCGTTTTCGGACTTCAATGCCGGATCGTCGGCAGCACCACCGCGACGGGTCGCCGGCAGGCGCGCTGGCGGCCACGGCGGAATGTCGCCGCCTCCTTGTCGCTGGCGGGGCGGCCGCTGTCGCCGCCGTCGAACGCGACTCGCCACGAACCGTCCGGCGCACGCCGCCACGTCGTCGAAAAGTGTCCGATCGCGTAACGCGACGCCGCGCTCGCACCCACGTTCTCGAACAGATATGGGCCGCTGGACGTCGCCAGCGTACCGTCGGCACTCGCGACCACATGCTGCGGATACCAGTCCAGCCGCACCGTCTTGCCGGCAAGGATCGCTGCCCAGTGCCGCACGATCGCCTGCGGGCCGCGCACCGGCCTGTCCGCATTCGCATCGAACACGCTGTCGTCGGCGAGGAACGCGGCAAACGCCGTCGCGTCGTGTCGTTGCACGCTGCGCGCGAACGCCAGTTCGCGCTGCCACACCTCACAGGCGGCGCGGTCGGGTGTCGCCATCGCGGCGGACGCCGGCGCGGCGGGCAGGACGGCAAGCAGCAGGATCAACCCCATCGAGCGTGGCATCGGCGACTCCGGTGTCCGGGTTGCCGCGCAGCTTCCGTCCGCACCCGGCGTTGCGCCAGTGCCGGAACGCATGGGTCATGCCTGGTCGCTGTCATCGGCGGGCGTTGGCGGCGCAGGCAACATCGACGCCAGCACCCCGTCGCGGCGGATCAGCCCGTGATACAGCGCCGCCGCCATGTGCGCGAGGAAGGTGAGGAACAGCAGCATCGCGAACGTGCCGTGCAGGTGGCGCAGCACGGCGAACGCGACCGGGCTGGTCGGAAAGATCGGCGGCAGCCGCAACGACTCGCCCAGCATCACCGGATAGCCGCCGGCCGAGAGCATCGCCCAGCCGATCAGCGGCATCGCCAGCATCAGGAAGTACAGCAGCCAGTGCGAAGCCAGCGCCGCGAGTTTCTGCAGCACCGGCAGGTCGGCCGGCAACGGCGGTGGCGGATGGCGCAGGCGCACCGCCAGCCGGACCACCGCCAGCAGCAGGATCGCGATGCCGAGTGGCTTGTGGATGGCGAGCAGCCATTCGTGCCGCGCGGAGACGGTGGCGACCATGCCGACGCCGATGAACAGCATCGCCACGATCATCACCGCCATCAGCCAGTGCAAGGCACGCGCGGCGGGCGTGAACCGGTCCGGAGTGGCGTTCATCGGCTCGCCTCCCGCATGGGCGCGGCGGTGCCGGGCAGGTGGGCTTCCTCGCTGGTGCGGCGCAGGTACGAGTCCGCGTAGGCGGCGGAGCGGGCGGGCAACAGCGGATCGTCGGAGGCCTCGATGCCGGCCGGCAGCACCAGCGGATCGTAGTTGATGTCGCGGCACGGGCCGCTGGCTTGCGATTCGCTGCGCTCGAGCACCAGTGTGCCGGCGTCGATCGTGCGGCGATCGTCCGGCCAGGTCTTCGTCGCGTCGTTGGTCGGGTCGCCCGGGTTGGCCAGGGTCACCTGCAACTGCCAGCGTTGCGGGCCGCGGGCGAGGCGTTCGGTGAGGTCGGCGGCCAGGTAGTTCGCGTCGCCCGGCGCGTTCGCGGCGCTGCCGGCGTCGTTCGCCTCGGGCACCATGCGCCAACGCACCGGCTGGCGCCGGCCGGCCGCGTCGACGAACGCGAAGGCGTTGAGGCTCCAGTAACTCTCCGTGGCGAAACTTGCCGACGGCCTGGCCGTTTTCGCCCAGGCGCGGAACGCCGCGGTTTCCGGATGGGCCGCGAAAAACGCGGCGATCTTCGCCGGGTCCGGCTTGCCGGTGGCCGGGTCCGGCTGCTGCGCCTGCAATTGCGCGTAGAACGCCTGCGGTGTGGCGACCGGGAACACCGGCATGCTGTTCATCCCGGTGCGCCATTGCTGGCCGTTCGCCAGCGCGAAGCGCAGCGCCATGCTGCGGATCGGCACGCTGGAGTCCGGCGCATACGGATTGCTGCCGGGAATGGCGAAGCGGCCGACCACCGGCGTGCGCTGCCCCGGCGCGAACACCTGCGCGATCGAGTACGCCTGCGCCTGGCCGTTGCTGTCGAAATGGCCGGTGACGCAGACGCCCTTGGCGTGGTTGCGGCGGTAGCCGGCGAACGTGCCGGCGTTGTGCTGGAACTGGTCGATCACCTTGGCAGGCGTGAGCCGATGCGGTGCCAGCCAACCGCCGACATAGGCAAACGCGATGGCCGGGACTGCCACTGCAGCGGCGATCAACGTCCACGCGCTGGTGCGATGGCCTGGCTGGGCAGGTGTGGCGGGATCGTGCATGGTCAGCTCCTGGCCGCGTATCGCGGCGGTGGACGAATGGATGTCGGGGTCGTCCCCGTCGCTGGAGCTATTCGGTCGTCGGCGGCGTGCGGTTACAGCGCGCTGCGAAAACCTTGGGCGGCGCGCAGCGGCGGCAGTCCGACGCAATCGGCTGACCTATACTCCGTCGTCTGTCTCATCGGAGTTCCGGATCCATGAACGCACCCACCCGCATCGACACTACCCGCACCGTCCGCGCCCCGCGCGGCACCGAACTTTCCTGCAAGAGCTGGCTCAGCGAGGCGCCGTTCCGCATGATCCAGAACAACCTCGATCCCGAGGTGGCGGAGAACCCGGCGGAACTGGTGGTGTACGGCGGCATCGGTCGCGCTGCGCGCAACTGGGAGTGCTTCGACGCGATCTTGCGCAGCCTGCGCGAGTTGAACGACGACGAGACCTTGCTGGTGCAATCCGGCAAGCCGGTCGGCGTGTTCCGCACGCATGCCGACGCGCCGCGCGTGCTGATCGCGAACTCCAACCTGGTGCCGCACTGGGCCACCTGGGAGCACTTCAACGAGCTCGATAAAAAGGGCTTGATGATGTACGGCCAGATGACCGCCGGTTCGTGGATCTACATCGGCTCGCAGGGCATCATCCAGGGCACCTACGAGACCTTCGTCGAGATGGGTCGGCAGCATTACGACGGCAACCTGAAAGGGCGCTGGATTCTCACCGCCGGCCTCGGCGGCATGGGCGCGGCGCAGCCACTGGCCGCGTCACTCGCCGGCGCGTGCAGCCTCACCATCGAATGCCAGCAGAGCCGCATCGACTTCCGCCTGAAGACCCGCTACGTCGACGAGCAGGCCACGGATCTGGACGACGCGCTGGCGCGCATCAAGAAGTACACCGAAGCGGGCGAGGCGAAATCCGTCGCGCTGCTCGGCAACGCCGCCGACGCGCTGCCCGAACTCGTGCGCCGCGGCGTCAAACCCGACGCCGTCACCGACCAGACCAGCGCGCACGACCCGGTCAATGGCTACCTGCCGCAGGGCTGGACACTGGAGCAGTGGTTCGAGCGCCGCAAGGCCGACCCGATCGGCACCGCGCGTGCCGCCAAGCTGTCCATGAAGACCCACGTCGAGGCGATGCTCGCCTTCCACGCGCAAGGCATCCCCACCTTCGACTACGGCAACAACATCCGCCAGATGGCCAAGGACGTCGGCTGCGACAACGCGTTCGCGTTCCCCGGCTTCGTCCCCGCCTACGTTCGCCCGCTGTTCTGCCGCGGCATCGGCCCGTTCCGCTGGGTGGCGCTCTCGGGCGACCCGGAGGACATCTACAAGACCGACCAGAAGGTCAAGGAACTGATCCCCGACGACCAGCACCTGCACAACTGGCTGGACATGGCCGAGCAGCGCATCAGCTTCCAGGGGTTGCCGGCGCGCATCTGCTGGGTGGGGCTGGGGCAGCGGCACAAGCTGGGGCTGGCGTTCAACGAGATGGTGCGGAAGGGGGAGTTGAAGGCGCCGGTGGTGATTGGGCGGGATCATCTCGACTCCGGCTCCGTCGCGTCACCGAATCGGGAGACCGAGGCGATGAAGGATGGGAGCGATGCGGTGTCGGATTGGCCGTTGCTCAATGCGATGTTGAATGTGGCGGGTGGCGCGACGTGGGTGTCGCTGCATCATGGGGGTGGGGTGGGGATGGGGTATTCGCAGCACTCGGGCGTGGTGATCGTCTGCGACGGCACGGTCGAGGCGGACAAGCGGATTGGGCGGGTGTTGTGGAATGATCCGGGGACTGGGGTGATGCGGCATGCGGATGCGGGGTACGTAGAGGCTATCGACTGTGCAAAGGGGGGCGGTTTGGATTTGCCCATGGTTTGATATCCTGTCGCCGATCCGTGCGTGATCACACG
>NZ_MWIO01000068.1 GCF_004799035.1 Rhodanobacter lindaniclasticus
CCCCCGCCAGGGCAATCTCTCGCGCGCTGCGCGCGAGGCGAACCTCACCGTCAGCGCGCTCAGCCACCAGATGAAACAGCTGGAGGAACGGCTGGATCGACGCCTGTTCGAGCGCGGGCCGCGCGGAGTGACGCTGACTGTCGACGGCAGCTGTCTGCTGGAAGCGGTGGGCGAGCACGTCGACGGCATCGAGCACGCGCTCGGCGCCTATCACGCGCGCCACCACGATGCGCTCACGCTCAGCGCCAGCCCCGGCATCATGTCGAGCTGGCTGGTGCCGCGGCTGCCGAAACTGGTCGCCGCGCATCCGGAGCTGGAGCTCAGCCTGCAATCCGGATCGACCCTGGTGAACTTCGCCCGCGAGCCGGTGGACGTGGCGCTGCGTTACGGCCGCGGCCAGTGGCCGGGGCTCCACTGTGAACGGCTGTTCGGCGAATGGATCGCCCCGGTGGCCGCGCCCGAACTGGTTGCGCGGATGGCCGGCGTCGACCCGCGCGATCTGTCGCGCTGGCCGCTGCTCGGGGAGCCCGGCGAATCGACCCGCTGGAACGACTGGTTCGGCCGCACCGGCGGCACGCGGCCGAAACGCTACGTCGCCCAGTTCGACAGCCTCGATGCGCTGCGCCACGCGGCGCTGGAAGGCCTCGGGGTGGCGCTGGGGCGGATGGTCACCTCCAAGTCGCTGATCGACGCGGGGCGGTTGCAGGTATTGGGCAACAGCTATCTGGCGGTGAAGGAAGCCTACTGGCTGGTGTATCCGCCGCGCTCGCTGGAGCATCGCGGCCTGCAACGATTCCGCGAGTGGCTGCTGGCCGAGGCGGCGGATTACCGCGGGCAAATGTCGGCATTCCGGCCGGATGACCTGGCGGTCGATTGATACCATGGGGGACGGCTCGCATCGAGCGGTGACTTGATGCGCTCCATCCCCACGCAGGAGTCGAACCATGAAATCACGTGCCGCCGTCGCCTGGGCCGCAGGCCAGCCGCTCTCCATCGAACAGGTCGACGTGGCCGGCCCGAAGGCAGGCGAGGTGCTGGTGCGCATCGTTGCCACCGGCGTGTGCCATACCGATGCGTTCACCCTCTCCGGCGACGATCCGGAGGGGCAGTTCCCGGTGATCCTCGGCCACGAGGGCGGCGGCATCGTCGAGGAGGTCGGCGAGGGTGTCACCTCGCTGCAGGTCGGCGACCACGTGATCCCGCTGTACACGCCCGAATGCGGCGAGTGCAAGTTCTGCCGCTCCGGCAAGACCAACCTGTGCCAGAAGATCCGCGTGACCCAGGGCCAGGGCCTGATGCCCGACGGCACCTCGCGCTTCTCGCTGGATGGCAAGCCGCTGCTGCATTACATGGGCACCAGCACGTTCAGCGAATACACCGTGCTGCCGGAGATCTCGGTGGCGAAGATCAACAAAGCCGCGCCGCTGGAAAAGGTCTGCCTGCTCGGTTGCGGCATCACCACCGGCATCGGCGCGGTGCTCAACACGGCGAAGGTGGAGCCGGGTGCCAGCGTGGCGGTGTTCGGGCTCGGCGGCATCGGCCTGTCGGTGGTGCAGGGCGCGGTGATGGCGAAAGCCGGCCGCATCGTGGTGGTCGACACCAACCCGGCCAAGTTCGAGATGGCGAAGCTGCTCGGCGCCACCGACTGCATCAATCCGAAGGACTACCCGGACACGCCGATCCAGCAGGTGGTCGTCGAGCTCACCGACGGCGGCGTGGATTATTCGTTCGAGTGCATCGGCAATGTCCACGTGATGCGTTCGGCGCTGGAGTGCTGCCACAAGGGCTGGGGCGAGTCGATCATCATCGGCGTGGCCGGCGCCGGCCAGGAGATCAGCACGCGGCCGTTCCAGCTGGTCACCGGCCGCGTGTGGCGCGGCTCGGCATTCGGTGGCGTAAAGGGTCGCTCGCAGTTGCCCGGCTATGTCGACCGCTACCTGGCCGGCGAAATCCACATCGACGAGATGATCAGCCAGGTGCTGCCGCTGGAGCGCATCAACGAGGCATTCGAGCTGATGCATGACGGCAAGGCGATCCGCTCGGTGATCCATTATTGAGCCACGCTCGCCGGCATCCGGGATGCCGTAGAATGGGCAAATGAAAGGGGCGGACGCACGGCCTGCCCCACGTGTCCACCTGGTCTGCACGCTCTTTCCGCCACATTGGCCACCATGAACCGCTTGTGCCTCACCAGTCCCGCGACGGCCGCGTCCCCGCGCGGGCGGTTGCACGAAGCGTTCGGGCACCTGCTGCATCGCTTCTGGATGGCCTGCGGGCCAGGGAGTCAAACGATGAACCAAGCGAACCAAGCCAGCCACCCGTCGCGCGCACGGCCACGATCGTCGTTCGCCTGGCTGCTGATCGCCGCGCTGATACTGCCGGCGACGGCATGTGCGCAACAGGTGACCCCGGGCGCCTCCGCCGAACCGGACCAGCCCGGCGACGCCCTGGTGCCGCCCACCAGCGCCAGCGATTTCACCGCCACGCAACTGGACCAGGTGCTGGCGGGAAGCTGGCGGTCGCCGGCCAACCAGGCGCGCGACGTCTACCGTCACCCCAAGGCCACCCTGCAATTCTTCGGCGTGCAGCCGGACCAGACGGTGATCGAGATCACCCCGGGCGGCGGCTGGTACAGCGAAATCCTGGCGCCGCTGCTCAACGACAACGGCCACTACATCGCCGCGGTGGCGGCGCCGCGCGACGGTGCCGAAGCGCGACGCGACGACAGCGCGCTGCATCGCCTGTTCGCTGCCGATCCGGCGCATTACGGCAACGCGAAGATCGTCGAGTTCAACCCGCGCGCGCCGGTGTTCGGTCCGCCCGGATCGGCGGACACGGTGCTGACCTTCCGCAACGCGCACAACTGGGTCCAGGCGGGTACCGCGCCGGCCATGTTCCAGGCGTTCTTCCAGGTGCTGCGACCGGGCGGCGTGCTGGGCGTGGTCGATCATCGCGCCGCACCCGGAGCCACCCTGGAGGCGGTGAAAGGCAGCGGTTACCTGCCTGCCGACTACGTGGTGAAGCTGGCCGTCGACGCCGGCTTCGTGCTCCACGGCAGCAGCGAGGTCAACGCCAATCCGCTGGATACGCACGACCACCCCAAGGGCGTGTGGACGCTGCCGCCCACGCTGACCCTGGGCGAGCAGGATCGGGCCAGGTACCAGGCGATCGGCGAGTCGGATCGAATGACCCTGCGCTTCGTCAAGCCGGCCGCGCCGGCGAGTGCCGCCACTGCCGCCGCCACGTCCGCCCGGTAATCCGGGCGGTCGCTGCACCCGTCATGCTGCTGGCGCTCAACAAGCCGTATGGCGTGCTTTGCCAATTCACCGACCGTGAAGGCCGCGCCACGCTGGCCGATTACGTCGCGCAAACGGACGTCTATGCGGCCGGACGGCTGGACCGCGACAGCGAAGGCCTGCTGCTGCTGACCGATGACGGCGCGCTCGCGCACCGGCTCACCGACCCGCGCCACAAGCAGGCCAAGACCTATCTCGTCCAGGTCGAGGGCTGCATCGACGAAACCGCGTTGCAGGCGTTGCGCCGCGGCGTGAGGTTGAACGATGGCCCGACCCTCCCGGCCGAGGCCGCCTTCGCCGCCGAACCGGACTGGCTGTGGCCGCGCGATCCGCCGGTGCGCTTCCGCCAGTCCATCCCCACCAGCTGGCTCAGCCTGACCCTGCGCGAAGGCCGCAACCGCCAGGTGCGCCGGATGACCGCCGCGGTCGGCTTCCCGACCTTGCGCCTGATCCGCGTGCGCGTTGGCGAGCATGCGCTGGACGGCCTGGCGCCCGGCGAGTCGCGCGTGCTGTCGTAGGGCGGGCACTGCCCGCCGATCTTCGTTTCCCGAGAGGAAAAGCCTGGCGGGCAGTGCCCGCCCTATGGCAGCGGCGGCAATCCGAAGAACGCCTCGGCGGTCGCCGTGCTGTTCGCCGCGGTGACTTCCGCGCTCTCGCCGCGGTCGCGGGCGATCTCCTCGCAGATGTGCTTGAGGTACATCGGCTCGTTGCGCCGGTGCGCCGGCGGCGGACGCACCGTGCGCGGCAGCAGGTAGGGCGCGTCGGTCTCGATCATCAGCCGGTTGGCCGGAATCGTGCGCACCAGTTCGCGCAGGTGGGTGCCGCGGCGTTCGTCGCAGATCCAGCCGGTGATGCCGATGTGGCAATCCAGCGCGAGGTAGTCGCGTAGCGCCGCGCCGGTATCGGTGAAGCAATGCACCACCGCGCCCGGCACCTGGTCGCGGTAGCGCCGCAGCAGCGCGACGAAATCGTCGTGCGCATCGCGCTGATGCAGAAACAACGGCTTCTGCAGATCGACCGCGATCTGCAGCTGGCGTTCGAACACGGCCAGCTGTACCTCGCGCGGCGAGTAGTTGCGGTTGTAGTCCAGCCCGGTTTCACCGATCGCACGCACCGCCGGGTCGTGCGCCAGCTCCCGCAGCAACGCCTCGGTGGCGTCGTCGAAGTCGATAGCGTGGTGCGGGTGCACGCCGGCGGTGGCGAACAGGCGGCCGGCGTGGTCATGCGCCAGGGTCAGTGCGTGGCGGCTGCCGTCGGCAGAGGCGCCGGTCACGATCATGCGGCCCACGCCGTGCTCGCGGGCGCGCGCCAGCATGGCGTCGAAGTCGTGCCGGAACGATTCGTGGCCGAGGTTGGCGCCGATGTCGATGAGCTGCATGAAGGGCCTGTGCGGAGCGTGAAATGGGCGACGAAAAAACACGAGTGTGGACAGGTTCTCGGAATTTTTCCAATTGACGGACCGCGCGCCGCTCTCCTAGGGTCGCCGATTCGCTGCTCCGGGGAGGGCAGCGGAATCCAGCTGACCGTGCGGCGCCTGCGCGCCGCCACGGCAGATCGTCTGACTGTTTTGGGGGATGGAAATGCTCAACAAGAAACTCGTCGCTGCCCTGGTCCTGGCCCTGGGTGGCGTCACCGCCGGGTCGTGCCTGGCAGCGACACCGCTGCACATCCACGCCGGTGCGATGGGCCGGATTGCGCCGGCGACGCTGGCCAACCGACTGGGCCTGGGTACGGACGCCTCGTTCGTGGCCGAGCGCCAGTTGCGCACCGCGCACGGCACGCTGAAGTCGCGCGAGCGGCAGACCTGGCGTGGCGTGCCGGTGTACGGCCGCAGCGTAGTGGTGGAACGCAACACGCGCGGCGCGGTGCTGTCGGTGGCCGGCTCGGCCGAGCGCGACATCGGCGCGCAACTCGCCACGGCACAGCCGCGGCTGACGGCGGCGGCTGCCACCGCTGCGCTGCGCCGGCACAGGGGTGACACCAGCCTGGCTGCGCGCAATCTCGCCAGCGAGCTGTTCGTCTACCCGCAAGCGGGTGCCGCGCCGCGACTGACCTATCGCGTGTCCTACGTGCTGGACAACCACGGCCAGCCGACGCGACCGACCGCGATCGTCGATGCCAACACCGGCGCCGTGCTCAAGCAGTGGGACGGGCTCACCCACGGCCGGCGTCCGCCGGGTGGTGGCAGCGCGCCCACCGCGGTCACCGCGACCGGCCCGGGTGGCAACACGCTGACCGGCCTGTACAACTACGACAACTCCGGCCCGGGCCGCGAGCGGCTCGACGCGGTGCGCACGGGCAGCGTGTGCTACCTGCAGAGCGCCAACGTGGCCACCTACAACCTGGGTGGCGGCCAGCGCGTCACGCAGTGGTCGTTCGGCTGCCCCGGCAGCAACCCGGCGCTGTGGCTGAGCCAGGGCGACGCCATCAATGGCGCGTACTCGCCGATCAACGACGCCCATCATTTCGGCGGCGTGGTGCATGACATGTACAGCAGCTGGTTCGGCGAGCCGCCGCTGACGAACGCCGACGGCTCGGCGATGCAACTGTCGATGTGGGTGCACTACGGCACCAACTACGAGAACGCGTTCTGGGACGGCAGCGAGATGGTGTTCGGCGACGGCGACCAGTACTTCTTTCCCTTCGTGGTGCTCGACGTGACCGGGCACGAGATCAGCCACGGTTTCACCGAACAGCATTCGGGCCTGGAATACACCGGCCAGTCCGGCGGCATGAACGAGGCGTTCTCCGACATGGCCGGCGAGGCGGTGAAGTACTTCGACCGCGGCAGCAACGACTTCATGGTCGGCGCGGACATGGTCAAGCCGGCCACGGTGCCGCTGCTGGGCATGGCGGCGCTGCGCGACATGTGCACGCCGAGCAACGATGGCGCGTCCATCGACAGTGCGCGTGACTACAACGACGCGCTCGACGTGCACTACACCAGCGGCGTGTACAACCGCGCGTTCTGCCTGCTGGCCAGGACCGGCGGCTGGAACACGCGCAAGGCGTTCGAGGTGTTCCACGACGCCAACGCGCTGTACTGGGGGCCGCAGGAAACCTTCGACGGCGGCGCCTGCGGGGTGGAGCAGGCCGCCACCGACCGCGGCTATGCCGAAGCCGACGTGGCCGCCGCTTTTGAAGCGGTGGACGTGGCCTGCCCGGCGCACTGAACCGGGTCGTTTCCCTGAAGCCGGAACCGGGCGTGGCCGGCAGCATGCCGCGCGCGCCGGTTCCGCAACATCACACGCAAGGCGCCGCTGCGCGATCCGTCGCGCGGCCGCGTCGCACAGGAGAGTTTGAAGTCATGAACACGATTTACAGCAAGATCTGGAATGCCGCGCTGGGCGCGGTGGTGGTGGCCTCGGAGCTGGCCTCGCGCCGCGGCCGTCGCGGCAGTTCGCGCCTGCGCCTGGTTGCCGCCGGCGTGCTGGCCCTGGCACTGGCGCCGCTGACGATCCACGCGCAGACCGCGGCCGCGAGCTGCACCTACACCGTCGACGGCGTCACCACCACCGTACCGGCCACGCCCACCGGCGACGGCGCCTTCGCCTGCGGCGTGGATGCAGCCGCCAGCGGCGACAACGCCAGCGCGTTCGGCTCCAACGCCAGCGCCACCGACGGTTCCACCACGGCGGTGGGCGGCAACTACGTCGACACCGACGGCACGGTGTACGGCACCGAAGCCAGCGCGTTCGGCGCGACCGCGCTGGGCGCTGGCGCCGGTGCGGACGGCTTCGACAGCACGGCGGTCGGTTCGCTGGCGTATGCCACCGGCCAGGGCGCGTTCGCCGGCGGCAGCAACGCCGGTGCCGACGGCTACGACAGCGTGGCGCTGGGCGCCAACGCGCAGGCATCGGATCGCGGCAGCATCGCGATCGGCGGCGGCGACCCGGACCCGTCCAACGGATTCCTCGCCACCGAGGCGCAGGGCGAAGGCTCGATCGCGGTCGGCTCGCTGGCCGCGGCGGAAGGCCGCGGCGCGATGGCGCTGGGCTACCAGACCGTGGGCATTGGCGACAACGCCACCGCCACCGGCAACGGTGCCTGGGCACAGGGCGCCGGCGCGACCTCGGTCGGCGGCGCGGCCTACACCGGCGCCGATGCGGCCACCGCAGTGGGCAACAACGCCGCCGCGCTGGCGCAGGGCGCGCTGGCACTGGGTGCGGACAGCCATGCCGAAGGCGTGCTGTCGATCGGCATGGGCTCGCAGGACAGCAACGGCTACGGCGGCGCCATCGGCGCACAGTCGCTGGCGCTGGGTTACAACAGCGGCGCGCTGAATGCGGGTACGGTCGCCCTGGGCGGCTACAGCGCCGCGCCCGGCTTCCTGGGCACGGCGCTGGGCTACAACTCGATGGCCATCGGCGACTACTCCCTGGCCAGCGGCGCGGGCGCAGCGGCCAGCGGCGCCAGCAGCGTGGCGGTGGGCGAGAACTCGGCCGCCGGCGGCGACGAAAGCGTGGCCGTGGGTGGCAGCGCCGCCGGTGGGCAGTTCGTCACCGAGGCGTCGGGCATCGGTGCGACCGCGCTGGGCGCCGGCAGTTACGCCACCGGCGACTATGCCGCGGCGTTCGGCTGGCTGGCCGGCGCCGATGCAGCCAACGGCACCGCGCTGGGTTCGGGCGCGTGGGTGCAGTCCACCGCCGACAACGCGGTGGCGCTGGGCGCGCAGTCGCTGGCCGATCGCGCGGATACGGTCTCGGTGGGCAGCGTCGGTTTCGAGCGCCAGATCACCAACGTCGCCGCCGGCACCCAGGGCACCGACGCGGTGAACCTGGACCAGCTCAACGCGCTGCAGGCGCAGCTTGACCTGGCCGGTACCGCGCTGGGCGACAACACCGCGGCGATCAGCACCAACACCGCGGCGATCGGCGCGCTGGACGGCCGCGTCACCACCATCGAAGGGCAGATCGGCGATCTGCAGCAGAGCACGATGGAGCTGGGCGCGGTAGCGATCGACACCGCGGGCGACGGCAGCGACGACGCCAACGCGCTGGCCGGCTCGAAGGGCGTGGCGATCGGTTCGGCAGCCTCCGCCGGCGGCGATCACGCCACCGCGATCGGCGGTGACAGCCATGCCGCCGGCGCCAACGACACCGCGCTCGGCGGCAACGCCAGGGTGAATGCCGACGGCAGCACCGCGGTGGGCGCCAACAGCACGGTCGCCGCGACCGCCACCAATGCGGTGGCGCTGGGCGAGGGCGCCTCGGTGACCGCTTCCGGTGCCGTCGCGCTGGGCCAGGGTTCGCTGGCCGATCGCGCCAACACGGTGTCGGTGGGCACGGCGGCGCATAACCGCCAGGTCACCAACGTGGCGGCCGGCAGCCAGGCCACCGATGCGGCCAACGTGGGCCAGGTCGAACAGGCGCTGGTGACCGCCAAGACCTACGCCGACGCCAATGCGCAGCAGACCCTGCAAAGCGCCAACGCCTATACCGACGCCAAGTTCGCCAGCATCGCCTCCACCGCCGACGTGAACGGCCTGCGCGACCAGATGAACGAGCGCTTCCATGGGGTCGACAAGCGCATGGACCAGGTCGGCGCGATGGGCACGGCGATGTCGCAGATGGCGTTCAGCACGCAGGGCATCAACACGCCCAACCGGCTCGGCGTGGGCGTGGGTGGCTACCGCGGCGAAGCGGCGCTCTCGGTGGGTTACTCGCGGCAGCTGTCGCCGCGTGCCAACCTCACTTTCGGCGCGGCGGTGAGCGGCAACGAAGCTTCCGGCGGCGTGGGCGTCGGCTTCGGCTGGTAAGACGCCGGAGGCGGCGGGCCGCTGGATGCCCGCCGCCTCCGTTTCACGGCGGGTAATGTCCTGCAGCCGCCGTTGTGATACGAATGACGTTTTCCGCGCGGTGTCGGGGGGCGCCGCGCGACGGGCATGCATCGAACGTGAGGTGACGGATGTCGGCAGCCATCGAGCCGGCGGGTGGCGGGGCAGGCGTGGACGACGACCGCGAGGCCGCTGTCTGCGCCTGGCTGGTCGCGCGCGGGCGGTTGAAGGATGCCGACCTGGGCCGGGCGCGGCGCCTGCACGAGGAATCCACCGAGGGCACGCTCACCACGCTGATGGCGCGGCTGGGCCTGGTTTCCGAACGCGACCTGGCCGAGGCCTGGGCCGAACTGCTGCAGGTGCCCCTGCTGTCCGCGCGCGACGCGCCGGAGCTGCCGCCGGCCGACCTCGACCTGTCGCTGCGCTTTCTCAAGCAACAGCATGTGGTGCCCGTGCAGGAAGGCAAAAACGGGCTGGCCCTGCTGGTGGCCGACCCGGCCGATCCATATCCGCTGCAGGCGGTCGAGCTGGCCGCTGGTCGTCCAGTCGCCTTGCGCGTGGGCCTGCGTTCGGAAATCGATGGCCTGATCGAGCGCTACTACGGCTCCGGCCGTTCCGCGATGGGCACCATCGTGGAGAACCTCGACGGCAGCGCCGCCGAGGAGGACGACGTCGAGCACCTGCGCGACCTCGCCTCCGAGGCGCCGGTGATCCGGCTGGTGAATCTCATCCTGCAGCGCGCGGTCGAGCAGCGCGCCTCCGACGTGCACATCGAGCCGTTCGAGAACCGGCTGAAGGTGCGTTACCGCATCGACGGCGTCTTGCATGAAGTGGAAGCGCCGCCGTCGTCGTCGACCGCCGCGGTGATCTCGCGCGTGAAGATCATGGCGCGCCTCAACATCGCCGAGCGCCGCCTGCCGCAGGACGGCCGCATCCAGTTGCGCGTGCAGGGCAAGGAGCTCGACCTGCGCGTGTCCACCGTGCCGACCAGCTTCGGCGAATCGGTGGTGATGCGTATCCTGGATCGCGAATCGGTGGTGTTCGATTTCGAATCGCTGGGCTTCACCGACAGCTTCAAGCAGCGCTTCGTCGAGGTGCTGAACAAGCCGCACGGCATCCTGCTGGTCACCGGCCCGACCGGTTCGGGCAAGACCACCACGCTGTACACCGCGCTCAGCCAGATCAACACCAACGACGTGAAGATCATCACCGTCGAGGACCCGGTCGAATACCAGCTAGAAGGCATCAACCAGATCCAGGTGAAGCCGCAGATCGGGCTGGATTTCGCCGGCGCCCTGCGCTCGATCATGCGCCAGGACCCCGACGTGATCATGATCGGCGAGATGCGCGACCTGGAAACCTGTCGCATCGCGATCCAGTCCGCGCTGACCGGCCACCTGGTGCTTTCCACGCTGCACACCAACTCCGCCGCGGGCGGCGTCACCCGCCTGCTCGACATGGGCGTGGAGGATTACCTGCTCGGTTCCACCATCAACGGCATCCTGGCGCAGCGGCTGGTGCGCCGGCTCGATCCGGAAACCGCGATCCCCTACGAGGCGCTGCCCGAGGTCATCAAACAGTTCGAGCTGGAGAAATACACCGACGAACGCCCGATCCGGCTGTGGAAACCCGGCACCAGCGCGGCGAATCCCAGCGGCTACCGTGGCCGCCGCGCGATCATGGAGTTCCTCACCATGAGCGACCCGCTGCGCCGCCTGGTGATGCAGCGCGCCAGCGAGGGCGAGATCGAGAAACAGGCTCGCGCCGAAGGCATGCGCACCATGTACGAAGACGGCATCGCCAAGGCCGTCGCCGGCATCACCACGCTGGAGGAGGTGATGCGTGTCACGCAGGAAGGCTGAGTCCCGGCTCGCGAGGCGCGCCCCGTGAGCCAATACCGCTACAAGGCCGTCAACGACGCCGGCGAAACGCTGCAGGGCCAGATGGAGGCCGCCAGTGTCGAGGAGGTGATCGCGCGGCTGCAGGATCAGGGGCATACGCCGCTGGAGGCGCACTCGGCGGAGGGCGCGGCGACGGGTACTGGCCTGGGCGGCATGTTCAAGCGCGGGCCGTTCAGCGGCGACCAGCTGGCGCTGTTCACCCATCAGCTGGCGACCCTGCTCGGTGCGGGCCAGCCGCTGGACCGCGCGCTGAGCATCCTGCTCGATCTGCCCGAAGGCGAGTCGGCGAAGAAACTGATCGAGCGGGTACGCGACCGCGTGCGCGGCGGTACCACCCTGTCCGCGGCGCTGGACGAGGAGCACGGCGTATTCCCGCGCCTGTACATCAGCCTGGTGCGCGCCGGCGAGGCGGGCGGGTCGCTGGAGGAAACCCTGCGCCGGCTGGCCGACTACCTGGAACGCGCGCAGGCCCTGCGCGGCAGCATCACCAATGCGCTGATCTACCCGGCGTTCCTGATGGTCGGCGTGCTCGGCTCGCTGGTGCTGCTGCTGGCCTATGTGGTGCCGCAGTTCGTGCCGATCTTCCAGGACATGCAGGTACCGATTCCCTGGATCACCGCGGCGGTGCTGGCACTGGGCAACCTGCTGGCGGACTGGTGGTGGCTGATCGCGGTGCTGCTGATCGGCGGCGCGCTGGTGTGGCGCGCGCGGTTGCGCGATCCGGCGGCGCGACTGGCCTGGCACACGCGCCTGCTGGGGCTGCGCGTGATCGGCCCGCTGCTGCTGAAGATCGAGACCGCGCGCATCGCCCGCACCCTTGGCACCCTGCTGCGCAACGGCGTGCCGCTGCTCGGCGCGCTGACCATCGCGCGCCAGGTCACCGGCAACCTTGCGCTGGACGCGGCGCTCGGCGCGGCGCACGACCAGGTCAAGGGCGGCGCGGGGCTGAGCCTGGCGCTGGGCCAGTCGAAACTGTTTCCGCGCCTCGCCCTGCAGATGGTGCAGGTGGGCGAGGAGGCCGGCCAGCTCGACGGCATGCTGCTGAAAGTGGCCGACACCTTCGAACTGGAATCGCGTCGCTCGATCGACCGCCTGCTGGCCGCGCTGGTACCCGCGCTGACCATCGTGATGACCGTGCTGGTGGGCATCATCATGGTCGCGATCCTGCTGCCGCTGCTGAGCATGACCAGCAGTATTCAATGATCTGGAAGGAGAGATTGGCAATGGCTATGGCAACGGGAATCGACACCCGGGATACGCGCTCCCGCTGCGTGCGTGCAAGGCGCGCCGGCGGCTTCACCCTGCTCGAGATGCTGGCGGTGATCGCGCTGATCGGCATCGTCGCGGTGGCGGTGATCACCAAGGTCATCCCGAGTTTCGACAAGGGCAAGTACAAGACCGGCAAGATCCAGCTGAGCACGCTGTCGCAGGACATCGACAACTACATGCTCGACAACGGCACGCCGCCGCAGCAGCTGGTCGACCTGGTGAAGAAGCCCGGCAACGCGCCGAACTGGCAGGGTCCGTACGCCAAGGAGTCGCAGCTGAAGGATCCCTACGGCCACGACTACGGCTACCAGTACCCCGGCCAGCACGGCAAATACGACCTCGTCTTCTACGGCGAAGACGGCAAGCCGGGCGGCGACGGGTTGAATGCGGATGCCGGCAACTGGCAATGAAACCGGCCATCGGGAATCGGCAAGAGATCGGCACGGCGCGCTTCCATGCGAATCGCCCGCGCTGCGAACTTTTCCGTTCCCGGCGCGCCCGCGGCTTTACCCTGCTCGAGATGCTGGTGGTGATCGTGCTGATCGGCCTGGCGGCGGTGGCGGTCTCGGTGTCGGTGACGCGCGGACTGGCCGGGGCGCGGGTGCGCGCGGCCAGCAGCGAACTGGCCGGCGCGCTGCGGGCGACCCGCGCGCAGGCGATCGTGCACGCAAACGAGCAGACCTTCGACGTCGACACCCGCGCCAACAGCTACCAGGGCGCCAACCACCGTGACGTCGCCCTGCCCAAGGGCCTTGAGGTCAGCATCACCAGTGCGAAGGAAGACCAGCCCGGCGAGCACGTCGGGCGCATCCGCTTTTTCCCGGACGGCAGCTCCACCGGCGGCCGCATCACGCTCAAGGCCGGCCGGCGCGAGTGGCATGTCAACGTATCCTGGCTGACCGGCGAAGTGCGCGTCGTCGATACGGCGGCGGTGCCATGAGAGCCGCGGTTCGGCACGGGGAATGCGAAAGCCGGCACGGCGTGCGGGTGCCGCTGTTCCGCGCCTGCTCCCGCTCTCCCGAATCCCGTTCCGCATCCCGGCGCCACGCCGGCTTCACCCTGCTCGAGGTGATCGCCGCGATCGCCCTGCTGGCGATCGCCTTCACCGTGCTGATGCGCGTGGCGGGCGGCTCGACCCGCCTGAGCCAGAATGCCGCCGACCACAGCGAGGCGGCATTGTGGGCACGCAGCCTGCTCGATACGGCCTTCACCAGCGAGCCGCTGCAGCCGGGCAGCACGTCGGGGCGTTTCGACCAGCGCTTCCGCTGGCGGCTCGATGTCGCGCCCTGGCGTCCGGGCTCGACCCCGGCGCAGGCGCCGCTGCAGCTCTACCAGCTCGACCTGGAAGTCTCCTGGGGGCCGGCGACACACCCGCAGGCGGCCCACTTCCGCACCTTGCGGCTGGCCGCGGCGGAGCCGGCGCAGGCGCTGCCATGAAACGCGCCGCCGGCTTCACCCTGCTGGAGATCCTTGCCGCGCTGGTGTTGCTGGCGCTGTTGCTGCTGGGCGTGTATTCGGGCATCGCCAGCGCCAGCCGCAGCGTGCGCTCGGGCACGGCGATGATCGAGCGGATGGACCAGCTGCGCGCGGCGCAGCAGTTCCTGCGTCGCGAACTGGCGCAGAGCCTGGCCGCGCCGATCAGCCGTACCGACCGCGGCGAGCCGGTCTATTTCCAGGGCAGTGCGCACGAGATGCGCTATGTCGCGCCGTTGCCGGGTTACCTGGGCAAACTCGGGCCGCAGTTGCAGCAGTTGCAGCTGGTCGACGACGGCGCCGGCGGCCTCCGTCTGGAACTGCGCCTGGCCCTGTTGCCGCCCGACGGCAGCCCGCCACAGGCGCTGGGCGAACCGCAGGTGTTGTTCGATCACGTTCGCGAGGGCAGCTTCCATTACCGCGGCGTCGATCCCGACGGCGCGGCCTTGCCGTGGGCGGGCGAATGGACCGGCGACCGTTCGCTGCCGCAACTGGTGCGCATCGAGCTGCAGCCGCAGGATCGCGCCAGCTGGCCACGGCTGGACATTCCCCTGCGCATCGAGCCGGTCCGTGCCGACGGCCTGCCGCGCAACGGTTTGCTGCGGCGCAATTCGCCATGAACCGCCGCTTGCCGAAGGCGTCGCGCCAGCGCGGAGTGGCCCTGCTGCTGGTGCTGTGGGCGTGCACCTTGCTGGCGATCCTGCTCGGCGGCTACGCCGCGCTGGCGCGCACCGAAGGCCTGCAGGCACGCTACCAGTTCGCCAGCACGCAGGCGCATTACGCCGCCGAGGCCGGCCTGATGCGGGCCATCTACGGTCTGCAGGATCCCCGCATCAAGCAGCGCTGGGTCGGCGACGGGCGGCCCTACGAGTTCGTCTACGACCACGCCAGCGTGGTGGTGCGCTCCATCGACGAGGACGGCAAGGTCGACCTCAACGCTGCCACGCCCGACGTCCTGCAAGGCCTGTTGCGCGCCGCCGGGTTGCGGCCGGAGCAGGCCGGCGAGCTGGCCCGGCGCATCGTCGACTGGCGCAGCCCGCCGGACCTCGCCAACGAAGCGGACAGCCAGCGCGCCGCCTACGCCGCTGCCGGCCGCGATTACGGCCCCCGCGGTGGTCCGTTCGTGACCGTCGAGGAGGTGCAACTGGTGCTGGGCATGACCCCGGCGCTGTATCGGCAACTGGCGCCGGCCCTGACGATCTGGTCCGGCAGCCCCAGCCCGAACCCGAACACCGCGCCGCCGCTGGCGCTGCAGGCAATCCCCGGAATCACGCCGCAGCAGTTGGCCGAGATCCGCGCCACCCGCGCGAGGAACGCCGATGATCCGAGTCTGGCCCTCAACAACGGAACCACGCATAGTATTGAATCCGTCGCCACCCTGGCCGACGGGACGAGCGCGGTATTGCGCGCGACGATCCGCATGCAGCCGGGGCTGGGTGGCGTGAAACCATACGCCGTATTGCGCTGGCAGGAGGGGAAGTCCGAATGAGTACGGCGATGCCGTCGCTGCGGCCGGGCTGGGAGCGTGTTCGCCGTCGTTGGCGCGCTTCGCCGCTGCCCGCTTTCCTCGCCTGGTGGGGCGGCGAATTGCGTGCGTTGCTGCCGCTGCGATGGCGCAGCTGGTTTGCCGATGGCACGGACTGGTACCTGCTGCAGGTCGATGGTGACTCCTGGTCGCTGCGCCGGCGTGGCCATGCCGAATCGCTGGCGCAGTGGAACGAGGCGGTCGAGGGCATGCCCGCGACCGCCTTCGCGGTGGCGTTGCAGCAGGTCGATCGCGAGGATCTGCGCGTCGCGCTGCTGCTGCCGGCGGCGCAGGTGCTGCGCCGCAGTCTGTCGTTGCCGCTGGCCGCGCGCGACAACCTGCACCAGGTGGTCGGTTTCGAGATGGACCGGCAGACGCCGTTCGGCGTGGCGCAGGTGTACTACGCCGTGCGCGAGTTGCAGGCGGCCGCGCCGGCCGGGCGCTGCCAGGTGGAGCTGGTCGCGGCGGCCCGCGCCGGCGTCGATCCGCTGCTCGCGCGCCTGCGCGCGCAGGGCATCGCGGTGGACGCGGTGGACGTGGCGGCGGCCGACGACCGCCTCGGCGTGAACCTGTTGCCGCCGGAGCAGCGCCCGCGTCGCGTGCATCCGCGGCGACGGCTCAACCTGATCCTGGCCGCCGGGGTGGTGTTGCTGTTGCTGCTGGTCGGCCTCGAATGGCGACACAATCGCGAGGCCGCACTGGCCACCATGCAGGCCGAGGTGGCCGCCATGCGCGGCGACGCTGCGCAGGTGGCCTCGCTGCGCCAGCAACTGCAGGATAACGCCGGTGCCGCCGGTTTCCTCGCCCAGCGCAAGAAGGACACCGTCGGCATGCTGGAGCTGCTGCGCGACGCCACCGCGCGCCTGCCCCAGGGGACCTGGCTGGAGCGCTTCAGCGTCGACAATACCGGCCAGATCGGCATGCAGGGGCAGAGCCAGCAGGCGGCCAAGCTGCTCGATGCGCTGAAGGATTCCAGCGTGATCACCGACGCCGGCTTCCAGGGCAGCATCCAGCCCGATGCCAGCACCGGCAAGGAGCGCTTCTACCTCACCGCGCGCGTCAGGCAGGCCGCGACCGCCGGGCCGGCCGCGTCCGCCAGCAGCGGGGACGCGCCATGACGCGCCGGGTACTCGCGCCGCGCGAGAGCCGCATTGTCGCGGTGGCCTTGCTGCTGCTGCTCGTGCTGCTGGCCTACCTGGTGTTGCTGCGCTGGTGGTTCGTGGCGCCGCTGCAGCAGATCCACGAGGAGATGGCGCACCTGCGCGACACGCACAGCCGCTACGCCGCCGCGATCGCGGAGAAGCCGGCGCTGCAGCAGCGCCTCGCGGAAATGGGTGCCGGGCAGGCCGCCAGCGAAGCGTTCCTCGCCGCCAGCGATCCGAACAACGCCGCCGCCGACCTGATGCAGCAGGTGGTCGACGTGGTCGGCCGCAACACCCGGCGCGGGCGTTGCGTGGTGAGCCAGAAGATGCCGTTGCCGCCGCCGCCGGCATCGGCCGGCGAGCCCTATCGCAAGGCCGCCGTCAGCATCAGCCTGAGCTGCGACGTCGAGCCGCTGGCGGCAGTGCTGCAGGCGCTGGAGCAGGGCCGGCCGTATCTGTTCGTCGACGACCTCAGCATCTACCGCAACCCGGTCGCCGCACAGCGCGAGCAGGGCGCGCCGCTGGAGGTGCAGTTCACGCTCACCGGTTACGTGCGCCCCTCGGCCGGTGCACCTGCACCTGCGCCGGCCGATGCCGATGCCGGAGCCGCGCCATGAACGCCGCCCAGCAACGTCGGCTCACCCCCGTGCTGGCCGGCGTGGTCGTGCTGCTCGGCATCCTGTTGCTGGTGCTGCTGGGCGGTGTCGGGCGCGGCACGCGCTGGGCACCGCCGCGCACGCTGCCCGCGCTGCCGTCGGCGGACCGCGCCGACCTGCCGCAAGCCACACCGCTGCAGCAGTTCAGCGTGGTCTGGGACAAGCCGCTGTTCAATCCCGACCGCAAGCCGGTGGCGCACGCCAGCGAAGGCGGCAGCAACCTGGGCGACCTGGAGCTGACCGGCATCATCATCACCCCGAGCTTGCGCATGGCGCTGCTGCAC
>NZ_MWIO01000069.1 GCF_004799035.1 Rhodanobacter lindaniclasticus
TTCGACGGTTCAACATGATAGCCCCCAGGCCGCCGAGGCCCATAGCGCGGGACATAGCCACTGCGGCCTTCACGTCGTGGATCACCCCCACCGGAATCAACGGCGCCAGGCGCATCCCGGCTGCGACTTGCTGATGCTTGTGTTCGATGGGACTGGTCACGTGGAACTCCGCTCGTCTCGCCCTGCGCAAACGACGCAGGGCGAGACGAGCGGAGTTCCACGTGACCAGTCCCATCGAACACAAGCAGCAGCAAGTCGAGGCCGTGATGCGCCTGGCGCCGGTGATTCCGGTGGTGGTGATCCACGACGTGAAGGCCGCGCTGCCGATGGCCCGCGCGCTGGTCGCCGGCGGCATTCCGGCGATCGAGGTGACCCTGCGCACGCCCGCGGCACTGGACGCGATCCGCGCGATCGCGGCCGAAGTCGAAGGTGCCGTGGTCGGGGTCGGCACGGTGCTCGGCGCGTCGGACCTGCGCGCCGCGCAAGACGCCGGCGCGCGCTTTGCGGTGTCGCCCGGCATCTCGCCGCGCCTGCTCGACGCGGCCGACGACAGCGCGCTGCCGCTGCTGCCCGGCGCGGCCACCGCCAGCGAGGCGATGAGCCTGCTCGAACGCGGCTACCGGCACCTCAAGTTCTTCCCGGCCGTGCCCGCCGGCGGCCACAAGCTGCTCGCCGCCTGGGCCAGCCCGCTGCCGCAGCTGCGCTTCTGCCCCACCGGCGGCATCAGCCTCGCCAGCGCCGCGGATTTCCTGGCCTTGCCGAACGTGCTGTGCGTGGGCGGCTCCTGGCTCACCCCCGCCGACAAGCTGTCGGCAGGCGACTGGGCCGGCATCGAGCTGCTGGCGCGCGAGGCGAACGAGTTGCGGGAACTGCGCTGACGCGTCACGCCGTGCTCAGCGCGGCAGCACCGGCAGGTATTGCCGGCGTTCGCCGAAACGCGGCGCCTTGAGGTCCACGCGGGCGCACAGCCGTCCGTCGCACAGATTCACGTCGGCATCGTTGTATGCCTTCAGCAGTTGCGCGGACAGCCGGTTCTGCTCGATCGCCTTGCGGTAGTGCAGCGACAGCCAGGCGCCGCCGGCGAGCAGCAGGGCCAGGCACAATGCCACCGCGCCGAAGGTCTTCCACAGCAGGTGCCGGTGCAGTTGCTCCAGGCGCCTGATCCGCTCGGCCAGCGCGCGGGTGCTGCTCGACACCTCCTCGCCCGATGCCTGCAGGTGCTGACGGTACTGCTGCACGGCCTGCCCCAACCCTTCACGCGTCTCGCGGGTTACCCGCGCCGGCAGTGCCTGCATGGAGGCATCGGCGGCCTGCTCCACGACGCGGGGCAGTTGCGCGGTCAGCGCCTGCATGTCCTGCATCAGCCCCTGCAGGCGCCCGCCAAGGTGGTCGCATCGTCGCTCGAACTGCTCCATCAACTGCGCGGCCTGGCTGACCAGGGTCATGCATTCGGTCTCGTTCACGGCTTGGCTTCCCTGTATGCCGACGCGCGCTTCAGCGCATCATAGCCGGCGCGGCGGCTTGCGGCTCCGTCTGCTGCGGTGCCAGCGCCTGCCACGCAACGGCCTGCTGCTGGCGATCCACGGCAAGCATGGCCTCGGCGTGCAGCGCCTGTCCTGCCGGCAGGTCCGCCAGCGCCCTCGTGCCCCGGCGAAAGGCATCCCAGTGGCCGGATCGCGCAGCCTCCAGCATCCCTTGCAGGAAGGTGCCCGGGTCCCGTTCGACCGTCGCCGGCATGCGCGCGGAGGTCGCGGGGCGCTGCAGCGTGTGGAGCAAGGCCATGCCCGCGTGTTCCTGCTGACGGATGTCGGCATCCAGACTGGGCAACACCGTGTCTTTCATGCTGTGCCGGTTGACCGCTTCGGCCACGGCGGCCTCGCCATGCTGCGCGACGTGGCTGCTCTGCCGCACGGTTCCAGCCGGATGGGTCAGCAGCTCGCCGGCGGCGACCGCGCCGGCGCCAGCGACGGCACCGACGGCGGCGCCGGTTTCGGGAGCATGTTCGGTGGCGCGGCGCACCGATGCGCCGTAGGCGCGGTAACCCTCGCCGATGCGTGCGCCATCTTGCCGAGCCTCACGTTCCAGCGTCTGGCCGGCGACGCTCCAGGCATGCCGGACGCGCTCCGCGCCCGCATCGGCGAACCGGCGTATGGCGTGGGCGTCGCGCTGCGCCTCGCGCCACTCGCGGACGGCCTGCGCCTGGTAGTGTCCGGCACGGACGGCGGCGAGGCGCGCCTCGTTGTCGGCGAGCTGGCGCAAACCCTGCAAGCCGGGCACATGGCTGCCCGCGCGTAGGGCGGCGCCATCCAGGTCCGCGCCGAGTTGCACCAGCGTGCCCAACCCCTGCTCGACCGACGCGCGGACCTCGCCGTGCATCACGCGCAAGTCGGCGACCGCGGCGGCACCGTAATGCATGGCGCCCGCCACCAGCCGGCCGTGACCCTGCACGCCCTCGTTCAGCACGTAGCCGAAAACCTGCATGCCGCGCTGCACCTGGTCGCCGGTGCGCTGCGCGCTGTGCTCGATGCCGCGACCGCCGGCAGCGATGGCATCGCCAACGTGCTTGCCGCCCGCGCCGCCGGCAAGCGCGCCGGACACCACGTTCATCAGCGGACCGGCATCAGCGCCGAGCTCGCCGAGCGACGGTTGTGCCGGGCGATCCACCAGCTGGCCCCGCGCATCACGCATCTTCGCCGGCAGTTCGATCGGGTAGGCGCCGGCGGCCAGTGGCACCCCGGCCAGGATCTTCGCGCCGGAATGGGAGCCGAGATAAGCGACCAGCTCCATCGCGTCGTCCTGCATCTTGCGGTCGTACGGCAACGCCTGCGCTAGCCGCGCGCGCAGCAGGTCCTGCATGCCGTCCAGCTGTCCCAATTCGCCCAGCTGCCGCGCGGCCAGTCCCAACTGCGCCCGTGTCACCGCGTCCATGTCGTGGACGCCACTCTGGGCGTCGTGGAGCATTTCGCCGTGGACGTAGTAGCTGTGGATGATCTGGTCCGTGCCCAGGACCGGAAGATGGTGCTGCTGCGCGTAGCGCTGGACAGTGTTGGGATGCAGGCCGGCGCCGTTGTAGATGTAGGCCGTCATGCCGGTCAGTTCGGCGCCGGCACTGGCGCTCGCGGCGCCTTTGGAGTGGCCTGCGCATTCGAAGATCCCGTGGAAATCACGTTGAAAGTCCGAGATTAATGTCATCGCCCGGTCAGCGTGGTCGCTCTCCAACCCGACACCCTGACGGCCGTTCTCGATCCAGTCTTCCAATGCGGACTCGCGCAAGATGATGCCGCCCTTGCCGTCCGGCACCGCCACCAGCCCATTGGAGCCCTTGATCACTATTACCGGCTTGACGTCCGGCCCATAGACCCGGGGATCAGGCAGGTAGATCTCCGCGCGGAAATCCGAATGCAACGGCTGAAGATAGTCCTGGATCTGCTGCGCGCTCCAGTTCACGCCCAGGTATTGTTTCAGCAGCTCGGGATGCTCGCTGACGCGGATCCAACCCAGGCCTGGCGAAGCCGGTTCATGCGCTGCGGAAAGGTAGACGTCGTCGGCCAGCTCACCCACGTCACGGGTGTGGTATCGCCCTTCCAGGACTTCGGCCTGTTTCATCAACTCGGGACTGCCGGTGGCGCGCCATTGCGCCAGCAGCGCCTGCCGCTGCCGCACCTGCTCGATCTTCTCCTGCAGCGTATGCGGGGACTGCTCGGGCAATACCGGGTCACCGGGCATGGTCGGCATGATCGTTCTCCCTGATTCCATGATGAGCCGCACAGATCCGTCTGACTGCACGAGGTTCGCACTATGGACATGGTCCGCGGGTGCGTCAATCGGGTAAGCTTTTCGGCAACTCACCAAGGTATGCCACATGCGAATTCAGGGACGTTTCGCTCGGTTGCTGTTGCTGGTCTTGTTCGGTGGTCTCGGCCTGGTGGCTTGCTCGATCCCGCCGCCGCCGGCCAGGCAACCGTTCCGCGCCACCGATCATTTCCAGGGCAAGGCGCTGGAACTGGCCCAGGCAGTGGATCGCAAGGATGGCGCCGCCATCCGCCACCTGATCAAGGACGAGGGCGTCAACCCGGACACGATCTTCGACCAGGCCAACATGCCGATGGTCGCCTGGCCGATCATCAACCAGAACTTCGATGGCCTGCGCCTGCTGCTGGACAACGGCGCCAACCCCAATGCGCGCAAGATGATGCCGCTGCGCGAGCGCGGCAAGGCGGGCGAGGACAATGCCCTGGTCTTCGCCGCCGGCCTGCCCGATCAGCGCTATCTCAAACTGCTGCTCGACCGTGGCGGCGATCCGAACACGATGAGCTCCAACGACGAGCAACTCACCTACGTCGCCACGCTGCATCACGTCTGGCCCAACGTGCAGCTGCTGATCGAGCGCGGTGCCAATATCAACCAGCCGCTTTACACCACCGACGGCTACAACACCGTGCTCAACTGGCACACCAAATACGCCGATTTCGAGCAGGCCTACTGGTTGCTACAACACGGCGCCGACCCGACCCGCAAGATCAAGGCTGACCCCGGCACGCCCAATTACGGCCGCATGCCGATGGTCGAGGACATCTACTACGCGCCGGTGCGGCCCGACGGCGTGGCATGGCAGCGCAAGTGCCAGCACTGGCTGCGCGACCATGGCATCCAGCGCACGCCCGAAATGGGCGTCTGGGGCGACTACCGCAAGAAGCTTGGCGTGGCGAGCGATCCGAAGGACATCCCGCTGCTGTAATCCCAAGGAAGCGATACGACATGGAACGTTGGCATCGACATCTGCGCGCGGCGGCTGTGGCCTGGCTGCTCATCCTCGGCGGCCTGGTGGCCTGCTCGATCCCGCCGCCGCCGGCCAGGCAACCGTTTCGCGCCACGGATTACTTCCAGGGCAAGGCGCTGGAACTGGCCCAGGCAGTGGATCGCAAGGATGCCACCGCCGTCCGCCACCTGATCAAGGACGAGGGCGTCAATCCGGACACGATCTTCGACCAGGCCAACATGCCGATGGTCGCCTGGCCGATCATCAACCAGAACTTCGACGGCCTGCGCCTGCTGCTGGACAACGGCGCCAACCCCAATGCGCGCAAGGTCGAACCGCTGCGCAAGTATGGCAAGCAGCGCAACAACGCCATGGTCTTCGCTGCAGGCCTGCCCGACCAGCGCTATCTCAAGCTGCTGCTTGATCGTGGCGGCGATCCGAACACGATGAGCTCCAACAACGAGCAGCTCACCTACGTCGCCACGCTGCATCACGTCTGGCCCAACGTGCAGCTGTTGATCGAGCGCGGCGCCAACATCAACCAGCCGCTGTACAGCCTCGACGACTACGACGCTCCGTTGAGCTGGTACACGCAGTACGGCGACTTCGAGCAGGCCTATTGGTTGCTGCAACATGGCGCCGATCCCACCCGGCAGATGAGAGCCGATCCCGGCACGCCCAACTACGGCCGCATGCCGATGGTCGAGGACATCTACTACGCGGACGTCATCAAGCCTGACGTCATCGAATGGCAGCGCAAGTGTCAGCACTGGTTGCGCGATCACGGCATCCCACGCACGAACGAGATGGGTCGCTGGGCGCGATATCGGCAGGGGCTTGGCCATCCATACAAGCCCGAAGACATCCCGCTGCTGTAACCCCAGGGAAGCGACACGACATGGAACGTTGGCATCGACATCTGCGTGCGGCAACCCTGATGGGATGGCTGGCTCTCGGCAGCCTCGTCCTGGTGGCCTGCTCGATCCCGCCGCCGCCGGCCAGGCAACCGTTCCGCGCCACCGATCATTTCCAGGGCAAGGCGCTGGAACTGGCCCAGGCAGTGGATCGCAAGGATGCCGCCGCCATCCGCCACCTGATCAAGGACGAGGGCGTCAACCCGGACACGATCTTCGACCAGGCCAACATGCCGATGGTCGCCTGGCCGATCATCAACCAGAACTTCGACGGCCTGCGCCTGCTGCTGGACAACGGCGCCAACCCCAATGCGCGCAAGGTCGAACCGCTGCGCAAGTATGGCAAGCAGCGCAACAACGCCATGGTCTTCGCTGCAGGCCTGCCCGACCAGCGCTACCTCAAGCTGCTGCTTGATCGCGGCGGCGATCCGAACACGATGAGCTCCAACAACGAGCAGCTCACCTACGTCGCCACGCTGCATCACGTCTGGCCCAACGTGCAGTTGCTGATCGAACGCGGCGCCAACATCAATCAGCCGCTTTACACCACCGACGGCTACAACACCGTGCTCAACTGGTACACGCAATACGCCGATTTCGAGCAGGCCTACTGGTTGCTGCAACACGGCGCCGACCCGACCCGCAAGATCAAGGCCGACCCCGGCACGTTCAACTATGGCCGCATGCCGATGGTGGAAGACATCTACTACGCGCCGGTGCGGCCCGACGGCATCGAGTGGCAGCGTCGTTGCCAGCACTGGCTGCGCGACCACGGCATCCAGCGCACGCCCGAGATGGGCGTCTGGGGCGACTACCGCAAGAAGCTTGGCGTGGCGAGCGATCCAAAGGACATCCCGCTGCTCTGATCCGCTCGAACCGGCACGCATCGGAACCAGGCCGGCCGACGCGGTCGCGCAAGCCTTCGCGTTGGCGGGGCTCCGCGTGACGGTCAGCGTTGCAGCAAGGCCTTCGCCCGTTGCACCACGTTCTCGACGGTGAAGCCGTATTCGCGCAGCAGCACCTCGGCCGGGGCGGAGGCGCCGAAGCGGTCGATGCCCAGCATGTCACCGTGGGCGCCGGTGTAGCGCTGCCAGCCCTGGGCCACACCCAGTTCCACCGCAAGGCGGGCGGTGACGTCGGGCGGCAGCACCTCGTCGCGGTAGGCCTGCGACTGCGCCTCGAACAGCTCCCAGCTCGGCATCGACACGCAGCGCACGGCGATGCCGCGGCTCTCGAGCTGCTCGGCGGCCTGCACGATCAGGCTGACCTCCGAACCCGTGGCAATCAGGATCAGCGCCGGCTTCTGGCCGTCCGTTGCATCGCGCAGCACGTAAGCGCCCTGGCGCAGGCCGTCGGCGCTGGCGCAGCGGCTGCGGTCGAGCGTGGGCAGTTTCTGCCGCGACAGCGCGAACAGCACCGGCTTGCCGGTGGTGGCCAGCGCCACCTTCCACGCCACCGCGGTCTCGTTGGCATCGGCGGGGCGGACCAGCACGAGGTTGGGTATCGCGCGCAGGCTGGCCAGTTGCTCGATCGGCTGGTGGGTGGGGCCGTCTTCGCCCAGCGCGATGCTGTCGTGGGTGAACACGTGGATCGCGTGCACGCCCATCAGCGCGGCCAGCCGGATCGCCGGGCGCATGTAGTCGGAGAAGATCAGGAAGGTCGAGCCGTACGGGATGAAGCCGCCGTGCACGGCCAGGCCGTTGACGATCGCGCCCATCGCATGCTCGCGTACGCCGAAGTGCAGGTTGCGGCCGGCGTTGCTCCAGCCGGCGCTGTCCGAACCCTGCGTGTCGAGGCCCTTGGTGGCCGCGGGATTGAAGTCGCCGAAGCCCTTCAAGTTGGTGAAGGTGGAGGAGTCGAGGTCGGCCGAGCCGCCGAACAATGCCGGCAGATGCGGCGCGATCGCGTTCATCACCTTGCCGCCGGCCTCGCGGGTGGCCAGGCCCTTGGGGTCGGCGTTGAAACTCGGGATATCGGCATCCCAGTTTTCCGGCAGTTCGCCGCGCAGGCGCCCGCGCAATTCTGCGGCCAGCTCGGGAAAGGCCCTGGCATAGCCGTCCAGACGGCTGTTCCATTCGGACTGCGCCTGCGCGCCGCGCCGCCCGGCTTCGTGGAAATGCCTGAGCGCGGGCTCCGGCACCAGGAAGTCCGGCTCCGTCGGCCAGCCCAGTTTTTCCTTGGTCGCCTTGACGTCCTCCACGCCCAGCGGCGAACCGTGCGCCTTGTAGCTGTCCTGCTTGGGCGAGCCGTAGCCGATGTGGGTGCGCACCAGGATCAGGGTGGGCCGCGCGGTCTCCGCCACGGCATCGTTCAAGGCCCGGTCAATCGCGGCGACGTCGTTGCCGTCATCCACCTTGATCGTCTGCCAGCCGTACGCCTCGAAGCGCCTGGCGCGATCCTCGGAGAAGGTGATGTCGGTGCCGGCGGCCAGGGTGACGTAGTTGTCGTCGTACAGGCATACCAGCTTGCCGAGCTTGAGATGGCCGGCCAGCGAGGCGGCCTCGGAGGCCACGCCTTCCATCAGGTCGCCGTCGCTGACGATGGCCCAGGTGCGGTGGTCGATCACGGTGTGGCCGTCGCGGTTGTAGGTGGCCGCCAGCTGCGCCTCGCCGATCGCCATGCCCACCGCATTGGCCAGGCCCTGGCCGAGCGGCCCGGTGGTGACCTCCACGCCCGGCGTGTGGCCGTACTCGGGATGGCCCGGCGCCTTGCTGCCCCACTGGCGGAACTGCTTGATGTCATCCAGCGACAGGTCGTAACCGGTCACGTGCAGCAGGCTGTAGAGCAGGGCCGAGCCGTGGCCGGCGGAGAGCACGAAGCGGTCGCGGTCCGGCCAGTGCGGATCGGCCGGATGGAACTTCAGGTGCCTGGTCCACAGCACGTAGGCCATCGGCGCGGCGTCCAGCGGCAGGCCGGGGTGGCCGCTGTCGGCCTTCTGCACCATGTCCACCGACAGGAAGCGAAGCGTGTCGATGCATTGCTGGTCGAGGTCGTGGGACATGATGCTTTCTCCGATGGATGCGTTCGTAGGGCGGGCACCGCCCGCCACCGGGTCGACGGCAGCCAAGAGCCGGCGGGCAGTGCCCGCCCTACGCGATGGCGGTGTCGACGATTTTCTGGGCCTCGTCGAGCAGGGCCTGCAGGTGTTGCTCGTCCCTGAAGCTTTCAGCGTAGATCTTGTAGATCGCCTCGGTGCCCGACGGGCGCGCGGCGAACCAGCCGCTGGCGGCGACCGCCTTGATGCCGCCGATGGCCGCGCCGTTGCCGGGCGCCTTGTCCAGCACCTGCTCGATCTTTTCGCCGGCCAATCGATCGGTGTGCAACTGGTCGGGCGAGAGCTTGGCCAGCTTCGCCTTCTGCGCCGGGGTGGCAGCGGCTTCGACGCGGTTGCTGAAGGGTCGGCCGAGTTCGTCGGTGAGCTGGCGGTACAGCTCGCCCGGGTCGCGGCCCTCGCGCGCGGTGATCTCGGCGGCAAGCAGCGACGGCACCAGGCCATCCTTGTCGGTGGCCCACACCGAACCGTCGCGGCGCAGCAGCGAGGCACCGGCGCTTTCTTCGCAGCCGAAGCCGAGCGAACTGTCGAACAGGCCCGGGGCGAACCACTTGAAGCCGACCGGCACCTCGTACAACTTGCGCCCCAGTCGCTTCACCACGCGGTCGATCAGCGCGGTACTGACCACGGTCTTGCCCACCGCGGCGTCCGCGCTCCACTGCGGGCGGTGGCGGAACAGGTAATCGACCAGCACCGACAGGTAGTGGTTCGGTTCCATCAACCCGCCGGAGCGGGTGACCACGCCGTGGCGGTCGTGGTCGGTGTCGCAGGCAAAGGCCACGTCGTACTGGTCCTTCAGGCCGATCAGCCGCTGCATCGCGTACTTCGAGGAGGGATCCATGCGGATCTTGCCGTCCCAGTCCACGCTCATGAAGGCGAACTGCGGATCGACCGTTGCGCTGACCACGGTGAGGTCGAGCTTGTAGCGCTCGGCGATCGGCGCCCAGTAATGCACGCCGGCGCCGCCCAGCGGATCCACGCCCATGTGCACGCCGGCGCTGCGGATGACGTCGAAGTCGACGATGTTGGCGAGGTCGGTCACGTAGCGGTCGAGGTAGTCGTGCTCGCGCGTGCCGGCCGCCTTGCGCGCCTGCGCGAATGGCATGCGCCTGACCTCTTTCAGGCCGCCCTCGATCAGCGCATTGGCGCGGTTCTCCACCCACTTGGTGATGTCGGTGTCGGCCGGGCCGCCGTTGGTCGGGTTGTACTTGAAGCCGCCGTTGTCCGGCGGGTTGTGCGAAGGCGTGACCACGATGCCGTCGGCCAGGCCGCTGCTGCGCCCGCGGTTGTGCACGAGGATCGCGTGCGAGATCGCCGGCGTGGGGGTGAACTCGCCGCCGCGGGAAACCATCGTGGTGACGCCATGCGCGGCCAGCACTTCCAGCGCGCTCTCGAAGGCCGGCTGCGACAGCGCATGGGTGTCGCAGCCGAGGAACAGCGGGCCGTCGATGCCCTTCGACTGGCGGTACTCGCAGATCGCCTGGGTGATCGCCAGGATGTGCCACTCGTTGAAGCTGCCCTGCAGCGAACTGCCGCGATGGCCGGAGGTGCCGAACGCCACGCGCTGCGCGGTCACCGACGGATCGGGCCGGGTGTCGGCATAGGCGGCGAGCAGCTTCGGCACGTCGACCAGGATGGATTTCGGCGCCGGCTTGCCGGCGAGCGGGCTGATGTTCTGGCTCATGGGGTCTCGGGAATCTTGCGATGGGAATGCGAATGCCCGTAGGAGCGCACTTGTGCGCGATGCCTTTCGTGACGGGACGGAGAGCATCGCGCACAAGTGCGCTCCTGCGGAGATAAAGCGTCAGGTGTGGCCGTCGCGCAGCTGGCGATAGCGGCGGATCAGGGTGTTGGTGGAGCTGTCGTGGGCGAGCTTCGGCTCGTCGGCGGCGGTCAGCTCGGCGATGGTGGTCTTGGCCAGTTGCTTGCCCAGTTCCACGCCCCACTGGTCGAACGAGTCGATGTTCCAGATCACGCCCTGCACGAACACGCTGTGCTCGTACAGCGCGATCAGGCTGCCCAGCACGCGCGGGGTCAGGCGCCGGGCGAGGATGGTGCTGCTGGGCCGGTTGCCGGGGAAGGTGCGATGCGGCGCCAGCGCCGCGTCGGTGCCGGCGGCGCGCACTTCCTCGGTGGTCTTGCCGAACGCCAGCGCCTCGCCCTGGGCGATCAGGTTCGCCATCAGCAGGTCGTGCTGCTCGCCCAGCGGGTTCAGCGTCTGCGCGAAGCCGATGAAATCGCACGGCACCAGGCGCGTGCCCTGGTGGATCAGCTGATAGAACGAGTGCTGCCCGTTGGTACCCGGCTCGCCCCAGTAGATCGGCCCGGTGGCGTAGTCCACCGCGGTGCCGTCCAGCGTGACGCGCTTGCCGTTGCTCTCCATGGTGAGCTGCTGCAGGTAGGCCGGGAAGCGCTTGAGGTACTGCTCGTAGGGCAGCACGGCGACCGTGGCGGCATCCAGGAAGTTGTTGTTCCAGATCGCCAGCAGGCCCATCAGCACGGGCAGGTTGCGTTCGTACGGCGCGTGGCGGAAGTGCTCGTCCATGGCGTGGAAGCCGGCCAGCATCTCGCGGAAATGGTCCGGCCCGACCGCCAGCATGGTGGACAGGCCGATCGCCGAATCCATCGAGTAGCGCCCGCCGACCCAGTCCCAGAAACCGAACATCTGCGCGGTGTCGATGCCGAACTTCTCCACTTCGGCGGCATTGGTGGACACCGCCACGAAGTGCTTCGCCACCGCCTGCTCGTTGCCCAGCGCGGCGATGCACCACTGCCGCGCCGCGTGCGCGTTGGTCAGCGTCTCCAGCGTGGTGAAGGTCTTGGAGCAGACGATGAACAGCGTCTCGGCCGCGTCCAGGTCGCGCGTGGCCTCGACGAAATCGGTGCCGTCGACATTGGAGACGAAGCGGAACGTCATGTCGCGCCGGCTGTAGTCGCGCAGCGCCTCGTACGCCATCACCGGGCCGAGGTCCGAGCCGCCGATGCCGATGCTGATCACGTTGCGGATCGGCTTGCCGCTGTGCCCGCGCCACTCGCCGCTGCGCACGCGTTCGGCGAAGGCGGCCATGCGGTCGAGCACCGCGTGCACCTCGGCGACCACGTCATGGCCGTCCACCTCGATGCGTTCGCCGCGTGGCGCGCGCAGCGCCACGTGCAGCACGGCGCGGTCCTCGGTGCGGTTGATCCGCTCGCCGCGGAACATCGCCGCGGTGCGCTCCGGCAGGTGGCAGGCCAGCGCCAGCTCGCGCAGCAGGCGCAAGGTGTCGGCGTCGACGCGCTGCTTGGAATAGTCCAGGTAAAGCTCGACGTCCGCCAGCGCGAACGTCTCGCCGCGGCGCGGGTCGTCGGCGAACAACTGGCGCAGGTGTTTGCGGCCGATGACGGCGGCGTGTTGCTGCAGTGCCTGCCAGGCCGGCAGCGTGGTCGGCAGGGGCTGGTTCATGACATTGCCGGTCCCTGGCCCTTGTCGCCCAGTGCCGCAGCCTTGTCGGCGATGCGCTGCAGCAGCTGCTTCCACGATTTGACGAAGGCCTCGGCGCCGTCGCGCTGCAGCTTGCCCGCCAGCGCGTCGACATCCACCCCGGCCTGGCCGATCTTCTGCACCACCGCATCGGCATCGCCGCCGTCCAGCGGCATCACGCCGTCGAGCTGACCGTGCTCGGCGAACGCGTGCAGGGTTTTCTCCGGCATCGTGTTGATCGTGTTGGGCGCCGCCAGCGTGCTGACGTACAGCGTGTCGGAGGCGTTCGGGTCCTTGGTGCCGGTGCTGGCCCACAGCAGGCGCTGCGGCTGGGCGCCGGCAGCGGCCAGCTTCATCCAGCGCGGCGAGGCCAGCAGCTGGCGGTAGGCTCGATAGGCCTGCCGTGCCACCGCGACGCCGAGCTGGTTGTGCATCGCCTCGGGCAGCTGCTCGTTGGCGGCCACGTCCCAGCGACTGACGAACAGCGAGGCCACCGAGCGCACGTGCGGGTCCAGCCCCGCCTCGATGCGCCGCTCGATGCCGCGCAGGTAGGCCTCTGCCGAGGCTTCGTACTGTGCGCAGGAAAACAGCAGGGTCACGTTGATCGGAATGCCGAGGAAGATCGACTCCTCGATCGCGCCGACGCCCTCGGGCGTGCCGGGGATCTTCACGAACAGGTTGTCGCGCTTGCCGGCGGCGTGGATCTGCCGCGCCGCGGCGATCGAGCCGGCGGTGTCGGCAGCCAGCAGCGGCGAGACTTCCATCGACACCCAGCCGTCCACGCCATCGGTGCGCCGGTACACCGGCGCGAACAGGTCGGCGGCGCGGCGCAGGTCTTCCAGCGCCAGCTCGACGAACAGCTTCTCGCCGGCGAGCCCGGCCAGGGTCTTGGCGTGGATGCCGGCGTCGTAGGCGTCGCCGTCGCCGATCGCCTTGTCGAAGATGCTCGGGTTGGAGGTCAGCCCGGTGATCGAATCCTCGTTGATGTAGCGCGCCAGGGTGCCGTCGTCGAGCAGGGTGCGGGTGATGTTGTCCAGCCACAGGCTCTGGCCGAGGTCGTGCAGTTGTCGGGTCGCTTTCATGCTTGCTCCAGGAATTCCGGTTCGATGACGGTGGTTCGTCCTGCCGCGTCGCCTTCAAGGCGGACGCTTCACCCGGCCGCGAGCGGGATCGTCGGCGCGCTGGGCAGGAAGTCTTCAAGCTTACGCCCGCGCAACTCGTCGATGCACGCGATGGTCTGGTCCGGCGGCGGCTCGATGCGCTCGTGTTCACCGGCGGCGGCGTAGTGGCCCTGGCGCACGAACACGGTGGTGAGGCGCTGCCCCAATTGCCGCTTCATGTCGGCCAGCAGCTGCGGCTTGTCATCGACCATCACGTAATGGGCGGCCGGATAGCGCTGCTGCATGGCCACCAGCATGCGCTGCTTGTGGATGTAGACCAGCACCTCGCCGCGCACCGCCGCCCACAGGCCGGCGCGCTGGATCTTGCGCGGCTGGAACACCACGTCGCCGTCGGAGAGGATCGCCGTGGGCGCCAGCGTGCGCAGATGCGCGATGGTCTCCAGCGCGTGCGGGTAGAGCCGCTGCTCGAACGGATACTCCAGCAGGTACTTCGACATCTGCAGCAGCGCCGGCTCGTTGTCCAGGCCACTGCGAAAACGCTGCAGCGCTTCGAGGTAGTCGGCATAGCCGCATTCGTCGCGGCGCTGCCGGGAGAGCGACCAGTAGCGATCGCGCTGGTCGTTGCCGAAGGCGGCGGCCAGGGTGTCGCCGAGATCGGCGCCGAAGCGGTCGTTGTCGAGCAGGGTGTTGTCCACGTCGAGCAGGAACACCAGCGCCGCGGCCTCGCTCATGACGTGCGCTCCGCGTGTTCGTCGAGCACCGGGTTGTGCCAGCCGCCGTCGGCGGCGATCAGCGCTTCGGCCTGCTTCGGGCCCCAGCTGCCGGGACGGTACGGGATCGCCGGGTGGTGGTTCGTCAGCACCGGATCGACCACCTGCCACGCCGCCTCGACCGCGTCCTCGCGCGTGAACAGCGCGCCGTCGCCGGCCATCGCGTCGCCGAGCAGGCGCTCGTAGGGCAGCTCCTCGCCGGTCTGCTCGTCCATCAGGAACAGCTCGCGCTGGTCGCCGACGAAATCCTTGCCGACGCGCTTGACGCGCGCCGCCAGTGCCACCGCGGTGGTGGGCGACACGCGCAGGCGCAGGTAGTTGGCGCAGCCCGGGCGGGTCACCGCATCGTCGAACAGCTGCTGCGGCGGCGGCTTGAGCATCACCATGATCTCGGCCACCGTCTCGGGCAGGCATTTGCCCGAACGCAGGTACCAGGGCACGCCGCCCCAACGCCAGGAGTCGATGAACAGCCGCAGCGCGCAATACGTTTCCACGTCCGAGCCCTTGGCCACGCCCGGCTCCTTGCGATAGCCGCGGTACTGGCCGCGCACCAGGTCGTCGGGCTCGAGCGGGCGCATCGCCTGGAACACCTTGGCCTTCTCCGCGTGCACCGCCCCGAAGCCCTGGTACGCCGGCGGCTCCATCGCCAGCAGCGCCACGATCTGCATCAGGTGGTTCTGGATCACGTCGCGCAGGCAGCCGGCGCCGTCATAGAACGCGCCGCGCCCCTTCACCCCGAACTGCTCGGCCAGGGTGATCTCCACGCTGGCGATGTGGTTGCGGTTCCAGATCGGTTCGAGGAAGGAGTTGGCGAAGCGGAAGTACAGGATGTTCATGATCGCTTCCTTGCCCAGGAAGTGATCGATGCGGAAGATCGCGTCGTCGGGGAACACCGAGCGCAGCGTGCGGTTGAGCGCGCGCGCGGAAGCGAGATCGTGGCCGAACGGCTTCTCCACCACCACCCGCGCGTCGTCCGCGCAGCCGGCCTGCTGCAGCCCCTTGACCACCGTGCCGAACAGGCTGGGCGGGATCGCCAGGTAGTGCAGCGGCCGCTTCGCCTTGCCCAGCGCCTGTTTCAGCCGGGCGAACGTCGCGGGGTCGGCGTAGTCGCCGTCGACGTACTGCAGCCGCGCCGCAAGCTTGTCGAACACCGCCTTGTCGAACTTCTCGCCGCGCTCCTTCGCCGCCTGCCGCACGCTGTCGAGCGCACGCTGGCGCAGCTGCTTCACCGTCCAGCCGGACAGCGCCACGCCGATCACCGGCACCTCCAGGTCGCCGTCGCGCGTCATCGCCAGCAGCGCCGGGAAGACCTTCTTGTAGGCCAGGTCGCCGGTGGCGCCGAAGAAAACCAATGCATCCGAGCGGGATGTCGCCATCGCGGGAGTGTCTCCGGTGAGAGTCGAGGTCGGCGGTCAGACGGCAGCGGTGGAACGCGTGCCGGGTGGGAGCCGCATCGCAGGAAGTCTGCCCGCGCACGGGTGAAGCTCGTGCAAAAGGCACGTCGCGATCAGCGCCGGCCGCGCCAGGGTATCGGCAGCGTGCGCGTGCACGGCGCTCAGGGCAAACGCTCGTCGTCGCGTCGCCCCAGCTGCCGTCGCCGCTTGGTCCACCAGCGCAGCAGGCCGTAGGACAGGCGCACCTTTTCCTGCCCCACCGGCAGATCGGCGCGGGCGAAGATCCACGACGACTTGCTGAAGGCGATCTGCTGCGCCGGGTACACGCTGCGATGACCGATGATCAGGTACGCCGCGACGCAGGCGCCGGCCACGTACAGCGTCGAGTCCGCGCCGAACAATTCCACGCCCATCAGGATCGCCGCGATCGGCGCATTGGAGGCCGAGGCCACCACCGCCACCAGTCCCACCGCCGCGCCCAGCGCGGGCGCCAGCCCCAGCGCCGGGGCGAACGCACTGCCCAGCACGGCGCCGATCACGAACTGCGGCGTCACGATGCCACCGTAGAAACCCGAGCCCAGGGTGATCGCCACCAGCAGCGCCTTCCACAGGAAACCCAGGGTCGGCATCGACTGGTTGTCCAGCGCGCGTTCCATCAGCGGCAGGCTCAGCCCGAGGTAATCGCTCGGCAGCACCAGGATCAGCAGCGCCAGCACCACCGCGCCGAGCACCGGCAACAGCGGCGGCCACAGCGCGTGGCGCTCGCGCAGGGTGACGAACGCGCGGCGGATGGTCTGCACCAGTTCGACGAACACCCACGCCGCCGCGCCGCACAGGATGCCGATCAGCACCGTCTTCAAGAACAGCAGCTCGGTGAAATCGCCGACGAAAGCGATGTGGTAGGCCGGATACGGCACGCCGAGCGTCTTGCTGACCTCGAATGCGGTGACGCCGGCGACGATGCCGGGAAACAGGAAGTCGTGGCGGATGCGACCGATCGCCAGCATCTCCACGCCGTAGATGGCCCCGGCGATCGGGGTGCCGAATACGCTGGCGAAACCGGCGCTGACGCCGCAGGCCAGCAGCCGCTTGCGCAGTTCCGGATTCAGATGCAGCACCCGGCCGATGCCCGCGGCGAGGCTGGCGCCGAGGTGCGAGCACGGCCCTTCCTTGCCGGCCGAACCGCCGCAGCCGAGCGTGATCAGCGCCGCCACCGGCTTGATCCACAGCGTGCGGAACGGCATCTTGCCGCGCTGCTCGTTGACCGCCACGATCGGCGAATCGTCGAACGTGCTGCGGCGCAAGCGATAGCCGTAATGCAGCAGCAAGCCGTTGGCCAGGCCGCCAGCCAGCAGCAGGCCGGCCTGCGCCCACCACGAGATCGCATAGGTGTGCCCGGCGGTGGCGAACAGCGCGCGCAGGAACAGGCTGCAGCCCACCCCGATCACCGCGCCGGTGACGATCGACAGCACCAGCCACTGCAGCACCGTCGCCAGCATCACGAGCGGTTCGGCGAGGCGGAGGCGAGGCATCGGGTGGTACCGGACAGGCAGGGGGACCGCCCATTGTAGCCCGCCGCGGCACGGTGCCCCGTGCCCACCGCCCGCCGCTCCGGCGGGCGGTGACGTTCAATGCCTCAGTGCGCGCGCTCGCGCATCGGCTTCACGTACGTGTCGAACAACTCGTCGATGCGGCGGTATTCGTCGTACCAGGAATCGGCATGGACGAAGCCGTGGCGCTCCATCGGGTACAGCGACATCCAGAAGTTCTTCTTGTGCAGCTCGATGAAGCGCTGGTACAGCCGGATCGTGTCGCTGGCCATCACGTTGTTGTCGATCAGGCCGTGCTGCATCAGCAGCGGGTCGCGCAAGTTGGCGGCGTACTCGATCGGCGAGCTGGTCTTGTACGCCTCGGGGTCGAGCTGCGGGTCGTTGAGGATGTTGGAGGTGTACTCGTGGTTGTAGCTGGTCCAGTCGGTGACCGGACGCTGCGCCGCGCCCGCGGCGAACTCGCCCGGCGCACGCAGCAGCGCCATCTCGGTCATGAAGCCGCCGTAGCTGCCGCCGTAGAGGCCCACGCGCTGCGGATCGACACCGTGGTGCTTGACCAGCCACGCCTTGCCGTCGAGCAGGTCCTCCAGCTCGGGGTGGCCCATGTTGCGGTAGATCGCGGTGCGCCAGTCGCGGCCGTAGCCGGCCGAGCCGCGGTAGTCCATGTCCAGCACCACGTAGCCCTGCTGCACCAGCAGGTTGTTGAACATCTGCTCGCGGAAATACGGCGTGGCCTGCAGCGTCACGTCCTGCAGATAGCCCGCGCCATGGATGAAGATCACCGCCGGGCGCGACGCCGGCGCGGCGGCCTCGTCGGCGGGGCCGTAGTACTTGGCATGGACCACCCCGGCGCCGTGCGAGGAGGGCACCTCGACGATCTTCGGCGCGATCCACGGGTGCGCCATGTAGGCGCTCTTCATGGTGTGGGTGAGTTCCTTCGCGGTGCCGCCGGCGGCGTCCACCACCGCGAGCTGGTCGAACAGGTAGGGCGAGGCGTGCAGCACGGCCAGTTGCCTGCCGTCCGGCGACAGCTCGAAACCGTCGACGCCCTGGTACTGCGTCAGCCGGCTCAGCTCGCCGCCGGCGGAAGGCACGCGGTAGACGTCGTAGCTGTACGGCGCGACCTTGTTGGCCAGCACGTAGAACCAGTGGCCGTCCTCGCTCAGCTGCGGCGCGCTGACCTCGAACTTGCCGGCGCCGGTGAGCGCTCGCGCCTTGCCGTCGAGCGGTTTGGCGTACAGCCGCGAATAGCCGCTCTGCTCGCTCAGGTACCACAGCGTGCGGCCGTCCTTGAGCCAGCCGAAATCGTTGAAGCTCCAGTTGATCCACGCCGGGTCGGTCAGCCGCTGCTGACTGACCAGCGCGTGCTGTGCGAAATCGACGCTGGCGATCCAGCGATCCTTGTTGTCGATCGCGCGCAGTTGCACGGCCAGGTTCGCGCCGTCATCGCTCCACACCAGGCCGCGGAAATTCACCGTGACCGGCCGCACCTCGGGCGCCTTCAGCGCCTTGGCCTGGTCGGCCTTGCCGGCCTGCTCCAGCGCGGCCACGGTCTGCTTGCGCAGCGCGGCCAGCGGGTCGGTCTTGATGCCGGGCAGCGCATCGGTCTCCAGCGGATACGTCTTGTGCTCGGCCAGGTCCAGCAGCAGCAGCGACTGCGGCGCCGGGTCGGCGCGGCCGACGTAGCTGCGCGCGTCTTCCGCCTCGGTGTAGCCGCTGTCGGTGACGTAGTGGTTGACCACCGGCGCCTTGCCGTCCTTGTACTGCCTGGCCTCGGTCACCAGCAGCAGCCAGCGGCCGTTCGGCGACAGTGTGCTGTTGACCGCCTTGATCTTGTCGCCCAGCCAGAACGGCCGCGGTGCCCGCCCGGCATCGGCCGCCTCCAGCGCCTGGGTGTGCTCGCGCAGCGCTTCCTTGTCGGCCTTGATCGCGCGCAGCGTCTTGAACAGGTCGAGCTGCAGCTGGCCGAGGTCGTCGGGCTGTTTGGCCTGCGGGTCGTCGGCAAACTTCAGCTCGGCCACCGGCGCGCTGACGCCGTTGGCCAGGTCGTAGCTGTACCAGTCGTTGCCGGCGCGGTACTGCAGGGCGCGGCCATCGGCGGAAAACTGCGGCGCGGATTCGCGCTGCGTGGTCAGGGTGACCTGGCGGCGCTGGCCGCTGGCCAGGTCGACCAGGAAGATGTCGTCGTGCAGGACAAAGGCGGCATGCCGGTGCGTGCGATCGAACACCGCCGGGCCGTCGGCCCGGGCCATCGCCGCCGGATCGAGCTTCACGCTGCTGCCGCTGGCCGGGTCGACGCGGTACAGGTCGCGCACCGAACTGCCGTCGCGCTTCAACTCGTAATAGATGCTGCGGCCGTCCACGCTCCAGTACGGACTCTCCACCGGCTGCCCCATCCAGTCGGCGTCGGCCATGATGGTTTCCAGATCCAGCGCGGTGGACGTACCGGCCGTCGGCGTGGCCGCGGCGGCAGGAAGCGCCAGCAACGCGGCGAGGGCGGCGAACAACAGACGAGGCATGGTGCTTCCCCAGACAAAAAAAATCAGCATAACCGAGCGTGGCGGCCGGTTGCCGTCGTCTGTGCCGAAAGTCAGGGGCCGCTCGCGCCGTGACGCGCGGGATTGGCGCTAACCTTGGACGTCGACCTCACGCCTGTCCCCGGAGTACGCCATGCGACGTCGTCTTGCGCTGGTCCTTGCCGCCACGGCGGCGTGCTGCAGCCACGCCGCCGCACCACCCGCGTCACCGACGCACGCGGCAGAGAGCGTGCTGCATGGCGTGCCGGTGCCTGACCCGTATCGCTGGCTGGAGAACCCCGCCGACCCGGCCGTGCAGCAGTGGATCGCCGCGCAGAACGCCTATACCGAGGCCACGCTGGCCGCGATGCCCGAAGGCAAGGCGCTCACCGCGCGCGTGCAGCAACTGGCGATCACCTCGACCACGCGGTCCGGCCCGATGCTGGCCGGCGGCACGCTGTTCTACCTGCAGCAGACGCCGCCACAGGCGCAGCCGGTGCTGGTGGCGCAGGCCTGGCCGGACGGCGCGGCGAAGACCCTGGTCGATCCGAACGCCGACCACGGCGGCACCGCGATCACCGGTTACTGGCCCTCGCCGCGCGGGCGCTACCTCGCCTACGGCACCGCCGAGGGCGGCAGCGAACTGACCACGCTCCACGTGCTCGACGTGGCCAGCGGCAAGACTCTCTCCGATACCCTGCCCTGCGCCGGCGGCGGCACCACCCCGCAGGGCGTGGCCTGGGACGCGGACGAAACCGGCTTCAGCTACGTGCGCTTCGCGCCGCCGGCCGCGGGCCGGGAGGTGGTGCAGTTCAACGCGACCCTGGTGCATCACGCGCTGGGTCGGGCCTTTGGTGCGGACACCGTGGTGTTCGGCAAGGGCTACTCGAAGACCGCCGAGTACGTGCTGGTCAATTCGCCCGCCACCGCGCAGGCCGCGGTGCTCGCCTACGACGGCGACGGCGGCCCGGCCGAGGTGTTCGTGCGCCGCGGCGCCGCGTTCAAGCGCGTGCTCGATCGTGGCGCGAACGCGCGCACCGCTGCGTGGGTGAACGGACGGCTGTATGTGGCCTCGTTCGACAACGCGCCGCGCGGCAAGATCGTTGCCGTCGCCGGCGACGGCACGATCGTGCCGGTGCTGGCCCAGCGCGACGGCGCGATCCAGCAGATCGCCCCGCTCGGCGACGGCTTCCTGGTGGTGCGCAGCCGGGGCCCGGACTGGTGGATCGAGCAATACGACGAGCGCGCGAACTTCGTGCGCCGCGTGCCGCTGCCGGCGCAGGGCATCGGCATCGGCGACATCGCCTCCGAATCGGGCCGGCCCGACGCCCTGATCAGCTACAGCGGCTGGACCACGCCCACCCGCTGGATGGCCTACGACGGCACCAGCGGCACGCTGAAAACGGTGTTCGCGGTGCAGCCGGCCGCCGACTATTCGACGGTGGTCGTGCAACGCGTCGAGGGAACCTCGAAGGACGGCACGAAGATCCCGGTCACCGTGCTGTCGATGCCCGGCGTCACGCCCGATGGCGCGCGTCCGACCATCCTCTACAGCTACGGCGGCTTCGACATCCCGATCAAGCCCGGCTTCATCGGCGCCAACCTGGCCTGGCTCGAGCGCGGCGGCGTGCTCGCCTACGCCAACATCCGCGGCGGCAACGAGAACGGCCAGGCCTGGCACGCGCAAGGCCAGAAGCTGCACAAGCAGAACGTGTTCGACGACTTCCACGCCGCCGCGCTGGCCTTGTTCGACACGCGCTGGACCGACCGCAAGCACCTGGGCATCCTCGGCGGCAGCAACGGCGGCCTGCTGATGGGCACGCAGATCGTGCAGCACCCGGCCGACTACCGCGCCGTGGTCGCGCGCGTGGGCATCTACGACATGCTGCGCCACGAGACCGAATTCGCCAACGGCCCGTACAACATCCCCGAGTACGGCAGCATCGCCGACCCGGCGCAGTTCAAGGCCACCCTGGCGTACTCGCCGCTGCAGAACGTCAAGGCGCGCACCGCCTACCCGGCCGTGCTGATGACCACCGGCGAGAACGACCCGCGCGTGGCGCCGTGGCAGTCGCGCAAGTTCACCGCCGCGCTGCAGAACGCCAGCTCATCGCAGCAGCCGATCCTGCTGCTGACCCGCATGCACGCCGGCCACGGCATCGGCGCCCCGTTCAGCCAGCGCGTCGGCGACACCGCGATCGGGCTGACCTTCTTCGCGCACGAGTTGGGGTTGCCGGTGCGCTGACTCCCCCAGCCGCCGCGGAACCTGCGGAAGCACAAGGTTCGCGGTTCCTTGCAGACGAGCCATGGATCCGGACTGGCCGGCCGACCGCCCTTGCCGCATCATGGTGGCTGGCCGGGCGAGGGCCGGCTGCCATGGAAAGGGAGAATCTTCATGAAGCACGTCATGTTTCTGGTCGTCGGCCTGCTGCTGGCTTCCTCACTGCCGACGCAAGCCGCCCAAGTGCGCGCGCGCACCTACGTGGTGGGCGCCGACGTGGATGCCAGCGGCCATGTCACGGGCACACAGGTCGATGCCGACGTGCCGGCGAATATTGCCGGCGTGCTTGCCGGCGCGGTGAAACAGTGGGCGTTCGTGCCGGCAACGCGCGATGGCAAACCGGTTCGGGCGCATACCTTCATCCGCGCGAAATTGCAGGTCGCGCCGGACGCCAGCGGGCACTCCACCGTGCGCATCTATTTCATGGGGAACGGACCCAAGTTCGACGAGACCAACGTTCCGCCCCGCTATCCCCTGGATGCTGCCCGGGCGCACCAGCAGGCCTTCGTCATGCTCGACGCTACCGTGCAGCCGGATGGCAGCCTGACCGACATGACCGTACACAGCCGGTCCAGGCGTTGGCCGCTGCCACGCGCGTTCACCACATCGGTACTGCAAGCCGCGAGGCAATGGCATGCCACCCCGGAGCGCGTCGACGGGCAAGCGGTGGCGACGCACATGCGCATCCCGATGAACTTCACGCTCTCCGACCAGCCGCTCAGCGCAGCCCAGGCGGATGCCATGCGTGAGGCCTTGCGCGAGGAAATGTCGACCGCCAAGGCCAAGGGCGGCCATTTCGGTGATCTCTTCCAATCCGACCAGCCGGTGGCGCTGGACAGCCCGCTGCAACCACGCGCCCTCGCCGCCAACACGCACTGATTCCTTCGAATACCCCCATGACCCTGCCCACCGTCGAGCACGAAACCGCCGCCAATCCCACCCACAGCATCATCTGGCTGCACGGCCTGGGCGCCGACGGCCACGACTTCGCGCCGATCGTGCCGGAGCTGGTGGACCCGGCGTGGCCGGCGCTGCGTTTCGTGTTTCCGCATGCGCCGGTGCGGCCGGTGACGATCAACAACGGCATGTCGATGCGGGCGTGGTACGACGTCGCGGGTTTCGATGCACGCGCACCACAGGATGAGGCCGGCATACGTGCGTCGATCGCCGCGGTGGAGGCGCTGATCGCGCGCGAGCACGAGCGCGGCGTGCCCGCCGGGCGGATCGTGCTGGCGGGCTTTTCGCAGGGCGGCGCGATCGCGCTGGCCGCGGGCCTGTGCCATGCGCAGACACTGGCCGGCATCGTGGCGCTGTCCACCTACCTGCCGATCGCCGAGGTGGTGGCGCGTGAGCGCAGCCCGGCCAATGCGGCGACACCGATCTTCCAGGCACACGGCAGCGCCGATCCGGTGGTGGCCATGCAGCGCGGCATCGACTCGCGCGATCGCTTGCAGGCGCTGGGTCATGTGGTGGACTGGCACAGCTACCCGATGGCCCACGCGGTCTGCGCCGAGGAAATCGCCGACCTGCACCGCTGGCTGGGCGCACGCCTGGCCGCTTGATCCGGCATGGACGGCGGGCGGTGCCCGCCCTACGCGGCAGCGTGCCGTAGGGCGGGCACTGCCCGCCGCTCTTGCCAGCACCCATGGCCCCGCCCGCGCATGCGGCATACTTGCCGCATGCCCGAATCCACGCCCGCCAGCGACGCCCGCGGCCGCGCCGAACACAGCCCGCTGCCGGACTTCTGCCAGCTGCCGGCGCTGTTCGCGCTGTTCGTGGTCGGCGCGCTGACGGTGACCGTGATGTGGCTGGCCCGCGACGATCGTCAGGACTGGCCCGCCTACAGCGTCAGCATGTTCTTCGTGACCTGGCTGGCGATGGTCGTGGCGCTGACGTTGTGCAAGCTGCGGCACCTGCTGCAACGTCTGCCCGGGCACATGCCGTACGTCGCGGTGTGGCTGCTGATCGTGCTGATCGTGCTGGTGGCCAGCGCGCTCGCGAGCTGGCTCGACGGCGCGCTGCAGACCGGCCTGATCGGCAGCCCGATGGCGACCTTCGTGCGCGACAACAGCATCATCGCGGCCCTGCTCGGCGCCGCCATGCTGCGCTACTTCTACGTGCTGGCGCAGTGGCAGGCGCGCCTGGCCGCGGTCACGCGCGCGCAGGTCGAAGCCTTGCAGGCACGCATCCGCCCGCACTTCCTGTTCAACAGCATGAATACCGTGGCCGCGCTGATCCGGGTCGATCCCGCCGCGGCCGAGCGCACGGTGGAGGATCTGTCCGAACTGTTCCGCGCCGCGCTGGGCTCGCCCGATCGCGGCGACGGCACGCTGGGCGAGGAGCTCGAACTGATCGAGCGCTACCTCGCCATCGAGCAGCTGCGGCTGGGCCCGCGCCTGCGCATCCGCCGCGAGCTGCACGAACTGCCGGCGGATTTCCCGCTGCCGCGCCTGCTGCTGCAACCACTGGTCGAGAACGCCGTGCGCCACGGCATCCAGCCGCTGCGCGAGGGCGGCGAGGTGGTCCTGCGCGGCACGCGCGACGGTGACGGCATCCGCATCGAGATCAGCAACCCGCTGCCGCGGGCCCCGGCGGCCGCAGGCAACGGCCACGGGCTGCGCAGCGTGCGTCAGCGCGTGGCATTCCGCTATGGCCCGCGCGCGGTGGTCGAGGCCGGCCCCCGCGACGGGCACTACCTCGTGCTGCTGCGCCTGCCGGGAGCACCCGCGTGATGCGCGTGCTGATCGTCGACGACGAACCGCTGGCCCGCGCACGCATGGCCGCGCTGCTGGGCGAATGCAGCGACGTGGAGCTGGTCGGCACGCTCACCGACGGCGAGGCCGCGCTGGCCGCGCTCGACGAACTGCAGCCCGACGTACTGCTGCTGGACATCAACATGCCGGGCATCGACGGCGTTTCCGTAGCGCGGCGACTTGCCGGCAAGGCGCGCCCGCAGGTGATCTTTTGCACCGCGTACGAGGCGCACGCGCTGCAGGCGTTCGAACTGGGCGCGGCGGATTACCTGCTCAAGCCGGTGCGGCTGGAACGCCTGCGCGACGCGCTGCAGCGTGCGCGGCGACGCCTCGACGACAGCCCGCGCGAGCCGACCGCCTTCCTGCACGGCCGCCTGCGCGGCGAGGAAGTGCGCATCGCCTTGCACGACGTGCTGTGCCTGCTTGCCGAGGAGAAGTACGTGGTCGTGCAGCACGTCGGCGGCGAGCTGCTGATCGAGGAATCGCTGCGTCAGCTGGAGGAAGCCTGGCCCGACCAGCTGATCCGCCTGCATCGCAACTGCCTGGTGCCGCGCACGCGCCTGGTCGGGCTGCGCACCTTGACCGACGGTCGTGTGCTGGCACGCCTGGACGGCAGCGAGCACAGCCCCGAGATCAGCCGCCGCAACCTCGCCGCGGTGCGCCGCTGGCTGCGCCTGGGCTGAACCCGCAACGCGGTGTGTCCGCCGGGAACAGGGGAACTGGTCAACTCGATCCCCGGCCACCGGCGACACCGCTGAACGAATGAGGTCTCCGGGCGCGGTTTATACCCTCGACGTCCCCCCGGTTTTGAG
>NZ_MWIO01000007.1 GCF_004799035.1 Rhodanobacter lindaniclasticus
ACATAAGTGTACTTCTTATTGAATAACTTAAATGACGTCTGAGACTCACAGCTCATTATTCGTCGGAAGCGTCAGATGATGACAAGCGACAGGTATGGGGCTTAGTGAAAGTGTCCGCAGAATCGGGGTAGAACCCTCTTTCCCGTCGGAACCCGACTCTTTTTCACCGGAGCGCGACTCTTTTCCAGCGGAACGCGGCACCCGACAGAGCCACGCCTGGCTCTTTTTCCTCGGCGCGCGACTCTTTTTCGGTCGCGCCTGGCTCTGCGGGGTCGGCTCCCGGCTCTTTCCCGGTGGAACCGGGCTTTTCCCCGCGCTCGCGCGGGATCGCCGGCACGGGCGAGGGCTTGCCCGCGCAGTCGCGCGAGTCGTGCACCTACGCTGCATCGCCTTTTGAGCCTACGGCTGACGGGTGGGTAGCGGGCGGGTGGCACGTTACGCTGCGGCGCCGGCCAACGGACCGGCTTGTCTGCAACTCAATCAATGGAGTGAACATGCCTCAGAACCTGATCGATATCGACCTGAATGCCGAAGAGCTGGCGGCCATCGACAACGCCCTGGCTGCACTGGAGACGGGCTTTGCCTCGCTGATCGCGCTGACGCCCGACCAGCGTCACGGGCTGACCAAGATGGGCGACAAGTCCGAGGCGTTCTGCCGGCAGGCCGGTCACGTGTTCACCGACAACCCCGGCGTGCTGCCCGGCAATTTCGACCTAGCGGGTTACCAGCGCGACATCGCCACGCTGGATGCGTTGCGCCCGCGTCTGGTGCGGCTGGGCAAGCTGCATCAGCGCGGCGTCGACACCGAGATGGCGGTCGGCAGTGACCTGATGACCAATGCGCTGGAGGGTTACGCGGTGCTGAAGGTGGCCGGCAAGGGGCAGGGGCTGGATGAGGCGCGCAAGGCGCTGGCCGCCCGTTTCGCCCGCGGTCCGCGCAATCCCGCACCGGCCAGTGAGCCGGCGCCGGGCGAGCCGCTGCCGGCCTGATTCGTCATTTCCTGAAGTGGAAGAGGCCCCGCAAGCGGGGCCTCTTTTTTTGCTGGCGATCAGTGGCGCTGGCGGTGGATGGCGCGGCTGTTGCGGTTTTCCGCGCGGTTGAGGCGGCGGGTTTCGCCCTTGGTCAGGTGGCCGTTGTGCTTCGCTTCGGCGGCGCTTTCGCGCTGGGCGATGTTGGCGGCGCGGCGCTGGTCATTGGCCGCCTGCTTCGGCGTGATGGTGCCGTTGGCGACGCCTTTCGCGATGCGCGCCTGCTGGTTGTCGATGCGCTGGTTGACCTCGTTGACGCGGGGGTGACCGGGGACGGTGGTGTCGGCGGCCATCGCGCTGGCGCTGGCGAACGCGGTGCAGGCGATCAGGCTGAGCAGACCGAGGCGGATCATCGAAGCGTGGTTCATGACGGTGTCCTTCAGTGTGTGAGGCCGGCGGTGGGGTACTGCCATGTCGTGCCGGACGAACGGCGGCATGCCGGAAGGAGAACGCCGCTCGGGGCCACGGGTTGACGGCGTCACAAACGGGTCAGGTCCACTTTCCCGAACCGGCCTCGTTTCCGGCCCAATCATTTCTGTTGCCCCGGTGGACAGACGCCGGCGAGTCACGCAATGAGGATGGCGACGACGAATGGCGATTCGGCGATCTGCTCTACCGTACAGATGCCGCTCACCTGCGCACGCCGGGTTCCTTGCCCTGCATTCCGGCCCATGCTCCCCCCGTTTCACGCCCGCTAACATGCGGCGGACTTTCCTGCAGCAGGTGCAAACATGGTGTCGACGAACGCAGGCTTCGCGCAGCCGCATCCGCCGATTGGCGCGTTGCTGCGCGAGTGGCGCACCACCCGACGCATGAGCCAGCTCGAGCTGGCGCTGGAAGCGGGCATCTCTGCCCGGCACCTGAGCTACGTCGAAACAGGGAAAGCACGCGCCAGCCGCGAGTTGATCGGCCGGCTGGCGGATGTGTTCGCCATGCCGCTGCGCGAGCGCAACGCGCTGCTGCTGGCCGGTGGCTACGCGCCGCAGTATCAGGAGAACGCGCTGGCGGCGCCGGCGTTGGAGCGGATGCGGCAGGCGATCGAGCTGATCATCGCGCACCAGGAGCCTTATCCCGCCTTCGTCATCGACCGGCAATGGAACGTGCTGATGGCCAACGCTGCGGCGGTGCGGGTCAATCAGCTGCTGATGGACGGCCGCGAGAGCCGGCATGCCAACCTGCTGCACCAGGTGTTCGATCCGGACGATTTCCGCTCGGTGATCGTCAACTGGCCGGAGGTGGCGGAAAAGTTCATTCGCCATGTCCATGAGCAGCTCGCCGCCGTGCCGACCGATCGCACGCTGCAGGATCTGCTGGCCGACGTGCTGGCTTATCGCGACGTGCCCGCGCACTGGCGTCTCCGCGATCTGCAGGACATGCCGGCGCCGGTGCTCACGCTGGTATTCCGCAGCCGGCTGGGTGAGCTGCGTTTCTTCGAGACCATCACGACGTTCTCGATGCCGCGCGACGTGACGCTGGACGAGCTGCGCATCGAATGCGCGTTCCCCGCCGACGACCACACCGCCGCGGTCTGTGCCGGGCTGGCGGCATCGGCCTGATGCGCGCATGACCTGACAGGTTATTGAGCGCGCCGGCCCGGCCGTCCATCCTCGGCGCCTCTCGAAACCATCAGGATCGTCACGATGAACAAGCCTTTCGCATCACTCCGGCGCTGGGTGCCGGCCCTCGCCATGTCGCTTGCTGTCGGGTCGGCGACGGCCGCATCGCAGGCCGCGCCGCCGTACGCCCGGCTCGCAGGGCACTGGACCGTGCAGCAGTCGATGTGGACAACGCCGGGGGCGCCTGCGGTGGTCGATCACGGCACCGCGACCTATGCCCTGGTGCTCGGCGATCGCGACTTGCGGCAGCAGCTTCGCATCGCGTCGAGCAAGCCGTTCGAGGGCCTGGGATATATCGGCCGGGACGGTGCCACCGGCAGGTATTTCAGCAGTTGGATGGATACCAATTTCTCGGGGATGATCCTTGCCCGCGGCAGCTACGACGCGGCGAGCCGGAGCTACACGTTCACCGGCGAGATGGCCGGCAACGACGGCTCGCCGGTGCCGGTGCGCGAAGTCATGCGCATCGCCGACGACGATCATTTCGTCTACGAGTACTACGAGACCCGCAACGGCAAGGAGGCCCTGGCCGTCAGCCTGCAGTACACGCGGCTGGACTGAGTGGCCGGCCCGGGCTCTACCGCGTTTTGCCGTACCGACACAAACGGGGCCAGGTCCACTTTCCCGAACCGGCCTCGTTTCGAGCTGTTTCCCTGCGCCGTTCCCGCCGGCCCAAGCATTTCTGTTGCCCCGGTGGATAGACGCCGGCGAGTCGCGTGACGAGTGCACCCATCGGCAAGGCTGTCGCCACGAAAGTGATCCCGCGCACGTACTACCAATGGAGGCCTTTTTCGACGCCAGGGGTCGGAGTAGCTTGCGTTGAGGGGGGAGTGCAGCGGCCATGCGGAGGGAGTCAACATGCATAACCATGCAGGGATCAACGTGGTTCTTTTGCGCGCCATTCGCGCGGCGCTTGCCGCCGCGGCGCTGGTCGCGTGCTCGGTGCAGGCGCAGGACGCGGGTGCGTCGGACAGCGGACAGGCCCAGGCGACCGCGGCACAGGGAAGCAACCCGGCGGCGAAGGCCAAGTCGACCACCACCCTGCAGGAAGTGGTGGTGACCGGCACGCACCGGGCCGGCCTGTCGCCGACCGAATCCATTTCGCCGATCGATGCATTCAGCGGCAGCCAGATCGCGAAGCAGTCGTCGGCAGACCTCACCGACGCGCTGACCAACATCGTGCCGTCGCTGACTACCCAGCGCTTTCCCATCGCCGACGGCACGTCGTTCGTGCGGCCGGTGTCGCTGCGCAACCTGTCGCCCGACCAGACCCTGGTGCTGGTCGACGGCGTGCGCTTCCACCGTTCGGCGCTGGTCAACCTGCAGATCGATCCGCTGGGTACCTTCAACCAGGGCGCGCAGGCGGTCGATTTCTCGGTGTTCCCGTCCAACGCGATCGAGCGCGTCGAAGTGCTGCGTGATGGCGCCTCGGTGCTGTACGGATCGGACGCGATCGCCGGCGTGGTCAACGTCATCCTCAAGAAGGCTTCCTCGGGCGTGACGGTCAGCGCGCAGGTGGGCCAGTACGGCAAGGGCGATGGCAACCTGCGGCGCTACGACGCCGATGCGGGATTCCCGCTCGGCGCCGATGGTTTCGTGCACGTGAGTGCCGAGCGCGAAACCACCGACCCCACCTCGCGCGGGATGCCGCAAGCGGACGCGGCGGCCGTCGCGGCCGCGGTCGGTGCGGACCAGGTGCCGTACGACGGCTTCGGCCAGCGCTGGGGCGACCCGCAGACCAAGACCAACAAGCTGTTCGTCAACGCCGGCCTGCCGCTGGCCGGCGACGCGCAGCTCTACGCCACGGGCAGCTTCATGGACAAGAAGGTCCTGTCCAGCTTCTTCTATCGCAACCCGGTCTTGCCGGCCCAGTACGGCATCGGCGGCCGCTCCACCCTGGTCAGCTACGCCGATGGCACCCTGACCCCGGCGAACGCGCCCCAGTCGCTGGTGGACAGCATCGTGGCCGGTGGTGGCGACCCGGCGAACTACCTCACGGCCAACGCGGCAAGCCCCAGCGGCTGGGTGCTGCTGAACCCGATCTACACGCAGTTCCCGGGCGGCTACAGCCCGCTGTTCGGTGCGGACATCAGCGATCACCAGCTGGTCGGCGGCGTGCGTGGCGGCGGGCAGAGCAACCTGCAGTGGGACCTGCACTACCGCACCGGCAGCAACGAGGTCGACTACCAGCTGAAGGGTTCGATCAACCCGAGCCTGGGCAGCCTGTCGCCCACCAACTTCCACCCCGGCAAGCTGACCCAGCGCGAGCAGGGCGCCGGTGCGGATTTCGTCCGTTCGTTCGACGACTCGCCGCTCACGCTCGCCTTCGGCGCGAATTGGCGCCAGGAGACCTACATCATCCACCAGGGCGACGCCGGTTCGATCGAGGTGGGGCCGACCGCGTCGGTGTTCGGGGTGGGCTCGGATGCCTTCCAGGGCTTCCCGGCCAACGCGGCCGGGCGCTTCACGCAGAACAGCGAGGCCGCCTACGTCGACGCCGAGACGAACTTCACCGACCAGTGGTCCGGCGCGGCGGCCGTGCGCTACGAGCGTGCGGACAACTACGGCTCCAAGATCGTGTACAAGCTTTCCAGCCGTTACGCGTTCACCGACGCGTTCGCGCTGCGCGGTACGTACAACACCGGCTTCCGCACGCCGACCCCGGGCCAGGCGAACACGCTGAATGTCACCACCACGGCGAACGCCCAGGGTGGCTTGATACCCGCCGGCACCTATCCGGTCGACAACCCGGTGGCGCGCGCGCTCGGTTCCAAGCCGCTGAAGACCGAAACCTCCAGGAGCCTGTCCCTCGGCGCCGTGTGGACGCCACTCGACAACGTCACGACAACCCTGGACTACTACCGGATCAGGATCGACGACCGCATCGGCCTGGTCAGCAACAGCGTGACCCAGGCCACCGTGGACCAGCTCGCCGCCGGCGGCTATCCGAACGCGCAGTTGCTGCTCGGCAGCGACGCCAGTTATTTCGGCAATGCGTTCGGGTCCGACATCCGCGGCATCGACTTCGTGGTCGATACGCGGCATCAGCTGGGCAATGGCAGGCTCAACATCGACTTCCGCTACAACCGCAACAAGCAGAACGTGGTCAAGGTGCAGCCGGACACGCTCAACGACGATTTCGTGTACGACCTCGAACACCAGGTGCCCAGGAGCCGGTCGGTGCTCAGCTTCGACTACGCGCTGCACCGATTCGACGCCATCGCGCGGATCAACCATTACGGCAGCTGGAGCACCACGGTCGGCCTGTTCGGCAGCAACAACCCGCCGGAGGACGTGAATCACTACAGCGGCAAGACGCTGCTCGATCTGGAGGCCAGCTACAAGTTCAACGACACCTTGTCGGTGGCCATTGGCGGCAACAACGTCTTCGACACCTACCCCGGCAAGGAGCAGAACGCCACGCTGCAGTTCCTTGGCGTCAAATACGCGCTCACCTCGCCGTTCGGTTTCAACGGGGCGTTCTGGTACGCGCGCGTGACAGCCAGCTTCTGACCGGTCGTCGCCATGCTGGACCGTCTCCCCGGGTGTACCCGGGGAGACGGCAGGTTCAGCCGCGGGCTCCATCCACGGCGCAGGGCGGTCGAGAACGAAGAGGACGACCACCGCCAGCGTGGTCCCGCCCGTGATGGCCCAGCCGACGAGCGCACTCTCCGCAGCCGCGGTAGCTGGCACACCGCCCCGCGCCTCCGCAAGCGAGACTTTGCCGCCGCTTCCATGTACGGTTTGCGGACGGCGACAACGGACGCGCCGCACATCGCCGCCAGGGTTGGCGTGGCTTGGGGCCGACTCGGGAGCAAAGATGAAATCGTCATGTATGCGCGCGGCGATGCTTGCCGCATGGCTGGGGGTATCCGTCGGGGTGGCCGCCCAGGCCGCGACACCGCAACCCACCGAATTCCCGTCGAACGCCTTTCCGTCCACCTACCAGCCGCTGCCCTCGCAGACCACGCTGATCCAGCACGCGACGATCTACACGGGTACCGGCGAGCGCATCGACGATGGGTCGGTGCTGCTGCGTGACGGCAAGGTCGCGGCGATCGGCAAGCAGGTCGAGGCGCCGGCCGGTGCGGTGGTGATCGATGCCGAGGGCAAGTTCGTCACGCCCGGGCTGATCGACGTGCATTCGCATCTGGGCGTCTATCCGTCGCCATCGGTGGAGGCCACCGCCAACGGCAACGAGATGACCAACCCGACCACGCCGCAGGTGATGGCCGAGCATTCGGTGTGGCCGCAGGACCCGGGCTTCAACACCGCGCGCGCCGGTGGCGTGACCACGCTGGAAATCCTGCCCGGTTCCGGCAACCTGATCGGCGGCCGCAGCGTGGTGTTGAAGAACGTGCCGGCCACCACGGTGCAGGGAATGAAATTTCCGGATGCGCCGTACGGCCTGAAGATGGCCTGTGGCGAGAACCCGATGCGGGTCTACGGCAGCCGCCACCAGTTTCCGTCGACGCTGATGGGCGACGTCGCCGGCTACCGGCAGGCCTTCGCCGATGCGCAGGCCTACGACCGCGAGTGGAAGGCGTGGGAAGCCAAGGTCAAGGCCAAGGGTGCCGCCGATGCCGGCCCGCCGCCCAAGCGCGACCTCGGCAAGGAAACCCTGGCCGAGGTGCTCGACGGCAGGATCCGCGTGCAGATGCACTGCTACCGCGCCGACGAGATGGCCGCCTTGCTCGATGTGGCGCAGGAGTTCGATTTCAAGATCGCCGCGTTCCACCACGCCGTCGAGGCGTACAAGATTCCGCACCTGCTGGCCAAGGCCGACACCTGCGCGGCGATGTGGGCCGACTGGTGGGGCTTCAAGATGGAAGCGTGGGACGGCATCCGCGCCAACATCGCGATGGTCGATGCCGGCGGCGCCTGCGCGATGATCCACTCGGACGACGAGAACGGCATCCAGCGCCTCAACCAGGAAGTGGCCAAGGCGCTGGCGGCAGGGCGGCGCGCCGGGCTCGACATCAGCAAGGAGCACGCGGTGATGTGGATGACGCTCAACCCGGCCAAGGCGCTGGGCCTGGCCGACCGCATCGGCTCGCTGGAACCGGGCAAGGATGCCGACGTGGTGATCTGGAGCGCCGACCCGTTCAGCGTCTACGCGCGCACCGAGAAGGTGTTCCTCGACGGCGCCGTGGTGTACGAACGCGACGATCCGCAGCGGCAATCGACCTCCGATTTCATGCTGGGCAGCTTCATCGACCCGCATGCCGACGCCGCAGGGGAGGGCGCACGATGAAATACCTGACCATGATCCTGGCGATGCTGTGCGTCGCCTGCAGCCCCGCCGACCGTTCGGACGGCTATGCCGACAACGCGGCGGCTCGCTCCGCCGTCCATGCGGACGGCAAGACCTACGCCATCACCGGCGGCACCGTGTACACGCTGGGCGCCGCCGGCAAGATCGAGCACGGCACGGTGCTGGTCAAGGACGGCAAGATTGCCGCGGTCGGCGCCAACGTCGACATTCCCGCCGATGCCGAGCGCATCGACGCCAGCGGCAAGATCGTCACGCCCGGCATCTTCGATCCGCAAAGCCAGTTCGGCATCGTCGAAGTCGGCGCGGTCAAGGAAACCCGCGATGCCTCGGCCGGCGACTCGCGTTTCAGTGCGGCGTTCGACGTGGCCGACGCGATCAACCCGCGCTCGGTGCTGATCCCGGTCAACCGCATCGCCGGCGTGACCCGCGCGATGGTCTCGCCGACCAACGGCGACAAGCACATCATCGCCGGCCGCGGCGCCATCATCGACCTGGGTTCCACCGAAGGCTTCATCCATCGCGACGCGGCGGCGATGTTTGCCGCGCTGGGCGAAACCGGCGCCGAACAGGCCGGCGGCTCGCGTGCGGCGGCGATGCTGGCGCTGCGCGAGGCGCTGCAGGATGCGAAGGACTACGCCGACAACACCAGCGCCTACGCCAGCAACCAGCGCCGCAAGTACGCGCTGACGCGGCTGGACCTGGAGGCGCTCGGTCCGGTGCTGGCGGGCGAGGAACCGCTGGTGCTCCACGTCGAACGTGCCAGCGACATCGAGGCGGCACTGCGGCTGGCCCGCGACTTCAAACTGAAGCTGGTCGTCTCCGGCGGCGCCGAGGCGTGGATGGTCGCCGACGAACTGGCCGCCGCCCATGTGCCGGTGCTGCTCAATCCGCTGGAAGACCTGCCGGCGCACTTCGAGACGCTGGGCTCGACGCTGGAGAACGCCGCGCGCCTGCAGAAGGCCGGCGTGCTGATCGCCTTCGCCACCGGCGACACCCACAACGCGCGCAACGTCACCCAGGCGGCCGGCAACGCGGTGGCCAACGGCCTGCCGTGGCTCGATGCGCTGAAGGCGCTGATGCTGAATCCGGCGCGGATCTACGGCATGGACCAGGACGTGGGTACGCTGGAGCAGGGCAAGCTGGCCGACGTGGTGGTCTGGAGCGGCGATCCGCTGGAGCTGTCGACCTTCGCCGACCAGGTGTTCATCGCCGGCCGCAGGGTTCCCATGGTCAGCCGGCAGACCATGCTGCGTGACCGCTACATGCAGGCGATCCGCGATCAGCATGCCATGTCGCCGGGGTACATCAAGCCGATGGCGCTGTAAGCCATTCTTCCCGTGGCAGGGCAGGCAGTGCCCGCCGCCGGTGGTTTGGGCGAAGAGCGACCCCACCCCGGCCCTCCCCTGCAAGCAGGGGAGGGAGCAAGGCGCGGGGCCCATGCTCGTCGCCTTTTTGTAGGAGCGCACCCTGTGCGCGATGCCTTTCGTTACGTAGCGAAGAGCATCGCGCACAGGGTGCGCTCCTACAGGGTTTGCGTTGGATTGTGCGGGTCGCTCGGGGCTACGCGACAGGCAGTCAGACGTCCCTGGCCAGCTCTTCGGCCAGCCCGGTATAGCCGCCCGGCGTCAGCTCCAGCAGGCGCTGCTTCGCTTCCGTCGGCAGCTCGAGCCCGGCGATGAACTCGCGCATCGACTCGCGCGTGATGCCGTGGCCGCGGGTCAGTGCCTTGAGCTGTTCGTAGGGTTGCGGCAGGCCGTAGCGGCGCATCACGGTCTGCACGGCTTCGGCGAGCACCTCCCAGCTGGCGTCGAGGTCGGCGGTGATGCGCTCGGCGTTGACGTTGAGTTTGCCCAGGCCTTTCTTCAGCGATTCCAGCGCCACCAGCGTGTGGCCGAAGGCGGTGCCGAGTGCGCGCAGCACGGTGGAGTCGGTGAGATCGCGCTGCCAGCGGCTGATCGGCAGCTTCTCGGCGAAGTGGCCGAGCAGCGCGTTGGCGAGGCCGAAGTTGCCTTCGGCATTCTCGAAGTCGATCGGGTTGACCTTGTGCGGCATGGTCGAGGAACCGACTTCGCCGGCCTTCAGCGTCTGCTTGAAATAGCCGAGCGAGATGTAGCCCCAGATGTCGCGGGCCAGGTCGACCAGGATGGTGTTGGCGCGGCGTACCGCGTCGCAGTATTCGGCGACGTTGTCGTGCGGCTCGATCTGGGTGGTGTAGGCGTTGTAGTCGAGGCCGAGGCTGGCCACGAAGCGCTGCGAGAACGCGCGCCAGTCCAGTTCCGGGTAGGTGACGACGTGGGCGTTGTAGTTGCCGACCGCGCCGTTGATCTTGCCGGAGATCTCCACCGCCACCAGTTGCCGGCGCTGCCGCTCCAGGCGCGCCACCACGTTGGCGAGCTCCTTGCCCAGCGTGCTGGGCGAGGCGGTCTGGCCGTGCGTGCGCGAGAGCAGCGGCAAGCCGGCGTTGTCATGCGCCATGTGGCGCAGCGTGTCGATCACCGCGTCGAGCTGCGGCAGCAGCACGCCGCGGCGCGCGTCGCGCAGCATCAGCGCGTAGGAGAGGTTGTTGATGTCCTCGCTGGTGCAGGCGAAGTGCACGAACTCCTTCGCCTGCGCCAGCCCGGCGTCGGCGCCGATCTTTTCCTTGATGAAGTACTCGACCGCCTTGACGTCGTGGTTGGTGGTGGCCTCGATCGCCTTGATCCGCTCGCCGTCCGCCTCGCTGAAGTTTTCCGCGATGGCCTTCAGGGTGGCGACCTGGCCCGCGTCGAAGGCGGGCAGTTCGACGATCTTCGGCTCGGCGGCCAGCGCCAGCAGCCATTCGATCTCCACCTGCACGCGCCGATGCATCAGCCCGAACTCGCTGAAGATCGGACGCAGCGCTTCGACCTTGCCGGCGTAGCGGCCGTCCAGCGGCGACAGGGCAGTGAGGGCGTGGTTGGGCATCGGGGCGTTCCGGCGAGGGGAAACTGCCATTTTACATTGCCGGCGAGTCCGTGCCCGGCGGCCTATAGTGGGCGGACGTGACCGTCTCCCGTGCACCCTGAGCGTGGCGCCGAACGGTCCAGGCAATGCCATGGTCCCACCCCGAAGGATTTCCCCAATGAGCAGTTTCCGCATCGAACACGACAGCATGGGCGAGCTGCAAGTCCCGGCTGACGCGCTGTATGGCGCGCAGACCCAGCGCGCGATCGACAACTTCCCGATTTCCGGCCTGCACCTGCCGCGCCCGTTCATCCGTGCGCTGGGGTTGATCAAGGCCGCCGCGGCCGACGTGAACCTGGCGCTGGGGCACCTGAAGAAGAACCAGGCCGCGGCGATCCGCAAGGCGGCGCTGGCGGTGGCGGACGGCCAGTACGACGCGCAGTTCCCGATCGACATCTTCCAGACCGGCTCGGGCACCAGCACCAACATGAATGCGAACGAGGTGATCGCGCACCTGGCGGTGGCCGCGGGCGCGAAGGTGCATCCGAACGACCACGTCAATTACGGGCAGAGCTCGAACGACGTGATCCCCACCACCATCCACGTCAGCGCCACGTTGACCACCAGCGAGCAACTGCTGCCGGCGCTGAAGCACCTGAAGAAGGCGATCGACAAGCGCGCCCGCGAACTGAGGAACACGCCCAAGACCGGCCGCACCCACCTGATGGACGCGATGCCGATCACCTTCGGGCAGGAACTGTCGGGCTGGGCGGCGCAGATCGGCGCGGCGATCGAGCGGATCGAGGATGCGCTGAAGCGCATGCGCCGGCTGCCGCAGGGCGGCACGGCGGTGGGCACCGGCATCAACGCCGATCCGAAGTTCGGCCCGGCGATGGCCGCGCAGCTGAAGAAGCTGACCGGCGTGAAGTTCGAGTCGGCGGAGAACTATTTCGAGGGCATGGCCGCGCAGGATGCGGCGGTGGAGCTGTCCGGCGCACTGAAGGCGCTGGCGGTGGCGCTGATGAAGATCGCCAACGACCTGCGCTGGATGAACTCAGGCCCGCTGGCCGGCCTGGGCGAGATCGAGCTGCCGGCGCTGCAGCCGGGGTCGTCGATCATGCCGGGCAAGGTCAATCCGGTGATCCCCGAGGCGGTGGCGATGGTGGCCGCGCAGGTGATCGGCAACGATGCCTCGATCACCATCGCCGGCCAGTCGGGCAACTTCCAGCTCAACGTGATGCTGCCGCTGATCGCGCACAACCTGCTGCAGTCGATCGGCATCCTGGCCAATGTCAGCGTGCTGCTGGCGGACAAGTCCATTGCCGGGTTCAAGGTCAACAAGGCGCGGGTGAACCAGGCGCTGGCGATGAACCCGATCCTGGTCACCGCGTTGAACCCGGTGATCGGCTACGAGAAGGGCGCGGCCACCGCCAAGCAGGCGTACAAGCAGCACCGACCGATCATGGACGTGGCGCTGGAAACCACCGGCCTGTCGAAGGAGGAGCTGAAGAAGCTGCTTGATCCGATGGCGCTGACGCGTGGCGGCATCCACGAAAAATAGACAACCCGAGATTCGGTATTCGCAAAGGCATCGCCCGCGAGCGGGCTCCTGCAGCCTCCGTCATTCCGTAGGAGCCCGCTCGCGGGCGATGCCTTTGCTCTTGCGATCCCGAACCACGGCTCAGAACGACAGCACGGTCACGCCTTTCTTGTGGCCCGAGTTGGCAATGTTCTTGTCGCAGTCCTGCACGTCTTCCTGCGTCATCGTCGCGTAAGGCTTGAACGCGGGCATCGCGGTTGCCAGCTGCTGCTGGGCAGCGCGCAGGTCGGGCAGGCGTTTGCACAGTTCGAGGGCAGCGGCCTGGATGCGGTCGGTCTGCGGCTTGATGGCCGCCTCGATTTCCGCGTCGCTCTTGCCACTGAACGCGCCGCTCAGCGCTGCGCTGGCGGCATGCATGCCCAGGTCGGCGCCTTGCGTGCCTATTTCCATGCCGGCCTCGGCGATGGCGATGACGCGATGGCGGTAATCCAACAGCAGAGCCTGCTGCTCCGGTGTGGCCGTGACCTTCTTGCCGTCGATCAACAGATCGCCCTGCGGCGTGATCTGGGCTTTGGAGGTCGCGCGGCCCAGCCGCAGGGAGTTGCCGACATGGACGGTGTCCACGTCGATGTTCCCGGTCGCCAGCTCCTGCCGGGCCTTCTGCATGGCGTTGTCGACGCGGCGGGCCACCCACGAGGTGGGCGCCTTGTCACCGGCAGTTTGTGCGGTGGTTGCCGAGGAGGCCGGCTGGGAGTCGGTGTGACCCGACTGGCCGCAGGCCGCCAGTGGCAACAGCAGGGCCAGGGCGATGGCGTTGAGCGTGAGGGATTTCATGGGTGCTTCTCCAAGTCGGGTGTCGGAACGCAACTCAGCTGTCGTCGCGCCAGCGGCGGAACCAGATCGCGCCGGCCAGCATGGCGATGGCTGCAGCGACGCCGATCCAGAGGTCCATCGAGCCCAACGCGCTGTAGCTGTGCATCACGCTCAGGCTGGAGAGCACGGCCGCCGGGCTGTCGCCGCCGATGCCGCTGACCTCGCTGAACCAGCCGCCCGGGAACACGCTACCCAGGATGCGGGCCACCACGCCACGCCAGTACCAGTCGTTGGAGATATTCAGCGTGCCCAGCAGGTTGAACCAGCCGATCACGATGCCCACGCCCACCGGCAAGGCCACCGCCCACAGGAAGGGCTTGCTGCGTGCCCAGGCCGAGCAGAGCATCAGCCAGCCCACCGTCGGCAGCGCCCACAGCACATAGAGCGGGATCGAGCCGACCAGGTTGGCCATCACCTGCAGCGGGTGCGACAGGCCCAGCAGGTGCCACACGCTGACGCCATGCAGGGACAGGGTGATGGCGAACATCAGCAGCATCACGAGGCCGGTGAGGGCGCCCACGACCACCGCGATCAACGGCGCGACCACCGTGGCCGAGACGACCTTGGACAGCACGGTCGCGGTGTCCGACACCGGCAGGGATTTCCAGAACAGGATGCTGCGGTCGCGGCGATCGTCGTAGAGTGCGCCGAGGCAGTAGAAGAACACCACGAAGCCGAGCACGATGCCGATGATCATGGTGGAGGAGTACATCACCAGGTCCAGCCCGGCGCCGACCGCCTCCATCGACTGCTTGTCCAGTTCCTGGGTGAGCAGGTGCAGGTTGTTGCTGCCGATGCCCAGGTGGAAGCCCATCTGCCGGCCCATCACCTCGCCGGTCACGATGCCCATCAGGTTCAGCACCAGGAAAATCGCGGCCGTGATCACCGGCGCGCGCAGGAAGCCGCCGCGGTGCTCCCAGAATTCGCGTTTGACCAACCAAAGGAAGGTGTTCATGCGTAGGTTCCCTTCATGGTGGCGACGAACAGGTCGCTGATGGATGGCCGGCGGGTTTCGCCCAGCGCCTCCAGTTGCGCGCGTCCGACACCGTCGAACAGAAAGATGCTCTTGCCGAAGACCTGGCGTTCGTCCAGCGGCTTCAGCGCACGGGCCGCGTCGGCGCGGTCGGCGTTGACCATCACCTCGATGTAGCGCTCGCCCACGGCGTCCATGTCCGCGTCGAGCACGATCCTGCCGTCGCGGATGAACATCAGGTCGGTGAGGATGTGCTCGACTTCCTCCACCTGGTGGGTGGTGACGATGATGGTCTTGTTCTCGTCGAAGTAGTCCTCCAGCAGGTTCTGGTAGAACTGCTTGCGGTAGAGGATGTCCAGGCCCAGGGTCGGCTCGTCCAGGATCAGCAGCTTGGCGTCGATGGCCATCACCAGCGCCAGGTGCAGCTGCACGATCATGCCCTTGGACATCTGCCGCACGCGCTGTTCGGGCTGCAGCTTGGTGCGGGCAAGAAAGGCCTCGCACTTGGTGCGGTCGAAGCGCGGGTGCACGTGGGCGACGAAGTCGACCACTTCACGCACGCGGATCCAGCGCGGCAGCACCGCCACGTCGGCGATGAAGCACACCTCGCCCATCAGCCGGTCGCGCTGCTTGCGCGGGTCGAAACCCAGCACGTTCAGCTCGCCGGTGAAGTCGGTCAGGCCCAGGATGGCCTTCAGGGCGGTGGTCTTGCCGGCACCGTTGGGGCCGATCAGGCCGACGATGCGCCCCGGTTCGACCTGGAAACTGACGTTGTCCAGCGCGACCGCCGACTTGTAACGCTTGCCGAGGCCGCTGGCCGTGATTACCGCGCTCATGCTGATGGCTCCTGGTGGCTGTCGGCTTCCCGCATCAGGGTCTTGAGATCCAGTCCGAGGCGCTGGAGGCGGGCATGCAGCGCCGGCCATTCCTCGCGCAGGAAGCGCTCGCGTTCGGATTTGAGCAGCGCATCGCGCGCCCCTTCGATGACAAACATGCCCAGACCCCTCCTTTTCTCCACGAGTTGTTCGTCGACCAGTTCCTGGTACGCCTTCGATACGGTCAGCGGGTTGATCTGATAATCCGCCGCTACCTGGCGTACCGACGGCAGCGGGTCGCCTTCGTTCAAGGCGCCGTCCAGGATCATCGCCACCACACGCTGGTGCAGTTGGCGATAGATCGGGACGCTGTCGTTCCAGGCGATGGTCATGGTTATTCCTTCGTGATGCGGCCGAACTTCTTGCCAAACGAATAGTAGGGCATGACCCACTGCGACCCGAGCAGGCCCAGCGGCTCGATCGCCTCGCCCAGACGCAGCTGCGCGTCGGCAGGCACGGCGGCCAGGTTGGCGGCGCTGCCGTCGTCGATCAGTGCCGCGGCACGCCGTTCGGCGGCGTTCGGGCGCACGGTGACGGGGGCCAGGTTGGTGACGTGGGCCGGCTCGCTGGCATGGCTGGTGCCGACCGGCTGCCAGGCGTCGACGTTGTACAGCACGGCGCGCAGGCTCGCGAAGGTGAGCAGGATGGCCGCGGCGCCGGCGATCAGTTTGTACGCTTTCATGTCGAACCTCCTTTGGTGCTCTGGGTGAGTGGTGTTGTAGTGAACTATAACACCGACTTTTGAACCGTCAAGGGGCGCGAGCGGGGTCAGGGGCATGACTGATGGGCTAGGGAGCCGGGGGGTGGGGAATCGGGCACAGGAAAGGCAGCAGGACGCTTTGCGGATTGGCGTCCAATCCCCATTCCCGGTTCGATTCCGTCCACCCTTGGCGTAGCGGCGCAGCCACGGCGTCGAAGGGCGCGCCTCGTCGGAGCGCCAGAAAACAAGAGGCCGGCTTCTCGGCCGGCCTCTTGCGTGTCGCGTGGGGTACCGTTCAATCCTTGGCCGCGTACACCTGTTTGCCGCCGACCCAGGTCTGCAGCACCTTGGTGTTCCAGAGCTTGCTGGCCGGATCCTTGAAGATGTCGTGGTCGACCAGGATGAAGTCGGCCCATTTGCCGGGTTCCAGCGTGCCGAGGCGCTGCTCGGCATGTTCGGCATACGCCGCATCGAGGGTGAAGGCGCGCAGGGCCTGGGTCAGGCTCAAGTCCTGCTGCGGATACCAGCCGCCGGGCGGTTGTCCCTGGTGGTCTTCGCGGGTGACGGCCGAGTACAGGCCGTAGAACGGGTTGGGCGATTCCACCGGAAAGTCCGAGCCGGCGGCGATCACCGTGCCCTGTTTCAGGAAGCGCTGCCAGGCATAGGCGCCGGCGATCCGCGCGTGGCCGATGCGGTCCTCCGCCATGTTCATGTCGGAGGTGGCGTGGGTGGGCTGCATCGAGGCAATCAGTTGCAGCGGCAAGAAGCGCGGGATGTCTTGCAGCGAGACGATCTGCGCGTGCTCGACGCGGTTGCGCAAGGCCTTGGCGTCGGGATGGCTGCGGTAGGCCGCGGCGAAGCTGTCCAGCACTTCGCGGTTGGCGCGATCGCCGATCGCGTGGATGCCGACCTGATAACCCTTGGCGAACGCCTTGTCGATCTTGGCTGTCATGGTGGCCGGCGACATGAACAGCAGGCCGCTGTTGTGCGGATCGTCGGAGTAGGGCTTGAGCATTGCGGCGCCGCGGCTGCCCAGCGCGCCGTCGGCGAACAGCTTGACCGCGCGCACGGTGAGGAAGTCGTCGCCGTAGCCGATCAGCGGGCCGTCCTTGCTGATGACGTCGAAGGACTCGCCGGTGTCGCGGATCATCGCGTAGATGCGCGCGGTCAACTTGTGCGCATCGGCGTACTGCCGGTACAGCCGGTAGTTGTCCAGGTCGATGCCGGCATCGCTGACGCCGGTGAGGCCGACGCGGGCCATCTCGGCCAGCGCGGTGTCCAGCGCAGCGGCTTTTTCCGCCGCGGTCAGCGCCGGCACGTGGGCGTCGACCAGCTCGGTGGCGCCGTCGACGAACACGCCGGCCGGGTTGCCCTGCGCGTCGCGCTCGATGCGCCCGCCGTGCGGGTCGGCCGTGGCTCGGGTCACGCCGGCGAGCTTGATCGCCGCGCTGTTGGCCCAGGCGGCGTGGCCGTCGACGCGACTCAGCCACACCGGCCGGTCGGCGACCGCGGTATCGAGCTCGGCGGCGGTGGGGAAGCGACCGAGTTTCCAGATCACCTGGTTCCAGCCGCCGCCGCGGATCCATTTCGCCTGCGGATGCGCCTGGGCGTATGCCTTCACCTTGGCCAGCGCTTCGTCCAGCGAGCGGATCTCGCTGAGGTCCACGCTGTTGCGCGCGTAGCCCAGTTCCAGCACGTGGCCGTGGGCGTCGATCAGACCGGGCAGCAGGGTCTGGCCGTGGCCGTCGATCACGCGGGCGCCATCGGCGCGTGGCTGCAGTTCGGCCGTGCTGCCGGTGGCCACCACCTTGCCGTCATCGACCAGCAGCGCCTGGAACTGCTGCAACTTGCCCTGGCTGTCCAGCGTGTAGCCGTTGACGTTGCTGACCAGCAGGTCGGCGGCGTGGCCCAGCGGGGCGCTCGCCAGCAACACGGCGAACAGGAGCATGCGCGGGAACGGAGTCATGCGGGGATTCCGGCAGTCGGGTGCGCCAGTGTGTCAATGCCGGCCGGCAATTTCCAGCGGCGGCAGGCGCAGTCGAACCGCGGTGCTACGCTGGCACGATGGCCGTGGTTCGCACATGGATACGAAGATGACGCAATTGAGCGGTGCCTTGCAGGATCTGAACGACCTGTACTTCTTTGCGGCGGTAGTCGAGCACGGCGGCTTCTCCGCCGCCGGCCGCGCGCTGGGCGTACCCAAGTCGCGCCTGAGCAAGCGGGTGGCCCAGCTGGAGGAGCGCCTGGGCGTGCGCCTGCTGCAACGAACCACCCGCCGGTTCGTGGTTACCGAGGTCGGCGAGCGCTTCTACACGCATTGCCGTGCGGTGCTGGAAGAGGCCCAGGCGGCGCAGGACGCGGTGGACGAGTTGCGCGCCGAGCCGCGCGGCGTCGTGCGCCTGAGCTGCCCGGTCTCGCTGGCGCAGACCGTGCTGGCGTACCTGCTGCCGGATTTCCTGGCGATGTACCCGAAGATGCAGGTGCGCCTGCTGGCGAACGATCGCCGCATCGACGTGATCGGCGAGGGTTTCGACCTGGCCATCCGCGTGCGCAGCAAGCTGGACACCGACGCCAACCTGGTGATGCGCAGTTTCGGCCATTCCAGCACCACCCTGGTAGCCAGCCCTGCGCTGCTGAAGATCACCGGGCGCCCGACCACGCCGGCGGAACTGGCCAGGTTGCCTGCGCTGTCGATGCGCGAGCATGAGGGAGCGCAGGTGTGGGAACTGATCGACGCCAGCGGCGAGCAGGTCAACGTGGAGGTGCAGGCGCGCCTGATCACCGGCGATTTCGCCGTGCTGCTGGAGGCTGCCCGCCGCGGCCTGGGCGTGGCCCTGCTGCCGGAGTTCACGTGCGCGCCGGCGATTGCCGCCGGCGAACTGGAAGTGGTGTTGCCGGACTGGACCATGCCCGAGGGCATCATGCATTTCGTCTACCCCAGCCGGCGCGGCATGCTGCCGGGCGTGCGCGCGCTGGTCGATTTCCTGGCCGAACGCCTGCCGGAAACCACGTTGCTGAAACATCAGCAGTGCCGCGCACGCACGCTGGACGCGCTGCCGCCTGCCTGATGCAGGCGGCCCGTCCAATGCGCTACGCTGATTCTTTTATGGACATCCAAACGGCCAGATGACGATGATTGAAACCAAGCTGCCCAAGGTCGGTACGACGATTTTCAGCGTGATGAGCCAGTTGGCGGTGCAGCACCAGGCGGTCAACCTCGGCCAGGGATTCCCCGATTTCGAACCGCCGCCGGAACTGCGCGATGCATTGACGCGGGCGATGAACGCAGGCAAGAACCAGTACGCCCCGATGCACGGCACCGCCGGCCTGCGCGAGCAGATCGCGCTGAAGACCGAGCGCCTGTACGGGCGCAAGCTCGACGTCGATACCGACATCACGGTCACCTCCGGTGCCACCGAGGCGATCTTCGCGGCGATCGCCGCGACGGTGCGCGCGGGCGAAGAGGTGATCGTGTTCGACCCGGCCTACGACTGCTACGAGCCGGCGATCGAACTGCAGGGTGCGCGCGCGGTGCACATTCCGCTGACCGTGCCGGCGTTCGCGATCGACTGGCAGCGCGTGCGCGACGCGGTGACGCCGAAGACGCGCATGATCCTCATCAACACCCCGCACAATCCGTCCGGTGCGGTGCTCTCGGCGGCCGACCTGGACGAGCTGGCGGCAATCGTGCGCGACACCGGCATCGTGGTGCTGTCCGATGAGGTGTACGAGCACATCGTCTACGATGGTGCCCACGAGAGCGTGCTGCGCCACCCGGAGCTGGCCGAGCGCAGCATCGTGGTTTCCTCGTTCGGCAAGACCTACCACTGCACCGGCTGGAAGGTCGGTTACGCGGTGGCGCCGGCCGCGTTGTCGGCCGAGTTCCGCAAGGTGCACCAGTACCTGACCTTCTGCACGTTCCATCCGGCGCAGGTGGCCTTCGCCGAATTCATGGCCAGCACGCCGCAGCACTACCTGGAGTTGCCGGCGTTCTACCGGGCCAAGCGCGATCGCTTCCGCGCGCTGCTGGCGCCCTCGCGTTTCAAGTTGCTCGACGTGCCGGGCGGCTATTTCCAGCTGGTCGATTACTCGGCGATCCGCGACGAGGACGATCTCGCCTTCAGTCGATGGCTGGTGGAGCAGGGCGGGGTGGCGACGATTCCGCTGACGCCGTTCTGCGAACGCCCGCCGGGCACCCGCCTGTTGCGCCTGTGCTTCGCCAAGAGCGACGCCACCATGGAGGCGGCCGCCGAGCGGCTGTGCCGGCTGTGACCATGCTGCCGCTGACCGTGTCGCTGGTGCAGGGCGCCACGCGCTGGCACGACGCGCCGGCCAACCGCGATTACTACGGCGAGCTGGTGCGTCGTGCGCGCGGCAGTGACCTGGTGGTGCTGCCGGAGACCTTTCTGTCCGGCTTCAGCAACGACACCCGCGCCAGTGCCGACACGATGGAGGGCGAGAGCCTGCCCTGGCTGCGCGCGCTGGCTGCCGAGGTGGGGGCGGTGGTCTGCGGCAGTCTGGCCATCCGCGAGGACGAGGTGGTCTACAACCGCCTGTTGTGGATGCGCCCGGATGGCAGCTTCGAGCAGTACGACAAGCGCCACCTGTTCCGCATGGCCGGCGAGCACACCCGCTACGGCAGCGGCAGCCGGCGGCCGATCGTGGGGCTCAAGGGTTGGCGCATCCTGCCGCAGGTCTGCTACGACCTGCGTTTCCCGGTGTGGCTGCGCAATCGCCGGCTCGCCTCGGCCAGCGGCGGCATGGATTACGACCTGGCCGTGTTCGTGGCGAACTGGCCGGCCGCGCGGCGCCACCCGTGGCGCACCTTGCTGCGCGCGCGGGCGATCGAGAACCTTGCCTGCGTGGTCGGCGTGAACCGGGTCGGCGTGGACGGCAACGAGATTGCCTATGCCGGCGACAGCGCGGTGATCGATCCGGTGGGCGAGGCGATGGTGGAACTGGGCGCGCAGGAACAGGTGGTCACCGTCACTCTCGACCCGGCCCCGCTGCTGGCGCATCGCGAACGCTTCCCGGCATGGATGGATGCGGACTCATTCACGCTTGACGCGGATTGACGAGCGCTGACCGTCACCGGACGCGTGTAGGAGCCCGCTCGCGGGCGATGCTCCTGCGCTCTTGCGAATCCCGAATCCTCAATCCCATCCAGGGGCATCGCCCGCGAGCGGGCTCCTACAAGATGGCCAGCACCGCTTCCGGCGGCCGGCCGATCACGGCCTTGCCGTTGGCGACCACGATCGGCCGCTCGATCAGCCGTGGATGCGCCACCATGGCGGCGATCAGTGCCTGGTCATCGAGCGAGGGCGAATCCAGGCCGAGCTCGGCGTATTCCGCTTCGCCGGTGCGCAGCAGTTGCCGTGCGGTCATGCCCAGTTGCTTGAGCAGGCCGCTCAGTTCCTTCGCGGTGGGCGGCGTGTCGAGGTAGTTGATCACTTCCACGTCGTCGGCACGGCCCTGCAGCAGGGCCAGCGTGGCGCGCGACTTGGAGCAGCGGTTGTTGTGGTAGATGCGGATCATCGACGGCCTCAGCGATTGCCGGAGCGGTTGCCGCCGCGGCCCGGCGGACGTCCGCCGCCGTGGCCCTTGGGCCGCGGGCTGCCTGGGGCGCGGTTGCCGCCCTGGCCACGGCCGGCGTGGCCGGGACGGTTGGCGGGAGCACGGTTGCCGTTGTTGCCGCTGGCGCCGGCGTACGGGTTGCCGGCTGCGGGCGCGCCGCGCGACCGGCCGCCGGCCGCACCGCGATTGCCGGTGGTCGCGCCGGCCAGGCCGCGCCGACCGCTGGGACGGGGGCTGCCATCGCGGGATTCGCCGGCAAACCAGGTGCGCACCGAAGGCAGCTCCTGGCCCGGTGCCACGCGGCGACCCTTGCCGCGCCGCTTCGCATTCCCCGGTGTGCGCTCCGGGGTCGCCACGTTGCCGTTGACCTCGCGGCCGTTGCGCGGCGCGGACTTGCGGCCGCGCACGGGCTCTTCGCGGATGCGGTCGTAGGCGCGCAACTCGCGCGCTTCGTCCTGGCCGCTGGTCCAGGCGCTGCCGGTGCCGCGCTCCGGACGGTATTCGGTGACGCCGCGCGTGGCGCGGCGCTGGTGCAGGATCGGACTCAGCGTCAGCACCGGCTGGGCGAGGCCGAGCCCGCTGGTCTGGCGCAGCTGCTTGACGCTCTCGGCGTCGAGTGCCTCGCATTCGCCGCGGCGCAGGTTGCGCGGCAACTCGATGCGGCCGTAGCGGATGCGCTTGAGCCGGCTGACCAGGAAGCCCTGCGAATCCCACAACCGGCGCACTTCGCGGTTGCGGCCTTCGCGGATCACCACGCGGAACCAGCTGTGGCTGCCACCGCGGCTGATCACGGCGATCTCGTCGAAGCGGGCAGGGCCGTCTTCCAGCTCCACGCCGGCCTTCAGGCGTTCGATGACCTCGTCCGGCACCTCGCCATGCACACGGCAGAGGTATTCGCGCTCCATGCCGCTCTTGGGATGCATCAGGCCGTTGGCCAGTTCACCGTCGGTGGTCAGCAGCAGCAGGCCGGTGGTGTTGATGTCCAGCCGGCCCACGGCAACCCATCGGGCGCCCTTGAGCTGGGGCAACTGCTCGAACACGGTGGGCCGGCCTTCGGGGTCCTCGCGGGTGGTCAGTACACCTTCGGGCTTGTGGTAGATCAGCACCTCGGCGTCGTTGCGGTTGTCGGTGGCCACCACGAACTGCTTGCCGTCCATGACCACGCGGTCACCGGCCTTGACGCTCATGCCGATCTCGGCGGGGCTGCCGTTGAGTTCGATCTCGCCGGCCTGGATGCGCTGCTCCAGCATGCGGCGCGAACCGAGGCCGGCGTTGGCGAGCACCTTGTGCAGGCGCTCCTCCAGGGCGGGGCCGTCGGCGGGGCGCGTATCGCGCTTCAGGGTAAGAACGGATTTTTGCGGCGCAGTCATGCGCTTTGCTCCTTGGTATCTTGATCGTCGGCGTCGGTTTCGACGGCCGTGGTCGTCGGGCTGGCCGAAGGCGAACCGGGATGGTCGGCGGCTTCGTCGGACCCGGATGGGCCGCTGGACGCCTGGGCGTCGGCGGCGAGGGTGGGGTGATGGGCGTCGTCCGGTGATCCGGAGTCCGACTCGGCGTCGGGCAACGGTTCGCGCGGGGAGTCGGTCTCGTCCGGATCGGTCGCTTCCGCAACCAGGTCATCCGCCTCGGCGTCCGGGTCGATGGGCAGGTCGCGGGCGATGCGCGCCGGCAGCGGCTCGGGCTCGAAGCGCATCTGCGGATCCTCCATGTCGCGGATCTCCGACAGCGGCGGCAACTGGTCGAGCGATTTCAGGTTGAAGTAGTCGAGGAAGGCGCGCGTGGTGCCGAACAGCGCCGGCTTGCCGGGCACGTCGCGATGGCCGACCACGCGAATCCACTCGCGCTCCTCCATCGTCTTGATGATGTTGGATGACACCACCACGCCGCGGATCTGCTCGATCTCGGGGCGGGTGATCGGCTGCCGGTAGGCGATCAGCGCCAGCGTTTCCAGCAGGGCGCGCGAGTAGCGGCTGGGCCGCTCGGTCCACATCCGCGAGATCCACGGGTGCACCTCCTGGCGTACCTGGTAGCGGAAGCCGGAGGCGACCTCCTTCAGTTCGATGCCGCGCCCTGCGCAGTCGTCCGCCAGGGATTCCAGCGCCTGGGCGATTTGCTGCGAGCCGACGTCCTCGTCCTCGTTGAACAGGTCGCCGAGCTGGTGCAGGGTCATCGGTTGGGTCGACGCCAGCAAGGCGGCCTCGATGATGGATTTGAGTTGGTCAATCTGCATGGGTTCGAGTCGGTGCCGGGTCGGCGTGGTCGATGGGTGGATCAGTCGCCGGACGGTCCGGCCAGCGCCGATTCGCCCGTTTGTGTGTCTTCCGCCGGCAGTTCGGCGGGCTCCTCGTGGCTGGCCTTGGCCTTGACGTAGATCGGCGCCAGCGGCACTTCCTGCACGATCTCGATCAGCATTTCCTTGGCCAGCTCCAGCATCGCCAGGAAGGTCACCACGATGCCCGGGCGGCCTTCAGCCAGGTCGAACAGATCCTCGAACCGGTGGAAGGTGTCGTCCTCCAGCCGGCTCAGCAGCTCGCCCATGCGCTGGCGCACGCTGAGCGCCTCGCGCTTGATCGCGTGATGCCCGAACAGTTCGGCGCGGTGCATCACGTCCTTGAGCGCCAACAACAGCTCGGTCAGTTCCAGCGGGGGAGGCAGCCGGATCACGTTGCGCTCGCCGGTGTCGGCATGCACCACCACGCTGTCGCGCTCCATGCGCGGCAGGGCCTCGATGTCCTCGGCGGCCCGCTTGAAGCGTTCGTACTCCTGCAACCGGCGTACCAGTTCGGCGCGCGGGTCGTCCTCCAGCCCTTCCTCCTGTGGTGGGCGCGGCAGCAGCAGGCGCGATTTGATCTCGCCCAGGATCGCCGCCATCAACAGGTACTCGGCGGCCAGCTCCAGCCGCATCACGTCCCGCATCAGCTCGATGTAGGCCATGTACTGCCGGGTGATCTCGGCTACCGGGATGTCCAGAATGTCCAGGTTCTGCCGGCGGATCAGGTACAGCAACAGGTCCAGCGGACCTTCGAACGACTCCAGGATGACCTCGAGCGCATCCGGCGGGATGTACAGGTCCTGCGGCATCTGCAGCATCGGTTCGCCGCGCACGATGGCCAGCGGCATTTCCTGTTGTTGCGGTACCGCGGCAAATGCGTCGGGCATGGTCGCGCCCGGATCGGACTGCTCGACGACGGGTTCAGTGCTCATCAAGGCCTGTCTGGAGAGCCGTGTTCCACGGCTGGCAATGGGTTGCGCATGTTCAAACTTGTTCGTGTGCAGGCACAACGTGCTGCTTCGCGCCCGGAATGTATCCGCGCTCGAACGCGTCGTTGGGCGGCGTTCCCGGTATCACGTTTCTGTGCAACTCAAAAACCGAGGCGCGGTGGTCGGCGCCATCGTCCCGCCCGGCATGATGAATCCACGCATCGTGGTTCGGTCAGGCGGGTCGTCAGCGACCGTTGCGCTTCTGTTGCGGGTCGTCGGCCACGACAACAACGCAAGCCAACTGGCGAACAACTTCGGCGCCGCTGGCTTTTTGCCGGTCAGTCTGGGCACTTCGGTGGACTACCCTGGAGCGCCGAAGAGTCGGCAGCAAGCAGGTTCCTTGGATCCACGCGTGGTCACAGGGTAATGGCAAGCCGGACACAAGTCCAGTCGACGGAGCCGGTCGAAAGTGGCCCCTGGGGTTCATGTCCGCGCCCGCAACAGGCAGAATAGGGAGTCCTGCGGAGGGCGTAGGGTGTCGGTGGCGGCGCGTGACCCAATGTGACGCTGCGGGGCAAACACGAAAGCAGCTGACGACGCCGTCCGGGAGGAGATGTCGCCGGATGGCGGGGAAATGCCCGGCCGGGACCCTCAGCCGTGCAGTTTGTCGATCGCAAACGGCGTGGTGGCGGGCCCGGAGAAACATGAGCTTGGTGGCACGGCAATTGCTTTAAACCTATGGACACCGGCACACCGAATCCAGGCGAGGGGCCGGCGCGGTCTCCGGACAATACGGGCGCGCTCCTGCCCTGGGCAGACACATGCAGACAGGCGGTAACAGCTGATGGCGATCGACAAACAGGGAAATGATCGTGGCGAGCCGGAGAAGTTGCGGCCGGCTCGCATGCAGATCGAGACGACGGTGCTGATCAGCCGGCACGGCGAGTCGCACCCCACCGAGCTGGTGGACATTTCGGCGACCGGCGCGCTGCTGCGCCGCCCGCTGGGCTGGACCGGGGAGGCGGGCCAGAGCTGGGTGCTGGACATGATCTTCGGGCACAACCTGCACATCCACCTGGAGGCGACGGTCGCGCGCATCTCCGATCACCACATCGGCTTTTCCTACAGCCGCATCCCCGAGGACAAGCAGGTGCCGCTGTGGAACCTGCTGGGCGGTTACGCCGATATCCTGGAGTACTGGAAGGACGGCTGAGCCGGTTCCGCCGCGCCCGCATGAAAACGCCCGCATTTGCGGGCGTTTTTGCAGGTGGATACCTGGAACCGGTCAGGCCGCGGGTTTCTTCTCGTCACGCAACTCGCGCCGCAGGATCTTGCCCACGTTGCTCTTGGGCAGGCTGTCGCGGAATTCGATCAGCTTGGGCCGCTTGTAGCCGGTCAGGTTCTCGCGGCAGAACTGCTTGAGCGCCTCCTCGGTGAGGTTCGGGTCCTTGCGCACCACGAACAGCTTCACCACTTCGCCGGAGTGTTCGTCGGGCATGCCGACCGCGGCCACTTCCAGCACGCCCGGGTGCGCCATCACCGCGTCCTCGACCTCGTTCGGATACACGTTGAAACCGGAGACCAGGATCATGTCCTTCTTGCGGTCGACAATGTAGAAGTAGCCGTTCTCGTCCATCTTCGCGATGTCGCCGGTGTGCAGCCAGCCGTCGGCGCCGAGCACCTTGGCGGTCTCGTCCGGGCGGTTCCAGTAGCCCTTCATCACTTGCGGGCCCTGCACCATGAGTTCGCCGACTTCGCCGACCGGCAGCGGCTTGCCGTCCTCCGACCAGATCGCCACGTTGGTGGACGGCACGGGCAGGCCGATCGAGCCGTTGTACTCCTCCAGGTCCAGCGGATTGATGCAGACCGCCGGCGAGGTTTCGGTGAGCCCGTAGGCCTCGGCGAGGGTGCAGCCGGTGGCCTGTTTCCAGCGCTCGGCCACCTTGCGCTGCACGGCCATGCCGCCGCCCAGGGTCAGGTGCAGGCGCGAGAAATCCAGCTCGGCGAAACCGGGCGTGTTGAGCAGCCCGTTGAACAAGGTGTTGACGCCGGTGATCGCAGTGAAACCCGAGGCCTTCAGTTCCTTGACGAAGCCGGGCATGTCGCGCGGGTTGGTGATCAGCCAGTTGAGTCCGCCGAGGCGGGCAAACACCAGGCCGTTCGCCGTCAGCGAAAAGATGTGGTACAGCGGCAGCGCGGTGATGATCACTTCCTCGCCGGGCTTGACCAGTTCGGTCCCGATCCAGGCAGCCGCCTGCAGCATGTTGGCGATCATGTTGCCGTGGGTCAGCATCGCGCCCTTGGCCACGCCGGTGGTGCCGCCGGTGTACTGCAGGAAGGCGATGTCGTCGTGGCCCATCGTGACCGGCTGCAGCGGGTGCGCCGCGCCCTGCGCCAACGCGTCGCGGAAACGTACGGCCTGCGGCAGGTGGAACGCCGGCACCATCTTCTTGACGTGCTTGAGCACGAAGTTGACCAGCGTGCCCTTGGGGAAACCGAGCAGGTCGCCGATGCCGGTGGTGACGATGTGCTTGACCTGCGTCTGTGCCGCCACCTGCTGCAGGGTGGCCGCGAAATTGTCCAGCACCACGATGGCCTGGGCGCCGGAATCCTCCAGCTGGTGCTTCAGCTCGCGGGCCGTGTACATCGGGTTGGTGTTGACCACCACCAGCCCGGCGCGCAGGGCACCGAACAGGGCGATCGGATACTGCAGCACGTTGGGCAGCATGATCGCGATGCGATCGCCCTTGCCCAGCTTGAGCACGCCGGTGAGGTAGCCGGCGAACTGGCGGCTCATCTCGTCGATCTGTCCGTAACTGAGCTGGCGGCCGAAGTTGGCAAAGGCCGGGCGGTCACGGAAACGGGTAAACGCCTCCTCGAGTACGGCGGGGACCGAGGCGTACTGGTTGACGTCGATCTGACCGGGCACGCCGGCCGGATAGTGTTCCAGCCAGGGACGTTCGTTGCTCATGCTCTTGGGTTCCCCGTGTGGTTCGATGCTGATGCCGTCAATGGGTGGAATCTGGATGTCGAACGCATCCATGATGGCCCATGCGCCAGATCATTGGAACATACGCCCGCGTACAGCGGCAAGCCGCGTGCCATGGAGTTCCGTCGATGAACGGATCACGAAAAATTTTCCTGCTTTCGGCTGCGCTGCTGGCGTGCGTAGTGATGCTTGCTGCCTGTCACCGCACGCCGGACGAGGAGCGCATACGTGCTGCGATCACGGCCACGGCGCAGGCGGCGGAAGCCGGTTCGGCCAGCGGTGTGGGTGAGTCGTTGAGCGAGGACTTCGACGGCAATGCGGGCGAAATGGACCGGCGTCGGTTGATGGCGATGGTGGGCCTGCTGAAGCTTCGTGGCGAGAGTGTCGGAGTCTTGCTCGGGCCGGTTTCCGTCGAGCCGCGTGGTGAGCGCATGGTGGCGACCTTCACGGTCACCCTGAGCAGCGGCGGACGCCTGCTGCCCGATCGACTGGGGGTCTATCGGGTGACTTCCGGCTGGCGCAAGGAAGGCGGCGACTGGCGCTGCTACACCGCGAGCTGGGAGCGCTCGATCTAGCCGCTGCCGTGCCAGCGACGTCACGGTATGCGAAAAAGAAAACGCCCCGGCCAGCGGGGCGTTTTCTTGTCGCGGTGTCGCCGGATCAGGCGGCCTTGCGGCCGGCCAGCTGACGCAGCACGTACTGCAGGATGCCGCCGTGGCGGAAGAACTCGCGCTCCTTCGGCGTGAGCAGCATCACGTGCACGCTGAACTGCTTCTTGCTGCCGTCCTCGGCGGTGGCGGTGACCGTGGCTTCCTTCGCGTTGCCGTTGTCCAGGCCGGTGATGTCGAAGCTCTCGCGACCGGTCAGGCCCAGCGACTTGGCGCTCTCGCCGGCCTTGAACTGCAGCGGCAGCACGCCCATGCCGACCAGGTTGGAGCGGTGGATGCGCTCGAAGCTCTCGGTGATCACGGCCTTGACGCCCAGCAGCAGGGTGCCCTTGGCCGCCCAGTCACGCGAGGAACCGGTGCCGTATTCCTTGCCGGCGATCACCACCAGCGGCGTGCCGGTTTCCTTGTACTTCATCGCCGCGTCATAGATCGCCAGCTGTTCGCCGCTGGGGATGTGGCGGGTGAAGCCGCCTTCCACGCCGTCCAGCATCTGGTTCTTGATGCGGATATTGGCGAAAGTGCCGCGCACCATCACGTCGTCGTTGCCTCGGCGCGAGCCGTAGGAGTTGAAGTCGATCGGCTGCACGCCGCGCGAGATCAGGAAGCGACCGGCGGGCGAATCCTTCTTGATCGAACCGGCCGGGGAGATGTGGTCGGTGGTGATCGAGTCGCCGAACAGGCCCAGGCAGCGCGCGGCGTGGATGTCCTCGACCGTGCCAAGCTCCATCGTCATGCCTTCGAAGTAGGGCGGGTTCTTGATGTAGGTGGAGGCTTCGTCCCAGGCGTACAGCGCGCCGTCCGGCGAGGCGATCGCGTTCCAGCGTTCGTCGCCCTTGAACACGTCGGCGTAGTTCTTCTTGAACATCTCCGAGGTGACCGCGCTGGCCATCAGGTCGCTGATTTCCTTGTTGCTCGGCCAGATGTCCTTGAGGAACACGTCCTTGCCCTGCGCATCCTTGCCCAGCGAGTCGGTGGAGAGATTCACGTCCAGCGAACCGGCCAGCGCATAGGCGACCACCAGCGGCGGCGAGGCCAGGTAGTTCATCTTCACTTCGGCGTGCACGCGGCCTTCGAAGTTGCGGTTGCCCGAGAGCACGGCGGCCACCGCCAGGTCGCCGTCAGCGATGCCCTTGCTGACCTCGACCGGCAGCGGGCCGGAGTTGCCGATGCAGGTGGTGCAGCCGTAGCCGACCAGGTAGAAGCCGGTCTTCTCCAGCTCGCTCAGCAAACCGGTCTGCTCCAGGTAATCCGTCACCACCTTGGAGCCGGGGGCCAGCGAGGTCTTCACCCACGGCTTCGCCTTCAGGCCGCGGGCAGCCGCCTTCTTGGCGACCAGACCGGCCGCCAGCATCACCGCCGGGTTGGAGGTGTTGGTGCACGAGGTGATCGCGGCGATCACCACCGAACCGTCGCCGATGCGGAAGCTCTGGCCGTTGTGTTCCACCAGCACGCCGGTCTCGCCGATCGCGTTGGACGGATTGCCGATCGCGCTGGCACCGCCCTCGTTGGCGAAACGGTCGACGTCGCCGTTGCCCTTGCGCCGATTCGCGGTGAGCGGGCCCACCACTTCGTGGAAGTTCTTCTGCACGTCGGTCAGCAGCACGCGATCCTGCGGGCGCTTGGGGCCGGCCATCGACGGCTTCACGTCGGCGAGGTCGAGTTCGAGCACGGCGGAGAACGCCGGCTCCGGGCTGTTGGCGTCATGCCACAGGCCCTGGGCCTTGGCGTACGCCTCCACCAACTGGATCTGTTCGTCGCTGCGGCCGGACAGGCGCAGGTAGTTCAACGACTCCTGGTCGACCGGGAAGATGCCGCAGGTGGCGCCGTATTCCGGTGCCATGTTGCCGATGGTGGCGCGGTCGGCCAGCGCGAGGTGCTGCAGGCCCGGGCCGAAGAACTCCACGAACTTGCCGACCACGCCCTGCTTGCGCAGCATCTGCGTCACGGTCAGCACCAGGTCGGTGGCGGTGGCGCCCTCGGGCAGGCGGCCGGACAGCTTTAAGCCGACCACCTGCGGGATCAGCATGGAAGAAGGCTGGCCCAGCATCGCGGCCTCGGCCTCGATGCCGCCCACGCCCCAGCCCAGCACGCCCAGGCCGTTGACCATGGTGGTGTGCGAATCGGTGCCGAACAGGGTGTCGGGATAGGCCCAGGCCTGGCCGTCGATCTCGGTGTGCATCACCACCCGCGCCAGGTATTCCAGGTTCACCTGGTGGACGATGCCGGTGCGCGGCGGCACCACCTTGAAGTTGCTCAGCGCCTTCTGGCCCCAGCGCAGGAAGCTGTAGCGCGCCTGGTTGCGGTCGAACTCGATTGCGACGTTCTTCTCCAGCGCATCCTCGCTGCCGAAGACATCCACCTGCACCGAGTGGTCGATCACCAGCTCGGCCGGCGACAGCGGGTTGATCAGGGTGGGATCACCGCCCAGCGCCTTCATCGCGTCGCGCATGGCAGCCAGGTCGACCACGCATGGCACGCCGGTGAAATCCTGCAGCAGCACGCGCGCCGGCATGAAGGCGATCTCGGTGTCCGGCTCCCTGGCGGCATCCCAGGTGGCCACCGCCTCGATTTCGCGGGAGGTCACGTCCACGCCGTCCTCGTGGCGCAGCAGGTTCTCCAGCAGGATCTTCATCGAGTAGGGCAGTCGCTTCAGGTCGAAGCGCTCGCCCAGTTTGGCGAGGCTGGCATAGGCGTATTTCCTGCCGTTGACTTCGAGCGTGTCGCGGGTGGCGAAAGTGTCTTTCATGGTGCTGCTCCTGGCTGAATCCTGCGGCTGGGACGACTGACAAGCGTGCCGAAACGGGTCGACCGATCCGGCAAAAAGGGAATTATCGCTCAAACGCCGCATCCCGGCGTTGCGCAAGGCTGCGGTGCAGGCGCATGAAGGGCTGCCGCGGCGGTTAGACTGCGTGCGACGCCGGGGGGATCACGCGGCGCTCTGAAGGATGCCCGCCTTGACGACCACAGACAAACGCCTTTGACGACATGCAGCGTTCGATGATTTCGACCCACCTCGCCGCCGTCTCGCTGCGCGACCTCGCGCTGGTGCAGGCGGTGCATCGGCACGGCAGTTTCAACAGTGCCGCGCGCGCGATGCACATCAGTCCGTCCGGCTTGTCCCACCAGGTGCAGAAGGTGGAGCAGGCGCTCGGTGCGCCGCTGTTCGAACGTGGCGGGCGGCGGGTGGTGGTGACCGCCGGCGGCCAGCGCCTGTTGCAGCAGATCGATGCGGTGCTGGTGGCGGCCGAGCACCTGCAGCAGGTCGCCCGCGCCGGCGAGGTGGCTTTCGGCGGCGCGTTGCGGCTGGGCTTGCCGGCGTCGCTGGGGCCGTATCTGCTGCCGCATCTGATTGCGCCGTTTCCGCAGCATTTCCCCGGTGCCCGGCTGGGCATTTCCGAGGGCAAGCCGCGCGGGTTGTTGCGCAGGCTGCACGAGGGCGAACTGGACGCGGTGCTTGCGCCGTCGGCACCGGCCGTCAGCGGGATCGCTTCGCGGGCGCTGTTCTTCGAACCGTGGGAGCTGATGCTGCGCGCCGATCATCCGCTGGCCGGTCGACCATCCATTGCGCTGGAACAACTGGACCAGGCCGAGGCGATCCTGATGGCGGAAAGCCATGCCGATGGCCTCGACGGCAGCGAGCGCGGCCACGTGCAGGACGTCAGTCTGGAAAGCCTCGCCGCACTGGTCAGCCTGCGCGGAGGTTATGCCTTGGTGCCGGCGCTGGCGCACGAGCGGCTCGCCTCGATGCCGGGGATCGTGCTGGCGCGGCTCAAGGGTTCGGCGGGCGGTCGCGAAATCGCGCTGTACTGGCGCGACGCCTCGCCCTGGCACGATGACCTGCATGCCTTCGCCGACCTGCTGCGCAAGCTGGCACGACAGCGACCGGGCTTGCGCGTGCGCAGCGGCAAGGGCTGACGCGTCGACGCGCGGGGATCAGGCCAGGCCGAGGTCGCGCGCGGCCGCCTCGTAACGCTCGACCACCGCATCCACGTCGATCAGGTCCATCACGCCAGGACGTTCGATCTTGCTGCCCCACGGAATCTCCGTTGCCGGTCGGCCCAGGTATTTGCGCGCGGCTTCGTCGTATTTGTTCACGCACCAGCGTCGATCGGAGTAGGGGCCGGAGCGGTCCGGGTTGCTGGCGGCATGCAGGCCGAGCACGCGGGTGCCGACGCTGTTGGCCATGTGCATCGGGCCGGAATCCGGGCCGAGCAGCAGCTGTGCGCGGGCGAGCAGGGCCAGCAGTTTCTTCAGGGTGTCCTTGCCGGTGAGGTCGAGCGGCGCATGCCGGCAGGCGACCAGCACCGCGTCGGCCATGGCACGCTCCGATGCGGACGGTCCGCCGATCAAGGCCACCCGCCAGCCGCGGGAGGCGGCATGATCCATCACCGCCGCGTAGCGCTCCGGCCGCCAGTTGCGCAAGGCATGGCTGGAGGCCGGGCTGACCAGCACGGTGGGCGTGTCGCCGGGCAGTTGCCCGGCGGCCCAGGCGTGCGCCTCATCGGGAATCGGGATGTCCCAGCGCACCTGCGTCTGTTTCAGGCCCAGCGGTTCGCAGAAGCTGCCGATCGCGTCGAGCACGTGTTCGCCGTTGCGCGCGGGGATGCGCTCGTTGATGACCAGGCCGTGCAGGTCTTTCGCACGGGCGCGGTCGTAACCGATGCGCCGATCCGCCTTCACGGCCAGGCTCAGCAGGTTCGAGCGCATCGCTACCTGCATCTGCAGCAGGGCGTCGAAGCGTCGCCCGGCAAGGGCCGCGCGCACCGCGCGCAAGCCGGCCCAGCCAGCGGCCTTGTCGAAGGTGACGAACTCCACGCCGGGCAGGTCGCCCACCAGTTTGCGTTCGAGCTTGCCGACGATCCATGTCAGCGCGGTCTGCGGCCACGCCTGTTGCAACGTGCGCACCAGTGGCACGACATGGGTGACATCGCCGATGGCGGAGGTACGCAGCAGGCAGATCGAGGAAGGTGCATTCATCGCGATGGTCGTTGGCCCGGGCCTGCGGAAGGCTGGGCAGGCGTGTGGGTTAGAATCGGCGTCCGGTCACAAGGCATCATGATGCCCGAACGCATCCAGCAAGACGCCCGCGGCGCGATTCTGTGTGACGCCGCCGTATCGTCACAAGTCGACAACGACTGGTTTGCGCCGGATTACTGGCGCGGGCGCGGTGCCTTGCGCATGCAGGCTGGCGGGCGCGGCGGGGTGGCGATCATTGCGAGCCCGCTCGGCGAGTGCGTGCTGCGCCACTATCGTCGCGGCGGGCTGGTACAGACGCTGCTGGGCGATCGCTATCTGTGGCTGGGGGCGCAGCGCAGCCGGCCCTTCCTGGAGTTCCGGCTGCTGGTCGAGATCGCGCGGCTGGGTTTGCCCGGACCGCGCGCCGTGGCTGCGCGTTATCACCGCCAGGGCCTGCTGTATCGCGCCGACCTCATCACGCATCGCATCGCCGGCGCGCGGACGCTCGCCGAGTGCCTGGCCGGCGGTGACCTCGACAGCGAGCTTGCGGCCGAGGTCGGGGCGGTGGTCGGGCGTTTCCATCGGGCCGGCATCTGGCATGCCGACCTGAATGCGCACAACGTCCTGGTCTCGACTGCCGGACTGCATCTGATCGACTTCGACCGCGGTCGTCAGCGTGCGCCCGCGCCTGGTTGGCGCCGGGCGAATCTGCAGCGTCTGCGCAGGTCGTTGCTCAAGCTCGGTGCTGCCGCCGCCGGCGAGCAGGCGTTCGAACGCGAAATCTGGCAGCCTCTGCTGCATGGCCACGAGCGCGCACTGACGGCATGAACTGGCATCTGCACTTTCTCGGCGTGGGCGCCGCGCATGCGACGGCGCTGGGCGCCTCTGCCGCCGTCCTCGAGCGCGCGGGCGAGCCGATGCTGCTGATCGACTGCGGACCGGGCACGCTCGATCGCTATACGGCGAGCTACGGCACGCTGCCGGACGCGGTATTCATCACGCACACCCACATGGATCATGTCGCGGAGCTGGAACAGTTGTTCATCCGGCTCTGGTTCGATCCCGTGCGGCGTGGGCGGATGCGCCTGTTCACCCACGCCGCGCTGGTGCCCTGGTTGCAGACGCGGGTGGCCGATTACCCCGGTGCGCTGGCCGAAGGCGGAGTCAACTTCTGGGAAGCGTTTCAGCTGGTGCCGTGCAGCCGCGGCTTCTGGCTGGATGGCTGCTGGTTCGACGTGTTCGCCACCCGCCATCACGTGCCGGGCACCTCGTACGGCCTGGCGCTGGATGGCAGTTTCGTCTACACCGGCGACACCCGGCCGATCCCGGAAGTGCTGGCGCGACACGCCGGTGGCGCGGCGCTGGTCGCCCACGATTGCGGCCTGGTCGGCAATCCGTCGCACACCGGCATCGACGACGTCGCGCGCGAATACCCCGAGGCATTGCAGCGACAGCTGCTTCTCTACCATTACGGCAGCGTGGCCGATGGCGATGCGCTGGCGGCACGCGGGTTTCGCGTCGCCATGCCGGGGCAGCGCGTCGCGTTGCTGGCGCCGGCCGCGCCGCGCGTCGACGCCGGCTGATTCCCGTTCGATTTGCTTGCCTGCATCCGGGCCTGCGGCTATCCTTCCGCTTCTTTGTCGGGCGGGATGCCCCACGAGGAAGATCCGGGCGTCCTTGCCGGGTTGCTTCGAAGAAGTGGAGAGGTGTCCGAGTGGTTGAAGGAGCACGCCTGGAAAGTGTGTATACGGCTTATCCCCGTATCGCGGGTTCGACAAATTCGTCGGGAACGAATTTGGACAGCCGCCAGGCTGGCCCCTCGCGCAGCGAGGGGTGAGGCCCAGGAAGGGCCGAACAATCCCGCCCGATGCGGGATGGCGGTGAAGGGTTTGTTGCGGAGAGGTGTCCGAGTGGTTGAAGGAGCACGCCTGGAAAGTGTGTATACGGCTTATCCCCGTATCGCGGGTTCGAATCCCGCCCTCTCCGCCAATTGAGTGAAGTGAGTCACGGCCAGCGCCGTGCAACGTCCATGGTGGCCCCGTCGGTCCCCCCGCGACGATAGTTCGCAAACTCCGCCAGGTCCGGAAGGAAGCAACGGTAGCGAATGACTCGGGTGCCGGGGTGTGGCTGGCGGGGCCGCCACCATTTCGGGCCGGACGTTTGCTGACTTGCGTGCGCCGACTTGGCACAATCGACCTTTGTCCCCACGTTGGCAGTCATGTCCTATCAGGTACTCGCCCGCAAGTGGCGCCCACGCAAGTTCTCCGAGCTGGTGGGGCAGGAACACGTGGTGCGCGCACTCACCAACGCGCTCGACACCGGGCGCATGCACCACGCCTACCTGTTCACCGGCACCCGTGGCGTCGGCAAGACCACCATTGCGCGCATCTTCGCCAAGTCGCTGAACTGTGAGCGTGGGCAGTCGGCTGATCCGTGCGGTGAGTGTTCGGTGTGCACGGCGGTGGACGAAGGTCGCTTCGTCGACCTGCTGGAGATCGACGCGGCCAGCAACACCGGTGTCGACGACGTCCGCGAGGTGATCGAGAACGCGCAGTACGCGCCATCGCGCGGCCGCTTCAAGGTGTACCTGGTCGACGAGGTGCACATGCTGTCCAAGAGTGCGTTCAACGCGCTCCTGAAGACGCTGGAGGAACCACCGCCGCACGTGAAGTTCCTGCTCGCCACCACCGATCCGCAGAAGCTGCCGGTGACGGTGTTGTCGCGCTGCCTGAAGTTCAACCTCAAGCGCTTGCTGCCGGAACAGATCTCCGGCCAGATGCGGCACATCCTGGGCGCCGAGAACATCAGCTACGAGGACAGCGCGATTGGCGAGCTTGCCCGCGCCGCGGACGGTTCGCTGCGCGATGGCCTGTCGCTGCTCGATCAGGCCATCGCCTATGGCGGTGGCGCGCTGCATGCCGACGACGTGCGCACCATGCTGGGCAGCGTGGCGCGTGGGCAGGTGCTGGGCGTGCTCGATGCGCTGGCTGCAGGCGATGGTGAACGGCTGATGGTCGAATGCACGCAGATCGCCTCCTATTCGCCCGACTTCGGCGGCGTGCTCGACGACATCGCCGGCCTGTTGCACCGCCTGCAATTGATCCAGCTCATTCCCGGCTATCGGCCGGAAGCGGATGACGCCGACGACGCGCTGGCCGACCTCGCTGCGCGCCTCGCGCCGGAAGACGTGCAGCTGTACTACCAGATCGCGGTGGCGGGCCGCCGTGACCTCATGCTGGCGCCCGATGCCCGCACCGGGTTCGAGATGGCCTTGCTGCGCATGCTGGCGTTCCGCCCCGGTGACGAACCACCGGCCGCGCGCGCGACGCCGCCGCGCGCGGCGTCAGGCCGGGCGCCCGCGCGTGCACCCTCGCCACCGTCGGCGAGTACCCGCGCCCCCGCGCCACTGGCACCGGCACCGGCACCGCGCGTGCCCGCTGCGGAGACCCCGGCGCCAGCGCCGATCGCCCGCGATGCGAGTGGCCGACCGGACTGGGAGGCCTTGATCGAACGGGCCCAGCTGCGCGGGCCGTTCAGCGTGGTGGCACAGAATGCGGTGCTGCGCGAGCGCGACGGCCAGACCCTGGTGCTGGCGTTGCAGCCGGCGCACATGGGCATGGCGGTGGAGCCCATGGTCAGCCAGATGGAGGATCGCATCAGCCAGGCGCTGGGCGAGACCATCCGCCTGCGCTTCGTCAGCGAAAGCCAGGCCGACGCCATGCAGACCCCGGCGGCGCGCGCGGCCAAGGCGCGCGACAGTGCGCAGAGCGCGGCCGAGCAGGCCATCGAGGACGATCCGCTGGTGCAGAGCCTGAAGCGCGACTTCGGTGCCCGCGTCGTGCCGCAATCCGTCAAACCCTTGGGCAACGAACCCGGAGCCAGATGATGAGAGGACAAATCGGTCAGCTGATGCAGCAGGCGCAGCGCATGCAGGAAGACATGAAGCGCGCGCAGGAGGAAATCGCGAAACTCGAAGTCACCGGCAGCGCCGGCGGCGGCCTGGTCAGCGTGGTGATGACCGGTGCACACGAGGTTCGCCGCGTGCAGATCGACCGTCAGACTTTCGCCGACGATCCCGAGATGGCCGAAGACCTCGTCGCCGCCGCGGTGAACGATGCGGTCAACAAGGTCGCCCAGGCCAGCAAGGACAAGCTCGGCGGCGTCACCGCCGGGATGAACCTGCCGGCCGGCTTCAAGTTGCCGTTTTGAGGCGGGATCCGGATTCGGGGTCGGCGGGAGTGGCACGAGGCGGCGCATGCATTTGAACAACCGGATCCCTGAAGCCCCATGAACAGTTCCCCCCTCCTTGCCGAGCTGATCGAGGCACTGCGCTGCCTGCCCGGGGTGGGTGGCAAGAGCGCGCAACGGATGGCTTTCCACCTGCTGGAGCGCGAGCGCGAGCGCGGCTCCAGGCTCGCCCGGGTGATGGCGGAGGCGATGGAGAAGATCGGCCACTGCGAGCGCTGCCGCAATTTCAGCGAGCAGCCGCTGTGCACCCTGTGCGCCAGTTCCAGCCGCGACCGGCAGGTGCTGTGCGTGGTTGAATCACCGACCGAGCTGGCGGCGATCGAACAGGCAACCGGCTATCGCGGCCAGTACTTCGTGCTGATGGGCAGGCTGTCGCCGCTGGATGGCCTGGGCCCGGAGGAACTGGGCCTGGCGAAACTGACCCAGCGCCTGGGCGAGGGCGAGATCGAGGAACTGATCATCGCCACCAATCCCACCGTGGAGGGCGACGCGACCGCGCACTACCTGGCGCAGCTCGCGCGCGCCGGTGGCGTGCGGCCGACCCGGCTGGCCTATGGCGTGCCGCTGGGCGGAGAGCTGGAATACGTCGACCGCAGCACGCTGGCGCATGCGTTCGGCGGCCGGCAGATACTGGACTGAAAGCGGCCGTCAAACGGCCGGATCGAGGGAGCCAAGCATGAGCGACACCATTTTCAGCAAGATCGTCCGCCGCGAAATCCCCGCCGACATCGTCTACGAGGACGACGAGGTGCTGGGATTCCGCGACCTCAATCCGCAGGCGCCGGTGCACGTGCTGTTCATCCCCAAGCAGTCGCTGGCCACGCTCAACGATGCGACGCCGGAGCAGGCGACCCTGCTCGGGAACCTGCTGCTGGCTGCCGCGAACTACGCGAAGCAGGAAGGCTTCGCCGAACAGGGTTATCGCACCGTGATCAATTGCAACGAGGATGGTGGCCAGACCGTCTTCCACATCCACGTGCATTTGCTGGCCGGCCGCCGTCTGCATTGGCCGCCGGGTTGATCCCTTGCTGATCGGCTGGAACATGAAAACGCCGGCGATGGGCCGGCGTTTTCATGTTCAGTTCAGTTACTTCTTCGGTGGCGGAGGCGGTGGCGGAGTGCGCGGACGCACCACGATCACGCGCGGACCGCCCCAGTACGGGTAGCCCCACGGGCCGCCCCAGTAAGGGCCGAAACCCGGACCCCAGAACGGGTCGTAATAGCCCGGCGGATAGGCCATGCGCGGCTGGCGCTTGGGCCACAGGTAGACCACGTTGGCCTCGATCCGCGGATAGGCGTAGTCGTACTCGCCGACCTTCTTGGTCACGGTGCCGTGCAAGGTACCGGTGACGGTCAACTCACGCCCGCGGGTGAACACCTCCGGATCGTAGAAGCCGTCGCGACAGGCGACAAAACGGCCATCGTTCTCGCCCGAGTTGCCCAGGCGTGGTCGCGCCTGGCTGTCCAGCGGACGCGACAGCACGAAGAAGCAGGTCTGCTGCGGACCCGGTTCGGTCGTGATGATCTCGCCGCCCCAGCGCACCGCAGTGCCGCTGGCGCCGCCTTGCTGGGCGCTGGCGGTGGAGACGGTAGCGTAGTTTCCCTGCAGCGGTTGCGGGATCGTCGCACAGCCACCCAGCACGGCGATCGCGGCGGCGAGGGTGAGAGGACGGTAAAGAGACATGAGGTTTTCTCCGTCAGGAGCGATGGTGTCCACCATCGCGTCGATGTCATTTGACCACGTTCCCTACCCGAAAATCCCGGACGGCGCGCCGGAACGCGTGGACCGATTCAGGCGCGGGTTCGTCGCTGGCATAGCAAAGTTCCAGGTACTGTTGCATCAACTCCGTCAACTGGCTGCGCTGCGTCGGCAGGGCACGTGCTGCGCGGCTCAGATAGTGCTGCGGGCCTTCGCCGGTCCGCCGGACAATCCGTTGCCGTGCGAGCTTGCGTTCCAGCGTGCGCAAGGCCTCCCGCAACGGGTCGCGCGGCTGCCGCCGCCGCAATGCCCATGCCAGCCCGATGGCGATGAACAGGCTGCTGCCGATGGCCAGCAGTACGCCCAGCGTTCTCGTGTCGGTGTCGCGGATGCCGAACGGGGTCAGCAAGCCGCGCTGGCGTAGCGCATCAAACGCCACAACGCCCTGATCCCACCAGCGGTTGACAATGTCCCAGCGGTTGCGGAACTGCTGCAGCCAGTCGCGCCGGTACCAGTCCAGCTGGTCGCCGGCCGCCGCGGCGGCGCCCAGGCTGACCCGCTCCGGGCGCACGGCGGCGGTGGGGTCGACGCGCACCCAGCCGCGATCGGCCAGCCACACCTCGCTCCATGCGTGGGCATCGGAGTTGCGCACCAGCAGGTAATTGCCCAGCTTGTTCCAGTAGCCGCCCTGGTAGCCGGTGACCACGCGTGCCGGAATGCCGGCCGCGCGCATCAGCACGGTGAACGCCGACGAGTAGTGCTCGCAATAACCTTCGCGCGTGTCGAACAGAAAATCGTCCATGGCGTCGCGGCCCAACGGCGCCGGCGCGAGCGTGTAGCGAAAGCCGCCATCGTGAAACAGCGCCAGCGCCTCGCGGACGATGGCGGCGTCGTCGCTGCCGTGGCGCTCGCGCCAGGACTGCCCGAGTGTCAGCGTGCGAGGGTTGAAGCGGGCGGGGAGCTGCAGCCAGCGCTGCGGTCGCGCATCCAACTGCGGTTCGAGTCGGTATCGCGTGGCCGAACTGAGTGCATAGTTGAGCGCATCGTCGACCGGCCGACCGGCTACCACCACGTGGTCCCTGCGCATGACGGCCCCCGCGGGCGCATCGATCGGTACGTCCAGGGTCGGCAGCACCCGGCGGTGCGTGGGCAACAGGCTGATCCGGTAGCCGATCGCCTGTTCGACCTCGAGCGGCACCGGTGCCGCGTGGGCCACGTCGGCATAGCTCCAGCTCACCCCGTCGTACCGGCTCATGACGAAGGCGCGGAAGTAGCGCTGGTCCGGCGGTGGTGGTTCGCCGTCGAACGTGACCCGCATGGCCGGGTGATCGTCGGTCAGCAGTTCGGTGAAGGCACCCGGACTCATGCGGTCGCTGAGGCCGGTGCGCGCCTGGTCGCGGCCGGGTGCGCCCCACAACGGCGAACCCAGCCGCGGCACCAGCACGAAGGCCAGCAAGGCCAGCGGCAGCGCCGCCGCCAGCAGTCCCAGCGCGGGCATGAAACTGCGCGCCATCCCGCTCGGTGCTTGCGCCGGCTCCAGCGCGCGCAGGGTAGCCAGCGCCGGCACCAGCCCCAACGCCACCACCAGCGTGCTGACCATGCCCTGGTCGAACAACAGCGCGGTCATCAGGGTGAAACAGGCAAAGCCCACCCCGACGCGCACGTCGCGCAGGGTCTCGGTTTCCAGCAGCTTGAGCACCAGCAAGCCGATGCCCAGCGCGGTGCCTGGTGCACGCCCGAACAGGTTGCCGTAGTAGGCGATGATCGCCAAGGTCAGCAAGGTCAGCAGCGGCAGCTTGATCGCTTGCGGCACGCGACCGGGGCGGCGGCGGCGCTGCCACCAGCGGCCGCCCAGGATCACGGCGAGCGCAGCGTTGAGCCACCACGGCAGGTGGCTGGCGTTGACCGCCAGCACGAAGGTCGCGCTGAGGCAAAGCAGGTCGAACGCGCGTTGCGTCAGCGCGACTTGCGCCGGCTTGGGCGGCTTGCGTCCGATCACGGCAGGCCCGCCAGCGCGTCCATGCAGCGGACGTAGTGCTGCGGTCCGCTGCCGCTGCCGATGTCGTTGCCTGGCAGCCACAGGCTGAAGCTGCGGCGCTGCGCCTGCGCTTCGTTGAGCCAGCGCGCCAGCCGCGCGATGCGTGCCTCATCGTCGAGGCCGTGCAATTGCCGCCAGTCGAGACTCCACTGCGGCTGGCTGCGCGGCTGCTCGAAGTCCTTCACCAGCAGATCGTCGTGGCGAGCGCTGGGCTTCCAGGCGATGTGTCGTTGCGGATCGCCGGCCCGATAATCGCGCAGCGCGGCCAGCTCTTCGCCGCGGTGCAGTTGCATGTGGCGGGCGTCGTCGGCCATCGCCCGTGGCGCCGGACCGGTCGCCTCCGGACGCGGCCAGACCAGCACGGATTGCGCCGGGTGCAGCCAGCTCCAGGCGCGGAACATGCCCAGTGGCCAACTGGTCCACAGTCGCAGTCGCGGCAGCGGTTGCCAGCCGCGCCGGCGGGTCGGCAAGCGCAGGCTGACCCGGGCGGCGTCGGTGCCGTCCACGGCGAAGGCGGTCGATTCGTCATCCAGGTCCAGCCGGATGGCGCTACGCGGCCGATCGGAGTGGAACGAGCACACCAGCTCGATCGCCTCGCCGGCGATCGCGTGGCCGGCGCGCAGGTGATCCAGGCGCAGCCCGTCGAGGTTGCGGAACGCCACCAGCATGCTCGCCGCACTCGCCGCGCCGAGCAGGCAGGTCAGCAGCAGGGCGGCGTTGTTGTTGTAGTTCAGCGCGCCGACCAGCATCACCAGCAGCAGCACGGTGAAACCGAGGCCGAAGCCGCTGGGCACGATATAGATGCGTCGGCGATGCAGGGTGATCGGCAACGGCTCCGGGCGGCGGTAGCGGGTCAGTGCCGGCAGGCGCTTTTCCGCCCGGCGCTGCAGGCGTTGCAGCAGGCCTCGCATCAGTCCACCGCCACCTCGGTCAGCAACTGCCGCGCCAGCAGCGCGCCGTCGGCCCCCCGCGTCGCCAGCAGTCGGTGGGCTGCCAGCGGCACGAACAGGGCCTGGATGTCTTCGGGCAGTACATGACTGCGGCCGCTGAGCATGGCCCAGGCGCGGGCGGCGCCCAGCAGGGCCAGGCCGGCGCGCGGCGACAGGCCCGCGCGGATCTCCGGATGGCGTCGGCTGGCGGCCAGCAGGGCCTGCAGGTAGTCGAGCAGGGCCCCGCTGGCAGTGATGGCCTGCGCGCGTTGGTGCAGGGCCAGCAGCGATTCGGCGTCCAGTTGCGGGGTGAGTCGGGCCAGCATGTCGCGGCGATCGCTGCCGGTGAGTAGCGCGCGCTCGGCGCTGGGGTCGGGGTAATCCAGCGACAGCCGCAGCATGAACCGGTCGAGCTGCGAATCCGGCAACGGGAAGGTGCCGTTGAGATCCAGCGGATTCTGCGTGGCGACGACGAAAAAGGGTTGGGCCAGCGCGTGGGTCTGGCCGTCCACGGTGACCTGGTTCTCCGCCATCGCCTCAAGCAGTGCGCTTTGCGTCTTGGGGCTGGCGCGGTTGATCTCGTCGGCGAGCAGCAGGCCGGTGAAGATCGGCCCGGGATGGAAGCGGAAGCTGCCGCTGTCGCGCTCGTAGACGCTGACGCCGATGATGTCCGACGGCAGCAGGTCGCTGGTGAACTGCACGCGCTGGAACTCCAGCCCGAAGGTGGCGGCCAGCGCGTGGGCCAGGGTGGTCTTGCCCACGCCGGGCACGTCCTCCAGCAGCAGGTGGCCGCCGGCGATCAGGCAGGTGAAGGCCAGCTTGACCTGGTGCGGCTTGCCCAGCAGGACGCGGTTGACCTGGTCGATCGCGGCTTGCAGGCGTTGCTGCAGGGCTTCGGCGCGGGGCTCGATGGTGGCGGACATGGTTTCTCGACGGTCTGGAGCAGGGCGGGCGCGGTCCGCGCCGTGTGTCTGGCAGTGTAGCGGTACGACCTTCGCCGCCTCACGGCACGGCGATGCCCGCCTGGCGCAGCATGCGCGCGAGCGCGATCAGCGGCAGCCCGATCAGGGCGCTGGGATCGAGGTTGTCGATTTCCTCGAACAGGCTGATGCCCAATCCTTCGCACTTGAAGCTGCCGGCGCAATCCAGCGGCAGCTCGCGTGTGACGTAGCGCTCGATTTCCGCGCTCCCCAGCTCGCGAAAGCGGACCCGGGTGTCATCCACGTGGGTCTGCGAGCGGCCGTGACGGGTTTCGAGCAGGCACAACGCGGTGTGGAAATGCACGATGCGGCCGGAGCTGGCGCCGAGTTGCTCGCGGGCCACCTCCACGCTGCCGGGCTTGCGCAGGATTTCGCCGTCAAGCGCGGCTACCTGGTCGGAACCGATCACGAGCGCATCGTCGAAACCCGCGGCTACGGCGGTTGCCTTGGCGATCGCCAGGCGCAGGGCGCGTGTCGCGGGAGCTTCCCCGGCCTGCGGCGTTTCATCGGTGTCGGGCGCGGCCTGTTCGAAATCCGCCAGCAGACGGCGCAACAGGTCGGCGCGATAGCGGGAGGTCGAGGCCAGCACGATGCGGCGTGGCATATGCGGTTTGTCCATCAGTGGTCAGAGTCGCGGCGGATCTGCTCGCGCATCGCGCTGTTCAGCTCGGTCTGCGCCTGGGCCAGCGCCTTCAGCAGCGGCTGCAGCCGGTCGCGCGCCTCGCGCATCGAGCCGGCGGTTTCGTCCAGTTCGTGCTGGGTCGCGGCGGGGGAACGGTCGCGGATCCACAGGCGTTGCTGCAACAGCGCTCGCAAGCCGGCGTCGACGGCGTGGCGTGCGTCCTTTTCACTGGCGGCGGGAAGATCCGGGTTCAGCGACATCACCGCATGCGCCTGCTGCAGGCCGGAGCGGCAGGTTTTCAGGTCGAGCTCCAGCCGGTCGGCCAGGTCCAGCAGGTCGCGGATGCTGCCGGCGCGCCGGTTCTGGCGCTTGCGCAGCAGCACGGCCGTGCCGGCCAGCAAGATCAGGATGGCGAGGCAGGCCGCCACGCCGAGCGTGAGGTACGGGTTCAAGGGCGCTTCGTCGTGCGGGAGTGGCCCAGTCTGCCGCATCAGGGAGGGATCAGGCAAAATGCGCGTCACAGCCGTTGGCATCGGCGCTCCGGTGCGGCCGCGGGTTGACTTGGTGGCCCGGCAAACCTACCATTCCGCGATTATGTCCGTGACACTGCCAGAGTCCGTGGACGCCTGGCGCATGGTCTCGGCGCGGCGTTCGTTCGAGGGAACGCTGCCCATCGCGAGCTTGCGGCGCCTCGGCGAGGCACTGGCCGGCACCGATGGCGAGGTGAGTTTCGCGCTTGATTTCGGGCGCGACGACCTCGGCACCAGCTACGTGGATGTCCGCGCCAGCGCGCCGCTGACGTTGATCTGTCAGCGTTCGCTGGAACCGTTCGTGCTGCCGGTTGCGGTGCAGACGCGGCTGGGGCTGATCAGCCAGGAGCGCGACGAGGCGGGGTTGCCGCCCGATTGCGAGCCGCTGCTGGTGGCCGAGGATGGCCGCCTGCGACCGGCGGATGTGATAGAGGACGAATTGCTGTTGGCGCTGCCGCTGGTCCCGGTCAATCCGGACAGCCGGTTGCCCGACGAAGTGACAAGCCCCGACCCGGCGCAGGATCATGCCGAATCGGAACGCTCGGAGAATCCGTTCGCGGTATTGCGCGAGCTGAAGAAATAACGTCGTCCCGGCTCGCCTGATCCGGGCCGTTCGATCAACGATCATCCCGTTTCATTTCACCACGTTTCAGTTGGAGAACTACCATGGCTGTTGCCAAGAGCCGCCGTACCCCGTCCACCCGCGGCATGCGTCGTGCCCACGACAAGCTGAGCACCGTGCAGCTTTCCACCGATCCGACCAGCGGCGAGGTGCATCTGCGCCACCACGTCACCAAGGACGGCTACTACCGTGGCAAGAAGGTGATCCAGGCCAAGGCCGCGGTGTCGGTCGAGGATTGACCGGGTTGCCGGGACCCCGCGGGGTCCCGCCGGGCGATCAACCGGGACGGCGCGGCGACGCGCCGTTTTTGCGTTCCGCCACCCGGACACGTAACGTACGGCGTCGGCCGGCCGGTCGATCCTGCAGTCCTTGCCGATGGAAAGTTGAATGACCCAGATTTATTCCCGCCTCGTCGCCACCGGCAGCGCCTTGCCCGAGCGCATCGTCACCAATGCCGATCTGGAAAAGATCGTCGACACCAGTGACGAATGGATCCGCACCCGCACCGGCATCCGCCAGCGGCACATTGCCGCCGATGGCGAGACCACCGGCGACCTGTCCTTCCGGGCGGCGCAGAATGCGCTCGAAGCCGCAGGCGTCAAGGCATCCGAACTCGACCTGATCGTGCTCGGCACCACCACGCCGGATCTCATCTTTCCGTCCACCGCCTGTCTGCTGCAGCATCGTCTCGGCGCCAACGGTTGCGCGGCGTTCGACGTGAATGCGGCGTGCTCGGGCTTCGTCTACGCGATGGGCGTGGCCGACAAGTTCATCCGCAGCGGACAGTCGAAGAAGGTGCTGGTGGTCGGCGCCGAGACGCTGACCCGGATGGTCGACTGGTCGGAGCGCGAAACCTGCGTGCTGTTCGGCGACGGCGCCGGCGCCGTGGTGCTGGAGGCCTCCAGCGAGCCGGGCATCTATGCCACCTGCCTGCACGCCGACGGCGGCTACAAGCACCTGCTGTACAACCCGGTAGGCGTGTCGGTCGGCTTCAGCGACGAGCCCAATCACGGCGTGCGCATCCGCATGTCCGGGCGCGAGGTGTTCAAGGTCGCGGTGAAGACGCTGGACGCACTGGTCGGCGAGACCCTCGAAGCGGCCGGCATGCAGGAGTCGGACATCGACTGGCTGATCCCGCACCAGGCCAACCTGCGCATCATCGAGGCGACCGCCAAGCGGCTGAACATGTCGATGGACCGGGTCATCGTGACGGTCGACAAGCATGCGAACACGTCCTCGGGTTCGGTACCGCTCGCGCTCGATTACGCGGTGCGCTCGGGCAAGGTGCAGCGGGGCCAGAACCTGCTGCTGGAAGCGTTCGGTGGCGGTTTCACCTGGGCGTCGGCGCTGCTGCGCTACTGAGCCTTCACGGTTCCGCCGGGTTCTTCACGATGCCGCCCGCCCGGGCGGCATCGTGTTTTGCGTCCCGGAAAATGCGGAATACAGCTGCGTATGGGCGTCGATGCTGGCACCATGGCGGTTTTCGTCGACGGGATTTCCGCCTCCATGAGTTCCACTTCCGCTTCGCTGGCTTTCGTTTTCCCCGGTCAGGGCTCGCAGTCGGTCGGCATGCTGGCCGAACTGGCCGCCGCGCACGCCGAGGTGCAGTCGACATTCGGGGAAGCTTCGCAGGGCGCTGGCGTCGATCTGTGGAACCTCGCCATGCAAGGGCCGGAGGAACAGCTCAACCGCACCGAGCACACCCAGCCGGCACTGCTGGCCGCCAGCGTGGCGACGTGGCGCGTGTGGCAGAAGCTCGGCGGTGCGCAGCCGGCGCAGCTTGCGGGGCACAGCCTGGGCGAATACAGCGCGCTGGTCTGCGCCGGTTCGCTGTCGCTGCACGACGCGGCCGCCCTGGTGGCCGAGCGCGGGCGCCTGATGCAGGACGCGGTACCGGCCGGCGTGGGCGCGATGGCGGCCATCCTCGGCGGCGACGATGCGCAGATTGCGGCCGTATGCGAAGAGGTGGCGCAAGGGCAGGTCGTGTCACCGGCCAATTTCAATTCACCGGGACAACTGGTGATCGCCGGCAACACCGAGGCGGTCGATCGTGCGCTGGCCAGGCTTGCCGAACTGGGCGTGAAGAAGGCGATCAAGCTGGCCGTGTCGGTGCCGTCGCATTGCGCGTTGATGCGTGACGCGGCCGACCGGCTGGGCGAGCGGATGGCCGCGATCGACTGGCAGCTTCCGCGCGTGCCGGTGATCCAGAATGCCGAGGCGCGCAGCTACGGTACGGTCGAGGAGATCCGCGGCGCCTTGCAGCGCCAGTTGTACCTGCCGGTGCGCTGGACCGAATGCGTGCAGGCCTTGGCGGCCGGCGGCGCCACGCGCATCGCCGAGTGCGGCCCGGGCAAGGTGCTGGCCGGACTGATCAAGCGCATCGACAAGAGCGTCGAGGCGCGTCCGCTCGGCGATCCCGCCCAGCTGGATGCCGCCCGCGCCGAGTGGGCGTGAGTTTTCCGTTTTCCGATCCCCCGAAGGAACACCCGACAATGAGCAATCCACTGCAAGGTGAAATCGCGCTGGTCACCGGCGCCAGTCGTGGTATCGGCGCGGCCATCGCGGACGAGCTGGCGTCGATGGGCGCCACCGTGATCGGTACCGCCACCAGCGAGAGCGGCGCTGCCGCTATCGGCGAACGGCTGGCGGCGCACGGTGGCCACGGCCGCGTGTTGAACGTCACCGACGGCGCGGCGGTCGAGGCACTGGTCGACGCCATCGCGAAGGAATTCGGCCCGGTCTCGATCCTGGTCAACAACGCCGGCATCACCCGCGACCAGTTGTTGATGCGGATGAAGGACGAGGACTGGCAGGCGATCATCGACACCAATCTCACCTCGGTCTACCGCACCTCCAAGGCGGTGATGCGCGGCATGATGAAGGCGAAGAAGGGCCGCATCATCTCGATCGCCTCGGTGATCGGGCTCACCGGCAACCCCGGCCAGGCGAATTACGCCGCGGCCAAGGCCGGCATCATCGCGTTCTCCAAGTCGCTGGCGCGCGAGATCGGCACGCGCGGCATCACGGTCAACGTGGTGGCGCCCGGTTTCATCGATACCGACATGACCCGCGCGCTGCCGGAAGAAACCCGCCACGGACTGCTCGGCCAGATTGCGCTCGGCCGCCTGGGCGAGGCCGGCGACATCGCCAAGGCGGTGGGATTCCTGGCTTCGCCAGCGGCTTCCTACATCACCGGCGAGACCCTGCACGTCAACGGCGGGATGTACATGCCGTGAGGCCGGCGCACGGAGTTGTCGCCAGCGGCCTCTTTTTAGGCGACAATTGCGCTTTCGCGTCGGTCAACGGCAGCCGTGGCCAGCCATCGCCGGCGAATCGTGGCAGCACTGGCGCTTAGCCACTACAATGCCGCCGGTCTTGAGCCATGCAGTCGGACCGGTACCGACAAACAATCACCCCTTGAGAGGTATGGGCAACATGAGCACCATCGAAGAACGCGTCAAGAAAATCGTCGTCGAGCAGTTGGGCGTGAAGGAAGATGAAGTCACGGCGAACGCTTCGTTCGTGGATGATCTGGGCGCGGACTCGCTGGATACGGTGGAGCTGGTGATGGCGCTCGAGGAAGAGTTCGAGACCGAGATTCCCGACGAAGACGCCGAGAAGATCACCACCGTGCAGCAGGCCGTCGACTACATCAAGGCCCACTCCAAGGACTGATCGGTTCCGGAGGCATGTCCATCCCGCCTGGTGCGCCGCGTGCGAGCCGGCAAGGATGGGCAGCGGTATCGAATGCTGCGCCTGAATGGCGCAGTTTTCGTTTCTGAATTTCGCAACGTCCGAACCCGTATGGTGCATGGCGCATCGTCGGGTGCAGCGGACGACGTACCCGGAATTTGCCGCACCGGCCATCGGTCGGCGGCGGCTTCCCGGGAATAACGTAAGGAACAGGCATGAGCAAGCGTCGAGTAGTAGTGACCGGCATGGGCATCATCTCGCCGGTCGGCAACGACATCGCCAGCGCGTGGGATCGGGTGGTCAAGGGCGAGAGCGGCATCGGGCCGGTCGTCCACTTCGACACCTCGGCCTACTCGACGCGCATCGCAGGTCAGGTCAGCGGTTTCGACCCGGCCGAATGGATGCCGCTCAAGGACGTCAAGAAGATGGACCCGTTCATCCACTACGGCGTGGCGGCGGGCACCCAGGCGCTGCGCGATTCGGGCCTGGAGATCACCGAGACCAACGCGCCGCGCGTGGGCGTGGCGGTCGGCGCCGGCATCGGCGGCCTGTACACGATCGAAGCCACCACGCTGGAGCTGGCCGCCAAGGGGCCGCGCCGCGTGTCGCCGTTCTACGTGCCCAGCTCGATCATCAACATGGTCTCGGGCCAGCTTTCGATCATGTTCGGCCTGAAGGGTCCCAACATTGCCTGCGTCACCGCGTGCACCACCGGCGCGCACAACATCGGCCTGGCCGCACGCATGATCCAGTACGGTGATGCGGACGCGATGATTGCCGGCGGCGCCGAGTTTGCCACCACCGGTACCGCGATGGCCGGCTTCTGCTCGGCCAAGGCGATGTCCACCCGCAACGACGAGCCGACCAAGGCCAGCCGACCGTGGGACAAGGACCGCGACGGCTTCGTGCTGTCCGACGGCGCCGGCGTGGTGATGCTGGAGGAGTACGAGCATGCCAAGGCGCGCGGCGCGCGCATCTATGCCGAGCTGGTCGGCTTCGGCATGAGCGGTGACGCCTACCACATGACCGCGCCCAGCGAAGGCGGCGAAGGCGCGGCGCGCTGCATCCAGACCGCGTTGAACGACGCCGGCCTCAATCCGTCCGACGTGCAGTACGTCAACGCCCACGGCACCTCCACGCCGCTGGGCGACCTCGGCGAGGTGATGGCGGCGAAGAAGGTATTCGGCGATCACGCCTACAAGCTGGCGATGAGTTCGACCAAGTCCACCACCGGCCATCTGCTGGGCGCGGCGGGCGGCGTCGAGGCGATCTTCAGCGTGCTGGCGCTGCGCGACCAGGTGCTGCCGCCCACGATCAACCTGGACGAACCGGGCGAAGGCTGCGATCTCGATTTCGTGGCCAACACCGCGCGCGAGGCGAAACTCGAGGTGGTGCTGTCCAACTCGTTCGGTTTCGGCGGCACCAACGGCACCCTGGCGTTCCGTCGCGTTTGACCGACGCGGGCATGGCTTGCCATCGGCGCCGGCTGGAGGGCCGGCGCGATCTGCTCGCGCCGGCGGCAGCGCTGTCGCAGCGCTATCCCTGTCTGTTGCAGAGCGTGGTGCACGGCAGCGCCCAATCGCGTTACGACATCCTGTTCGCGTTTCCCGGCGAGCGGCTGGAACTGGCTGCCGATGGTGTGTTGCGCGACGGCGACGGCCGCATGCAGTCGGGTCGCTTTCTCGATGCACTGGACAAGGCGTGGCTTGCCGGGCGGCACCCGGCCAGTGCCGACGAGCTGCCGTTCCACGGCGGCTGGGTCCTGCTGCTGAGCTACGAGCTGGCCGGCGAGATCGAACCCCGACTGAAGTTGCCGACCAGCTCCACGCTGCCGGTGGCGCTGGCCGTGCGCTGCCCGGCGGCGATCATCGTCGACCACTTGCATGAGTGCACCTGGCTGGTTGCCGAACCTGGCCGCGAACCGCTGCTGGACCGGCTCGAAGCCGATCTTGCGTTGCCGGCGGCGTGGCCGCGGTTGCCGGCGCTCGAATGCATCGAGGAGGATCCGCCCGGCGACTTCCTCGATGGTGTGCAGCGCATTCACGAACACCTGCGGGCCGGCGACACGTTCCAGGTGAACCTGTCGCGCGGCTGGAGCGCCCGCTACGCGGAGCCTCCCGAACCGGCTGCGCTTTACGACGCCTTGCGCCGGGCCAACCCCGCACCGTTCGCCGGCCTGCTGCAGCAGCCGGGCTGGTCGGTGCTGAGCTCCTCGCCCGAGCGCCTGGTGGAAGTGCGCGGTGGCGTGGCGCAGACGCGTCCGATCGCCGGCACGCGCCCACGGCTGAGTGGCGACGATGAGCATGCGCGCATCCGCGAATTGAGCGCCCATCCGAAGGAGCGCGCCGAGCACGTCATGCTGCTCGACCTGGAACGCAACGACCTTGGCCGCGTCTGCGTGCCGGGTACGGTCGAGGTCGACGAGCTGATGGTGGTGGAGAGTTACGCCCATGTTCACCACATCGTCTCCAATGTACGCGGACGGCTGCGCGCCGGCGTGACGCCGGGCGAGGTGATCGCCGCCACCTTTCCCGGCGGCACCATCACCGGCTGCCCCAAGGTGCGCTGCATGGAGATCATTGCAGCGCTGGAGCGCACGCCGCGCGGCGCCTATACCGGCGCGCTCGGTTACCTGGACTGCAATGGCGACCTCGACTTGAACATCCTGATTCGCACCTTGGCCCTGACCGGTGACCGCGTGAGCCTGCGCGCCGGTGCGGGCATCGTCGCCGATTCGGAAGCTGCCGCCGAGCTGGACGAGACCCGCGCCAAGGCCCGCGGACTGCTGCGTGCGCTCGGGGCGCCGGGCTGATGACGGCGCGGCTGCTGGTCGACGGCGTGGCCGCGGAGCGGGTCAGTGTGCTCGATCGCGGCTTCGGTTACGGCGACGGCCTGTTCGAGAGCATCCGCCTGGTCGGCACGCGCGCGCCGCTGTGGGCGCGGCACATGCAGCGGCTGACGGCCGGTTGCGAGCGCCTGCTGATTCCCGCACCCGACCCGGACCAGCTCTGGCACGAAACGCAGCAGGTCCGGGCAGACATGGCGCATGCGGTGGTGCGTATCACCGTGACGCGCGGCATCGGCGAGCGCGGTTATGCGCCGCCGGCAACGCCGCGACCCACCCGCGTGGTGGCCGCGTTCCCGCCGCCGCCGGTGGGAGAGGCGGCCATCCACGGCGTGCGCATGCGGCTGTGCCGGCTGCGCCTGGCCGAGCAGCCACGGCTGGCCGGCATCAAGCATCTGAATCGGCTGGAGCAGGTGCTGGCACGCGCCGAGTGGAACGATCCGGCGATCGCCGAGGGCGTGCTCTGCGATGGCCACGGCCATGTGATTTCGGCGACCATGGCCAACCTGTTCGCGGTGATCGACGGCGAGTTGCTGACGCCGGCGGTGGATCGCTGCGGCATCGCCGGGGTCGCGCGGGCCGAGGTGCTGGAAGCGACGTCGGTACGCGTGGCCGAGATCCCTCTGGATACGCTCGCCGGGGCCAGCGAGCTGTTCCTGAGTTCGAGCGTGCGCGGCATCGTGCCGGTACAGTCGCTGGAGCGGTGGACCTGGGCACCCGGCGCGGTGGCGCGCCGGCTGCAGCAGCATTGGCGCGATCTGGGATTTTCGATGGAGCAGGGCGGATGAGTTTTCGATCGATGCGCGGGAGAGCGTGGCTGCGCGGCTTGCTGCTGGTGGTGGTGCTGGCGCTTGCGGCAGCGCTGGCGGTGGGCTGGAACGACTATCAGCGTTTCAGCACGGGCGCGTTGAAGGTGTCGCCGCAACAGCAAAGCATCGATGTCGGCCGCGGCACCAGCTTCAAGGGCATCGTCGCCGAGTTGCGGCGACAGGGCCTGACCACGGCCAGTCCGTGGTACTGGCGACTGCTGGCCGAGCAGATGCACGTGGCCGGCAAGCTGCACGCGGGGGAATACGCACTCGCCCCCGGCATCACGCCGCGCCAGTTGCTGGCCGACATGGCGGCCGGCAGGGTCCTGCAGCGCAATTTCACCATCGTCGACGGCTGGACGTTCGCCGAGCTGCGTCACGCGCTGACGCAGGCCGACGTGCTGCAGCACGACACCAGCGGCCTCCACGACGCGTCAATCATGCAGCGCATCGGCGCCGGTGGCGAGGCACCGGAAGGACGTTTCCTGCCCGAGACCTATGCCTACGTGAAGGGCGACAGCGAGCTGGACATCCTGCGTCGCGCCCATGCGGCGATGGAGCGCACGCTGGCGGCACTGTGGCCCGGGCGCGCGCCGGACCTGCCGCTGGCCGACCCGTATCAGGCGCTGATCCTGGCCTCGATCGTGGAGAAGGAAACCGGGCGTGCCGACGAGCGTGCGAAAATTGCCGGGGTGTTCGTCCGGCGCCTGGAAAACCACATGCTGCTGCAGACCGACCCCAGCGTGATCTACGGCATGGGCGCGCGTTACGACGGCAATATCCGCAGGAGCGATCTGACCGCGGACACGCCCTACAACACCTACACCCGGCCCGGCCTGCCGCCCACGCCGATCGCCTTGCCGGGCAAGCCGGCGATCGAGGCCGCCTTGCATCCCGCCGTGGGCGACGCGCTGTATTTCGTTGCGCGAGGCGACGGCAGCCACGTGTTCTCCAGCACCCTGGCCGAACACAATCGCAACGTCGATTGTTACCAGCGGAAGCGTTGCCGATGAATCCCGCGCGCGGCAGGTTCATCAGCCTCGAAGGCGGCGAGGGCGCCGGCAAGAGCACCTTGCTGGCCGGCGTGCTGGACTGCCTGCGCCAGCGCGGCTTGTCGGTGGTGCAGGCGCGCGAGCCGGGCGGCACGCCGGTGGGCGAGGCGGTGCGTGCGATCGTGCTGGACCCGGCGCTGGCCGGGCTGGCGGCGGAAACCGAATTGCTGTTGATGTTCGCCTCCCGCGCGCAGCTGGTGCGCGAGGTGATCGAGCCCGCGCTGGCCGCGGGGCAGTGGGTGGTGTGCGACCGCTTTGCCGATGCGAGTTACGCCTACCAGGGCGGCGGGCGCGGCCAGCCCGTCGCGCGCATCGAGGAACTGGAGCGCTGGGCCTGCGACGGCGTGAAGCCCGATCTCACCCTGCTGCTCGACCTGCCGGTTGCGGCCGGGCGGGCGCGTGCTGCCGGTCGCGGCGAGGCCGACCGCATCGAGTCCGAGGCGGATGCGTTCTTCGAGCGGGTTCGCGCCAGCTACCGCGCCCGCGCCGCGCAGGAACCGGGCCGCTTCCGCGTCATCGATGCCAGCCAGGCTCCCGAACAGGTGCTGCAGGCGGCCACGCGTGCCTTGATCGAATGGCTGGAGAGGTCGGCCCGATGAGCGCCATGCCATGGCATGAAGAACATTGGTCGCGGCTGCAGGCCCGTCGCGAGCGCGGCGCGCTGGCGCATGCCCTGCTGCTGTGCGGCGCCCCCGGCCTGGGCAAGCGTCAGTTCGCGCAACGCTTCGTGCGCGGCCTGCTGTGCACCGAGCCGGTGCGCGGCGAGGCCTGCGGGCATTGCCGGGGTTGCCAGCTGACCGCGGCCGGCTCGCATCCGGATCGGGTGGAGCTGACCTTCGGCTTGCGCCGGGATGGCACGCCGCGGACGGAAATCGTGGTCGACCAGATCCGCGAGCTGTCCGCCCGCCTGGCCCTGCGCAGCCAGCTCGGCGGCTGGCAGGTGGTCACCATCGATCCCGCCGACGCGATGAATGCCGCCGCGGCCAATGCCTTGCTGAAGACGCTGGAGGAGCCGGCGGCGCAAACCATGCTGATCCTGCTGGCCGATGCGCCGTGGCGGCTGCCGGCGACGATCCGCAGCCGTTGCCAGCGGATCGAGTTCCACCTGCCCGAACCGGCTCTGGCGCTGGCGTGGTTGCAGCGCGAAGGCGTTGCCGATGGCCGGGCCGCGTTGACCGCGTCCGGCGGCAACCCCGGACTGGCCATGCAGTGGGCGCGGCAGGGGGCGCTGGAACAGCGCACGGAAGTCCGCCGCGATCTGGCGGCACTGGCCGGTGGGCGCGGTCAGGCAACCGAGGTGGCCAAGCGCTGGCTGGACGACGAACCGGCGCAGCGGCTGTGGTTTGCCGCGCAGGCGGCCGCCGACGAGTTGCGTGCCCGCTCGCTGGGTGACCGCCCGCCGCTGGGCAGCGCGCTGGATGCGACCGCGCTGGGCGACTGGCATGACGCCAGCAACCGCACACGGGACGGCCTGCGCGGTCCGCTGCGGCCGGATCTGCTGCTGCTGGAGCTGTTGTCGCGATGGCGCTGATGACCGGCGCGCCGGTCGACGGCTGGCCGGAATTTACCGCGCGCACCCGCTTGCTGGTGGTGGCGCCCCATCCGGATGACGAAACCCTGGCCACCGGCCTGCTGCTGCAGCAGGTACTGGCGGCCGGGGGCGAGGTGCGCATCCTGCTGCTCACCGCCGGCGGCAACAACCCGTGGCCGCAGCGGGTGCTGGAGCGCCGCTGGCGCATCGGCGCGGAGGATCGGCGCCGTTGGGCGCGGCGCCGCGCGGCGGAGCTGCAGCAGGCGCTGGCCACCCTCGGCATCGCGCCGAATGCCCTGCAAACGCTGGATTGGCCCGACCTCGGCGTCACCGAGCTGTTGTTGCGAGACACCGGCTTGGCGGTCGACGCCGTTCGCGACGCGATCGACCGCTTCAGCCCCGACCTGCTCGCGGTGCCCTCGCTGCACGATCGCCACCCCGACCACAGTGCGGCGCACGTGCTGGTCCGGCTGGCGCTGGTCGGCCACGCGGCCCCGCCGGAACTGCTTGCCTACCTGGTGCACGGTCACGCGGCGGATCGCCGTTCCCGACCCATTTCCCCCACGCCAGCCCAACTCGCCGGCAAACGGGCGGCATTGCAGGCACATCGCAGTCAGCTGGCGCTGAGCGGCCGGCGCCTGCGCCGGCTGGCGGAGCGCGAGGAGACCTTCCTCGAGCCGGACGACCCTTCGCCCTCGGTGCCGACCGCCTTGCCGTGGCGTCCGCCGCGCTGGCTGGGTCCGTGGCTGCGACTGGACGTGGTGAGTCCGGCGGCGACGCAGCGCTGGACCTGGCGACGGGCACCGCTGCGGCGTGGCGCGGATGGTGCGCTGCACATGCCGCTCCCCGCGGCTGGGCGCGCCCAGCCGTGCTTCGTCCGGTTGTGGCTGGATCTGCGCACACCGTGGATCTTCGATCACTGGGGATGGTGCCGGATGGACGTGGCAGAGCCGGCGTCCTTCCCCGGTGTTGCACCCCAGGATCGACCCGGCTAGGTTGCCCTTGGGAGGCCTGCACGGGCAGGCCCGGAGCCAGGCGCCTCGGGGCGCGGCGGGACGGGAACACACTCGGGGAAGCGGACGCGATGCGGGTCAACACGGAGGCCACGGCTGCATCCAGCGAGAGCTACTACGCGGCGCTGTCCGAGATCGGCCAGCTGCTGGTTCGCGCGGTGGAACCCCCGGAACTCTACGACGCCATCATCGAGGTGCTGCAGCGGCGTCTGGGCGCGATGCTGGTGATGATCGGCGAAGCCGACCACGCGGCCGGCTGGTTCCAGCGACTGGCGCCGGTGACGGTGGCTGCGGACATGCAGGACATCTACCCCGAGCAGACTCCACTGTCGCTGGTACGGCCCTCGTTCTGGCGCGGCGTGCCGCAAATCGAGCCCGACCTGCGCCACGTGCCGGGCCTTGAGCGATTGCGCGCAGCCTACGAGCGCCATGACGTGGTCGCCGCGATGGCGATCCCGGTGATGGTGTTCGGCGAAGTGCGCGCCGGGCTGGTGATCCGCGCGTCCGACCCCGCGTATTTTTCGACGCGCTTGACCGAATTGCTGCAGCAGGCCGCCGCCAGCATCGGCTTGGGCCTGGAGGCGCAATCGCAACGCCATCTGTTGCAGCGCTCGGTGCAGCAGGAGGCCCGTCAGCGGCGCGCCTTGCGCCTGCTCAGCGAGATGATCAAGGTGGTCACCCGCAGCCCCGACGAAACCGTGCTGCTGACCGACAGCAGCGACGTGGCCTGCCGCGTGGGCGGTTACCGGTTCGCGTGGATTGGCCTGCTTGCCGAGGATGCAGCCACCACCTTGCGCCTGCACGCGCAGTCCGGCCTGGGCGGTGCGGCGGTACCCGGGGACTGCGTGGCCCTCGACGATCCACGGCATGCCGGTGATGCCGCGATCGGCACCTTGCGCGGCGGTGAACCCTGCGTTCGCCAGTACGCCACGGGCATGGCGCCGGAATGGCCGCTGCAGGGTCCGTCGGAGGTCGGCGCGGTGCTGGCTTTGCCGCTGCGCGTGGAGGACGCGGTGGTGGGCGTGTTCGTGATCGGCGCCAGTCAGGTCGATGCGTTCACGCCGGTGGAGACGCAGGTATTCATGGAGATGGCGGTCGAGCTTGGCCTGGGCATGCAGATGCAGCGGGCCCAGGCGGCGCGCCTGCTTGCCGAACGCGACCTGCGCTTCAACCTGCAGCATGTGCGCACCATCCTTTCCAACCAGCATTCCGGCGTGCTGGTGATGGGCGAGAACGGCCAGGTGAAATTCGCCAACGAGGCGTTCTGCACCCTGTTCGGCCTGACCGAGTCGCCGGCCGAACTGGAGGGCCTGCCATCCGCTGCACTGTACGAGCGCATCGGCCCGGTCTACCGGGAGCCGGAACGCGAACTCGCCCGCATCGCCGCCATCGTGGCGCACAACGAGGAATTGCGCGGGGAGGAGGTGCAACTGGCCGACGGGCGCGTACTGCTGCGCGACTTCATGCCGATCCGCATCGACGGCGTGGCGCAGGGGCGTATCTGGCAACAGCACGACATCACCGAACGGAAGCTGCATGAGGCACGCGTCGAACGCCTGGCGTTCTACGACGTGGTCACCGGCCTGCCCAACCGGCGACTGCTGTTCGAGCTGCTGGAACAGGCGCGCTTGCAGGCCGCTGCCGACGATTCGTTGCTCGCGGTGGGCATCCTGGACCTGGACCGGTTCAAGAGCATCAACGACACCGCCGGCCACAGCGGGGGCGACCGCGTGCTGGCGGAAGCCTCTTCGCGCATCCGCGGCATGCTGCGCGACACCGACGTGCTGGCCCGCTTGGGCGGCGACGAATTCGCGCTGCTGATTCCCGGCCTGGACAGCCGCGAGCAGCTGGACGTGATCAGCCGCTGCATCCTGCAGGCGCTGCGGGTGCCGTTCAACCTGGACGAGGAGCAGTTGTTCCTGTCGGCAAGCATCGGCTGGACCCTGTTTCCGATCGACGGCTCCAACGCCGAGGGGCTGGTCCGCCACGCCGACATGGCGATGTACGAGGCGAAGGAGGCGGGCAAGGATCGCGGCTCGCTGTACGCGCCGGCGATGGAGCTGGAGCAGGTGCGCCTGCAGGCCATGCGCGAACGGATCGCCCAGGCCCTGCAGCACTCGCGACTGCTGCTGCTGTTCCAGCCGATCGTCTACATCGACGGCCTGCCCGGGCTCAACGGCGTGGCCGGGATGGAGGCCCTGCTGCGGCTCAACGATCGGGAGCAGGAGCTGATCGTCCCGGCCAACTTCATGCACGTGCTGGACGACCCGCAGCTGGCGCGGCCGATCGGGCGCTACGTGCTGGACGAAGCGCTGCGCTGCTGCCAGGCCTGGCTGCGCGCCGGCGTGCCGATCCCGGTCTCGGTCAACATCAGTACCCGGCACCTGCTGCACCCGGCGTTCTTCGCCGACATCGATGCCGTGCTGGATGCCTATCCGGACGTGATGGACGTCGGTTTCGGCATCGAGATCACCGAGACCGGGCCAAGCATGGACCACGCGCGCGCCAAGGTGGTCATCGAGGAATGCCGGCGGCGCGGCATCCGCGTGGGGCTGGACGACTTCGGCACGGGCTCGGCGTCGCTGAGCCACATCCAGCAGCTCGACATCGAGCACATCAAGCTCGACCAGAGTTTCGTGCGCGACATCCTGCATGACGACCGCAACATGGCCATCGCCGCCGGCGTGATCACCACCGCGCGCATGCTGGCCAAGGCGGTGATCGCCGAAGGCGTGGAGACGCCGGTGCAGGGCGACCTGCTTGCCTCGCTGGGATGCCACCAGTTGCAGGGCTTCTCGATCTCGCGGCCGATGGCCGCCGCTGCCGTGCCGGCGTGGGTGGCCGGCTGGGTGCCGCCGGCCACCTGGGGCAACCTGGTCAACGAGCGGCAGTCGCTGCTCGCCGGTGAAACGGCCGGGCCGTGACGCGCGGCAGTGCCTGACGCGCGGCGCCGACCTGCTAAGATCGACGCCGTTGACCGGGGTGCAGGCCCGGCGGGGAGCGTGGCATGAAACCGATGGCTGGCCGGCAAGGCATCATCTCGCTGAAGATCAAGGACGCGGCGTCGCTGTACAACGCGTACATGCCGTTCCTCAAGCACGGCGGCCTGTTCGCGCCGACGGCGCAGTCGTATGCCCTGGGCGACGAGGTGGTGCTGCTGGTGACCCTGGCCGACGAGACCGAACGCCTGTCGGTGGTGGGCAAGGTGGTGTGGATCAGTCCGGTCGGCGCGCAGGGCAATCGCACCGCCGGCATCGGCATCCATTTCAACGAATCCAGCGACGCCGAGGCTGCCCGCAGCCGCATCGAGAACATCCTCGCCGGCACGCTCAATTCCGAGCGCCCCACGCAGACCATGTGACCTCGCCGGCCACCCGCGTTGCGCGGGTGGGCGTTAGTTCGCAAAGCAGCAGCCGTCAAGGCTTGTTGTACCCAATCGCACTGATACAATGCATGGATTCGCAAACACGTTTTGCGAAACATCGGGCGCCGGTGGCTTCGATCCGCTGGCGTAGTCGGGGGCCCAGGCCACGCCGATTCACCGAACTGGAGTCGTCGGACCGTGAGCGCTTGATCCAAGTTCCCATCGGTCACTGATGCGCCTGAGCGGCGCGGAGGTAGGTTGCATCGTGCTCGCCGAATACTGGCCCGTCCTGTTGTTCATCGCCGTCGCCGTCGGTCTTGGCGCGGTGTTGCTGGTGGTCGGGCTGCTCGCCGGACCCCGTCGTCCCGAGGCAGAGAAGCTCGCCCCCTACGAATGCGGCTTCGAGGCATTCGAGGACGCGCGCATGCGCTTCGACGTGCGCTATTACCTGCTCGCCATCCTGTTCATCATCTTCGATCTGGAAATCGCCTTCCTGTTTCCGTGGGCGGTGGTGTTCAAGCAGATCGGCCTGATCGCGTTGATCGAGATGGGGCTGTTCCTGCTGTTGCTGGTGATCGGCTTTGCCTACGTGTGGAAGAAGGGAGCGCTCGAATGGGAGTGATCGATTCCATCAGCCGGGTGATGCACAACCCCGAGCCGCTGAACCTGGTCGACGATATCCTGCGTCCGGCCGGCGACAACCCCGTCGTGCAGCGTGGCTTCGCCACCACCAGTATCGACGCGCTGATGAACTGGGCGCGTACCGGTTCGATGTGGCCGGTGACGTTCGGTCTGGCCTGCTGCGCGGTGGAGATGATGCATGCCGGCGTGGCGCGACTCGACCTCGACCGCTATGGCGTGATCTTCCGCCCCAGCCCGCGCCAGTCCGACGTGATGATCGTGGCCGGCACCCTGGTCAACAAGATGGCGCCGGCGCTGCGCAAGGTCTACGACCAGATGCCCGAGCCGAAGTGGGTCATCTCGATGGGCAGCTGTGCCAACGGCGGCGGTTACTACCATTACTCCTATTCCGTGGTGCGTGGTTGCGACCGCATCGTGCCGGTGGACATCTACGTGCCGGGCTGCCCGCCCACGGCCGAAGCGTTGATCCACGGCATCCTGCAGTTGCAGAAGAAGATCCGTCGCACCAGCACCATCGCGCGTCCGTGAGGCCCGACATGTCCGATACCTCCGCGAAGTCGCTGGCTGACCAGCTGGTTGCGCGCTTCGGCGACACGCTTGAAGTCAGCACCGAGCGCAACGAGATCACCGCCGACCTGGCCGGCGCGGACCTGGTTGCGGTGGCGACCGCGCTGCGTGACGAGCCGGCGTTCCGCTTCAGCGAGCTGATCGACCTGTGCGGCATCGACTACCTGGGTTATGGCCAGGTCGAGTGGGACACCACCACGGTCAGCGGATCGGGTTTCTCGCGCGGCGTCGAGGGGCAGGCGCTGGGCCGCTTCAGCTGGGCCGAGCGGCCCAGCGGCGACAGCCAGCCGCGCCGCTTCGCCGCAGTGGTTCAGTTGTTGTCGATCGAGCACAACCGTCGCCTGCGCCTGCGTGTGTTTTGCGAGGACGACACTCTGCCGGTAGTGCCTTCGCTGACCCCGGTATGGCCCGGCGTGAACTGGTTCGAGCGCGAGGCGTTCGACCTGTTCGGCATCATTTTCGAAGGGCATCCGGACCTGCGCCGCATCCTCACCGACTACGGTTTCGTCGGCCATCCGTTCCGCAAGGATTTCCCGCTGATCGGCAATGTCGAGGTGCGCTACGACCCGGAGCAGAAGCGGGTGATCTACGAACCCGTGTCGATCGAGCCGCGCGTGCTGGTGCCGCGCACGATCCGTGACGACGCCGACCTGTTGCAGGCCCGGGCTGAAGCCGCCGACAAGTGGCGGGAGAACTGAGATGGCCCAGGAAATCCGCAACTACACGATGAACTTCGGCCCGCAGCATCCTGCTGCGCACGGCGTGCTGCGCCTGATCATGGAGATGGACGGCGAAACCATCGTGCGCGTCGACCCGCACGTGGGCCTGCTCCATCGCGGTACCGAGAAGCTGGCCGAGTCCAAGCCGTTCAACCAGTCGATCGGCTACATGGACCGGCTCGATTACGTGTCGATGATGTGCAACGAGCACGCCTACGTGCGCGCCATCGAAACCCTGCTGGGAGTCGAGGCGCCGGAGCGGGCGCAGTACATTCGCACCATGTTCGACGAGATCACCCGCATCCTGAACCACCTGATGTGGATCGGATCGAACGCCCTCGACCTGGGCGCGATGGCGGTGATGCTGTACGCGTTCCGCGAGCGCGAGGAACTGATGGACGTCTACGAGGCGGTGTCGGGCGCGCGCATGCACGCCACGTACTACCGTCCCGGCGGCGTCTACCGCGACCTGCCGGCGCAGATGTCGAAGTACCGCGAGTCGCCTTGGCACAAGGGTGCCGACCTCAAGCGCATCAACAGCTGGCGCGAAGGCTCGATGCTCGACTTCCTCGACGCGTTCACCGCGGACTTCCCGTCGAAAGTGGACGAGTACGAGGAGCTGCTCACCACCAATCGCATCTGGAAACAGCGCACCGTCGGCATCGGCGTGATCTCGCCGGAGCTCGCCCAGCAGTGGAGCATGACCGGCGTGATGCTGCGCGGTTCCGGCGTGGAATGGGACCTGCGCAAGAAGCAACCGTATGCGAAGTACGCCGAAGTGGATTTCGACATCCCGGTCGGCGTCAACGGTGACTGCTACGACCGCTACCTGTGCCGCGTGGAGGAGATGCGCCAGTCCAACCGCATCATCCGCCAGTGCGTGGAATGGCTGCGCGCCAATCCGGGCCCGGTGATCCTCAACGATTACAAGGTCGTGCCGCCCCATCGCGAGGTGATGAAGGAGAGCATGGAAGCGCTCATCCACCACTTCAAGCTGTTCACCGAGGGCTATTGCGTGCCGGCCGGCGAAACCTACTGCGCGGTGGAGGCGCCCAAGGGCGAGTTCGGCTGCTATCTGGTTTCCGACGGCGCCAACAAGCCGTTCCGCGTGCATCTGCGCGCGCCCGGCTTCGCCCACCTGTCATCCATGGACACCGTCGTGCGCGGCCACATGCTTGCCGACGTGGTGGCCATGATCGGCACCTATGACCTGGTGTTCGGCGAGGTGGACCGATGAGCGGCGGAATCGGGCATCGGGCACCGGGAATCGACGGGGCGCGCAGCAGCGGCTCCACCCGTCGTGCCTTGAAGAGTCATCGTTGTCATGGAGCCGGGATCGTGATGCGGAGTGGCGTTACCCCATTCCCCGTTTCCCCGTCACCGGCCCCTGAGGTTCA
>NZ_MWIO01000070.1 GCF_004799035.1 Rhodanobacter lindaniclasticus
CAAGCCTTCATTTCATCGGCGGCGATCGCCGGCGCGCGCCAGCCGGCCAGTGCGGCGCTCAACGCCTGCAGCACTGTGCGCGCATCGCCGACCACGGCCAGCGCATCGTGCTTGTGCGCGTCGAACGGCTGCACGTTGATCTGGAACTTCTGTGCCTGCTCGAACAGGCTGCGCGAGCCGGTGGTGAAATCCGCCAGCCGCGTGCCGATGCCGACGACGAGATCCGCGCGGGCGGCGGCGGCGTTGGCCGCGCTGGAACCGGTGACGCCGATCGAACCCAGCGCGTGGGGATGATTCCAGGCCAGCGCACCCTTGCCGGCCTGCGTCTCGGCCACGGCGAGGCCGGTGGCTTCGGACAGCGCCTTCAGCGCGTCTTCCGCCTCGCTGTAGAGCACGCCGCCGCCGGCGACCAGCAGCGGGTGTTTCGCCGCCTTCAGCGCGGCGACCAGCGCATCGAATTCGCCGCTGTCGGCGTTCTGCCGGCGCTCGCGCCACAACCGGCGCGCGAAGAACGACTCGGGATAATCGAACGCCTCGGCCTGCACGTCCTGGCAAAAGCCGAGCGTGGCCGGGCCGCAGGTGGCCGGGTCGAGCATGGTGGCCAGCGCCTTGGGCAGCGCGTCCATTATCTGTTCGGGCCGCACGATGCGATCGAAGTAGCGCGACACCGGGCGGAAACAATCGTTGGCCGACACCGTGCCGTCGGCGAAGTCCTCGACCTGCTGCAGCACCGGGTCGGGCTGGCGGCCGGCGAACACGTCGCCGGGCAGCAGCAGCACCGGCAGGCGGTTGACGTGGGCCAGTGCCGCGGCGGTGACCATGTTGGTGGCGCCCGGGCCGATCGAGGTGGTGCAGACCATCGCGCGGCGGCGGCGCATCTGCTTGGCATAGGCGATCGCCGCATGCGCCATGCCCTGCTCGTTGTGCGCGCGCCAGGTGGGAAAGTGCTCGTGCGCGGCGTGCAGCGCCTCGCCCAGCCCGGCCACGTTGCCGTGCCCGAAGATCGCCCAGGCGCCGGCGAAGTACGGCAGCTCCTCGCTGTCGACCAGCACGTATTGCGCCATCAGCCAGCGGACGGTGGCCTGCGCGGCGGTGAGTCGGACGGTCGCCATCTCACACCGCCTCGCGTGGAAGTTGCGCCGCTGCCCGTGCCTCGCGCCAGGCGTCCACCAGCACGGCGAAACGCCCGCACAGGTCGGCGATCGCCGCCTCGTCGTCGATGCTGCCGGCCAGCCAGCGGGCCGCGGCGTCGGCGAAGATCGTGCGGCCCACCGCGAAACCCTTGACGATGGGACTGGCCGCGGCGATGCGGAACGAGGCCACCAGCTCGTCGCTGGGCGCCTGCAGGCCCAGCATCAGCACGCCGCGGCAGTGCGGATCGTGGCTGCGGATGGCGCTTTCGATGTTCGCCCAGGTGGCGAGATCTGCCGCCGGTTCGAGCTTCCACCAGTCCGGTTTCATGCCCCGATCATAGAGGCGCCGGATCGCGCGCGCAGTGGTGTGCGCGTCGACCGTGCCATGGCGCGAGGCGATGATCTCCACCAACAGTTCGTGGCGGGTCTTGCGGCAGGCATCCTGCAGCCGGAGCAATTGCCGCTCCTGGCGTTCGCACAGTTCCGGCGGATCGTCCGGGTGATAGAACGCGAGGCACTTGACCACGTGATTGCGCGGCCAGGTGGCCAGCTCGGTGGCCACGTCGGCGGAACTCTCGAACGCCAGCGGGCGCGACCCGGGCCATTCGATCGGGCGGCCGATCCAGTAGGGATGGTCCGCCGCGGCCTCCAGCCCGCGCATGCCGTAGCGGCCATCCAGCAGCACGCCGAAGCGAGCGTCGCCCTGCGCCAACCGGTCCACCGCCTTGAGCGCCAGTGCCTTGAACGCGGCGATGCGCGACGGATCGGCGCCGCTCTCGCGGCACAGGTCCTCGAACTGGCTGCGATGGTCCATCGCCAGCACGGTCAGGTCCTCGTGCACGTTCACGCGGGTGGTCGACCAGTGCAGGTCCTCCAGTGCCGTGTCGTCGCGCAGGCGGAACGGCCGCCCACGGTCGCCGAGGAACCACTGCAGTTCGTCCCAGGTCGGCATCGCCGGGGCGCAGCCGTGGCGCGAGACCACGATGGCGCCGCAGGCGTTGCCGTACTCGCAGCATGTTTCCAGCGGTTCGTCGCGCAGCCAGCCGCGCAGGAAGCCGGCCATGAACGCATCGCCGGCGCCGAGCACGTTGAACACCTCGACCTTGAAACCGCGGCCGACCACGCCATCGTCGAGGCTGTCGGGAATGGCGCTGGGGAAGGCCGAGCAACCCAGCGCGCCACGCTTGCACACCAGCAGGGCGTCGGTCTGCCCGCGGATCGCACGCAAGGCGGCGACGGTGTCGGTGCTGCCGCCGAGGATGTGGATCTCCTCCTCGGTGCCCACGATCAGGTCGCACAGCGGCAGCACCTGCTGCAGCCGCGCGGTGACGGCGGCGTCGGCGACGAAGCGGTTCTCGCCCATGTCGCGGCCGGTGAGGCCCCACAGCACCGGGCGGTAGTCGATGTCGAACACCACCCGCGCCCCCGCCGCGCGGGCGAGCTCGCAGGCATGCACCGAGGCTTCGAACACGTTCGGCTGCGACAGGTGCGTGCCGTTGATCAGCACCGCGCCGGCGGACTGCAGCAAGTCGATGTCGATGTCGCCCACGGACAGCGCCATGTCGGCGCAGTTCTCGCGGTAGAAGATCAGCGGAAAGGTGTCCGGATCGCGGATGCCGAGGAAGACCAGCGCGGTCAGCCGCGCGCGGTCGGTAACCAGGCCGTCGGTGGCGACGCCTTCGCGCACCAGCTGCTCGCGGATGAAACGACCGAAGTGATCGGCCCCCACCCGGCTCACCAGGCCGCTGCGCAGGCCCAGCCGGGCGGCGCCGATGGCGGTGTTGGTGGGACTGCCGCCGACGTACTTGGCGAACGACATCATGTCCTCGAGCCGCCCCCCGGTCTGTTCGCCATACAGATCGATGCAGGACCGCCCGATGGTGATCAGGTCAAGCTGACGCCGCGCCCCTTCCATATGCACTTCTCTCACGGGTACCAGGCGCCCACCGCGCCGAGTGCACGTAATATATATTCCATTTTTCTTGAAAAAGCAACATACGTTTCATTTTTTGACGGGCTTGCGGGCGGGCAGCTTCGAGCTGTTGCGCTTCGGCGCGCTGCTGGCAAACGCATAGCCGATCACCAGCGCCTGGGCCAGGCACATCGAGGCCGACAGCGAGCGGAACTTGCGGATCTCCGCCTCGCGCACCTGCAGCACCACGGTCGCCGGCTTGGCCACCGGGCTGACCAGGCTGTCGCTGATCGACAGCACCTTGCAGTGCTGCTCGGCGGCCGCCTCGATCAGCTGCACCGCCTCCTCCGCGTACGGGTGGTAGCTCACCGCGATCAGCAGGTCGCGTTTGGTGATCGCGTGGATCTGCTGCCGGGTCATGCCGCCGATGCTGTCGATGAACACGGTCTTCTTGTCCACCTGGTGCAGCGAATAGGCCAGGTACGCCGCCACCGGGAACGAGCGGCGGAAGCCGGCCACGTAGACGGTGTCGGCCTCGCCGATCAGCTTGACCGCGGCGGCCAGGTTCCGGCTGCCCACGGCGTCGCCCAGGTTCTGCAGGGCCAGCACGTTGCCTTCGACGAACTCGGCCAGCACCTGGGCCGGGTCGCCGACAGACTTGCCGTCCACGTTCTGGCTGAACTGGCGCACGCGCTCGCCGTAGCCCAGCGCGGCATTGCCCGAGAGCAGCCCGTCGCGGAACAGCCGCTGCATCTGCGAGGCGCCGTCGAAGCCGAACGACTTGGCGAACCGCACGATCGCCGACGGCTGCACGTTGCAGCGCTCGGCCAGCACGGCCAGCGTCTCCAGCGCCACCGCGTTCGGCTCGTCGAGCACGTAGCGGGCGATCTGCTGCAGTCGTTTGCTGAGGGATTCGTAGCGATCGAGGATGGCGGTACGCAGTTCGTCTGCGGTGGTGGGCGGCACGTCCATTTCGACCATGGTGGTTCCTTCGTACATGCGCCGCGCGGGCGCCGAATGAAATATTGCGCAACTTTCTGGAAATTCTATTACACTTTGAAACGGAATATCAGTTCCATTTCTTGAACGCGAACGGCGTGGGGAGTTTACTCTTGGACAGAATCGACGTTGCCCTGATCGGCGCCGGTCGCATGGGCCATGTGCACGGGCCGAATGCGGCCCGGCAGCCCGGTCTGCACCTCAAGTACGTGGTCGATCCCCGCGCCGAGGCCGCCGGGTTCGCCAGCGCGCACGGCGCCAGCATGGCCTCGCTGGAACAGGTTCTGGCCGACCCCGCGATCGGCGGCGTGTTGATCTGCAGCACCACCGACCAGCACCTGGGCCATGCGCTGGCCGCGGTCGGGGCGGGCAAGGCGGTGTTCTGCGAGAAGCCGATTGACCTCGACCTGCAGAAGGTGCTTGCCGCGCAACCGCGCTTCGACGACGCGCGTTTCCTGCTCGGCTTCAACCGCCGCTTCGATCCGCAGTTCGCGCGCCTCAAGCAGCAGCTGGACGCCGGCGTGGTGGGCAAGCTGGAAACCCTGCACCTGGTCAACCACGACCCGGCCGCGCCGCCGCCCGGCTTCATCCCCACCAGCGGCGGCCTGTTCAAGGACTTCACCATCCACGACCTGGACATGGCGCGCTGGCTGATGGGCGAGGAGCCGGTCGAGGTGTACGCCACCGCCAGCTGCCTGGTGGACCCGGAGATCGGCCGCCAGGGCGACGTCGACACCGCGCGCTGCGTGCTGAAGACCGCCAGCGGGCGGCTGTGCGTGATCTCCAACACCCGCCGCAGCGGCTACGGCTACGACCAACGCATCGAGGCGTTCGGCGCCACCGGCATGATCCGCGCCGGCAACGTGGAGCGCGATACCGTGCACACGCTGACCGACGCCGGCAGCACCGGCGCGCCGATCATGCCGGCGTTCGCCGAACGCTATCGCGATGCTTATCGCGCGCAGATCGACCATTTCGCCGAGGTGGTGCACGGCCGCGCCGAGCCCTTCACCAGCTACGCCGACGGCGTCGCCGCGCTGACCCTGGCCGAGGCCTGCGCATGGTCCGCGCAGCACGGCGAAGTCTTCAAACTCTGACGAGATACGAGCATGCACAAAGTCGCACTCATCGGCGCCGGTCGCATCGGCCACATCCACGCCCGCAACGCCGCGCTGCACCCACGCCTCGAACTGGCCGGCGTAGTCGACGCGATCGAGGCCTCGGCGCAGGCGCTGGCCGGCGAATGGAACACCGCGGTGGCCACGCTGGAGGCGGTGTTGGCCGATCCGTCGATCCGCGGCGTGATCATCGCCAGCTCCACCGACACCCACCTTGACTACAGCCTGCGCGCCGCGGCGGCCGGCAAGACGATCTTCTGCGAAAAGCCGGTCGACCAGAACTACGCGCGCGCCCGCGGCGCGGCAAAGGCGCTGGCCGGGGCGAACATGCTGCTCGCCTTCAACCGCCGCTTCGACCCCAATTTCCAGGCGCTGAAGGCGCGCCTGGACAGCGGCGCCATCGGCAGCATCGAGAGCCTGCAGATCACCTCGAATGATCCTTCGCCGCCGCCGCCATCCTACGTCGCGATCTCCGGCGGCCTGTTCAAGGACATGGCCATCCACGATTTCGACATGGCGCGCTGGCTGCTGGGCGAGGAGCCGGTGGAGGTGTATGCAGCCGGCAGTTGCCTGGTCGATCCGGTGATCGGCGAACTCGGCGACGTCGACACCGCGCGCACGGTGCTGAAAACCGCCTCGGGCAAGCTCTGCGTGATCTCCAACAGCCGCCGCAGCGGCTTCGGCTACGACCAGCGCATCGAGGCGTTCGCATCCAAAGGCATGGTGCGCGCCGACAACGTGCTGGAAAACACCACCCAGGTGTGGAGCGAAGCCGGCGTGGCCAGCGACCGGCTGCAGAATTTCTTCCTCGACCGCTACGCCGAAGCCTATCGCCGCGAGATGGACCACTTCGCCGACATGCTCGATGGCACGCCGGCGATGGTGGGTTACGTCGACGGCGTCGCCGCGCTGGCGTTGGCCGAAGCCGCCACCGAGTCGATGAAGAGCGGAGCGCCGGTGCGGCTCTGAGCGAAGTGCGGCGGGCAGTGCCCGCCCTACGCGATGTCGCAGGGTGGGCACCGCCCGCCTTGCCGCTCCCTCACCCGTAAAGATGCAGGAGCGCACCCTGTGCGCGATGCTTTCCGGTCGTGACGGAGGGCATCGCGCACAGGGTGCGCTCCTACGATATTCGTGCCGGACGTGGGGCGGCACTGCCCGCCGTTGTCGTGGAGATCAACCGGCGGGCTTGCGCAGCGGCTCGACCAGCTTCGCGCTCACGATCTGCTCGAAGTCCGCGATCGGGCAACGCTCCGCGCAACCGGGAATGGGCAGGTACAGGTACGACGGTGCGTTGGCGGCGTCGAGTTGCTGCAGTTCGCGCACCTGGTCCATCGTCTGCGCGCGGTAGAACGCCCGCACGAATTGCTGGCCGTCCGCGTCGGACAGCACCTCGAAGCCGATCGCGCCGCCCGGCGGCGGATCGTCGCGCGGGTAGTCGGGCACCTGCCAGTGCAGGTCGAGCATGCCGCCGAGGTCGGCGATGTTGGTGTCGTGGCCGACCAGCACCGTCAGCTTCGGGCCATGTTCCACCGCGCCCAGCATGCGTGCGGCCAGCGGCGACGCGGCGCGCGCGGCCACGTAGGGCGCGCGCCCTTCGTAATGGAACTTCAGCGCGTGGAATTTCAGCAACTCGCCGATCTGCTCGCGGGTGAGGTGGCCCCAGGCCACGTCCTTCATCGGCATGCCCTGCAGGTATTCGAGCAGGAAGGTCTGGCTGGCGGTGGAGGCGATGCCGAACGGGTCGCCGACCTTCGGGCGCTCCTCGTCGCTGTTGTCGATGCCCGCCGGCATGCGCGACATGTCGCAGGCCGCGCCCGGCGCGCAGCCCATCGCCTGGTTGAGCAGGGCGAACAGCGGCGCCTGCGCCTTGACCTCGGCGGCCATGCCGCCAGCAGGTACCAGCGCCTGCACCGCGGCCAGTGCCTTGCCGCGATCGAGCATCATCGCGCCGGTCTGCAACGGGTGGAACTCGATGTCGTCGGCCTTGGCCGGGTACGCCACGCGGATGCCGCAGCCCGGCGCCATGCCCTCGAGCAGCGCGCGCGCAGTGTCCTGGGTGCGCGTCTTGGCGCTGGCGGCCACCTGCACCGCCTCCGCCGACGGGCAGCCCTCGGCCGGCAGCAGCCCGCGGGCGACCCAGTTGCCGCGATCCCATTGGCCGAGCAGGCGGATCGCGTCGTAGCCGTGTCCGGTCAGCTCGCCGTAGCCCGCGTTCCAGCTCGGCCACGGTTGCGGGTGGGTTCCTGCCGGCGTGACTTGCGGCTTGGTCGGCGGCCGCACGCCGTGGCGCATCAGCATCACCACGCGCTCCAGCTTCAGCGCGCTGGATGCGGCAGCCGGTGCGGCGGTGGCAGCAATGGCCGGCTCGCCCGGCGGCGACTGCGCACAGCCGCCCAGCCCGGCCAGGGCCAGGGCGATGCCTGCCAACGCGGGCCAGAGGATGGTCGGACGTTTCAGCGACATGGTCTGCTCCGTATGTACGTCGGATGTTGCCGGAGATAAAAAAGCGGCGATCCGGGGGAGTGGATCGCCGCCAGGAACCGTGGGGACGGAACTGCCTGGCGTGGCGGCAGCCGCACCCGGCAGCAGCCGGGACGCCCGCCGCCCGCCGATCAGAACACCGCGCGCAGCGTGAGCGACCAGCGCGGCGACGAGCACTCGCGCTCAAGCTCCATGAAGTCCACGTTGTACGCGCGGTTGTTGGCCATCATCGTGGCCGCATCGTCGCCGGCGAAATCCTGCTCCAGCTGCTGGCTGCACGAATCAAGCAGGTTGTTGCCGGTCAGGCGCAGCACGAAGGCCTTGCCCAGGCGCTTCTCCAGGAAGACCTCCAGGTTGCCGCCGTACTTGGTCGTCTGCATTTCGCCGGGCGAGTTGTGCTGGTACGCCGGGCCCTGCTTCTGGTAGCTGGCACCGAAGCTGGCCTTCCACGCGGGGATGTCTTGCGTCACGCCGGCGTTGTAGACGTACGACGGCTGGTCGTCGACGGTGGTGTCGCGGCCGGTGATCGGGTTCAGGCGCGTGGAGAACAGCCGCGTGTAGTTGCCGAAGATGCCGGTGTTGTCCATGCCCATGAAGCTCAGCGGCATCGACATGTCGAACTCGACACCGCGCACCTTGGCGCTGCCCAGGTTCTGGAACGAGTACAGGCCGCCGGGGAAATCATCGGGGTCCTGGCCCGCATCGCTTACTGGCCGCGTGGTCCTGACCAGTCCGATCAGATCGGAGATGTTGCGCTGGAACAGGTTCATGCCGATCACGCCGTTCCTGCCGATGGTGCGCTCGTAGCCCAGGTCGAAGCCCAGTGCGCGTTCCATCTTCAGATCCGGGTTGCCGATGGTCACGTCGTGGTCGCCGGGCGACTCCAGGGTCACCGACGGCACCAGCTGATCGACGCTGGGACGGCGCACGGTCTTCGCCACGCTGAAGCGCAACTGGTCGGTGTCGGTCAACTTCCACTGCAGATGCGCCGACGGGTTGAGCATGAACTCGTGGCTGCTGGCGTGGCCGGTGCTCTGCGCCACCGGCGCGCCGTTCTCGGTGTCGACGGTGATGTAGTCCTGCGTGGTGCGGGTCTTCTCGCCGCGCACGCCAGTGGTCACCGTGAGCCGCGAGTTGATCTCCCAATCGACCTTGGCGAAGGTGTCGAAGCGATCCTCCTTGTAGTCGAAGCGGCCATCGGTGCCCTTCTGCTTGGACTTGCTCAACCCCGAGATTTGCGTGCTGGTGAAGGTGCGGTCCTTGTTCTTCAACTGCACGCCCACCTTCAGCGTGGCGGCGTCCATGCCCATGGAACGGGCCAGGTCCGGCATGCGCCGGGTGATCGAGGTATCGCCTTGCCAGTTCTTGTCGTCGGCCGCGGTGCCCTTGATTTTGTCCTTCTTGTCCGGCGTGTCCTTGAAGTAGTGCTTGACCTCGCTGCCCTTGGTGGTGTTGCGGGCCAGGTAGGCCTCGAAATCGGTGTTCTCGTTGAACGAGGTGTCGAACAGGGCTGACAAGCCGTAGCTGTCCTCGTCGATCGGCGTGGTCTCGTACTTGAATTCCGGATTGGCCAGATCCAGTCCGCCGACGCTGCCGTCGCCCTCGTAGGTACGGGTGTCCTCGTGTTCGGTGCGGCGGGTTTTCAGCGCGAAAGCATCAAGGCGCAGGGTGGAGTTGTCGGACATGCGGAAGGTCACGTCGCCATTGAATGAAAGATCCTTCGATTCGCGCGTGTCCCCCTGCTCCTCGCGCGAAGCCGCGCGCGATTTTGAGATGTCGTCCCAGCTCTGCAGGCTGTGCCCGTTGCCGTGGGCCGCCACTTCATCGGCGAAGCCGGCCGTGCTGCCGTCCACCACTTCCTGGATCGCATGCTTTTCGTTGAAGCGCTTCTGCGCGTCGAAGGTCAACGAGTAGAACACCGTGTCCGCCTCGTTGCGGCCGGACCATGACACCGCGGCGTTGGGGCGCAGCCGGCCGGTCTTCTTGTCCCAGGTTTCGCCGATGCGCACGATCACGCCCGGCGGCAGGGTCGCGCCGTCCTTCAGGATGATGTTGATGGTGCCGCCCACGCCCTGGCTGTCGAAATCAGCCGATGGCGAACGGACGATCTCGATGCGGTCGATGATTTCGGCCGGGATGCGGTCCACCGCCACCGAGCGGTCGTTGCCGATGCCGGGCACGCTGCGGCCGTTGACCAGGATCTGCGTGTAACCGTTGCCCAGGCCACGCATTTCCGGCGCCACCGACTCCCCGATGTCGCCGACGAAGGCAATGCCCGGCACGCGGCGCAGCTGGTCGCCGACCGAGACCGGCTCGAACTTGGCGAAGAACTGCTGATCGTAGACCAGCACCGGCGCGGGCACGTCGATGTGGTTGCGGTAACCGATGTTGCCGGTCACCACCACCGACTGCAGATCCACCGCCTTTTCCTTCTGGGCGCCCGTCGCCGCGGCGGCCTGGCCATCGTTGCCCGACGGCTCGCCTTGAGCCTGGGCGTCACCCGCCGGACGGGCGGCGTCGTTGGCCAGGCCGAGGCTGGGCGTGGCGATCATGCAACCGGCCAGCAGTAGTGCCGCGTGCAACGCATTTCGACGAAAAGTGTGCATGGATCATCTACCCCCGAGGTATGTGCCACCCCCGACTACGCCCCCGCGGCGAAGTGATGGCAGCCCGAGAATACGAACAAACATTCCAAAATGCAACACGTTTAGAATGTTTCGTGCAAAACGTATTCCGCTGTCGTATGGTGACCCCACGCGCAACAAAGCCCTGGCCGCATACGCCGCCCCGAACGAGGAGACGAGGAATGAAAGCACGGCTTGGTTACACACTCGCGACATCGCTGGCGCTGCTCGCCGGGCTGGCCGGATGCAGCCCGGCCGCGCAGGAAGCCGGCACCGCACCGGCGGCCGAGGTCGTGCGCGCGCACGCGCAGACCGAGGCGACGCAAAGCGGCAAGACCGATTTCGCGGTAGTGGTGGAAGGCATCGCTCCCACCGCGCCGACCCGGCTGCTGGCCACCGCCGCGCTCGGCGGGCTGGAGGTCTACGACCTGCAGGGCAAGCGCCAGGCCACGGTGACGGCCGGTGAAGTCGCCGGCGTCGACGTGAGTTACGGCTTCGCATTGGGCGACCAGCCGACCACGGTGGTCGCCGCGCTGGACGCTACCCACAACAGCCTGCGCCTGTTCACCATGGACGGCGACAAACCCGTCGAAGCCGGCGCCCGCGCCATCCCGCTCGGCTTCGCGGTGGAAGGCGTGTGCCTGTTCCATTACGACCTGGACGACGCGCTCTACGCCGTGGTGGTCGGCGACGGCGGCGAGATCGACCAGCAGATGATCTACGCCAACGCCGACGGCAAGCTCGACGCGCGGCAGGTGCGCCGGGTCAACCTGCCCTCCAAGCTCAAGCAGTGCACCGCCGACCGCCACGGCAACCTCTACGTGGCCGAGCAGGCGGTGGGCGTGTGGCATCTCGACGGCGATCCGGAAGCCGACCTGTCGGCACGCCTGGTCGACGCGCCGCGGCTGGGCCACCTCGGCAAGAAGGTCGAGGGCGTGGCCGTGTACGACGGCGGCAAGGGCAGCCAGTGGCTGCTCGCCGCGGACAGCGCCGAGGGACGCATCAACGTCTACGACCGCGCCGACCACGACACGTATCTCGGCAGTTTCCAGGTCGGCACCGCCGCCAGCGGCACGGCCGTCGCCGAACCCGGCCCGCTGTTCGCCACCAGCGCCGCGCAGGAGGGCTACGCGCACGGCCTGCTGCTGGTCAGCGACGAGGATGGCGGCGCCAACCACCAGGTCGTGTCGATGGCCGACGTGGCCAAGGCCCTGAACCTGCCGGCGGGCACGCCGCAGGACCCGCGCGCCGTCGCCAAGCCGCCGCTGCCCACGGTCACCGCGCTGGTGGAAACTGTGCCGGTGGCCAGCTACGGCGATGCCGCGGACGATCCGGCGATCTGGGCACATCCGACCGACCCTGCGAAGAGCCTGATCGTAGCCACCGACAAGAAGGCCGGCATGGCCGTGTACGACATGCAGGGCAAGCTGCTGCAGTTCCGCGCCGACGGCAAGATGAACAACACCGACCTGCGCGACGGCTTCGCGCTGGGCGGCAAGCAGGTCACCCTGGTCACCGCCAGCGACCGCACGCACAAGTCCGTGGCGATCTACCGGCTCGATCCCGACAAGCGCGAACTGGTCGACGTCGCCGACGGCATCCAGGCCACCGGCATGGCCGATCCGTACGGCCTGTGTATGTATCGCAGCGCGAAGACGGCCAAGACCTACGTCTTCATCAACACCGGCGACGGCCTGATGCGCCAGTGGGAGCTGCTCGACGCCGGCGACAGCCGCGTGCGCATCCGGCAGGTGCGCGAATTCCATCTCGCCAGCCAGGCCGAGGGCTGCGTGGCCGACGACGACGCCGGCGCGCTTTACGTGGGCGAGGAAGACGTGGCGCTGTGGCGGATGAGCGCCGAGCCCGACGGCGGCGATGCGATGACCGCGGTCGATCGCGTCGCCGACAACAAGGCGCTCAAGGACGACCTCGAAGGCGTGGGCATCTATGACCTGGGCGGCGGCCGCGGCTACATCGTGGTGTCCAGCCAGGGCAACAACACCTACGCGGTGTACCGCCGCGACGGCGATCACGCCTACCTGGGCTCGTTCGCCGCGGTCGCCGACGGGGCGCGCGGCATCGACGGCATCTCGGAAACCGACGGGCTGGACGTCACCAGCCGCAACCTCGGCCCCGGCTTCGAGCATGGCGCGATGATCGCCCAGGACGGCCGCAACGTGCTGCCCACGCAGAACCAGAACTACAAATACGTGCCGTGGGAATCGATCGCCAAGGCACTCAAGCTGGAGATGCGCTGAGCTCCGCGTTCGGCGCGACGCACACCTGAAACCCCGGCTTGGCTATTGCCTTCGCCTGGCCGGATCGGCCGGGCGAGGCCTCGCCACCGGGGCTCGCCGGGCCGGGCACGGTCCGACCGGATTTCCCCTGCCCGCCGGAACGCGGCAAAATTGTCCCGCTGCGCGCCATGCAGGCGGGCTGCACGAGGACGATTGATGCACGGCGAATACAAGATGCCCGGCGGCAAGCTGGTGGTGGTCGACCTGGAGGTCCGCGACGGCCGGCTTGCCGGCGTGCAGGTGAGCGGGGACTTCTTCCTGGAACCGGACAGCGCGCTGGACGCGATCAACCGGGCGCTGGAAGGCCAGCCGCAGGATGCCGACGAGGCTGCCCTCGCCGCCGCCGTCCAGCGTGGACTGGGCAGCGACGTGATGATGTACGGTCTTTCCGCGCAGGCGATCGCGATTGCCGTGCGCCGTGCCGTGGATGGAGATGCCGCATGATGCGCACTGAATGGCGTGACCACGGCTGGCAGTTGATCCACACCACGCCGCAATCGCCCAGCCTGCACATGGCGCTGGACGACGTGCTGGTGCATGAGGTGGGCGCCGAGCATCGACCACCGACCTTGCGCATCTGGGAATGGGCTTCCCCCGCGGTGGTGATCGGCCGCTTCCAGTCGCTGCGCAACGAGGTGGACATGGAGGCCGCGCAGCGCCACGGCATCGAGGTGGTGCGACGGATCTCCGGCGGCGGCGCGATGTTCATCGAGCCGGGCAACACCATCACCTATTCGATCTGCGCGCCGCTGTCGCTGATCAAGGGCCTGTCGTTCCAGCAGGCATACGCGTACATGGACGAATGGGTGATCGAGGCACTGGCCACGCTGGGCATCAAGGCGTGGTACCAGCCGCTCAACGACATCACTTCCGAAGGCGGCAAGATCGCCGGCGCCGCGCAGGCGCATCGCGGCGGCGCGGTGTTGCACCACGTCACCATGGCCTACGACATCGACGCGGTGAAAATGCTCGACGTGCTGCGCATCGGCCGCGAGAAACTTTCCGACAAGGGCACCACCAGCGCGGCCAAGCGCGTCGATCCGCTGCGCAGCCAGACCGGCCTGCCGCGCGAGGCGGTGATCGAGCGGATGATCGACACTTTCCGCCAGCGCCACGGCCTCACCGACGACGTGCTGCGCCCCGACGAACTGGCCCGTGGCGAAGCGCTGGCGGGCGAGCGGTTTTCCAGCGAGGCGTGGCTGGCGGACGTGCCGTAGGTTCCGGTTTCGCGGGCAAGGACGGGCAGTGCCCGCCCTGCGTCAGAACCGGCTGAACGACCACGACTGCATGCGGCCGTCGCGATACGGCATCACGCCGTGGAACGGCCGCGGGTCGTCATCGAACACCAGCGGCAGGAAGTGGCGGTCGCCTTCCCACATCGGCAGCTCCAGCAGCCGCTCGCGCGCCACCCATTCCAGCGCGCCCTCGTGATTGGACTGCAGCGGCGTGCCGCGCCAGGCGTCGATCAGGAAGATGAAGCCCAGCCAATCCTCGCCGTGCTTGCCGAAACCCGGCCAGTTCAGCGTGCCGCGCAGGCGCATCGACTCGCACTCGATGGCGGCCTCCTCGCGGATCTCGCGCTGCATGCAGGTGGCGATGTCCTCGCCCGGTTCCATCTTGCCGCCGAGCCCGTTGTACTTGCCCAGGTGCAGGTCGTCCGGGCGCGTGTTGCGATGGATCATCAGCACCTGCTGGCGATCCGGCGTCAACACGTAACCCAGGGTGGCGACGATCGGCGTGTAAGGCATCGCGGGCTCACGGCAAAAACCCGAGTTTAACGGCGAACGGCCGCGCCCCGAACCACACGCGGAGCAAAACCGCCGGCGCGCACGGGGTTGCGTGATCGCCGCCGCGCCACGACCATCAGGGGATGATCTTTCGCATCCCACGCCATCGAATCGTCCGAAGCCGCCACTGCTGGCTGCCCGGCATGGCGCTGCTCGCCCTGCTGTTCACCCTGCCCGGCTGCGCGCCAAGGGCGCAGGCGCTGGACAGCGACGAGGTGGCCTTCGCCGGGCAGCAGTATCGCGTCGTGCACATCAACCTCAGGCGCGAGCAACTGGGCCTGCACTGGCGCAATCCGCAGGACGGCCAGCCGTTCGGCAGCATCGAAAGCCTACAGCAGTGGGGCAAGACGCGCGGCCAGAAGCTGCTGTTCGCGGCCAATGCCGGCATCTACGACCACAAGTTCGCGCCGCTGGGACTGTACGTGGAGAACGGCAAGACGCTGGTGCCGCTGAACCTGGCCCACGGCAATCCGGCATCGGGCAATTTCTCGCTGCTGCCGAACGGCGTGTTCGCGATCTACCCGGACGGCCACGCCGCGGTGCGCACCAGCGAGGCGTTCAAGGCCGACGGCAAGGCGGTGCAGGCAGCGACCCAGTCCGGGCCGATGCTGCTGATCGACGGCAAGCTCAACGAGCAGTTCCTCGACGACTCGGCCAGCCTCAAGTGGCGCAGCGGCGTGTGCGCGCCGTCGCCGCATGAAGTGGTGTTCGCGGTGAGCGAGGCGCCGGTGAACTTCCACACGTTCGGACGGCTGTTCCGCGACAAGCTGCATTGCCGCGACGCGCTCTACCTGGACGGCAGCATTTCGCAGCTGTACGTCGACGGCGAAGGCTACGCCGGCGCGCCGGCCTTCATGGTCAAGCCGTATGCCGGTATCTTTGCGGTCTTTGCCCGGCAGTGAGCCGCGCGCCGAACCAGGGCCACTCCCGATGACGACACGCCGCTGGCGCCCGCTGCGCGCCATCCTGCTGACTTTGCTGGCGCTGGTGCTGATCGCGCTGGTCGCCGCATGGTGGCTGCTCGCCGGCAGTCGCGCCCGGCTGGACGGCACGCGCACGGTGGCGACCCTGCAGGCGCCGGTCACGATCACCCGCGATGCGCGCGGCACGGCCACCTTCGAAGGCAGCGACCGCGCCGACATCACCTGGGCGATGGGCTACGTGCACGCGCAGGAACGTTTCTTCCAGATGGACCTGATGCGTCGGGCCAGCGCGGGCGAGCTGGCCGCGCTGGTCGGGCCGGCCGCGTTGCCGGTGGATCTCAACCACCGTCGCCATCGTCTGCGCGCAGTGACCGACGCGGCGTGGGCGCAGCTGCCGCCCGCACAGCAGGAGGTGCTGCGCCGTTACGCCGCCGGCGTCAACGCGGGACTGGCGGACCTGCGCGTGCGGCCGTGGGAATACCTGCTGCTGGGCAGCCAGCCCGAGGCCTGGCGGCCGCAGGACAGTCTGCTGGTGATCGCGGCGATGTACCTGGACCTCAACAGCGACGGCCGCAATGAACGCGAGTTGCGCATCGCGCAGATGCGCGACGTGTTGCCGGCATCGCTGGCGGATTTCCTGCTCGCCCCCGACCCGAACTGGGAGGCGCCGCTGCGCGGGCGGTTGTCGCGCTCGCCGGTAGTTCCCGACGCGCAGGTGTTCGACCTGCGCCAGACGTCGGCCGGCACAAGCAGCGCGGGCCTGGCCGCGGCGCTGGCGCCGGCGCTGGATGCGCCGCGTCCCGGCAGCAACAACTTCGCCGTGGCCGGCCAGCTAACCGGCAACGGAGCGGCGATGCTGGCCAACGACATGCACCTGGGCCTGCGCGTGCCCAACATCTGGTTCCGCACGCGCCTGCGCTATCCCGATGCCGGCGCGCCTGACGGCAAGCGCGACGTCAACGGCGTCAGCCTGCCCGGCACGCCGGCAATCATCGCCGGCTCCAACGGCCAGGTCGCCTGGGGTTTCACCAACAGCTACGGCGACTGGGCCGACTGGGTGCGCGTGCAGCGCGATCCGGCCGACCCGACGCGCTACAAGGTACCCGGCGGCTGGGCCACCCTGGAAACCCATGACGAGCACATCAAGGTCAAGGGCCGGCCCGACACCATCCTGAAGGTGGAGGCCACCCGCTGGGGCCCGCTCATGGCCGCCGACACCGATGGCACGCCGCTGGCACTGGCGTGGATCGCGCAGCAGCCGCGCGGCTACAACCTTGGCCTGCTGCGGATGGAACAGGCGGCAAACGTGGCCGATGCGCTGGAACTGGCACCCACCGTGGGCATGCCGCCGCAGAACCTGCTGGTGGCCGACAGCGGCGGCGACATCGGCTGGACCATCGCCGGCAACAGCATCCCGTTGCGCATCGGCTTCGATCCGCAACTGCCGGCGGACTGGTCCGCGCCAGGCAGCGGCTGGCAGGGCTGGGCGGCGCCTGCGCAGTACCCGCGCATCGAGAACCCTGCCGACGGCAGGCTGTGGACCGCCAACAACCGCACCGTCGACGGTACCGCGCTGAGCCTGCTCGGCAACGGTGGCCACGACCTCGGCGCGCGTGCGCAACAAATCCGCGACGACCTGCATGCGCGCGCCAGCTTTACCCCCGGCGACCTGCTCGACATCCAGCTCGACAACCACGCGGTGTTCCTCGCCCGCTGGCAGGCCTTGCTGCAACGCACGCTGGCCGACAGCCAGGACCCGGCGCTGCAACAGATGAGCCAGCTCACCCGCCACTGGCATGGCCGCGCCGCCGTCGACAGCGTCGACTACCGGCTGGTGCGCGCGTTCCGCACGCAGGTCAGCCAGGCCGTGCTGGCGCCCTTCGCCGCACGGGTGAAGCAACGCCACGCAGATTTCAGCTGGCCCAGCCAGAACAGCGCCGAGGCGGCCGTGTGGATGCTGATCCACGCACGTCCCGACTGGCTGCTCGACCCGAAGTATCCCGATTGGCACGCCCTGCTCACCGATGCCGCGCGTCAGGTGGCGCAACGGCTCGACCACCAACCCGGTGGCCTCGCCGCGCGCAGTTGGGGCGAGATCAACCACAGCGACATCAAGCACCCGTTGGCTCCCGCCCTGCCCGCATGGCTGGCGCGCTTCATCGACATGCCGAACCAGCCGCGCCCCGGCGACAACAACATGCCGCGTGTGGCCGCCCCAGGCTTCGGCGCCTCTGAGCGGCTCGACGCCGCTCCCGGCCATGAAGCCCGCGGCATCCTGGAAATGCCCGGCGGCCAGAGCGACAACCCGCTGTCACCGTTCTTCGGCGCCGGCCACGAAGACTGGGTCGACGGCCACCCGACCCCGCTGCTGCCGGGGTCGACGCAGCACACGCTGACCCTGCAGCCGGCCGCGTCGTAATCGGCTCGCCCCCCCACGTCGTCAGCGACGGGGCCTCCGCTCGCGCGGTTTGGTGCTATCGTCGGCGCGCAGAAAATGGCCGATGAGTGGGCACCGGCGGGTCGAGGTCAGAGAACTTCCCGGCAAGGGATTGCATGACAGGCACGGGAGTGCCGCATGTCATGACGCAGGATCCAGTTGCACCCGCGTTCCGGTATCACGCCTTCATCAGCTACAGCCACCAGGACAAGACCTGGGCCGACTGGCTCCACAAGGCGCTGGAAACCTATGCGGTGCCGAAACGCCTGGTCGGGCAGATCACCACGACCGGCCCCATCCCCAGACGCCTCACTCCGATCTTCCGCGACCGCGACGAACTGGCGAGCGCGCACGACCTCGGCCGCAAGATCATCGAGGCGCTGGAGCAATCCGCCAACCTGATCGTGATCTGCTCGCCACATTCGGCGGCGTCGCACTGGGTGAGCGAGGAAGTGCTGGCGTACAAGCGCCTCGGTCGTGACGAGCGGATCCTTTGCCTAATCGTGGACGGCGAACCGAACGCCAGCGACCTGCCCGGCCGCGAGGCGGAGGAATGTTTCGCCCCCGCGCTGCGCTTCGAGCTCGACGCCACCGGCCGGCTCGCCACGCAACGCGCCGAGCCCATCGCTGCCGACGCCCGCCCGGACAAGGACGGCAAGGCGAACGCCAAGCTGAAACTGATCGCCGGGATGCTTGGCGTGGGTTTCGACACGCTCAAGCAGCGCGAACTGCGGCGACGTGCGCGACGGATGACGATGGTGGCGGCATTGGCGGTGACCGTGATGACCGTGACCACCACGCTGGCGGTCCTCGCCATCGTTTCGCGCCACGCCGCGGTGGAAGCCAGCCAGGCAGCCCAGCGCCGGCAGAAGCAGGCCGAGGCGCTGGTCGGCTTCATGCTCGGCGATCTGAACGACAAGCTGGCGCAAGCAGCCCGGCTGGACATCATGCAGAGCGTCGACGACAAAGCGATGGCCTACTTCCAGTCGCTGCCGGCCACGGATGTCACCGACGAGACCCTGGAGCAGCGCGCCAAGGCACTGGAGAAGATCGGCAGCGTGCGCCTGGATCAAGGCAACCTGTCCGGCGCGATGGAGTCGTATCGGGCAGCCCTGCAGCTGTCCGGGCGCCTCGCCGAGGAAGCACCCGGCGACGCGGCGCGGCAGGTCGCCCATGCCCGGTCGTGGTCCTTCGTCGGCATGACCGACTGGTATCAGGGCAAGCTGGACGCCGCCTGGCGGGATTTCGAATCCGCGCAGAACGTGCTGCAGCAGGCACAGGCGCGTGCCGGCAATGACCTGTCGCTGAAGTTCGAACTGCTGAACGTCAACAGCAATATCGGTCACGTGCTGGAAGCACGCGGGCAGCCGGCCGCCGCCGCCAGCGCCTACCGGAACGCGTTGGCACTGGGTCGCGGGTTGGTCGCGGCCAATCCCGTCAACACTGATTGGTCGGCTGCATTGGGGATTGCACACAACAATCTCGGCAAGCTGGCCTTGCAGCGTGGCGATCTGGCAGAGGCGATCGCCGAGTACCACGCCGACGACGCGATCGAAACCCGGCTTGCCGCCGCCGACCCCAAGAACAATGACCAGCGCGAAAACATGCTGCGGGTGCGCGCGATCCTGGGCCGCACGCTGGCCCTGACCGGCGACGTCGACGCGGGCATCCGCGACCTCCAGCAGGCGGTCGACATCGCCGCCCAGCTGATCGCGATCGCGCCGACGCAAACCGGCTTTCAGGCAAAATCGGCGCTCTATCTCGTGCAATTGAGCCGCCTGAAACGCCTGCACGGGGACCTGCCGGCGGCACGGACGCTGGCCGCACAAGCGCTGGCCATCCTGTCCAGGCTCACTCGACAGGATCCAGCAAACGTTACATGGCAGCAGATTGACGCCGCGGCACGCAGCGAGCAGGCCGCGCAATCATTTGCCGGCGGACAGTCCGCGGCGGCGCAGGCGCAGGTGCAGGTCGCCATGAACATCCTGCAACCGTTACTCGCCAAGGAACCGGATGACCGCGGCCTGGTGCTGGATACGCTGTCCGCGAAGCTGCTGCTCGCCGACACCGCCAGCGACGCAGCAGCGGCACGACGGCTGCGCGAGGAGGCATGGGAGGCGAGCCAATCGGTGAAGGACGGCAAGGACGATCCGCGCCTGCTCGCGCTGCAGGTCGAGGCGTTGCTTGGCCTGCAGAAAAATGCCGAAGCAAGGCTGCTGATCGAGCGCCTCTGGAATGCCGGTTACCGCGACCCGGCGCTGCTGGCGATCCTGCGGCGTGCCCGCGTGGATTACCCGGAAAACCCCGCCTTCGCGACGCGCATCGCGCAGATCATGCAGGTCGACGCCAGCACTCCGGCGCCCGTCACGGCAGCGGTGCGCACGCCGCACCCGAAGCCCTGAATCAAGGCGCTGCGGCCCGCCTTCCACGCCGCCCATCGATCCCTGCAGGAGTACGACATGCCCAACGTAACACTTGAGGTGACACTGAAAAACGGCAGCCTCGACGTCGACCAGTCGGGTAACGGAAACCAGATCGCCCACGGCCAGTCGGTGACGATCACCTGGCACCTGAGCGGCCCCGGCGTGAGCCCGGGATCATTCAATGCGATCAGCGATCCGACCCATCCCGGGTTCGCCTGGATCCAATCGCCTCCATCCGGCGTGTTCGGTCAGGCGCAACTCGCGAACAACGGCGACAAGATCACCATCACCGATGCCAACGACAGCACCAGCTCGAGCGGCGAGTGGATCTACCAGCTCTGCGCGACGATCAATGGCGCCCCGTACTCGACCATCAGCACGCTGCCTACGGCCACCACGACGAATCCGGTGATCAAGAACCTGTAGCGCCACCATGCAGGCGCTTTGGCGCAGGGACAGCGAGGAAGCAATGCCAAGGGTACCTCGATCCGAACGGCAACATCGCATACCAGTCAAGCCTGGAGACCATCATGCCAAAGACCAGCAAAGACAATCAGAACATCCCGGCCGAACCGCAGCCAGACGACCAGACCCAGGATAGCAACCGCGACTCCGACCAGAACGTGGAACAGTTGGGCACGCTCTCGCCGAACACAACGACCAACCCACAGATCAAGAACCTCTGACACTAACCCAGTGCCTCGCATGGAACATCGATCTTGCCCCCTCGCACCTGCGAGCGTATCGCGGTGATCGGCGTGACCAGCCACCGCAATATCTGCGCGCCCGATGCCGACCGATTAGCGAACTGAAGGAGACCAGCCATGAGCGGATAACGAAACACGCCGGCTCTTGTACCGAAATAATCGATGTTCAATGAGGCATTTCCGCATAACGTGAGGATGAAACCATGAAAAAGCGCATCGCATTGTCTGTAGCTTTTGGCATCGCCTTGGCGGCGACTTCGGCACTTGCCAGTGCCGGTACGCCGGCCGCGGGTTCCTCGGACTCGGTCATGGATGCCATCAGCAACTGGTTCGCCTGTGCGATTGGCAGTCAGAGTTGCGTATCTCCCGACACCACCACAGACCCGAGGATCAAAAACAACTAGCAAGGCGGCGCAGGCGGCAGGCCTGAGCAAGGCTTGCCGCCTTCATCCGCTCAAGGCGTTGGCGCCATCCGAAAATCGAAATTACCTGACGCGACCCCTTGCCCACCATGGAACATCGACCTCGCCTCCTCGCACCTGCCAGCGTACCGCTGGTGATCGGCGTCACCAGCCACCGCAACATTCCCGCCCGCGAAGTCGACCTGGTGCGGCGCCGCGTGCGGGAATTCCTGGCGCAACTGCAGCGCGATTTTCCCGCGCTGCCGCTGGTGGTGCTGTCCGCGCTGGCCGAGGGCGGCGACCAGTTGGTGGCGGAAGAGGCGTTGGCGCTCGGCGCGCGATTGATCGCGCCGCTGCCGTTGCCGCGCGAACTCTATGTCGAGGACTTCCACCACGCGGCCACCCGCGACCGTTTCGATGCACTCGCCGCGCGTGCCCGGGTGATCGAGCTGCCGCTGCTGCCGGACAGCACCCCCCGCGGCATCGGCAGCCCTGGCCCCCAGCGCGACCGGCAGTACGGACGGGCCGGCGTGTTCATTGCGCGGCACTGCCATCTGTTGCTGGCGATCTGGGACGGCAAAGCGTCGACCCGGCTCGGCGGTACCGCCCAGGTGGCGGAGTTCTTTCTCAGCGGCGTGATGCCGGGCCTGACCGAGCGCCGCCGCGGCGGCCGTCATCACCTGCTGGGCAGCGGCGACGAGCGGCTGGTCTGCCAGATCGTCTGCTCGCGCGATAACGACGACGGCGCGCCGCTCCCGCCACTGCAGCCAGGGCAGCTGCTGTGGCGCACGCAGACCGAAGTTTCATTGCCCGACGTTCCGATGCCTGCGATGTTCCACCAGACTTTCGCGCGCATGGCCGAGTTCGACGCAGATTGCCTGAAATACCGCAGCGAGATCCACGGCAGTGCCGGTGCCGATGGGTCGCCAAGCGACACCGCGACGCTGGCGCGGCCGGAGGCGGCCCTGTTCCGTGCGGCGGACTGGCTGGCGGTGCATTTCCGCCAGCGTGTGCTGCTGGCGATGCGGACCCTCTACACGCTGGCGGCAGTCATGGCCATCGCCTTCACGATCTACGACAACCTGCCCGACCAGGACGACTTCATCTACGTATTCCTGCTGCTGTTCGCCGGCGGCGTATGGGTGGCCACGCTCGCGCGGCGACGCGGCTGGCATCGCAAATACCTGGATTACCGGGCACTGGCGGAAGGCCTGCGCGTGCAAGGCTACTGGCGCCGCGCCGGGATCTCGCTCACCGGCGATCCCGAGTTTGCGCAAGACAGCTTCATGCAGAAGCAGGACATCGAGCTTGGCTGGACGCGCAACGTGATGCGCAGCGCCGCACTCAACCGCGTGCCGGGCAGCGGCAACCCGGAGAGCGAGTTGCGCGAGGTCATCAGCGAATGGGTCGGAGACGGCGCACATGGTGGCCAGGTGGACTATTTCCGCAGCAAGGCTGCGCAGCGCACGCGCCAGCATCGCTTTACAGAAATGCTGGGCTTCGCCAGCCTGCTTGCCGGCATCGGCATCAGCATCGTGCTGGCGGCGCTCGCACACCGTCTGGCCGCCGATACCAAGAACACGCTGGTGGTCATCATGGGCGTGCTGTCGATCCTCGCCGCCGTGCGCGAGGCCTATGCGTTCAAGAAGGCCGACAAGGAACTCATCAAGCAATACCGCTTCATGCAACGCATCTTCGACGAGGCGCGCAAGGCGCTGGCGCGAACCACCAACGCCACCGAGCAACGCGTCATCCTCCACGCACTGGGCGAGGCCGCCCTGGCCGAACACGCCGAGTGGGCCTTGATGCATCGGCAGCGACCGTTGGAACACGGAAGGATGTAAGCGGCCAGGCGCCGAAGAGGATCGCGTTGCCGGCGTGGAGAGATGATGCCCGAAAGAAATCCGGTGCTGATCAGGTCGAACGATGTCCTTCGAACTCGGCCGCAGATCCATGGTCAGGATGAACGGAGTTCGCGCAAGCGTTGTTGCCGCTTCAGACTTTTGCAGCACCCCGGAGCAAATCACATGAGTCGATCCACCGAAGAACACCGCGTCTGCTTCGACTTCGAGGTCGACTTTTCCAACGGCGGCGGCATCCAGGGACAGGGATTCCGGCTCGACATCGACGGCGACGATATCGACGACCAGGCGCTGGCAGACTACATCGTGCGCGACATGCAGTTGCTGATGGTCGGCGCCGTGCGCATCCGCAACAAGAAGATCATCCGCGAACGCCACAAGCGCCAGCCGCAAGCTGCACCCAGCAACGCCCTCCGGCCGGACCTCATCGACCTCAGCCATGTCGTGCACAGTGGCGAGGAGGTCTATCCCGGCCTGCCCGCTCCGCGCGTGTCGGATCATCTCAGCCACCAGGCCAGCGTCGGCCGCTACGCCGAAGGCGTGACGTTCCAGATCGCGCGCATCGACATGGTGGCCAACTCCGGCACCGCAATCGATGCACCCTCCCACCGCTATCCCGGCGCCACCGACGTGGCCCATCTGGCGCTCGGCGACATCGCCGACGTGGACGCGGTAGTCGTGCATCTGCAGGGCATGCAAGGCCGCAGCATCGACCGTGCCGCGCTGGCGTCGCTCGACGTGCGCGGCCGCGCGGTGCTGCTCGACACCGGCTGGGCCGCCCACTGGGGCACTCCCGCCTATCTGCAGGCGCAACCCTTCCTCAGCCGCGATGGCGCGGAGTACCTGCGTGATCACGGCGCGGTGCTGGTCGGCATCGACGCACTCAACATCGACGACACCGGCGATCCGCAACGCCCCGCCCACTCGATCCTGCTGGCCGCCAGCATCCCGATCGTCGAGAACCTCGCCTCACTCGCCCCGCTGCCCGCCGGGAACCTGCGCTTCTCCGCCGTGCCCATGCGCATCGCCGGCATGGGCACGTTTCCGGTGCGGGCGTGGGCGCGGCTGGGTTGAGGTAACCGGCGGCATGCGGCAGCGCCCTGCGCCGCCCGAACCCGCCTGATCGCAGATGCACCTCGTCGCGCGGCGTGCGTCATTGCCGGCGCGACATTCGACCGCATGGATCACCCGGGCGAAGTTGACCACGATCAAGCGTGACGGCGTGGCGCACGCGCATGATCTGCCCTGTCCACCAGCGGGCGCGATCAATGATCAGCTGCGACACCGTCATCATCGGCGCAGGCCCGGTCGGCCTGTTCCAGGTTTTCGAGCTGGGTCTGCTCGGACTCGGCGCGCACGTGATCGATTCGGTACCGCAGGCCGGCGGCCAGTGCGTCGAGCTGTATCCGGACAAGCCGATCTACGACATCCCGGCCGTGCCGGCATGCAGCGGGCGCGAGTTGATCGAGCGGCTGCAGCAGCAGATCCGGCCGTTCGCGCCGCAGTTTCACCTTGGCCACACCGTCACCACGCTGGAGCGCATGCAGGATGGTCGCTTCCGCCTGCAGACCAGCGGCGGGCTCGTGTTCGACGCGGGCGCGGTGATCATCGCCGGCGGCCTGGGCGCGTTCGCACCACGCACGCTGAACCTGCCGGAAGCGGTGCCGCTGGTGGGCCGCACGCTGCACTACAAGGTGACCCGGCCGGCGCTGTTCGACGACCAGGACATCGTGATCGCCGGCGGCGGCGACGCGGCACTGGACTGGGCGCTGGAGCTGGTCGAGCGCGCGCGCAGCGTGGTGCTGGTGCACCGCTCGTCGACCTTCCGCGCGGCGCCGGCCAGCGTGGCACGCATGCAGGCCTTGTGCGACGAGGGGCGCATGCAGTTCTGCGAGGGCGACATCGTCGGCCTGGAAACGGCGGACGACGCGCTGGCGCAGGTCCGCGTGCGCACGCGCAGCGGCATGGTCCAGCGCATCGCGGCCTCGCACCTGCTGGTGTTCTGGGGCCTGCATCCGGCGCTGGGGCCGATCGCCGAGTGGGGGCTGGCACTGGAACGCCAGCAACTGGTGGTGGACCCGGCGACCTTCCAGACCTCCGTGCCCGGCATCTTCGCGGTGGGCGACATCAACACCTACCCGGGCAAGAAGAAGCTGATCCTGTCGGGCTTCCATGAAAGCGCGCTGTGCGCGTTCGCCGTGCATGCGCATCTGCATCCCGGCGACAAGGTGAACCTGCAGTACACGACCACCAGTCCCGCCTTGCAGCGGCGCTTGGGCGTGCGCGATGTCGAGCGCGACGCCATCGTCGCCGAGCTGCCGCCACGCGTGGCGGCCACGGCCTGACCTCGCCCGCACGCACGCGTTCAATCACTCATCCCGGGAGACATCCCATGCACCGTCCCTCCGCTTCCGACGACCCGCGCTCGCCCGACCGCCGGCGCTGGCTGAAGCAGGCCGGCCAGCTCGCCATCGCCGGCGGCCTGCTGGCCGGTGGCGGCTGGGCGGTGCTCAAGCGCAAGCAGAACCTGTGGCAGGTGCGCCGCGAGCGCACGCTGATGCAGACCTCGGTGGCAGTGACCTGCCTGGCCGACGACGTGCAAGCCGCGGGCGTGGCGATCGAAGCCGCGTTCGCGCGCATGGCCGCGACCGCCGCGCAGCTGACCCGCTTCGACCCGGCCAGCCCGCTGGCGCGGTTGAACCGCGACGGCCAGCTGGCGCAGGTGCCGGCGCAGCTGGATGCGGTGCTGCGCCAGGCGCTGTCGCTGTCGCGGCTGACCGACGGCGCGTTCGATCCGACCGTGCTGCCGGTGCTGCGCTACTTCGAAACGCTGCGCGGCACGGCGGCCACTGACGCGCACGAGCAGCGCGTGGCCGAAGATCGCGACGCGCTGGTCGGCTACCGCGACCTCGCACTCGATGCGCGCGGCGCGCGGCTGCTGCGCCCGGGCATGGCGATCACCCTGGACGGCATCGCCAAGGGCCACGTGGTCGACCAGGGCATCGCCGCGCTGCGCGGCGCCTGCATCGAGTACGGCCTGATCGACGCCGGTGGCGACATCCACGCGATCTGCGGCAACGACCCCGAGCGACACTGGAACGTCGGCATCGTCGATCCGCGCGACGTCAGCCGCGTGGCGGCGGTACTGCAGCTGCGCAACGCGGCGCTGTCCACGTCGGGCAATTACCGCGTGTTCTTCTCTGCCGACCGGCGGTTGTTCCACATCGTCAACCCGCGCACCGGCTGGTCGCCGCAAAGCTATTCCAGCGTGACCGTGATGGCGCAACGTTCGGTGCTGGCCGACGGCATGAGCACGGCGGCGTTTTCGCTGGAGCTGCCGCGGCTGTCGTCGTTGATGGACGCGCAGGACCACCAGTGGCTGGCGTTCTCGCGCACTGGAGAGCAGCGCTGGCGCTCGCGCGAATTGCCGCTGATCGCCGGCACGGCGGAGCTGGCCTGATGCGCGACGCACGCTCACTCATCGCCCGGCTGCTGCTCGCGCTGCTGTTGCTGCTGCCCGCCTCGGCAGCGCTGGCCGGCATCGACGCGAAGTATCCGCAGCTGCACCAGGTGTTCCCGCAGGCCGACCGTTTCGGCGACGTCGAGGGCACCCCGCCCGCCGCAGCCGTGTACCACGGCGACAAGGTGATCGGCTACGTGTTCGAGACGGTGATGGTAGCGCCGGTGCCGGCCTACTCCGGCGCGCCGATCAACATCCTGGTGTCGATCGGTACCGACGGCAGCATCCGCGACGCGCGCGTGCTGGAGCAGCACGAGCCGATCCTGCTGGTCGGCATTCCGGTGCAGAAGCTGTACGACTTCGTGGCGCGCTACGTCGGCCACCGCGTGGACGATCAGATCGTGGTCGGCGGCGGCGCCAGCGGCAGCGTGCGCATCGACGCGATCAGCAGCGCCACGGTGACCTCGATGGTCGCCAACGAGACGATCATGAACTCGGCGCTGAAGGTGGCCGCCTCGCGCAAGCTGATCGCCGGCGCGACCGACACCGACGCCAAGGTCGCCGCCGTGCGCGCCGACTACTACCAGCCGGCCGACTGGGACACGCTGACCGGCAACGGCGCGATCGGCCACCTGCAGCTCAAGCGCCAGGCAATCACCGATGCCTTCAAGGGCCAGCCGGAGAGCGGCCTGGTCGATGATCCCACGGCACCGGCACCAGGCCACGAGGGCGATGTCTTCATCGACCTGTACTTCGCCGACGTCACCCCGCCCACGGTGGGCCGCAACCTGCTCGGCGCCAGCGCCCACGCCGACCTGATGAGGCAGCTCAAGCCCGGCGATTCGGCGATCGCGGTGATGGCCAACGGCATCTACTCGTTCAAGGGCGTGGGCTACGTGCGCGGCGGCATCTTCGACCGCGTGCACCTGCTGCAGGACGGCAAGCTGGTGCTGTTCAAGGACACCGACCTGGTGCAGTTGAACGACACCCCGCTGCGCGGCAAGCCGGCCTTCGCCGAGCAGGCGATCTTCATCGTGCGCCACGGCGGCAGCGGCTTCGACGCCACCCGGCCGTGGACGCTGCAGCTGATGGTGAACCGCCAGGTCGGCCCGCTGCAGAGCATCTACCACACCTTCACCCGCGACTACCGCATGCCGGCCGTCTACACCACGCGGCCGGAAGCGGCGGCCGCCGCCGACACCGACGCCCTGCCGGCCGATGCGCCGCTGTGGCAGAAAGTGTGGCACGGGCGCCGGCTGGACATCGCGCTGCTGATAGCGGGGCTGTCGGTGCTCACCCTGATCCTGACGTTCCAGGACTGGATCGTGACGCGCCCGCACCTGCTCGAACGCCTGCGCGTGGGCTTCCTGATCTACACGTTGGTGTTCATCGGCTGGTACGGGCTGGCGCAGCTGTCGGTGGTGAACATCCTCACCTTCATCCAGGCGGTGCTGCATGACTTCCGCTGGTCCACCTTCCTGATGGATCCGCTGGTGTTCATCCTGTGGGTGTTCGTGGCCGCCACGCTGCTGCTGCTCGGGCGCGGCATCTACTGCGGCTGGCTGTGCCCGTTCGGCGCGCTGCAGGTGCTGGTGAACAAGCTGGCGCGCCGGCTGCACGTGCCGCAGTTCGAGGTGCCGCAGTACCTGCACGAACGGCTGTGGGCGATCAAGTACATCATCCTGCTGGTGCTGTTCGGGATGTCGCTGCAGTCGCTCAACCTGGCCGAGCACTACGCCGAGGTCGAACCGTTCAAGACCGCGATCACCCTGCACTTCGCCCGTTCCTGGAGCTACGTGCTCTACGCGCTGGCGCTGGTGGCGGTGTCGGCGTTCAACAACAAGTTCTACTGCCGCTATGTATGCCCGCTGGGCGCCGGGCTGGCGGTGTCCGGCCGCTGGCACCTGTTCGAATGGCTGCGCCGGCGCAAGGAGTGCGGCCGCCCCTGCCAGATCTGCGCGAACGAATGCGAAGTGAAGGCGATCAACGCGATCGGCCAGATCAACTTCAACGAATGCCATTACTGCCTGGACTGCCAGGTCACCTACGCCAACGACCAGAAGTGCCCACCGCTGGTGGAGCGCCGCAAGAAGCGCGAGCGCGCCGCACGGCCGCTGCCCACGCCGGTGCTGACGATTACCCCGGCGGCGACGCCGGAAACCCGCGAGCCGGCGAACGCCGCCGACTGACCCACCACGATCCGAACGGATGGAATGCCATGCACGACGAATCGAGCAACCCGACCGGCCAGTCCGGCCAGACCGCGGAACCGGGCAATCCCGCGCGCCGCAACTTCATGAAGAACAGCGCACTGGCCGGCCTCGCCGGTGCGGCGGGCCTGGCGCTGGCGGGCTGCGGCCGCAACGGTGAGCCCGCCGGCGCCGCCGGGCCGGCCAAGGCAGCCTCGGCCGCGGGCGAACTCTCCGACCACGTGCCGCCCGGCCAGCTCGACGAGTACTACGGCTTCTGGAGCGGCGGCCAGTCCGGCGAGGTGCGCCTGGTGGGCGTGCCCTCGATGCGCGAGCTGATGCGCATCCCGGTGTTCAACCCCGACTTCACCATCGGCTGGGGCGTCACCAACGAGAGCAAGCGCGTGCTCGGGCCGAACTTCCCGCCCGGCGGCGACTGCCACCACCCGCACATGAGCCAGACCGACGGCCACTACGACGGCCGCTACATCTTCATCAACGACAAGGCGCACACCCGCGTCGCGCGCATCCGCTGCGACGTGATGCGCACCGACCGCATCACCGATGTGCCGAACGTGCAGGCGATCCACGGCCTGCGCGTGCAGCGCGCGCCGCGCACCGGCTACGTGTTCGCCAACGGCGAGTTCCTGATCCCGGCACCGAACGACGGCCGCGACCTGGAGGACCCGGCCAAGTACCAGACCATGTTCAGCGCCCTCGACGGCGACACCATGGAGGTCGCCTGGCAGGTGCTGGTGGACGGCAACCTGGACAACACCGAGGCCGACTACGCCGGCAAGTACGCCATCTCCACCTGCTACAACAGCGAAAAGGGCATGGACCTGCCCGGCACGATGCAGGCCGAGCGCGACTGGGCGGTGGTGTTCAACCTCGCGCGCATCGAGGAGGCGGTGAAGAACGGCAAGTTCAAGACCATCGGCAGCTCCAAGGTGCCGGTGCTGGACGGTCGCCACGGTTCGTCGTTCACCCTGTACATCCCGATTCCGAAGAACCCGCACGGCATCAACGCCAGCCCCGACGGCAAGTACGTGGTGGCCAACGGCAAGCTGTCGCCCACCGTCACCGTGATGGAATGGAGCCGCATCGACGACTGGTTCGACGGCAAGCTGAAGGACCCGCGCGACACCGTGGTGGCCGAGCCCGAGCTGGGTCTGGGGCCGTTGCACACTGCCTACGACGGCCGCGGCAACGCGTACACCACGCTGTTCATCGACAGCCAGATCGCCAAGTGGAACATCGCCGACGCGATCGCCGCCCACGACGGCAAGAAGGTCAACTACCTGCGCCAGAAGATCGACGTGGCCTACCAGCCCGGCCACTGCCACACCTCGATGGGCGAGACCCGCGACGCCGACGGCAAGTGGCTGGTGTCGCTGAACAAGTTCTCCAAGGACCGCTTCCTGCCCACCGGCCCGCTGCATCCGGACAACGACCAGCTGATCGACATCTCCGGCGACACCATGAAGCTGGTCGCCGACGGCCCGGTCTACGCCGAGCCGCACGACGTGATCCTGCTGCACCGCCGGCTGCTGATCGACAAGGTCAGGAAGAGCTGGGACCGCGACGATCCGTTCTTCGCCGAGACGGTGGCGATGGCGAAGAAACATGGCGTCAACGTGCTGTCCGACAGCAAGGTCATCCGCGAAGGCCGCAAGGTGTTCGTGTACATGACCTCGGCCGCGCCGATCTTCGGCATGGGCAGCTTCAAGGTGAAGAAGGGCGACGAGGTGACCGTGGTGGTGACCAACATCGACGCGGTCGAAGACGTGAGCCACGGCTTCTGCATCGTCAACTACGGCATCAACATGGAGATCAGCCCCGGCGCCACCGCCTCGGCCACCTTCACCGCCGACAAGGCGGGGGTGTTCTGGTACTACTGCACGTTCTTCTGCCATGCGATGCACATGGAGATGAGCGGGCGGATGCTGGTCGAGGCCTGAGCCATGCCGTGCCGCCGCGCAACACGCGGCGGCACGGCACGACCTGCCGCTGCCATGCATACGCTTCGTTGCCTCGCCATCCTGCTGCTGCCGCTGCTGGCGCTGCCGGCATACGCGGACGAGTCGCTGGAACAACTCGTGGCCGCGGCGCCGCCCGGCGCCACGGTCAGCGTGCCCGCGGGTGTGCATGCGGTGCATCTGAAGCTGGAAAAACCGGTCACGCTGGTCGGCGAACCCGGCGCGATCCTCGACGGTGGCGGCACAGGCGACGTCGTGCGCATCGGTGCGTCGAACGTGACCGTGCGCGGCCTGACCCTGCGCCACAGCGGCAGCGACCTCACCGCGACGAACGCGGGCATCTTCGTCGAGCGCCAGACACGCGAGGTCACGCTGGAGGACAACCGCATCGAGGACAGCCTGTTCGGCATCTACCTCGACGGCGCGGCCAACGTGCGCGTGGCCCACAACGTGATCCGCGGCATGCGCAACCTGCGCGTGGCCGACCGCGGCGACGGCATCCACCTGTGGAACGACACCGGCTGCACCATCGAGGGCAACGACGTGGCCGGCTCGCGCGACGGCATCTACGTCTATGTCAGCTCGCACAACACGATCGCGCGCAACGTGGTGCACGACGTGCGCTACGGCGTCCACTACATGTATTCGCAGGACAACCTGCTGCTGGACAATGTCAGCCGCGGCAACCTCGCCGGCTATGCGCTGATGTCCTCGCACCACCTGAAGGTGCTCGGCAACAGTTCCGAGGACGAGAAATCCTACGGCTTCCTGCTCAACTACATCGCGCACAGCGAGATCGCCGGCAACCGCATCTACCGCATCAAGGGCCAGAGCGACGACGCCGGCGGCACCATCGAGGGCACCGAGGGCAAGGGCCTGTTCGTCTACCTGTCGCAGTTCAATGACTTCCACGACAACCTCGTCGCCGACTCGCAGATCGGCATCCACGTCACCGCCGGCTCGGAGAACAACCGGTTGTGGGGCAACCATTTCCAGGACAACCGCATCCAGGTGAAGTACGTGCAGAACCTCGCCCAGGAGTGGTCGGCGCACGGCCGCGGCAATTTCTGGAGCGACTACCTCGGCTGGGACCTGGATGCCGACGGCGTCGGCGACGTGCCGTTCCGCCCCAACGACGGCGTCGACGTGCTGCTGTGGAAATACCCCTCCGCACGCAACCTGATGTCCAGCCCCGCGGTGCTGCTGCTGCGCTACGTGCAGCGCGCGTTCCCCGTGTTCACGCCGCCCTCGGTGCAGGACAGCCACCCGCTGATGAAAGCTTCCCCGGCCACGCCATGAACCACCCGATCGAATGCCACGCGCTGGCCAAGCGTTACGGCGACCTCGCCGCACTCGACGGCATCAGCGCCGTCGTGCCGCGCGGCCAGGTCATCGGCCTGCTCGGCCACAACGGCGCGGGCAAGTCCACGCTGATCAAACTCATTCTTGGCCTGATCGCACCCAGCGGCGGCCGGTTGGAGGTGCTTGGCCAGTCACCGTGGCGCGCACACGCGCTGCGCCGGCGCATCGGCTACCTGCCCGAAAGCGCCACCTTCTACGGCAACCTCACCGGCCGCGAGCTGCTCGACTACCTGGCGCGACTGAAGCAGGCACCAGGCGCGCAGATAGCCACGCTGCTCGACCGCGTCGGCCTGGCCCACGCCGCCGACCGGCGCATCGGCACGTATTCGAAGGGCATGCGCCAGCGCCTCGGCCTCGCGCAGGCGCTGCTGGGTTCGCCCGATCTGGTGCTGCTGGACGAACCGACCACCGGCCTCGACCCGCAGGCCACCCGCGAGCTGTACCGCATCGTCGGCGAGCTGCGCGCGGACGGCCGCTGCGTGCTGGTCTCCTCGCACCTGCTGGCCGAACTGGAACCGCACATCGACGGCGCGCTGATCCTGCGCCAGGGCAAGCTGCTTGCCGCCGGCAGCCTGCACGCGCTGGGCGAGCAGGCCGCGCTGCCGGCGCAGGTGCTGTTGCGCACGCGCGAGCAGGCGATGCCCGAATTGCTCGCGCGCCTTGAAACCGGCGGCCTGTCGGCGCAGCCACGCCCCGACGGCCGGCTGGAACTGCAGGTGCCGCGCGCCAGCAAGTTGCGCATGCTGCGCGAGCTGCTGGCCGACCCGGCGATCGTCGATCTCGACGTGCGCGAGCCGACGCTGGCGCAACTCTACGACTGGCTCGGCGCCGGCCCGCCGTCCAACGCGGAGGCTGCTGCATGAATCCGATCCTCACCGTCGCCGCCAAGGAATTTCGCGACGACTTCCGCAACCGCTGGACGGTCGCGCTGACCATCCTGTTCGCCCTGCTGGCGCTGGGCATCGCCTGGTTCGGCAGCGCAGCGGCCGGGCGCGTCGGCTTCACCTCGTTCGACACCACGCTGGCCAGCCTGACCACGCTGGGCGCCTTCGTGATCCCGCTGATCGGCCTGCTGATCGCCTACGACAGCATCGTCGGCGAGCGCGACGACGGCACCCTGCTGCTGATGCTCAGCTATCCGCTCTCACGCGGGCAACTGGTGGCCGGCAAGTTCCTCGGCCATTGCGGCGCATTGGCCGCGGCCACGCTGGCCGGCTTCGGATTCGCGGTGGCGATCATGCAGTGGATGCAGCCGCCGGAGCAGACGATGCAGGCATGGCTGCAGATCGCGCGTTTCATCCTCAGCGCCTCGTTGCTGGGCGCCAGTTTCGTCGGACTGGCCTGCCTGATCAGTGTGCAGACCGCCGACAAATCCCGCGCCGCCGGCCTGGCACTGGTCGGCTGGCTGGTCAGCGTGGTGCTGTTCGACCTGGCGCTGCTGGCACTGCTGGTGGTCAGCGGCGGCAACCCGCTCGAGCGCGCCGTGTACCCGTACCTGCTGCTGCTCAATCCGGTCGACGTGTTCCGCCTGGTCAACCTCACCGCCTTGGGCGACGGCGCCGGCAACGATCTGCTGACCGGCATGACCGCCCACCACGTCTATCCGACCGCCCTGCTCTACGCGCTGTTGCTGGGCTGGGCGGTGGCGCCGTTCGCGTGGGCGATGCTCGCGTTCCGGCGCAAGGAAATCTGAAGGACTCCGCGCATGCCCTGCTCGCCGATCACCCCCCTGCGCCGCGCCGCCTTCGTGCTGGCGCTGGCCCTGCTCGCCGGTTGCGGCGGCAAGCCCGTACCCGCACACCACGCCGTCGACACCCACCCGGACGACGCCTGCGCGGTGTGCGGCATGTATCTGGACGGCTCGCCCGGCCCGCGTGCCGAGGCCTGGATCAGCGGCCGCGTCAAGCCGCTGGTGTTCGATTCCACCCGCGACTTTTTCGCCTACGTGCTGCAGCCAGAAAACCAGGCTTCGTTGCAGGAACTGTTCGTGCAGGACAGCGCGCGCATCGACTGGCAGCAACCCGCCCACGCCGCCGCCAGCTTCATCGACGCCCGCACCGCCTCCTACGTGGCCTGGCAGCCGCTGGCCGGTTCGATGGGACCGACCCTGGCGCCGTTCGCCAGCCGCACCGTCGCCGAAGCCTTCGTGCGCGAACATGGCGGCGCCGTGCTCGGCTTTGCCGAGATCACGCCCGCACTGGTGGCCACGCTGGACTACCGCTGCCCCGCCCGGGCCACCGGCGCTCACAGCACGCTGCAATGCCTCGCCGCGCCCACGCCGTCGCTCGGCCTTTCGAGCCATCCGCAAGCCGCGCCTTCGCCGGCGCATCCACACCCCCATCCATGACAGGAATCCGCACCATGCTCGGACTGAACAGCTTTTCGCACTGGATCGTGCTGCTCGTGCTGGTACTGCTGGTGTTCGGCACCGGCAGGCTGCGCAACGTCGGCCGCGACCTCGGCGGCGCCATCGCCGATTTCCGCAAGGGACTCAAGGGCGGCCAGCCGGACGAGGCCGGGGAACAACGCACGTCGGCCAAAGATCTGCTCTGACAGGATCAAGAGTGGCTTCTGTCGGCGCGGCGATCCGCTTCCCGCGCCTTTGGCAACTACCCCAGCAACCGCTCGCACATCGCCCGATACAGCGCCGGCAGCTGCTCCAGCGCCGTCACATCCACACACTCGTCCACCTTGTGGATGGTGGCGTTGACCGGGCCAAGCTCCACCACCTCGGCGCCGAGCGGCGCGATGAAGCGGCCGTCCGACGTGCCGCCGCCGGTGCTTTGCTCGGGATCGATGCCGCACAGTTCGCGGCAGACCGCCACCACGGTTTCGCGCAGGACGCCGCCGGGTGGCGTGAGGAACGGTTCGCCGGAGAGGTTCCAGTCCAGCGCGAAGTCCAGGCCATGTCGTTGCAGGATCGCCTCGGTGCGTGCGCGCAGGTCGTCGGCGCGGCTGGCGGTGCAGTAACGGAAGTTGATCAGCGCGACGAGTTCGCCGGGGATCACGTTGTTCGCGCCGGTGCCGGCATTGAGGTTGGAGACCTGGAACGAGGTAGGCGGAAAATCCGCGTTGCCTTCGTCCCAGCGTTCGGCGGTGAGTTCGGCCAGGGCGGGAGCGAACGCGTGGATCGGGTTCAGCGCTTTCCCGGGATACGCCACGTGGCCTTGCACGCCGCGCACCACCAGCGTGCCGGACAGCGAGCCGCGGCGTCCGACGCGGATCAGGTCGCCCAGCCGTTCCTTCGAGGACGGCTCGCCCACCACGCACCAGTCGATACGCTCGCCGCCCTCGCGGAGATGCTCGACCACGCGGCGCACTCCGTCGAGGTTGGTCGGGCCTTCCTCGTCGCTGGTCAGCAACAGGCCGACCCGGCCACGATGATCGGGATGCACGGCCACGAACTGCTCCAGCGCGACCGTCATCGCCGCCACCGAACCTTTCATGTCCGCCGCGCCGCGGCCGTATAGACGGCCATCGCGGATGGTTGGCTCGAATGGCGGGCTTTGCCACGCGGCTTCCGGACCGCTGGGCACCACGTCGGTGTGGCCGAGGAAGATCAGCGTCGGGCCGTTGTCGCCATGGGTGACCCACAGGTTGTCGACCTCGCCGTAGCGCAGGTGCTCGACGCGGAAGCCGGCGTGTTCCAGGCGCTCGCCGATCAATGGCAGGCAACCGGCGTCTTCCGGCGTCACCGAACGGCGGCGGATGAGGTCGCGGGCAAGTTCGAGCACGTCGGACATGGGTTCTGCGCGATGCCAGGGGATGGCGCAGCATACCAAGCTAGCTCAGCACGACACCCAGCATGTGCCCCACGCCAAAGGTAATCGCCGCCGCAACGCTGGTAATGGCGAATTGCCGGGCGATCGAAAACAGCATGCCGCGCCCGGTGAACAGCGAGGTACCGATGCCGATCAGCGCGAGTCCGGCCGCGGTGGAACAGGCGCTGGCCAGCAGCGCCGCCTTCCCGCCCAAAAAGAAATACGGCGCCACCGGAAACAGCGCGCCGCAGGCGAACAGGCAGAACGAGGAGATCGCCGCGCCGTAGGCCGAGCCGCCCAATTCGGCCGGGTCGACGCCGAGATCCTCGCGCACCAGCATGTCCAGCGCCGCGCGCGGCGTTTCGACCACGTGTTCGGCGAGGTGTTCGGCCGCCGCCGGTTCCAGCCCCTTGTCGCGATAGATGCCGGCAATGTGCTCGCGACCGTCTTCCGGCGCCACCGCCAGCCGCTCGGCGCGTTCGGTGATCTGCGCCTGGTAGAACTCGCGCGAACTGTTGACCGAGAGCCACTCGCCGAGGGCCATCGAACACGCGCCGGCGACCAGCCCCGCCAGGCCCGCCAGCAGCACCGCACGATCGCCGGTGGCGGCACCGGCCATGCCCATCACCAGGCTGACGTTGGACACCAGCCCGTCGTTGGCACCGAGCACGGCAGCACGCAAGGTGTTGCCGCTCTGTGCGCGGTGGCGCAGCCCGTGCGGACCTGCCGGCCGCGGCAACGGGAAATGGTCGCGATGGCCGCTGCGATCGACCGGCGTGGTCTCGTGATCGGCGTGCTCCAGCCGCACCACCGTCGGCATCACGAACTCGGTACCGAAGCACTGCGCGAACCAGCTCAGCGTGCGCACGCGCAGACCGATCCGCGGCGGCGGCACGGCTTCGCCCAGCTCGCGCAGGCGCGCTTCCCAGAACTGCGCATTGCCGCGCTCGCCGGCCGCGATGCGTCGATAGGCCTGGCGCAGCCGCTCATCGCCGGCCAGCTCGGCCAGCCGCGCGTACAGCGTGGCGTTGTCGCGCTCGATGCGGAGGTTGTTGCGGAAGCGGCGGATGCGGTGGTTGCTCATCTTCAATCGTCGAGCTCGTCGTCGCGCTGACCCAGGTAGACCAGCGCCAGCAGCAGCACCACGACGAAGCGGAACGCGCTGGCCAGCCCGTTCCACTGGCTGGACATCCACATGCCGAACCACTCGCCGCCGATCGCCATGAAACCGCCCAACCACAGCAGCACGCCGACGCCGAGGCCCGCCACCGCGAGGCGTTTGGTGCGGTGGAACAACGCAGCCGGCGCGCGCCGTGCGCGCCACAGACGCCACGCCCCCAGCCCGCACAGCAGCGCGGCCAGCGTTTCGATGGCAATGATCAGCACGTAGGCGGCATGCTGCAGCAGCGGCGCGTGGATCGCGCGGTAATGGATGGCCGCGTCGGGGAAGATCGAATCCATCGCCAGCACGTGCTGCACGAAGACCAGGTTGCTGCCGTAGTCGGTGAGGTTGCCGAAGGCGACCAGCGCCAGCCACAGCGCGATCGTCGCCACCAGCACGACCTTCGAGAGGCGAAGCATCATGTCAACGCCCGAACAGCTTCTTGAAGCCGTTGTCGGTGAAGCCCACGCTCACCGTGCCATCGGGTTGCACCACCACCGGGCGGCGAATCAGCGCGGGATACTCCTTCAAGAGCAGCGTCCACTCCGGATCGCTGCCGGGGTTCTTGCGTTGCGGCAGCAGGTTGCGCCAGGTGGTGGAGGACTTGTTGACCAGCTTCTCCCAGCCGCCGAGTTGCGCCGCCCAGCCCTTCAGCGTCGCCGCCGGCACCGGGTTGGCGCGGTAGTCGACGAAGTCGTGCGCCACCTCGAAGCGGCCAAGCCAGTTGCGCGCCTTGCGGCAGGTGTCGCAATTCGGAAGTCCATACAGCACGGGGTTCATTCGCCACTCCGGAGCAGTTCGTTGATGCTGGTCTTGCCGCGGGTCTTCTCGTCCACCTGCTTGACGATGATCGCGGCGTACAGGCTGTGCGAGCCGTCTTTCGCCGGCAGGTTGCCCGCCACCACCACGCTGCCGGCCGGTACGCGGCCGTAGCTGACCTCACCGGTGGCGCGGTGGTAGATGCGGGTGGACTGGCCGAGGAACACCCCCATGCCGATCACGCTGCCGCGCTCCACCACCACGCCCTCGACCACCTCGGAGCGCGCGCCGATGAAGCAGCCGTCCTCGATGATGGTGGGGTTGGCCTGCAGCGGCTCCAGCACGCCGCCGATGCCGACGCCGCCGGAGAGATGCACGCCGGCGCCGATCTGCGCGCAGGAGCCGACCGTGGCCCAGGTGTCGACCATCGTGCCGGCGCCGACGAAGGCACCGATGTTGACGTAACTGGGCATCAGCACCGCATCCTTCGCGATGTGCGCGCCGCGGCGCACCAGCGCGCCGGGCACCACGCGCGCACCGAGCTGCTGCAGTTCGGCGTCGTTGCCGTGGGCGAAGCGCAGCGGCACCTTGTCGAACGCCTGCGCCGGGCCGCCGTCGACCACGCGATTGTCGTTGATGCGGAAGTACAGCAGCACGGCCTTCTTGAGCCACTGGTTCACCGTCCAGCCGCCGTGGCCGTCCGGCTCGGCGACGCGGCGCTCGCCGGATTCGAGCAGGTCGAGTACCTGCCCTACCGCGGGCCGCAGATGGCTTTCGATCTCGGATTGGGTGAGTGCATGGCGACGCTCGAAGGCGTCGTCGATCAGGGTTTCGATGGCTTGCATGGCGATTCGATGGGGTCGATGAAAGACAGCCGCTGCGGCGAACGGCAAAGAGTACAGGCTGCCAGCGCGGATGCGGCCGGGTTCATGCGCCTTTAACCCGATACCGCAGTACATTGGCTGGCCGTCCATTCTTCCACATCCCGACGAGGAGCCGAACATGAGCCAGATCAAGATTGCCGTGCTGGTAGGCAGCCTGCGTGCAGATTCGTTCAATCGCCGACTGGCTCGTGCAGTGGAGAAACTGGCACCGGACGACTTCGCGTTCCGCCACCTCCAGCTCAACGACCTGCCGCTGTACTCGCAGGATTTCGACGCTGCCTACCCGGCCACCGCCACGCGACTGAAGAAGGACGTCGAAGGGGCGGACGGACTGCTGTTCGTCACGCCCGAGTACAACCGCTCGATCCCGGGCGTACTGAAGAACGCGATCGACATCGCGTCGCGGCCGTGGGGCACCAACTCGTTTGCCGGCAAGCCGGCGGCGGTGATCGGCACCTCGATCGGCTCCACCGGCACCGCGATGGCGCAGCAGCACCTGCGCAACGTGCTGGCCTACCTGGACGTGCCCACGCTGGCCCAGCCCGAGGTGTTCATCCATTTCAGGGACGACCTGATCGCCGATGACGGCAGCATCGCCAGCGACGGCACGCGCAAATTCCTGCAGGGATTCGTCGACGACTACGTGGCCTGGATTCGCCGCTTCGCACGCTGATCCCGGCATTGCCGGCCGACCGCCCCGGCGACTGGTTTTGCGCCGCCGATGGGCGATAATGGGAAACCATTCGACCACGGGGGGAGATCCATGGCGCGATACAACCTGGAGCCATTGCTGGCCCCGGTATCCGACGAATCGCCGGCCGGACCGGATCTCGAATACGACCCGCAGTTTCTCGCCCTGGAGCGTGCCGCCGCGCCCAAGGCCGAGCGCGCCGTGGGCGATACGGTCAAGGCCGCCGAGGAACCGGACTGGGAGAAAGTCGCCGAGCTGTCCGAGGCGATCCTGCAGCGTTCCAAGGATCTGCGCCCGGCGGTGCACCTGACCACGGCCTGGATGCGCAGCGCCGGCATGCCCGGCTGGAGCGCCGGGCTGGGGTTGATCCGCGGCCTGCTGGAGCAATTCTGGGACACCGTGCATCCGCAGCTGGACGCGGAGGACGACAACGACCCGACCATGCGCGTCAACGCGGTGGTGCCGCTCAACGACCTGCAGAGTGTGCTCGGTTATTTCCGCACCACGCCGTTCGTGCAGTCGCCGCGCATGGGCCGCTTCACCCTGCGCGACCTGCGCATCGCCAACGGCACGCTGAAGGTGACCACGCCGGGAGACGGCCCCGAGCCGAGCCTCACCGAGATGGAAGCGTGCTGCATGGATTGCGCGGAGGAGGAGCTGGTCCAGACTACCGCCGCGGTCAGCGAGTCGCTGGAGCATGCCAAGGCCATCGACGCCCTGTTCAGCGACCACGTCGGCACGATGGGTCCGGACTTCAAGAACCTGCTCAGCGACATCTACGAGCTGAAGAAATTCCTCGACCCGCAACTGGCGCGTCGGCTGCCGGCCGAAGCGAGCGGCGACGAGGCCGGTGAAGGCGGGGCGGAAGGCGGAGCCCCGGGCGCGGCGCGCGCTTCGGGTCCGATCGCCGGGCCGCAGGACGTGATGCGCAGGCTGGACGAAATCTGCGACTACTACACGCGTTGCGAACCCTCCAGTCCGGTGCCGTTGCTGCTGCGGCGCGCGCAGCGACTGGTCGGCATGGATTTCATGGACCTGCTCAGGGATCTCGCGCCGGGCGGCATTTCCGAGCTGCGCGTGGTGTCGGGTACGCCGGAAGACGAGTAGCCCGCCGCCGGCAACAAGTCCGGCGGGTGCGGTGCCTCGTCAGTAGACGCCCTTGCAGCTGCTGGCTGCGGGGCGCACCACGAGCTGGTGCACGGAGGGATCCCAGCTCAGCGACAAGCCGCCGGGGAGCCCGGCCGTGATGCCGGCCGAGGCGATCTGGCTGATCGGGCCGACCGTGCTGCTGTGCCCGTCGCCGAACGTCACTGTCGCACTGATGGCATAGCTGAGCGGATCGGCGCAGCCGTTGACGGCGACGTATTTCGCCACCGTGCCCTTGCCGGTACCGACCGGCATGTCGCCGGTGATCGCCGGCAAGGCGCGCCCCTGTCCGCCGCCGGGCGCCGGGCAGGTCTGGGTCACCGAGTAACTCACCGACACCTTCGGCGCCGGCGCCACCTCCAGCACGGCCGACGCGGGTGGCTGCGCCGTGCAGCCGAGCAGGAATACCTTGCGCTGCGCCACCACGTTGAGCACGTAGCTGCCCGAGGGCAGCGGACCGGCCGGCAGCTTCAACTCGATGCGGTTGGGCAGCACGCCGGTCACTTCCGGCTGCACCGCCTGCGACTTGCCCTGGGCGTCGGTTGCGCTGACGACCGGGCTGGCGCACTGCGCATCAAACAGGTTCTCGCCGGTCAACGCGAACGCCGCCCCGGTGCCGTCGCCATGCAGGACGAACAGCGGCCGCCGGTCCAGCGTCTCGACGCCATTGATCACCGGCGGCAGTTTCGATCCGCCGGAAGCCGTTGCCTTGAGCGCCACGGTGCGGGCCAGGGCATCGGCCATCGCGATGACATCCTGGCCCAGGCAACCCTTGCTCGCCTCCAGGAATGCCTGCGCGCGCTGCACCACGGCCTCGGCGCGATAGGCCTGTGCCTTCTCGTCGTTGCCCAGCGTGTCGATCGGCTTGGCCATATCCTTGCCCAGCGCCTTGCGCAAGTCCCGGCCCAGATCGCCCAGCTTCCGGCTGGTTGCCGCGAGGCTGGAGCCAGACGACTCGGTCGCCCGCGCAGCAAGGTCGTGTTGCGCCGCATCCAGTTGCGCGCCGATCAATTCTCCGGTCAGCCGCGGCGCGATCTGCGGCGTCGCCTGGCCCGCGGCGGGGCCAGGACTGGCCAGCCCCACCGCAAGCATCGCCATCGCGATGCCTGCGCCGAGTTTGCCGAGACCCGTCACTGCGGCGCGTTCGGCCATGGCATGACCATCCCCAGTGCGTCCGGATCCTGGCAGGCAGCCTGGTCGGGCTGGTCCGGGTCGCAGCCACTCTGCTGGTCGGGCGGCAACCGAACGCCGGAGGGCACGATGCCGTACGAACGATAGTTGGCGGTGATCACGCTCGGGTCGATGTAGGAGTCGCCGTGGATGCCGTTCTGGGCACTGCCGGCCCCCGAGACGGTGGGCACGTTGATGGCGAAACCGCCACCCAGCGGCAGCAGGTTGCCCGAGCTGTCCACCGCGTAGAAATACGCGGGCGGCAGGCCGACGTTGGCAATGTTCTGCAGGCCCGTGCCCACCACGTAGATCGGATTGGTTCCGGTGCCCATGCGGCCGGTCGAGCCCCAGACGCCCACGCCGTCGTACACCGGCGCCGTGCCCAGCTGGAACAGGTCACCGTGGGCCACTGACAGGTAGAACGGCGAGGTGCCCGCATTCACCGTGAAGGCGCTGCCGGCCACCGATGCCAGCGTCAGCGTCTTGTCGTTGGTCATGCTGAAGCCGGCCAGCGAGGTGAAGTTGCCCAGCGTGTCGACCATGTTCTTGTTGGGCGAAACGGCGCTGCCCAGCACCGTGGGACCGACGGCGTTGCCACTCAGCGTGCCTGCGGTGATCGCGCCGCCGGCGCCTTCGTTGATCGCGCCGGCGGAGTTGAGCGTGGTCGCGGTGCCGCTGATGGCGCCATTGATCGCCAGGTCGCCGGCGGTTGTGGTCAGCGTGGTGCTGGCCCCGCCATTGACCGGTCCGGTGACGGCCAGTGCCTGCGCGTTGGTCAAGGCGAAGTTAGCCGCGGTGAAGCTGCCCAGCGTGCCGATCCGGTTGGCGCCGTTGAGCGTGGCCGCGCCGCTGGAGCTGCCGGTCAGAGTGTCGGCCGTGATGGTGCCACCGGCGCCCTCGGTGATCGCACCGGCCGAGGTCAGCGTGGTGGTCGTACCGTTGACCGCCCCGTTGATGGCCAGGTCACCCGCGCTGGTGCTCAGCGTGGTACCGCTGCCGCCATTGACCGCCCCGGTCACTGTCAAGGCCTGCGCGTTGCTCAGGGAGAAGGTCGCTGCCGTGAAGCTGCCCAGCGTACCGATGCGGTTGGTGCCGGTGAGCGTGGTCGCGCCGGTCGAACTGCCGGTCAGGGTGCCGGCGGTGATCGCCCCACCGGCGCCTTCGCTGATCGCGCCGGCCGAGGTCAGCGTCGTGGTCGCGCCCTTCACCGCGCCGTTGATGGCGAGATTGCCGGCTGTGGTTTTCAGCGTGGTGCCGGCACCGCCATCTACCGCCCCGGTCACCACCAATCCCTGCGCGTTGGTCAACGCGAAGTTTGCTGCCGTGAAGCTGCCTAGCGTGCCGATCTGGTTGGCACCGGTGAGCGTGGTGCTGCCGGTCGAGCTGCCGGTCAGCGTGGTTGCATGGATCGCGCCGGCCGTCTGGCTGATGTTGCGGCCGGCCACCAGGCCTACGGTGTTGCCGGTCAGCGTGTTCGCCAGGATCAGGTCCGAGCCGGCCCCGCTGGTGGTCAGGGTGAGGTTGCCCGCGCCACCGTTGGCCGACGGTGCATCATTCACCGTCAAGGTCTGGATGGTGTTGAAGGCGAAGTCGCCACCACTGGTGAACGCACCCAGCGCGGCCACCTTGTTGGCGCCCAGCAGGCTGGTGCTGCCCGCGGAGCTGCCGCTCAGAGTATCGGCCGTGATCACTCCACCAGCGCCTTCGACGATCGCGCCGGCCGAGGTCAGCATCGTAGCCGTGCCGCTGATCGCGCCGTTGATGATCAGGTCACCGGCCGTCGTGGTCAGCGCTACCGTGGGACCACCATCGAGCGGCCCGTCGACCGTCAGCGTCTGACCGTTGGTCAGGCTGAAGTCGGCGCTGAAGCTGCCCAGCATGTTGATGTGGTTGTTGCCATCGAGCGTGGTGTTGCCGACCGAATGACCGGTCAACAGATTGGCGGTGATGCTGCCGCCGGCCCCTTCGGTGATCGCACCGGCCGAGATCAGTGTGGTCGTGGTGCCCTTCACCGAACCGTTGATCGCCAGGTTTCCGGCTGTGGTCGTCAGCGACGTGCTGGCACCGCCGTCGACCGGCCCGGTCACGGCCAGTGCCTGCGCGTTGATCAGGTTGAACCCGGCCGCGCTGAAGTTGCCCAGAGTACCGACATGGTTGGCGCCGGCAAGCGTGGTGCTGCCGACCGAACTGCCGGTCAGCGTGCTCGCATGGATGGTGCCCGTCGTCTGGTTGATGTTGCGGCCAGCCCCCAGGCTCACGGTGTTGCCGGTCAGCGTGCTCGCCAAGGTCAGGTCCGAGCTCGCTCCGGTCGTCGTCAGCGTGAGGTTGCCCGCGCCACCGTTCGCCGACGGCGCATTGTTCACCGTCAAGCTCTGCGCATTGTTGAAGGCGAAATCGCTGCCGGTGGTGAACGCGCCCAGGTTCCCGACATGGTTGGCGGCGTTCAGCGCGGTGCTGCCGGCCGAACTGCCGGTCAGCGTGCCGGCGGTGATGACGCCACCGGCGCCTTCGGTGATGGCGCCCGCCGAGGTCAGCGTCGTGGTCGTGCCTTTCACTGCGCCGTTGATTGCCAGATTGCCGGCGGTGGTCTTCAGCGCCGTGCTGGCACCACCATTCACCGGGCCGGTGACAGCCAGGGCCTGCGCATTGGTCAGCGCAAGGTTCGCCGCCGTGAAGCTGCCCAGCGTGCCGATGTGGTTGGCGCCGTTGAGCGTGGCGCTTCCGGTGGAACTGCCGGTCAGCGTGCCGGCCGTGATGACGCCACCGGCGCCTTCGGTGATCGCGCCGGCCGAGGTCAGCGTCGTGGTCGTGCCTTTGACCGCCCCATTGATCGCCAGATTGCCGGCGGTGGTCTTCAGTGCCGTACTGGCGCCGCCATCCACCGTTCCGGTCATGGCCAGTGATTGTGCATTGGTCAGCACGAAGTTCGCTGCCGTGAAGCTGCCCAGCGTGCCGATCAGGTTGGCGCCATTGAGCGTGGTGCTGCCCACCGAACTGCCGGTCAGCGTGGTCGCATGGATGGCACCTGCCGTCTGATTGATGTTGCGGCCGGCCCCCAGGCTCACGATGTTGCCGGTCAGCGTGCTCGCCAGGGTCAGGTCCGAGCTGGCTCCGGTCGTCGTCAGGGTGAGGTTGCCCGCGCCACCATTGGCCGACGGCGCATTGTTCACCGTCAAGCTCTGCGCATTGTTGAAAGTGAAGTCACCGCCGGTGGTGAACGCGCCCAGGTTCCCGACATGATTGGCGGCGTTCAGCGCGGTGCTGCCGGCCGAACTGCCGGTCAGGGTGCCGGCAGTGATGACGCCAGCGGCGCCTTCGGTGATTGCACCCGCCGAGGTCAGCGTGGTGGTCGTGCTGCCCTTCACCGCGCCGTTGATCGCCAGGTCGCCTACGGTGGTGGTCAGCGCCGTGCTGGTACCTCCATCGACCGTCCCGGTCACGGCAAGTGCCTGCGCGTTGATCAGGTTGAACCCGGCCGCACTGAAGTTGCCCAGAGCGCCGATCTGGTTGAGGCCGATGAGCGTAGTGCTGCCGGCCGAACTGCCAGTCAGGATGGTTGCGTAGATCGCGCCGGCTGTCTGGTTGATGTTGCGGCCAGCCCCCAGGCTCACTGTGTTGCCGGTCAGGGTGCTCGCCAGGATCAGGTCCGAGCCCGCCCCGCTGGTGGTGAGGGTGAGGTTGCCCGCGCCACCATTGGCCGACGGCGCATTGTTTACCGTCAAGCTCTGCGCATTGTTGAAGGCGAAGTCACCGCCGGTGGTGAACGCGCCCAGGGTGCCCACCTGGTTGGCTTGCAGCAAGGTGGTGCTGCCCGTGGAACTGCCGGCCAGCGTGCCGGCCGTGATGACGCCACCGGCGCCTTCGGTAATCGCGCCGGCCGAGGTCAGCGTCGTGGTGGTCGTGCCCTTCACTGCGCCGTTGATCGCCAAATCGCCCGCAGTAGTGGTCAGCGTCGTGCTGGCGCCACCATCGACTGTTCCGGTCACGGCCAGTGCCTGCGCATTGACAAGGCTGAACCCGGCCGCGCTGAAGTTGCCCAATGTGCCAATGTGGTTGAGGCCGTTCAGCGTGGTGCTGCCGGCCGAACTGCCGGTCAGCGTGCCTGCCGTGATGACACCACCGGCGCCTTCGGTGATTGCACCGGCCGAGGTCAGCGCGGTGGTGGTCGTGCCCTTCACTGCGCCGGTAATGGCCAGGTCGCCCGCGGTGGTGGTCAGCACCGTATTGGCACCGCCATCGACCGTCCCGGTCACGGCCAGCGCTTGCGCGTTGATCAGGTTGAACCCGGTCGCGCTGAAGTTGCCCAGGGCGCCGATCTGGTTGGCGCCATTGAGCGTGGTGCTGCCCACCGAACTGCCGGTCAGCGTGGTCGCATGGATGGCACCCGCCGTCTGGTTGATGTTGCGGCCGGCCCCCAGGCTCACGGTGTTGCCGGTCAGCGTGCTCGCCAGGGTCAGGTCCGAGCTCGCTCCGGTCGTCGTCAGGGTGAGGTTGCCCGCACCACCGTTGGCCGATGGCGCATTGCTCACCGTCAGGCTCTGTGCATTGTTGAAGGCGAAGTCGCCACCGGTGGTGAACGCGCCCAAGGCGCTTGCCTGGTTGGCCTGCAGCAAGGTGGTGCTGCCCGTGGAGCTGCCAGTCAGCGTGCCAGCCGTGATGACGCCACCGGCGCCTTCGTTGATTGCGCCCGCCGAGGTCAGCGTGGTGGTCGTGCCTTTCACTGCGCCGTTGATTGCCAGGTCACCTACGGTGGTGGTCAGCGCCGTGCTGGTGCCACCATCGACTGTCCCGGTCACGGCCAGTGCCTGCGCGTTGATCAGGTTGAACCCGGCCGCGCTGAAGTTGCCCAATGCGCCGACGTGATTGAGGTTGATCAGCGTGGTGGCACCGGCCGAACTGCCGGTCAGGGTGCCGGCCGTGATGACGCCTGCGTTCTGGCTGATGGCCGCGCCGCTGAAGAGGCTCAACGTTCCGGTGGCAGTCACGTCGTTGTTCAACGTCAACCCGAGTCCGGTCAGCGATATGTCGGCACCAGTGAGGGAACCAAGCGTACTCAGTGAACCACCGTTGGAAGTCAGCGTCAGATTGGCGGTACCGGTATCGATAGAGCCCACCGGCAGGGTCAGTACCCCCCCGGCAATCAAGCTGACCTTGCCGTTCGCCCCGCTGTTCAGCGCCGCAATCTTGAGATCGTTGACGTCGGTGATCGACACGCCGGTCCCGGTCGCCGAGACGTCACCCTGGAAATCGTTAGCAGAATCCAACGTGATCGCATGACTGCCCGAGTTGAAATCTGACAGGCCGATGACTACGAATTTGTCGCCCTGCGTAATGTCGCCTGTCGTGGTGGTCACCGACAGCCCACCGCTGCCGATATTCAGCGTGCCTGCGCTCCAGCTGCCACTATGGGTCGTCAAACCATCCAGCGCACCATTGGTCGTGTCGCCGCCTACCGCACCGCCAAACGTGACGGCACCGGTGCCCGCATTCACCGTCAGGGCACGGGCGGTGGTCGTCGCATTGTCCACCGTGCCGGCGAAATTCACCGCACTGTTCGTCGTGGTCAGGACGGCATTGCTGCCCAGCGTCACCGCGTCGTTGTAGGTCTGCGTGCCGCTGGTGGTGATATTGCCGCCAAGCAGCGTGCTGCCGCCGGCGTTCGTCGCCAGGCTGGCGGCCGCCACGTTGCCGAAGCTCGTCAGGCCGGTGCTGTTCACGATCAGCGCGCCCAGCGCACCGTTGGTGGGATCGCTACCTACCGCCCCGCCGAACGTCACCGCCCCGCTGCCTGCGTTCACGGTCAGGGCACGAGCGGTGGTCGTCGCATTGTCCACCGTGCCGGCGAAATTCACCGCACTGTTCGTCGTGGTCAGGACGGCATTGCTGCCCAGCGTCACCACGTCGTTGTAGGTCTGCGTGCCGCTGGTGGTGATATTGCCGCCAAGCAGCGTGCTGCCGCCGGCGTTCG
>NZ_MWIO01000071.1 GCF_004799035.1 Rhodanobacter lindaniclasticus
CGGGCCGATCTGTTCGATTACCTTGAGCGGTTCCACAACCCGCGCATGCGTCGTAGAGTTGCTCGGCGCGACCGGGAGTTTTCAGCCTTAATCAAACCGTCCGTGGAAACGGGGTAGAACCCGAAAACCCATTCCCGAAGGCAGCGGCAACCTGATGGCGCGGGAACTCCCGGAGCAAGGCATAAATCGTGGCGACCAAGGCGTAATTGACAAAACGATCGGCATTTTCGACGATGAACTTGCCGATATCCTGCGGCGTGAACCTGACCAGCACGAGCGTTCCTAGCTCATACTTGTCGCGCCCCTTCGCGCTCGCCCACAACTCCCTGACATATCCGGACGTGACCTTCTCGTTCCTGACCTTCCGGAAATCGGCCACACCCAGCATGCTCCACTCGTAGTAATCGGTGTCCAGAACCAGCGAGTGAAGGGATATGGCTCGATTTTCTCCCGGGTTCAGATTGACGCCAAGTTCTTCAGCCAGACCTCTATGTGCCGTTACGTAGGGATTCGGCTTGCCGTCTGCCCTGTCCACATCCCGTTCGTCCATGCCCTCGACGACCCCGCAGGCGATTTTTCCGGCATTGACCGCCGTTTGATGGCTGCGCTCGGCAAAAACCATGTCCCCGTCCAGGGTGATGACCGCAAGCGAGACGCCAAAAGAGTTGCTGAAGAAGGGATGGACGTCATTTGCCTGCCGTTCCAGCACGGACTTTCGGACGTTGGCAGGCAATTTTTGATAAACACCGGTTCTTGTACGTTGCGTCAGATAATCCGTCTGGGCGAACGACAGATTCAACCCGCTTGCCTCATTCATTCCGTCACGAAACTGGTGATAACGCTTCAGCCCGAATTTGGTCCCGTTGAATATTTTCCTTGACCCCAGCATGTCCTGCCAGCGCTGTTTCGAAGCGATCCACAGCTCCTTGTACGCATCATCCACTTCCGTGTCTCCGTGGCTCCATTCCGATTCCGACTGCAAGGTGGCGACGATGTTCTTCTCGTCTATGCCCCTGGGATCGAATGCCGCCACGAAAATGGACGACCTGATCCCGCAAAAGGAGAAATTCTTCCCGTTCTCCTTGGCCATCAATGCCGCGGACCGGGATCGGGTCCTGCGAATGAATACCTGGGATTCCAGCCATCCGAGGACGCGGTCTGCATATCTCTGGATAATGGCGCCGGCCAACGCACCAAGAACGAATATAATGACCTGATTCATGAGCCCCTGATCCAACATGAAAAAACCTCCGGAACCCAGAATAAGGGAAAATGACACGGGGGACAATTTAAGCAGCGGAACAGGCGGACAGCCGACCCCCGCGCCTACGCGTGGTCAAGTTGCGCCACCCACTGCGGCCAACGAGAAGACGCGCTGCTCACGCCGCAGGCGGCATACACCGCCCTTGCCGCCACCGCACCGGATCGCACCAACGCCTGCCACCGCCTCGTGCATGAAGCCTTGGCCGACGACAACCTTGCCGCCAACCGCGCCTGCCTCCAGCAACAGCGCGCTTTCGGCCGCGACGACTTCCGCGCCATGGTCGAGGCCAAGACGCAACGCTTCGCCGGTGTGCGGACCGCGCATCGGCCAGCGCGCGGCGCCGCCGAAAGAAGGAAGTGAACCTGCCCCGTTTCTCGCGTGTTTTCCCCCATGCCATTTCCGAGTACATTTTCTCGCGACGCCGGCCTTGAGCAGCTCCCGTAGTCGACAGCCCGCATCGCTCCGGGCAAGCGAATGTCCCCGCCACTTCGGGGGTTTCAGCCCTTGAAACCTGCAGCCCCGTCTGCGCAACGGTTGACGACGCCCATGCAGTTGACTGAATTCATTCCAGACCAGATCTGGTTGCTCGATTATCCCGTCAACTACGCCGGGTGCCGGTTCAATGCACGGATGAGCATCGTCCGCCTGGCGACCGGCGCCTTGATGTTGCACTCGCCCTGTGACCTGGATGACGCGTCCGCGAACGCGATTGCACGGCTTGGCCCGGTCAGCAGCATCGTTGCCCCGGGATCGTTTCACCACATGTACGTGGCGAAAGCGCAGGCCCGCTTTCCTGCGGCCCGGACCTATCTTTGTCCCGGTGTTGAACGGAAGGTTCCAGGCCTGCGTTTCGACTGGATACTGGGGGACCGCCCGCCGACGGAATGGGGCGGCACGATGGATCAGGTGCTCATTCGCGGCTGCCGCTTCATGTGGGAAGTCGCCATGCTGCACAAGCCAAGCAAGACCCTGCTGCTGGTGGATGCCATCGAAAACTTCACGGACAGGACCGCCGACGTCGGCTGGCAGGTAAAGGCCTGGTTCAAGCTGTTTGGCATGTGGAACAAGCCCAGACCCGCGCCCGAGTACCGGCTCGGCTGGAGCGACAAGGTGGCGGCACGTTCTTCGCTGGAAAAAATCCTGGCCTGGGATTTCGACAGCATCGTGCTGTCGCATGGCGACAACATCACCGAGAACGCGAAAGAGCAGGCGCGCCGGGCATGGACGCCGCCGCTCAGGTAGAGACCGAAGGCAGGCCAGAGTGCACCTTCCATGCACTTCGCGGGGCAACCCACTTCGCCGGCCCGGCGCACCCATGGGGCGGCGATGGCGGCACGGAAGCGGTCGCACCCGAGCACTTGCCGACACTGCAGATGCAGCCGCAGGGCGGTCAGCTCATCATCGGCAACGGCTTCCGTGACCAGCTCGCGACAGGCCGCTTGCCGTGAGTTCGCCTCACACCCCGAAAAAACGCACGATCATCAAGTGAACCCGGCCCCTTTTTTGGGGCCGCCTTCTTCCGAATAAATGCACACGCCCAATGCATGGCTCTTGGCCTGGTACATGGCGACGTCCGCGGCGCGCAGGTAGCCATCGGTGGTCGCGAAGCCGGCCTGGCTGCTGACCACCCCGATGCTTGCACCGCAGGTCACGGCGTGCGTGCCGATCCGATAGGGCGCCGCGAGGGCGGCGGCAATCTGTCGGGCCCGTTCGATTGCACCGGCGTGATCGACAGACTCAAGCAGTACGTTGAACTCATCGCCACTCATGCGGGCGACCAGATCAACCGCACGCACGCAGGATTCGAGCCGGCGTGCCACCTGCTGCAACAGCTGGTCACCCACATGGTGTCCAAGCGTGTCATTGACTGCCTTGAACTGATCGAGGTCCAGCAGCAGCACGGCAAACTTGGTGGTGTCGCCCTGGGGCAGTGCGTCAGCACCTTTCGAAACGCCGTCCTGATGCAGCGCGATGGCGTGCTCGAGGCGATCGCGAAACAGCGGCCGGCCAGGCAAGTTGGTCAAGGCGTCGTACGAGCTGCCGCGTTCCGCCAGATCGCTCAGTGACCCGGCCATCCGCACGGCCACGCCGTCCTCGAATTGGGCGACCCCGCGCCAATTGAGCCACACCAAGCGCCCCGATCCGTGCCGCGCGCGAAAATCCACTGAAAAGTTCGGGCGGTGGCCGGACAGGTGCCGGCGATACGCCATCTGCACGCGCTCATGGTCATCGGGATCAATCAGCTGTTGCAGAAAGTGCCAGCCATCGTCATGCAGGCTGCCGGTATCGCTCAGCCCGACAATCTCACGGAAGCGCTGGGACACATGCAGGACGCCCGTCTGCAGGTTCCAATCCCAGATGCCGTCATTGGAGCCGCGGGTGGCAAGGGCATAGCGGTTGTCCGATTGCACCAGCTCCAGCTCGGTACTTTTTTGCCGGGTCACGTCGATCATCAGGCCGATCATGCGCGTCGGGCGATCGGGGTCGACATCCACGCGGCAAAGGTCGCGTACCCAGATGACCTCGCCGGACTTGGCAATCAGCCGGTAACTCATCTCATACGCATAACTGTGCGTTGCGTTGTACGCGGCATCGTCAATGGCCAGTGCTGCCGGCAAGTCATCAGGATGCACATGCGCCCGCCAGAAACCCGGGTCGGATCGCCACTCTTCCACCGAGTAGCCAAAAAGGCGCTCGACCTGCGGGCTCAGGAACGTGTTGCCCACGCCGAGCTCGGCCTCCCAGACGACACCGTCGATGGTTTCCAGCAACCGCAGGAAGCGCTGGCGGACCTCCATCAACACGTGCTCGGTGAGCTCGGTGATCTCGATCAGAACACCCTGGCGACTGATCACCCGGCTCGCTGCGTCCGTCTTTGGCTGAAGCTGCAGACGCATCCAGCGATAGTCCGAGTCGGCCCGGCGCAGCCGGAACACCGGCATGCCCGATCTCAAGGTTCCGATGTCGTCCGGATGCACGAACTCGAGCAAAGACCGGCCGAGCGCCCCCTCCACCGCATGGCCCGTGAGCTTGTGCCAGGCGGGATTCAAGTACGTGATGTTCCACAGGGCGTCCGTCTGCACCACCGCGTCGGGCAGCAGTTGCAGAAGCTCTTCGGAAGGCGTGGGATGGGCAGGCATGTGCTGTTCATGCTCACCGATGCGCCATCTTCCAGTCCAGCCCCTTGGCGGGATGTCGGGGCCGAAAAAAAGGAAAAAAGGGAACGTGGGCAATCAGGGGCAAGCCTGCCGGCAGCAGGCATGCTGACCCAACCTCAGGCACAAGCGCTTCAGTGCGTTGTGGCAAGGACGCTTCAACCCCTGTCTGGTGCAAAGAGAACGCTACCTGCTGACTGTCGTGCGCTACACCGAGCTCAACCCGGTACGCGCCGCCATGGTCGAGGCGCCGCAAGACCACGCCACGTCCCCTTTAATTCGTTTGTTGCGGCGTCGTACCCGCCGCGATTGGCGCCGGAACGGCCACCACCTGGTTTCCGCCCTGCTCCTTGGCGCGGTAGAGCGCCTGGTCCGCACGTTGCAGCACGGTTTCCTGGTCGTCCCAGCTCTGGAGCAAGGTGGCCCCAAGCGATGCGGTTACCTGCCCGACAGGCGCGACGGACAAGTCGGCGATCGCCAACCGCAGGCGTTCGGCCACCCGCTGCAAGCCGGGCGCATCGACGTTCGGCACGATCACCAGGAATTCTTCGCCACCCCAGCGCGAGATGGTTTTGCCCGCGCGCAGCAGCCCCCGGCAAGCGTCGGCCACCGCCTGCAGCACCTTGTCGCCCATCGGATGGCCGTGCGTGTCGTTGATCGCCTTGAACTTGTCCAGGTCCAGCATGATCAGGCCGGCAGGGATCCGTTCGCTCAGCACCTGGCGCAACATCTGCTCGCCGAGCAGGCGGCTCTGCACGCCGGTCAGCGGATCCCGGCGCAGCATGACCTCCATCCGGTCCCGTTCCAGGGCCAGTCGCCTGATCTTGCCGACCAGCGCCCGCTGCACCGGCAGCAGGACGACGACCATGATGCTCGCCGGGCCATACGCCATCAGCAGATCCCGGCCCCGCGGCGACCACATTTCCCGCCCATGCAACAGCAGGTAGACGAGCACCGGCAGTGCGATCAGCACCCAGCTCAGCGCGGCCACGAGAAAAGCCAGCCGGCCGGGGACGAAGATCATCAGCATGGCCAGGAATACCACGAACAACGACGACACGGGCGGCAGGATGTCGATCAACTGCATGCCGGGCGTCAGGGTCGCCTGCAACGTGTAGAGCCAAGCCGGCGCCGCAAGCGCGACGCCCGCAGCCAGCAGATCGATTCGCACGATGCCGAGTACCCAATCCGGACGCCGCACCAGGGCCGTGATCAGACCGACACTGAGCACACAGAAGGCGGGAGGAACGACCAGATCCATCATGCGATGGATGGGCGCAAGCCAATGGATCAGGGTGGCGCAGGCGCTGGCGAACAACGTCAACGCCAGCATGATCATGACCGCGATGCGGACGTAGCGCTCGTCGGGGTCTTGCGCTTGCGTCATGGGACTCCTGAAATTGCTGGCGCGCTCAATGGACCCGCCTGCCGGACGAAACTACTCGCCGGCATGCGGGCATGCCTGCATTATCGGTCGGAAAACCGGTCACTTGAATCCGGCCGCGCAAACGGGGCGCAGGAAGTCAGGCGACGCGAAGGCTGGCTCATTGCCCACGCGCCGCGCCTCCTCCGCAGGTCCGAGATCACGCGCAGCCGGTCACGACACCCCACGCCAGTTCCCTTGAGTCGGGAGCGACAGCTCTGACGCGCACCGAAGCTTGTCGAACATGGCTCAGCCAAGTCGTCGGCGACGACGGGTCGACCGCCACTCGCCAGCGACCGCAAGGCAGCAACGGGCACTTGCCTTCAGGCCATGGCAGAGAGAACTTCAGGCCACAGCCACACTCAAGAACCCAGCGCCGGCCGCGCGCCTCCGCCGCCAAACAAGGGGCGGAGTCGACTTTCTGCAAACCATTTGCAGCTGAAGTGCACTCTGACCCCTGTTTGCTGCCGCCCCTTTTTGCCGCCGCCACCCTTCCCCGGTCAGCGATCGACCCTGCCGGGCAGCGACAGATCGCCCGAGGCGACCTTGAATACGTCGGCAACGCACAGCAGCGGATCGTGCACGCTGGCGTTGACGCGCAAGGCGGCGGTGACACCGTCGAAACCGGCGTCGTCGACGGCGCCGATGTCGTCGAACGGCACCCGGACCTCCAGCGAATGTCCGTCGAAGACGGGGCTCCAGCCGGGGCTGTCGATCAGGATCGGCAGCCCCGGCCACGTCCTGGGCAGTCGCGGCTTGCTGCCCTCGGCGATGTCAACGACCTTCAGCGCACCCTTGCCGCAGGCATCGTCGGATTGCAGCACCACCCAGTGCGAGTGCCACAGGTCGCCGTCGTTGCCGGGGTCGCCGTCGCGGTTCTCGTCGAACAAGGGTGTGTCGTCGAAATCGGGATGCGCGGTGACCACGAACGCGAGGATGCCGCTGCCGTGCTCGAAGCCGACCAGGTAGGGATCGAGCGTGGTCGGCCACACGTAGGAGAACACGCTGCTGCCGGCGAGCTTGCCGGTCTTCGCCGGCTTGCTGTCGCCGGCCTTGCCGGATACGGCGATGTGAAACGTGGCGATGTTGCCCTTGGTGCTGATGCGGGTATGCACGATGTCGAACGGCGCCTGCACGGCCTTGGCCGGTGCGCTGGCGATGCCGCCGGCGTGCCTGCTGCCATCGTGGGCGAAGCTGGCCGAGCCGCCCAGCAGCAGTGCCACGGCGATGGCAAGACGCGTGCGGGCGCCGAACGGGTGGCGTGGATGCAACGGCGGGTGTGCGGACATGACAACTCCTCATCGGGGGGATGTGCCGCCTTGGCGAGTGCCTGGCGGTGTGCGGATAGCGTCACCCCGCAGCGCCCTTCATAAGTGTTATTTTGTCCATGAAATACCACCGATCGTCCAGGATACGGAAGCAAACCATGGCCAGCCTCGATCGCTTGTCGTCACTGATGGAGCGTTTCCACGTGCGGGCGCACCTGTTTCATGCCGGGGCGCTGTGCGGGTTGACCCAATTCGATGCCAGGCCGGGACGAGGTTTCCTGCACGTGTTGCGGCGGGGCGAACTGGTGGTGACGCATCGCCCGCGCAGTGGTGTATCGCGCCGCATCGAGGTTGCCGAACCGAGCTTGTTGTTCTACCCGCGCCCGCTGGCGCACAGCTTTCACAACGCACCGGCCGAGGGCTCGGATTTCGTCTGCGCCACGCTCGATTTCGATGGCGGCGCGCAACATCCGCTGGCGCGCGCCTTGCCGTCGCTGCTGGTGCTGCCGCTGCGGGCGGTGGACGGCCTGGAGCACACGCTGGCGCTGCTGTTCGCGGAAGCCGAGCGGGTGCGCTGCGGCCAGCGCCTGCTGGCCGACCGTCTGTTCGACGTGCTGGTGCTGCAACTGCTGCGCTGGCTGCTCGACCACCCCGCAGAGGCGAAACTGCCGCCGGGCATGCTGGTCGGCCTGTCGGACCCGAAGCTGGCGCGCACGCTGACGGCGATCCACGAGCAACCCGGCGCGGACTGGTCGCTGGCCACCATGGCCGAGACCGCCGGCATGTCGCGCAGTGCGTTTGCCGCGGCCTTCAGGCAGCACGTCGGCCACACGCCGGTCGAATACCTCACGCAATGGCGCATTGCCATCGCGCAGGTGATGCTTCGCCATGGCGCTTCGTTGAAGACGGCGAGCCTGCGGCTCGGCTATCGCAACGCTTCGTCACTGTCGCGCGTCTTCACTCAGTCCGTGGGCATGTCGCCGCGCGCGTGGTTGCGTAAGGAGCCAAAACCAAAACAGGGGGCAGAGTAGAATTTTCGACGAGCCTCGTGGGCCTTCCCTCTCTGGCCACGCCGGACACAACGCCTCCACCACCTCCATCGGTACCCGGCGCAAGGTACTCGGCATGCGGGGTCAACCGGGATCGATCCGCTCGCCGACCTGTGCGCCATGGCTCGACCACGGCCAGTCGCCCGGTTGCGACCCCACCCACGCACGAACCGGATCAAGTTCGATATGCGGCTGCAGGCAAGGAAGCAACACCCCCGAGTCCACCAGGCTCGCCTTGCAGCGTCCTTCCCACAGCGCCCATGTACGGCCGTGCCGTCCGTCCCCTCACCCCAGCCGCCGCCGGAAATTGTCCTCTGCACCTTTTCCGCTCTTGACCTGCATCAACACCGCCGCCCGCCGCCATCCCAACATGGAGCCCACGACCACTTCGCCAGGCGGAGGACAAGCCATGACACTTGCCAACCGCATGCTCATCGTCTGCTACAGCCGCAGCGGCACGACCGCGCGCGTCGGCGATGCCCTGGCCCGGCGCCTGGGCACGGACGTGGTGATGATCCAGGACCAGCGGACGCATGGTCGCGTGTCCGTCTGGCGGGCCATGCTCGATCGCCTGTTCAACACCCTGCCACCCATCGCCCCGATCGCGACGCCGCTGGATAGCCATGACCTGATCGTGCTCGGAACCCCGGTCTGGGGAGGGCGTGCCGCAGCCCCCATGCGCCGGTTCCTCAAGGACTACGGGCCGAGCCTGCCTGCGGTGGCATTCTTCTGCACCATGGGCGGCAGCGGAGCCGCAAGCACCTTCGAAGACATGCAGGCGCGGCTGGGCAAGCCGCCGCGCGCCAGCTGTTCGTTCGACGCCAAGGCGCTGAACAACGGCAGCTACCTGGGCGCGCTCGACCACTTCGCGATGCAGCTGGCCGGCGATGCGCACTCGCCGCTTCCACGCCAGCCGGCACCCGGCGGCATCCCCATGCACCGTTAGGTGAGCAAAGGCGGGGGCACCGTGCATTTCCCCGGCAGGTGCTCGTCTGCGCGGCGCCCTGGAAAAGCCACGCGCCGAGGGGAAAATGAGCCAACCCCCTTTTGGGGGCCAAGGCACCAAGACCGCGCAATCCCTTCGCATCCTGCTGCCCGCCAGGCCAATCGCACGCTGTCGGAAAGTGCACTCTGACCCGGGCTTTGCTTGTGCCAGAATTCCGGCTTCAATCCATCGGGCGATGCATAGATGAAGACCATCGGGCTGATCGGCGGGATGAGCTGGGAATCCACCCTGCACTACTACCAGCGCATCAACGAGCTGGTCGCCGCGCGCCTGGGCGGCCTGCACTCGGCGAGGTTGTTGTTGTGGAGTGTGGAGTTTGCCGAGATCGCGGCCCTGCAACACGCCGATGACTGGGATGCCGCCGGCCGCATCCTCGCCGATGCCGCGCGCCGGCTGGAAAACGCCGGGGCCGAAGGCCTGTTGATCTGCGCCAACACGATGCACCGGGTGGCACCTGCGGTCGAGGCGGCCGTCAGCGTTCCCGTGCTGCACCTTGCCAACATCACCGCCCGTGCCTTGCTGGCCGACGGCCACCGCCGCGCCGCGTTGCTCGGTACGCGCTTCACCATGGCCCAGCCGTTCTACCGCGAACGGCTGGAACGTCACGGCCTGTCCATCAGCGTGCCGACGCCGGAGGAACAGGACACGCTGCACCAGATCATCTTCGACGAGCTGGTGAAAGGACGCGTGGAAGCAACATCGCGCGAACGCTTCATCATCATCATGCGCCGGATGCATGCCGCGGGCGCGCAGGCGGTGATCCTCGGCTGCACCGAGTTCGGCATGCTACTGCGCCCAGGGGACGCGCCGGACATCCCGCGCGTCGACACCACCGAACTGCACTGCCAGGCTGCCGTGGACTGGATGCTCGCGGAACGCTCGGGTCACGACGGTGCGATCTGATGGAAGTCGAGTCTGACTCCTGTTTTCGGAAGCCAGCCGAAACATTGGAAAAATGAACCTGCCCCCCTTTTTCTAGCCCGCTGAAATCGACCGTGCCGTCTGCATCGCGCAGGCTATTTCCCAAGGCCTCGCCCATGTCTCGCTGGTTGCGAAACATCCTGCTGTTGCTGGCGCCAGTCGCGCTGGCGGCCTGCTCCGCGCGGGGCGATGCCACCCGCCCGGTGCCCACCACACGGGTTCAGGCCTCGCGACAAGTCCTGCCTGCGCACGACCGGCGCGTGGTGGTGATGCTGCCCGGCCGCGGAGACGACCTTGCCGGCCTGCAACGGCGGGGCGCTGCGCAGATCATCCAGAGCGAATGGCCCGACGCCGATGTCATCCTTGCCGGCCTCACCCTGCCCTACTACCGCAGCGGGGTGGCCACGCGCCGCCTGCACGACGAAGTGATCGCGCCGCTGAAGTTGCAGGGTTACCGTCATATCTGGGTAGCCGGCATCTCGCTGGGCGGCCTGGGTGCGCTGCTGTACGACCAGGCCTATCCCGGCCAGCTCGACGGCATGCTGCTGCTGTCGCCGTACCTGGGAGACGACGCGATCCAGCAGGAGATCCGCGCCGCCGGGGGCCTGTCGGCATGGAACCCTGGGCCGGTGCAGCCGATGGGGCCGCGCACGTTCCAGCACGAACTATGGCGCTATCTGAAGCAATGGGCACAAGATCCCGCACGCACGCAAACAGTGTGGCTGGCCTACGGCACAAACGAACGCTTCCGCGCAGGCATCGAGCTGATGAGCCCGCTGTTGCCGGCCGAGCACGTGCGCATGCTGCCCGGGCGTCACAACTGGGCGCTGTGGAATCCGGCGCTGCACCAGTTGCTGCAGGCAGCGCCGCCGGCCTCGCACTAGCGCGGTCGCACCCAAAGGGGTCCGCACCCAAAGGGGTCAGGTTCATTTTCCTACAGCCGGACGAGGTACTTGGCTGCGCGCTTGACGGAATCCAGCGGCAGCCGTGTCGTGTCGCCATGGGCATGCTGAGCCGACTCATCCCAGCGGACGCCTACCATGGCCAGACTGCCACGACTTGACCTGCCAGGCATCCCGCAACACGTCGTGCAACGTGGCAATGATCGGCAGGCATGCTTCGCTGCCAACGTCGATTACGGACAATACCTGCAGGAACTAGGCGAAGCCGCGCTCAAGCATGACTGCGCCGTACACGCCTTCGTACTGATGACCAACCATGTCCACCTGCTTGTGACGCCATCCGGCACGGGTGCCGTTTCCCGCATGATGCAAGCGGTTGGGCGTCGCTACGTCGGCAGCTTCAACGCACGCTATCGGCGTACCGGCACATTGTGGGAGGGCCGATTCAAGGCCGCACTGATCGACTCGGAGCGCTACCTGATGGCCTGTTATCGCTATATCGAGCTCAACCCGGTCCGAGCCGGCATGACCACCATGCCCGGGGAATACCCGTGGTCGAGCTACGCCCACAATGCATGGGGAAAACAGCATCCACTGATCACCCCGCACCAGGAATATCTCAAGCTGGGATCCGATCCCGCCGCGCGCCAAGCGGCCTATCGCGAACTGATCCGCGAGCACCTGGACGAACCACAGCTCATCGCCTTGCGCCAACACACCCAACAACAACGTGCCTGGGGCAGCGACCGTTTCCGCCAACAGATCGAGGTCCTAACCCAGCGAGCCGTCAGCATCCGCCCGCGCGGCCGGCCACCGAAGCCACCCGAAACATCGGAAAAATGAACCTGACCCCTTTTTGGACAGAAAAATGAACCTGACCCCTTTTTGCTTGGCCCCCTTTCGGCGCTTGACTACGGACGACGAAATGGTGACACCTTTTTCGTATGACTCAGTCAACCTCTCGCAACTCAAGGTCAAAACGACGTCGGTCGCGCTCATACTTGATAATTCTAACCACCACCCAATCCCCAGGCTCAATGTCGCCGCCGAGTCCATTAAATCGGCTTTTATGGACCAAGCCATGTCCGCGAGAACCAAAATCGACAAAAAAACCATAGTGCTGCACCGATGAAACTTGCCCCACTTCATCGGACCCAGGGGGGTATTGCGATAACAATCCCTCGTAATTCTTGTATCCCGAATCGTTATCTATTAGACGAGCAACCTTATCAACGGCCGCACTCAATATCTCAGAATAGTCCTCCTTAAGATCAGCAATCACCTTCGCGTCTCCAAGGAGATAAGCATCGCGGGAACGCTCCAAGAAGGACAATAGCTTAGTGGCGCTGCTCAGCGCTGCCTGCCGACTATCGACAGGAAAAAGCCCACGACCAACCATATTATCAGCAACGGCCCTCGCCGCTTCCCTCGAATCGAATAACACATCCTCAGCGACGGTACTTAGATAATTTACATCTTGAATCAAGTCAAGATGCACATATCCCGCTGGAGCAATCGTAATAAGATCACTCAGTTCCACGATAGATCCACGACTCTCAGAATCAATGCAATCAGCCTCAACCAGAGACTGGACCTCCGAAAATATTCTATGAGATGAGAAGCCAAGCACCTGCAGATCTTCAACTAATGTAGAAACCTGATGAAATCCTTTGGTCCGATTAGGCCCATACTCACTACGCCGAGCGCGCAGCCATTGCAAAATTGCAATCCGGACGAATGGGTTAGGCTGGTGGTCATCATGAGAGGATGAGAAAAGATTCTTTACAGAAGAAGCAGCGTCTGAATAGTACCTACGCTGCCCCTTAAGTAGTATTTTTGAAACCAAATGATTAGGTATCTTATGCTCACCTAAGCTACTGCGAATCTTAAGAATTTCACTTTCGTTAATGTAGCCGCTCTTGCAAAAATCAAGAACAATTTCGAGACCGCGGCGAACATTACGCCCAGCAAGACCGGTGATGACGCGCCTAAAAAATCCGTCTTGAAAGAGCGAAGATACTATAGATTTCAGGTAGCCGCCGACCTCTTCTCGCTTGCACTCAATTCGCATGCCGTTAGACACCACGTACGAGAAACTTCTACCATTACTCGAAATATCACGCAGCGCGTATTTAAGTCGAGCGTGAATCACTTGTTCCAATAGCGGCGGATCTATTCTAAAGACCAGATCCTTGATCACCGTATCGAGCGGCGGCTGAGCCCTGTACTGATCGTAGGTCGTATCGCGCAACGGCAAGAAAATAGTGCAGGAAAGATTTGATTTCAGCCATGAGGCTACATCAAACATAAGAAGTTGATCATCGCGACCGCGTTTGTCGCAATTGTCGAGTACTACGACGAGTTGCTTTCCGCGATCAGCAAAAAAATGTGCGATGTACGCTTTTGCCGTCTCCAACCTATCCGATTCTAATCGCCTTAGCTCATCAAAAATTGCGCTCCTGAATTGCTCTGAATCAGGCGAAAAGAGCGCCGCGCGTCCTTTTTCAATTTTGGCGAGCTGAGAAGCATAGAGTTTCTTCAGAAATGCAAGCTCCTCAAAATCGACCGTTGGAAATTTTTCTTTCGTACACGAGACTAATTGATCAAGCACCCAATCATAGATCTTGTCTTTGGATACCGGTGCAACGTTTAAGTTAAGGCTGAGCCATGCGGTCGCGGACGCCAAGTCGGCGGGCAACCCTTGAACTCGCAAAAAATCCGTAAATGTGGATTTCCCAGTCCCCACACTACCAATTAACAGGCACATCTCGTTACGATTCGAAATTATCCGCTTCAGCTGATTGGTAACTTCGGTGGGCTTTTCAAGATCAGAGATAGCCCGTGCATCGCGAACGTGCGGCGGAACGGAGGCGCGAATAATTTTGTCGATCGACCCCACGTGCGACATTCGCCGTTTAGATGTTACGTATGCGTTTTGCACAACGGACTCTCGTTCCGCCATGCTCTCGGGATTGAAGAGATGCTTATATTCGACTGATATATTCGCACCAAATGAATTTTCGCCAATAATTTCTTCTGCTACCGACTTTCCGCCAAGGAGAGATGTAGGCTTGACAAACGTAGCTCCTTTGCTAGCGAGCTTCAGCACCTCTTGTGCTGCAGTGCTTACAGCCTGGACTCCAACCAGAGCGACAAACTTCTCAAAATCAGCATCGATTGATGAGACGGATGATGCCAATAGCTCAATTTCTGGCTCCGTCTGATCCCAAAATCCGGCTAGTATCTTGCTGCCGTCGGTAGCAATCACTCGTGCACACGGATTCAGTCCGGTTGAGTACAATGCATTAATTTCAGCGGAGTAAAGTCGCGCTTCTCGCAGTGCTTCAACAAGATCTTCACCAGGCGCCTTAACCTCAACGATAACAGAAGGGACGCCATCAATAACGATGGCATAATCCGGGAAGTAGAGTTTTTTCGCGCCGCCCTTGTCTATCGCAAGTTTCTTTATGTTTGACTTTGTCTTTACTTGCGAGCCTTCGAATCCGAGTCCATTAGGGCGCCTCTCTGTGAGAAGTGGATACACGAATTTCTGCTCGACATCGCTTTCCGTAGACAGCATCTCGTTCCCCCTCGATTTGCTATGGCACGGCCAACTGCTACATATTCCGCCGGTGCTCCCCACCCACGTCATACAGAAACGGGGTCAGGTTCACTT
>NZ_MWIO01000072.1 GCF_004799035.1 Rhodanobacter lindaniclasticus
AGATGCGTATAAGAGACAGGTTCTACCCCGTTTCCACGGACGGTTTGATTAAGGCTGAAAACTCCCGGTCGCGCCGAGCAACTCTACGACGCATGCGCGGGTTGTGGAACCGCTCAAGGTAATCGAACAGATCGGCCCGCGCCTCGTCGCGAGTCCGGTAGCAGCGATGGTGCACCCGCTCTCGTTTGAGCATCCCGAAGAAGCCCTCGCACGCCGCGTTGTCGGCGCAGTGGCCAACCGCACTCATGCTGCTCACCAGGGCATTCCCGCCCAGGAACTTCTGATACGTGCCGCTGATGAACTGGCCACCGCGATCGGAGTGCAGGATGACCTCCGAGCGGCCCCGCCGCTGCCACACCGCCATCTGCACCGCCCGCACCACCATGTGGCGATCCTGGCGGTGATGCATCGACCAACCCACCACCAGCTTGCTGTACAGATCGACCACGACGCACAGGTACAGCTTGCCTTCCTGCGTCACGATCTCGGTGATGTCCGTGACCCACTTGGTCTCCGGCTCGTTGGCGTGGAAGTCCCGTTCCAGCCGGTTCTCGATCCCCACGGGCCGGGCGCCCGGCTTGCCGCCAAAACGGCGCCGGGTTCGCCGTGGCCAGCCCTGCAGGCCAGCGCGGGCCATCAGTCGAGCCACCCGATTGACGCTGGCATGCATGCCCTCATCGACCAGGTCCTCTTGCATGCGTGGGGCGCCGATGACGCCCTTGCTGTCCTCGTGGATCTCCCGGATGCGCTCCAGCAGGCCCGCGTTGGCCCGCGCACGCGGGCCCGGCTTGCGCCCGACCCAAGCGTAGAAACCACTCGTTGAAACTTCAAGGCAGCGGCACATCATCCCGACGGGATAGTCGCTGCGGCAGCGCTCAATCACCGCGTACCGTTCGGTGATTGCTTCGCGAAGTACGCTGCCGCGTCTTTTAAAAAATCCCGTTCCTTCGTGATTCGCGTCAGCTCCCGCTTGAGCCGGGCAACCTCTTCGTCACGGGGCGTGCCGCCACCGGGGAAGGCCTTGCCACCTCCCGCCTCGGCCTCCCGCACCCACCGGGTCAGCATGTTCGGATTGACGCCGACCTCCAGGGCGACCTGGCGGCAGCTCGACTTCGACCGCCGAACCAGTTCGACGATCTCCCGTTTGTATTCAGGGCTGTAACGCTTGCGCTTGGACATGGACACTCCTCTGGCCCAGTATGGGGCTTAGTGAAAGTGTCCGCAGAATCGGGGTAGAACCCATGGCCAGGCCGTCCGCGCCACGCCTTCCTCTCAATCATCCGGCCCAGCGG
>NZ_MWIO01000073.1 GCF_004799035.1 Rhodanobacter lindaniclasticus
CCCCAGCGACCGCCCGATGGCACGCAAGCTATCGCCAGACTCCAGCCGCTGCTGGATCTCCACTCTCTCTTCCAACGTCAATTCGCTATAGGTTCTCATCGCAACAGCCTATGTCAGATCGGGATAGGTGTTGCACGTGGAGTTTGAGACGGCCCTCGCTACATCTTCAGAAATTTCGACCCGAATGAGTCGCCCAGGCTTTCCGCCTACGAGGCGATCAACCAAGTTGCACAATCCTACGGGGTATTGGTTCCGCTGCTTTCCGAAGTCCAAGAAGGCGCGGCAATTCACAACCTGCGAGCTGCGTTTGTTGCCGGTCTCGCTGCGGGGTTAAAAAGACCTCTTTGTATAATACAGCAAGGTGATGGCCCGATTCCCTTGGATGTTAGAGACATCGCCGAAACTGCGCACCGATTAGAAGACATTAATGAGATAGTTGGGGAGTTCGCCGCACGTGTGGCAGAGGCATTCCAGGAGGGTAGGCCAGCGCCAAGCCGCGGTCGCCAGACTTTTCTCTCCACCCTAGACTTAGGCGCATCTTCTGCGGAGAATGAGATGCGTACCCTTCAGAATTACTATTTGAACACTGAAGCGTTTTTAAAGTCGCTTAGAGGTGAAGCACATCTTGTAGTGGGTCGAAAAGGTTCGGGTAAGTCCGCAATCTTTTTGCAGATACGTGATAGGGAGCGTTCGCGGGATCCCAGTCAAAATATCGTTTTGGACCTTAAGCCTGAAGGGTACAAGTTGCTGAAGTTTAAGGAGCTGATTCTGCAGTTCATGCAAGAGGGAACGCTTCAGCACACCATAACTGCTTTCTGGAACTATGTTCTTTTGCTTGAAATTTGTTACAAAATTCTCGAGAAAGATAGGCAGCGGCATCTAAACAACCATAATCTCTACGATTCCTATAAGCGTCTTGAGGATTTGTATAACGTTTCCGGATATTTTTCGGAGGGAGACTTTTCTGAGCGAATAAGCTCGCTAATTGAAAAGATCCACTCTAGGTACGAGTACAAGTACGGGGCGAGGGAAGATGTACGGTTAGACTCGGGTCAGATTACCGAATTATTGTATCAGCATGACCTCCGAAAGCTAGAAAATGAGCTTGCGAAATACATGCAACATAAGGGCGTGCTTTGGCTACTTTTTGACAATGTGGATAAAGGTTGGCCGACTTCGGGCCTCAAGCACGAGGACTTGGTAATTATTCGTTGTCTGATAGATGCGGCTAGAAAAATTGAGCGAGAATTCTCTAGAGTGGATGTGGATGTAAATACAATCGTTTTTCTTCGGAACGACGTGTACGAGCTGTTGGTGCAGGAGACCTCGGATAGAGGAAAAGAAGGCAATGTTATGCTCGACTGGACCGATCAGGACCTCTTAAGGGAAATTATCAGGCTGCGTATTGTTGCCAACGGCCTAGATGAGTCCATGTCCATTGAGGAGGCTTGGCCTTTGATATCTACACCGCTTTATCATGGTGAAGACAGTCTCCAATATCTAATAGATCGATCGCTGATGCGACCAAGGTTTTTGCTTAATCTGATCAACCAGTGCAAGGCTTCTGCGGTAAACCTTAAGCACGAAAAGATTGGCGAGGACGACATCGAGAAGGGATTTGGTGCTTACTCGGTTGATGTATTAACCGATGTCGAGTATGAAATGAATGACGTATCACCGTCGTCCGGCGATGCGCTTTATGCGTTTATTGATGTGCCGGATGCGATTACATATGAAGAAGTTGGTGCGGTATTGGCGCGATTTGGTGTTAGTCCAGACCGCATTGACGATGTGGTGAACCTGCTGCTCTGGTATGGATTCTTGGGAGTACAGGTTGCGCTAGATGACGTAAGGTATATTTACGATTTCAGCTATAGCACACGCATGCTCCGTGGCTTTCTGAAGGCCAGGCCAAATTCAGTTTTTTCCGTGAATCCTGCTTTCTCGGAAGCTTTAGCTATTACTAGGCAGTGATCCAAAAAGGAATTAAAGGAGGAAAAGGTGTCAGGGACATTTTTTCTGATGATAATCCGGTGTGAAAAATGGGTCAGGTTCATTAACCCACTCGCGGTAAATGAACCTGACCCCTTGTTTGCTAGAAAGGGGAGGGTGCGGGTGGAGTGGTCGCGCACGCCTGCCTCTCCCCGCGCCGACGGAGCCCGGCCTTTTCCGCTGATACGGTCAGCCGTCGTTGCGGGCGGCCTGCGGGCGAGTACTGGTGGCGTGGCCTGTTGTCCCGATCAGTCCGCTACGGAGCGCACCGGTCGGAGCGAGGGAACACGCCGCTTACGGGTCGAGCAGCGAGGCGACCGCGGAGTGGAACGCCTGCGGATCCTGCACCACACCGCCATGACCCACGTCGGCGAGGATCTCCAGTCGCGCACCCGGAATCAGTCGCGCCAGCGAGCGCGTGTGGGCGGCGCGGATGAATTGCTCGTGGTCGCCATCGGCCACCACCGTGGGGGCGGTGATCCTGGCCAGGTCCGCCGGGGCGATTTCCGGTTCCCGCGAGTACATGTCACCCAGCATCGCGCGCATGCGGATGAATCCGTCCGGGGTGGGCGACAGGCGTCGGTAGTCGGCCTGGACGCGCGCCATGTAACGGGCAGCCAGTCGCGGATCGGGTGGCGTATCGGTGTATCCCGAACGGCTGTAGTTCGCGCCGAACACGAACAGCTTGTGCACGCGCTCGGGATAATAGATGGCCAGCAGCAGGCCGATGATGCCGCCATCGCTCTCGCCCACGATGGAGACGGTGGGCAGGTGCAGTGCATCGAGCACGCCGATCGTGTCGGCGGCCATCAACGCATAGCCGAGTGGCTGAGCGGGCAGGCTGCTGCGGCCACGCCCGCGGCAATCCAGCGCGATCACCTCGTGTCGGGGTGTCAACCGCGGCACTTCGAAGCCCCATTCCAGCGCGCTGCCGAGGCCGCCGTGCAACAGCAGCACCGGTCGCCCGCCGCCGGCGTTGAAAACCATGTAGTGCAGACGCGCGCCGTTGACGGATACGTAATCGTCGACGTCGGGGCGGGGCAGGGGCGGCACGTCCGGTAGCGTCGCCCAGCGCGGGGGCGGGGGCGCAGTCACGGGCCCGGTCGCATGCGCGCCCAGCGGTGCCATCAGCACGGCAAGCGCAAGGATCACGTTGGGCAAGGCGGTGCGTTTCATCACGCTCCCGATGTCCTGTGAACGGGGCAGCGGCCCAAGTATACGCAGTGACCGGGCGGCTGCACCCGGTGGCGCCCCTGCGCATGCTTGTGGTGGCCGCGCGTGCATCCGACGCGCCGATCCGCGGCTCACCTCACGACTTTTCGGGAAAAAGGGGTCAGGTTTATTAACCCACTCGCGGTAAATGAATCCGACTCCTTTGCTTGGGTGTACATTCGCCGGGAATGCCGAATTAAAGGGAACGTGGCTAATTAATTTCGTTTGTGGTCTGGCGAAGCGAGACACCTGACGGCCGCGGTTAGCGACACTCCCTCTTTCGAAGCAGGGCAGGGCCAGCGTCGTCCGTCCGATTCCATGGTGGTCGACACTGGCCCTGCTTCATGTCACTGGCTTGTTGAGCCTTGCGCAGGCAAAGGCTATTGCCCGTCGTCGGCCTTGAGCGTCAGTTCCTCTTTCTGCTGCGCACTGGCCTTGTCCCACTTTTGCATGTAGTCCAGCTTCTTGGCGCGGATATCGGCCGCGTGTTCGGTGTACCACTGTTCCGCCTGCGGCGTCACGCTTACCCAGGATGTCGCGCTCATCCATTTGGCGAAATCCTCCGATCGCGTGCTGTACTGCGCGCCGGCATCGTTGTGGATGGGGATCAGCGAAAAGCGTGCCTTCCACACGCCCACGCGCGGCTTGATCAGTGCGTAATAGGTTTTGCCTGCGTCAAGGTGCGCGATCATGAAGTCCGCATTCTCGGCGATCACCATGAACAGATGATCACCAGGCTCGGCCTGGTAGCCGATCTTGTCCTTGCTTGAAACGATGCCGATGAACTGGTCGGCGCTGTCATGGGTGGGCGGTTTCAAGGTCCACGTGCAACATGATCAGTGAATCGTTCCTGCTTCTGCCTCAGCCAGTCTGAGG
>NZ_MWIO01000074.1 GCF_004799035.1 Rhodanobacter lindaniclasticus
GTCCAGTCCATCATGGGCGCAACCGATACGTCCCACGGACTCAAGTTGTTGTTTTCGTGCATATCTGCCTTATTTCAGCCGTCGCCAGATCCCGTGGAATCCCGCGCAATCCTTGCCGATCCCGATGCCAGTGTGCCAAATTTGCACCATTGCGGCCTTGGTACACTGGAAATGGCGACCTATCAAAAGCGCGGAAAGGCATGGCGGGCCATCATACGTCGCAAAGGCTATCCGACGATCTCAGAGACGTTCCCGACAAAGGGGATGGCCGAGACATGGGCGCAGCGCCAGGAACGTGCCATAGCGCAACAACGGGCACATGGAACATCTGACGCGGACGCCATGACGCTATCCGCGTTGATCGACTGGTACGTGAAGCATGTCGAAGCGCTGGAGCCGCTGCGGCGGTCCAAGGCAAGCGACCTGCAACGGATCAAGGGCTACGCCATCGCCGATCGCGTGGCGATCCAGTTGAAACAAGGGGATTATGTCCGGCACATCGAGGGTAGGCGTCGCACGGGAGCGGGGCCGGCGACGGTCGGTAATGACCTGATCTGGATACGCGGGGTCATCAAGGCGGCGCGGGCCAATCTGGACCTGCACGCCTCGCTGGAGGAACTTGCCGATGCGACCCGCTACCTTCGCGGCGCACGGGTGATTGCCAAGCCAAAGCGTAGGACGCGGCGGCTCCAGCCGGGCGAGGAAGATAGGTTACTGGCGTATCTGGACGCGCACTACCGCCTGCCGATGGGCGACATCGTGAGGTTTGCGCTGGCGAGCACGCGCCGGCAAGAGGAAATCACGCGGCTGCGATGGGCCGATCTGGACCGGGCAAAAGGGGTTATGGCGCTGGCCGATGTCAAACACCCGACATCCAAGACCGGCAACGACAAGACGTTTCGCATCCTGCCGGAAGCCATCGCCATCGTGGACCGCCAGCCGCGCGTTTCGGAGTTTGTGTTCCCGTTCAACGCCAAGACCATCGGATCGTACTTCACCGCCGCCTGCCGGATGCTGGGCATTCGCGATCTGCGATTCCACGATCTGCGGCACGAAGCCACGTCACGGTTATTTGAGCGCGGTTACGCCATCCACGAAGTCACTCAGTTCACGCTACACGAATCGTGGGCGACGCTGCGGATATACACGAACCTGCTGCCGGAGAACGTGCCGGAGAAATAGCCCCCGCGCGGTTACAACAGGTCGGCGGCAGACGATGCGTTCTGCACGTCCGCTGCCGCCGTGAGCGCGACACGGATGCTGGACGATGTGAGTAGCCCGGCGTGGATCGGGTCGGTCCATAGCGGCGCCGTGGGTTCGCCTAGAACGGCCATCAAACAACACCGCTGCACGGCAGACAGCCCGCCTAGGTCGGAGGTTTCCTGCGGCTTGGCAAGATGCCCGATCTGAGACGCGATGGGCCGCCCGCTTGGCAACAGGCGTTCCGTGCCGTCTGCGTCGATGGCGCGGGCCGTGGCGGTAATGAACACGTCGCCGCCGTCGCGCGCTTCGAGGGCGCAGGCGATGGCAACGGTCTCGCCCGTGTCCAAGGCCACGGCGGTTTCGCCGGGTTGCAGCCCGGCGGGCTGGGGGTCGGTTTTTGTGTACATGCGTGCTCCGTTAGACGGGGTTGCTCGGGGGGCGCCCGGTGCCGCCACCACCGCCGCTACCGCTGCTGCTGCCGCTGCTGGGGACTGTGATTTTTTTCGCGCCGATGTAGATACGCCCGTCGTTGGCGTACGCATCATCTGGATTGGTGCTCGCCACAAGGGTTTTCGCGCCGCCCGTCTGATCGGGGTCGTCCATGAAGAAATAGACGTTCGACGGGATGCCGCGCACGAGCGAAATGGACGTGGACGACGCGCTGTAATTGACGGTGTAGCTGCCGCCATTCAACGTCCATGCCGGCACGCTGATCGAGACGGATACGGGCGAGGTTGAGCCGGTGGGGATCGAGAAGCTGGGCGACGCCGGCACGTTCGTCTGGAAATTGGCAACGGTACGGGTCAGCAGGTTGCGCTGATCGCCGATGCGGTAGCCGCTGCCTGGGTTCGTCAGTTGGTTGCCCATCTGGCTCGCCGCGTCGTTGAACGGCGTAGCGACGCTCCCCACTTCCATCTTGAGATTCCGCCATGTCGCGACGCTGTTTGCCGCCATCGTGCCGGTAAATCGGACGGCGGCATTCACGGACGCCGTGCCGGTCGGAAGCGCCGACGTGATGGTGTAGCGAGCCAACGTACCCTGCGCCGCGGTGACGCGAGGACGCATTGCGGGATTGATCTCGGCCCCGGCAGAGTTCAGGAATCGCAATTCGATGAACATCGAACCCGTAAATGCCGTCTGGACGCACATGTCCGCAGAGAGCGTGATCGGCCCCACGGTGCACGGCAAGGTGAAACTGAACCCTTGGTCGATACTACCGGTGCCCGGAAACCAGCACATGAACATCGGCCCGCCATTGCCAAGCGTGTCATCCGTGCCCGTTCGCATGTTTTGCTGCGACCCGCCAATCCAGACAAATCCCGGAAGCCCGCTGAACCCAAGCGCTCCGCTCGGGTTTGGAATCATGTTGACTCCGGGCGCCCATATCCCCTGCTGCTGGGCGGGCGTAAATACCGCGCCGAACTTGGAGGCACCATCCGGCACTTCGTCGAGACTGCTGGGGTACTGAGTGCAAACCACGTTATCGACGTAGTACGCGCCGGCAGTCTGACCAACCGACACAAGGATGGTGCGCGCATAGACGGTCCCGGCAGGAGCCGTGCCCACCACGGTTGATCCGGCGGTGGTGGTGCCCGTAATCAGGTTACCTGGCGTGGTCGTAAACTCGACGCCTGCGGCGTTGCACCACGAAATGGCGACGAAACAGACGCCGTTGGCGCCCACCGCCTTGATCAAACCCTGCACTTTGTACACCTGCCCCGGCTGACATGCTGAAAGGCCAGAGTTCCGGAACACGCTGGTCGTCGTCCCGGTCATATGCTTGGCCGAATTGGGGCCAATGCCCGGCGTATTGCCGGCCGTGTCGATCGTCCAGCCCGAACCGGGGTCGGCGATCCAGCCGTAGCCCGTCGGCGCGATGTCGAAACCGCCATTGATGACGGGGAGCTGCGTGACTTGGCCTACAGCGGTATTCGCCGTCTGCTGGGCTGCGTCAGCTTTGGCTTTCGCTGCCGCATAGATCGCATTCAGCAGCGTTTGGCGCGTCGTGTACACATCCGCAAACGCTTGCCGGAACGTGCTGCCCACAATCGTGGTATCGCCGGTCAGGTCGCTCCATAACTTCGGTGAGGTCAGCGTTGCAAGGTAACCGGTCAGCGCCGACACCTTGCCGTCGTACGCCGTCTTTTCGGTCGTGATGCCGTACGCCGACGCCTGCGCGTCAATGCCAGCCTGCTCGGTCAGGATCACGTTGTTGTCGCGGATGACAACGGGCTTCTCGCCGGCACTCAGCACGTTGTCCGACGCGATGGCGGCGAGGGCGGCATTGGCGGCATCGGCGGCAGCCTTGGCATCGTCGGCCTGCCCGGAGATGTCCGCTAGCGACGTCGGCAGCGTGCTTGCATCGCCCACGACGAAAGCGTCACTCTGACGCGGCAAGGAAGCGTTGCCGTCACGCGCAATGGCCCGCACGCGTGCGGTATACGTGCCCGCGCTGACGCCCACCACGTCAACCGACAGGCCGTACGGGTTGCCCACGGGCTTCCATTCGCCGTCGTCCCGGCGCCACTCCACTTCGTAGCGGATCGCGCCCGGCGCCTGTTCCCATGAAATCGTGAGCACCGAATAAGTGGCAACCTACCCCACCACGGCGTGCGCGGATAGTGTCACCGACAGCGGCGATGACTGTACGCCGGTTTTCAGCACCGAAATGGGCGGGACAACGATGGCCGTCCCTTCATCGACCGCGCCGAACTTGCTGGCGTTGTGCTGCAATGCGGTGATGGTGAAACTGATATTTTCGTCGGACTTGTCTTCCGTGACGGCCAGCACGCGGTAGGTTTGCGCGGCGAGCGTCGTGGATTCCACCGTCCATACGGATTGGGCCAGCGGGGCCGATGTGAAGGCGCTGGATACCGTTATGGTATTGCCCGACACTGCGGATACGGTGCGCGTCTGACTCACACCATCCGGCATGACGACAATCAGCGTGTCGCCCACGGCCACGGTCGGCGCGGCATCGACAGTAACGGCGGTCGTCGTGGCAGAATGGACGCGCCCACCCTGCCGTTTGCCGGCACGCGCGGAGTCGGCTACCGTAATGATCTAGCCCGGAGCCGCTACGGCGCCCTCAAGACCGACGCTGAAAGTCACCGTGTCGGTTTCCATCCGCGACGTCAGCAGCAGCCACTTGCCGAAGCGCTGGGCCTGCCCCTGCGACGTGCAGCCGAACGCAGTCGCGGTGGCTTGCTGGAAGCCGTAGCGGGCGATACCTTCCGCGTCCTCCACGTACTCGATCTTGGTGCGATAGAAGTTGCGCGGGTCGTTCCAACTCACCAGCGCGGAGGTATACCGCGTCTTGCGGGCGCTGGCCGAATAGCTGAACTTCCCGTCGATGACGTTGGCGTTAGTGTACGGATAGACCGGATCGCCGGGCATGTCGGCGCTGGCAACAATAGTGCCGTTGGCCCAGTACGAAATGCCCCGGAACGCGCTGGAAAGGTCGTTCAGCAGCTTGTACGCGTCAGCCTGCGTTTGCAGATAGACGTTGCACGCGAAACGTGGCTCCGTGCCACCATGACCATCATCCACCATGCCATCGCAATACTGCCCGATGCGGTACAGCTCCCACTTGTCCACCTGCGCAGGCGAGACAAGATGGCCCAGGCCGTAGCGCGTATTCGTGCAAAGGTCGTAAAACACCCACGCGGGGTTATCCGACCACGACGGCTTGAACGTGCCATCCCATACGCCGGTGTAGGATCGGTCGGTGACGTCATAGTTCGACGGCACCTGAATGATGCGCCCCCACAAATCATAGGCGCGCTGCGGGATGTTCGTGAACTGCGACGCATCGCCCATGACGCCCATGAGCGCCGAATCAGGATAGGCCAGCGCGGAATCGACGATTTCCGTGTAGCTGTCGATCGTCGTCGTGTCTTGGATCGCCGAGCTGTTTGCGTTGGCCGTGAGCCGCGTAACGCGCACCTGCCATCCCGTGGTCGCGGTCGGCAAGTCGATGCGGTGCGACCGCTGAAATTTGGTCGTCGTCTTGCCGGTGAACGATCCGGTGTAGACCTGCTGATACGCGCCGCCATCGGTCTACAACTCGATCTTGTAATTGATCGTGTAGCCGGTGATGTCGCCGTTGGTCGTGTTGGCCTTCGACAGCGCGGGCACGCCGAGCGTGACGCGGATGGCGTCCAGCGCTGGGTTCGTGATCGAACGCACCCACGGCGTAACGGCTTTCAGCTCCACGCTGATACCAATCTCGTTTTCCGTCGAATCGAAGCCGGGGATAACGGTCTGATCGGGCGTGCCGGTGCGCTGCTCGATATGCGCCTTGGGGAAGTTCAGCGATCCGTCCGGGTTCGCCATCGGCGTTTCGTCCAGATAGATCGACTGCTGCCCGTTCACCAGTCCGCCAATCTCGCCCTCACTGACCAGATCGAGGATACGGAAGTACGCGATGCTGCGCAGGTTGTCCGGCGATTCGGTTGGCGTATGTGTCGCTCCGCCGCCCTTGGCGCCGCGAATATCAGTAGTCATGCGGGAAGCACGTCATAGGGGGTTTTCGGGTTCCACGGGCCGCCACCGGGGACGGTGCCGCCGCCGTCGATGCCCGCATTCTTCGGCGAGTAGTCTTCGGCATTGATGCCGGCGGAAATCACGGCGCTGCCCACGATCATGCGACCATACAGCAGCGGCACGGGGTTGCCCTAGGCTTGGGTATTCACCGCGCCGTTGAACGAATAGGACGGCTCGTTATCGACGGACTTGTTCTTTGTGCCGTGGGGGACGGGCGTTAGGAGCTGGACAACGCCACCGATAATCATGCCCCAGCCGGCCGTCATCATGGCGCCGCCGATAGGCGCTGCCAAGCCGAAAGACATACCAGAAATCCACGCGCCTACGATAACAAGTACGGCGCCAAGAATGATGTTGAATACGCCGCCGTTCTTGCTCCCCATGATGATCGGCGCGATTCGGATTTCATCGTTCCCGACGGGATCGTTCAGCTGGTCTTCCGTGATGTTTTCTTTGCCCCGGAACACAGCAAAGCCTACACCGTTATCCTTCGCCCGCATGAGATATGGCGTTATGGCGGGGAACTAACTGCGAAGGTAGCTCATGGCCTCTGCGGTCGTGTTAGTTTCCAACGCGACGCGATGGATGCGGCCGAACATCGAAGCCATTTTTCCGTAAAGCCTGATCGTCGTCAGGCGTGACTTGCTGGTGGTCATCAAATGCACCTTTCCGCAACCTTCGTGAACTTGCCATGTCCAAACACGTCACCTGCGCGATAGTAGACTTTGACCGTGGACCCCGTGGGTGTCGGCGAAATATCTGCCACGCCGTTTGTACCGGAATAGATATTGGGGAGCGAGACGGAATATCCGCCGTTCGGCGTCGATGCATGATTCACTGATACGCCCATGAACTCACCCCACCCGTTGGCGATACATTGACCTACGACGATGGGTGTTTTATTTGAAGTCAGATCGAGGTCTGGCTTTTTCTCACGCAAGCCGGCAACGCTCGCACAGCCAGCCATCGCTAGTACGGTCAGGACGATTAATGTGTACTTCATGCTTGATCCTGCGCCGTATTGACGGCGATCTGCCGCAGGCTTTTGACAATATCCGCCACAGCCAACAAAAGAGGCGTGGCGACAATCCCGGCGGCGCCAATGATGGCGAGATATGTGCTAGAACTCATAAGTCCAAATATGACTAGTAAAATTGATGCAATGAAATTGAACCATGCAAGCAGCCAAATGATATCCGGAATACCATTCAGCGGCTCAAGTTTCGCGGGCTTCTCAATTTCGATCATCTCTTGTGCGCGTTCCATATCCGACCCCTATTCAGGTGGCCCTAGCATACATCGCTTGCCGCTGTCACGCTGTAGGATTTCACCTACGTCACAACAGGGACCGATGCCGCACGATCTGGCGGGTGTATTCAAGGTACTGGCCGGCGTACAGGTCGCGGGAGCTTAGACGCCCGTACAAGTGATGCAGCATCCATCCGTCGCCAAGGTAGACGGCCGCATGGTTCGGCACGCGGTTCTTGCTGCGGATCTGCATGAGGATCACGTCATGCTTGCGGATGGGGCCTTCGGCGGGGACAAACCCGGCTTTCGGGAAGCCTTCGGTGTACAGGTCAGAGTGTCCGTCATCCCACCAACCATCGTGGCGCTCGAAGTCCGGCAGGGTGATGCCAAGCTCTCGCCGATAGTAATCGTTCACCAGTTGGATGCAGTCCAGCACGCCATGCGTGAAGTGCCTTCCCACCAATGGCGCCTCGTACCCGCAAGGCTCGACCTGTGCCACTTCGCCCGCGACAGGCTCGCCATCTTCGGGAAGAACAGAAACGATGTACCACGGCAACCCTGACGCCTCGCATGCCACCTTGTCAGCCTCACTGGCACGTGCCGCTTCGTCCGGGTGCGAATGGACAATGGCGACAATCTCGCCCATGTCCTCGGCGGTCGCGTAATCTTCCGGCGCAAGCTGGAAATGCTCGCTGGCGGTCTACGCCACATTCCGACAGAGGATGTAGCGTTCGCGACCCTTGACGATGACAACAAGACCGCACGCCTCGCGCGGATACTCCGACACGGCGTGGTCTTTGATGGCGGTGATCGTTTCGGGTTTCATCGGGTCAAGGATGCTGCGGGGAACTCTTTTGCGGTGATGACGCGACGCGGCAGTTGCACGCCGTTGAAGTCCAGCGCGGACGAAAGCTCGAACTGCACGGCGGTCGAATCCTCGGCCGCCTTGCGCTCGATGTACCAGATGTCAGGGGGGAATTCCTGCGTCGGATCGGCCGTAGGATTGGTGCCGCCGAAGTTCGCCGCGTCCAGGTATTTGCCCAGCGTGCGATGACGCTTCACGATGGCGCCGACCATGTCCTGAAACTGCAGGCAGGCCGCCGTGATGCTGCCGTCGATATTCGCGACAGTGAGTGTCGGCGTGGGCGGCTTGGACGGCTGCAACTCGAAGCCTTCCGCATCTATCGGCCACGGCGTGTATTCGATGCCCTGCCAGTAGATCGGCCCGACTTGCGTGTACCCGTGGAAGCGCAGCACGTCGCCGCTGATCGCGGTCGCGTCGATCTCGAACAATTCCACCTTGGCGCCGGGTTCCAGCGTCTGAATGTCGCCGCGTAGTGTCGTCACGGGGCGAATACCTGCTGGAACTCTGCCGACAGCGAGCGGACATTGGCCACGGCCGGCGTGGTCGTGTACGTGGCGCAGCGATACAGACCTTGAACGCCATCGGGCGGAGTCCAGTAGAACGATTTGTAACCCGCCTGCGCGTCAAGGAAGGCGATGACCGGAGCCAGTTCTTCGCTGTAGACGTCGGTAATGCTGACCGTCCACTTACCGACCTTGTTGTTCAGTCCGTCGGCAACCGTCTGGCTGTACCCGTCGCCGAACTGCGCCGTGCGTACGCGGAACGTGGTCTAGCCGGTCGTGCCGGCGTCCACGGTGAAGTTGAACGTATCCGTCATGAGTTCCGCATCCGCCAGAGTTGTCCGCCTTGCCGTGATTCGCTGGTCATCACTTCGCGCACCTTCGTTTCAATCATCTTGCCGAGTTGGCGAGCAGAATCCGCGTTGGTATCGCCAGTGGTGTCGGACTTGGAATTGCCGTTGCCGTCCACGGTGACGTTCGTATTGATGACGATGTCACCTTGCGCGCCCATCGACTTCACGCCGAGCTTGCCGTCACTGCCGCGCGACAGCGGCATGATGGCCTCGGGACCC
>NZ_MWIO01000075.1 GCF_004799035.1 Rhodanobacter lindaniclasticus
TAGTCGAACGTCGCCGTGATGTTGCCGCTGGCATCCGCCTCGGCCAGCGGCGTGCCCTGCGCATCGGTGTAGACATATGTCACCGTGCCGGCATGAGCGACTCCGCCCAACCAGAGCATCAGCAGCACCAACGCATATGCGATCGCCTTGTGCGTGGCCCGCCCTTTGATCTGGATATCCATGTCCATGCTCCTCACTCGATCGGCCCAGGCGGGTTGGCCTGCGTCGGGTTGGACGCGTTCTTGAATGCTGAACATTCGCCGGCATTGCATGCCTTGTAGGAGGTGGCTGTCGCCGAGGCGGACCATGTGATGCTGTAAGGCTTCCCGAGCACAGGGAAAGGCGCCGTTACCGTGGCGGGCGCGGCAGGCAGCAGGGTCACGGCGATCACGCCAACGGTACTCCAGACTCCGTAACTGCCGGCGCTTCAGCGACTTTGTTGCAACGCGTAGCCGCTGGCAAGTCGCCGCCCCAACTCAACGTGGCCACGCAATTTAATTAGCCCCGTCCCCCTTAATCCGTCCCCTTTAATTGGTCCCCTTTAATCGGGATGCCACCTGTGATCGACCTTCAAATCTGACCAGTCCACGACGATCACCGGCTGTTCGCTGCGCACCAACCAGCGGGTCATGGCAGCATGGATGCGCTCACGCTCGGCATGCAGATGGTGATTGCTGAGCAACCGATCCAAGGCCTTCGGCGGCGCGCGGATGGGCTGTGCGTCGGGCCACGCGCGGGCCAGATCGATCATGGTCAATCGACCATAGTTGCCATTGCTTAGACCGCGGAGACGCTCCAGTTGGACAAATCATTGGGTTGCGCTGGGTCCTAGAAACGTGTCCATAGCAGGATTGCTTAGCAACACTTTTCCACCAACAACTGAAACCATCACTATTCATCAGGCCCTACCACTCATTTTTGTTACATCGCAGCTCCACTTGGTCACTCACATCTTTGGCTATATATTCTAAAAATTTTTTATACCTATCTGCACTCCCTCCGTTGTTACGATCAATCGTGACGATAGCTATCATAGATTTTTTTTCGCCTAAGACTAAGGTACAAGATAACCTGCTTGATTTGTTTGCCGATTCAATCGCTCTACATCCATATCCGGTATGATCTGCCGCGTTGGACATAACCATTATCCGCTTTACGCCGCCAAGCAACTCCTTCGTATTGGGTGCTATTAGAATGTATGCGGCGTACCCAGGCCCTCTAGAAGTTCTAGCAGAAGCCACAAATCGGTCCTTCGGAATTGTAACCTCACCTACTGAGTCAAGCTCTACAGAAACACGCTCAGTCTTTGCGAAGGCCTCGAATGAGGCAGTCATGAGCAAAAAAGCTATCAGGGCGAATTTAAAGAATTTCATATTAACCTCAACAACCGTCCTTCTGGTCATGATTACATGCATAGTGCCACATGTGCCAATCACCTTGCTCTTCTGTATTAAGATGATCTGGACTAGGTGTACGTAGATATTTTTTAAATGGCAGGTAGTTGGAATTTTTAAATATTCCAGATTTAATATGACCCCAAACTGGATCAATTCCATTCTGGTATTGCCATACATGGGTCAGTTCATGAATAAACCAGCCAACTAAAATGCCGCTTCGACACGTGACGAAGTCCTGGCAATCGACGTAAGACTTTGGAAAATGCATCGTATTATTTGGTGTTAACGCAGATTCTTTATGTGGCGAGTCATAAGATACACGAACCTTGCCTGTATCCAGGTTTTTGAATTCTTCTTTGCCTGCTGCGGACTCATTTCTTGTCAACGCCCTAGACTGGCCAAGGCGGACGCCGCCCGTACTCGGTGCAGAAGCGACAATGCTTTTGCCAGAGTCAACGCAATTACCAACTTTATCGTGGATATTTGACCCTGTGCATCGACCATCCATATCTATATTCGTAATCGGATTGCTATCCGCATACCCGTACCGATTGAAATTGAACGCATCCCCCGGCATCGGCCCCACCGGATCCACACTCAAAAACCGCCCCACTGTCGGATCGTAGTACCGCGCCTGCATGTATACCAATCCCGTATCCGGGTCGTTCACATGCCCGGTATATCCCGGCCCGCTCGGCGGCGTTCCCAGCGCCTGGCTGCCGTAGGGCGCGTAGTCGAACGTCGCCGTGATGTTGCCGCTGGCATCCGCCTCGGCCAGCGGCGTGCCCTGCGCATCGGTGTAGACATATGTCACCGTGCCGGCATGAGCGACTCCGCCCAACCAGAGCATCAGCAGCACCAACGCATCTGG
>NZ_MWIO01000076.1 GCF_004799035.1 Rhodanobacter lindaniclasticus
TGCGGGCGAAGAAGAAACGCACCTCGTCTTCGCTGTGGGTGTGTTCGCTGAGGAACTTCTGGCGCAGGGCGGCGCGGTCGGGATGATCGGGTGCGAGGCTGATCACGTCGACCGCCTGGTAGCCGGCTTCGCCCATCAGGCGGTCGATGTCGCTGCGGTACGCGGCGATGACTTCCTCCTGGCTGGCGCCCGGGGCGATCGGCTGGTTCGCTTCCCATCGTTCGAAGCGCACGCCAACCTTGCCCAGTTCCGCGGCGATGGCGTCGTGGCGGTCGAGGGTGATGCGGGCGGTGTGCGGTTCGCTTTCGTCGAAGATGCGCAGGCGGCTCATGATGACCTCAGTGTTCGCAGATCCAGTTCGCAGGCGAGCAGGAATTCAAGCGCTTCCAGGTGACGCTCGCTCTCGGCCATGTCGCGGCCCCAGGTATAGATGCCGTGGCCGTCGATCAGGTAGGCGTGCAGCGGTTTGCCGGCGTCCAGCCAGGCATCCACCTGCGCCACCAGCTCGGGCATGTGCTGGGTGTTGGGGAACACCGGGATCTCCAGCACAGTGTCGTGGCTGTGGTAGCCGCTGATCGCCTTCTGCAGTTCCCAGCCCTGCAGCCGGACCACGCCATCACGGGCAAACAGCCGCGATGCCACGCTTTGCGTGCGCGAGTGGGTGTGCAGCACCGCATTGATCTCGGGCCAGCGACGATAGACCTGGGTGTGCAACGCGGTTTCGGCGCTGGGGCGCGCCTCGGTGCCCACCGGCTGGCCGTCCAGGTCGATCAGCATGATGTCGTCGCGACCCAGCTTGCCCTTGTCGCGCCCCGAGATCGTGATGGCGGCGTGGCCGGCGTCCACGCGCATCGAGAAATTGCTGCTGGTTGCCGGAGTCCAGCCCTTGTCCGCGAGCGCCCTCGCGGTCTCGACGATGCGGTCGGCGCAAGCCTCGAAGTGGCGGGCGGCGATGGCGTCTGGCAAGGCTTGGCTCATGGGATTTGGACGTCCAAACGAGTAGTTGATGATAACACGTGGTCCACGCTGACCTTGGCGGAATGAGAGCCATTCTCGCAAGTCAGGAAAGATTGCGCCTCCGGGCGTACCATCGCCGAAGGGCCGGAGCAGGGTGCGTCGGCTGCAACCAATGGAGGCTTGTGCCATGTCGAACGACAAAGATACCGAATCGCGCCGCCGGTTCCTCAAGGTGGCTGCGGGAACCACGGCAGCCGCCGTGGTGATGGGGGGCTTGCCGCGATTCGCGCGCGCCGCCGACTTGCCTGCGTTGAGCTCCTCCGATCCGACCGCCAAGGCCCTGGACTACGTGGAGGACAACACCAAGTCCACCAATCCCAAGCACAAGGCCGGTGACGACTGCACCAATTGCCAGTTCTACTCCGGCGGCCCCACCGGTCGTGGCCCGTGCCAGCTGTTCCCGGGCAAGTCGGTGAACGCGAAAGGCTGGTGCGTGTCGCACGTCGTCAAGAAAGCCTGACCGCCACGCGACAGGTCTGCAGGGCCGGCGATTTCGCCGGCCTTTTCTTTTGTCTGCGACGGATCTGACGGAACGGGGCGGGCGGTGTGTCGGCGTGGATGCCGGACAAAGTGCGGCCCGACAACGTCAGGCTGAGGAGCTGCTTGCCTGACGCGCCGGGCCGCGATCCGGGGCCCACTGCCAAGTGATATACCCTCGGACTGGGGATCATACTCCCGCGCCCGGCGAATGGGCGACCCTCGGTGTGATTTCTTGTCGGCGCATGCCAACAATATCCATCAAATCAATAACATAACGCGTATTTTACATTCAATATCGCAGCTGTACGCAAAAGCGTCGATATCAGGATATTCGAAGCACTTTCCAGCCTATCGACGAAATTCCTGCGAGTTAAGCGAACTTCAGCGGAATTTCGTCACGGCGGGCTGATTGGCTGCCTGATGCAGCACGCTGTGCCGGCGGCTGTAGAAGAAGTAGATCATGAAGCCGAGCAGGGTCCAGACGCCCAGGATGGCCCAGTTGAACCAGTCGAGGCTGAGCAGCAGGGCGAAGCAGCACGCCACGCCGGCAAGGCAGGTGAACCAGACCCACGGCACGCGGAACGTGCGCGGCAGGTCGGGCAGGGTGTAGCGCAGGATCAGCACGCCGGCGCACACCGCCGAGAACGCGATCAGCGTGCCCATCGAGGTGAGGTTGGCCAGCAGGTCGAGCGGGAACACGGCCGCCAGCAGGGCGATCATGCCGCCGGTGATCAGCGTGTTGATGTGCGGCGTGCGGTGGCGCGGATGCACCTTGGCGAACACCTTCGGCAGCATGCCGTCGCGCGCCATGATCATGAAGATGCGCGGCTGCGCGATGATCATCACCAGGATCACCGACGACAGGCCGATCATGGCGCCGATCTCCACGATCAGGCGCAGCCAGTCCAGCTCGGGATGCGCGGCCACCGCGGTGACCACCGGTTCGGCGGTATCCAGCAGGGTGTACGGCACCAGCCCGGTGAGCACCGCGGCCATCGCCAGGTAGAGCACCGTGCAGATCACCAGCGACACCAGGATGCCGAACGGCAGGTCGCGTTGCGGCGTCTTGCATTCCTGCGCCGCGGTGGAGGTGGCCTCGAAGCCGATGTAGGCGAAGAAAACCATGGCCGCGCCGCGCATGATGCCCGACCAGCCGTACTTGCCGTCGCCCTGCGGCTCGGGGATGAACGGGTGCCAGTTCTCGGGGTTCACGTAGCGGTAGCCGGCCACCACCACGATGATGATCAGGCCGACCTTGACCAGCACCATCAGCGCGTTGAGGCCGGACGACTCGCGGATGCCGATGTAGCACAGCCACGTCAGCGCCATCACGATCGCCACTGCCGGCAGGTTGAACAGGTGGCCGGTGACCACGAGTTCGCCATTGGTGAACGCCAGCGGCGCTTCGGTCAGCGCCACCGGCAGGTGCAGCCCCATGTGGTCGAGCAGGCTGGTGAAGTAGCCGGTCCAGCTTGCCGCCACGGCGGAGGCGGAGATGCCGTATTCGGCCACCATGTTCCAGCCGATGAACCAGGCGGCGAGTTCGCCCAGCGACGCATAGGCGTACGAATAGGAGCTGCCGGAGATCGGGATCAGGGTGGCGAACTCTGCATAGCACAAGGCCGCAAAGCCGCTGCAGATCGCCGCGATGATGAAGGAGATCAGCACGGCCGGGCCCGCATGTTCGGCGGCGGCGGTGCCGGTGACCACGAAGATGCCGGTGCCGATCACTGCGCCGATGCCCAGCGCCGTGATGCCCCACGGCCCCAGCGTGCGGCGCAGGCCCGGGCCATGGGCGTGTTCGTCGTCGCTGAAGTCGGTCTTGCGGGCAAGCAACTGGCTGAGCATGGGAAAGTCTTCGTGGCCGGGACGGAGAGCAGCAAAAGCGTCGCGGCCGGCGTTGGAGGCGCCGGCCGCGGGTTGGTCAGTGGGCGTTCTGGCGCAACTTGCTGTTGCGGTAACCGTAGAAGCCGTAGATCAGGAAGCCGATCGCGGTCCAGCCGAGGATCAGCCACCAGCGCACCACGAACGCCTGCCAGAACAGGAACAGGCACGCCGCCGCGCCGAGCGGGCAGACGATCCAAACGAACGGCACGCGGAATGCACGCGGCAGATCCGGGCGCGTGTGGCGCAGCACCAATACGCCGATGCATACGGTGGTGAAGGCCAGCAGCGTGCCCATCGAGACGAGGTCGCCAAGCACGTCGACCGGAAACAGGCCCGCCAGCACGGAGGCGATCACGCCCACGATGATCGTGCCCACGTACGGCGTGCGGTGCTTCTTGTGCACCTTCCCCAGCAGCGGCGGCAGCAGGCCGTCGCGGGACATCGAATAGAAGATGCGCGGCTGGCCCATCAGCATCACCAGCACCACCGAGCTCAGGCCGGCCAGTGCGGCGAACACCACCAGGATCTTCAGCGTGCCGAGGATGTGGCTGGCGCTGCTGTCGGCCGGCACGTTGCCCAGCACGTAGTTGAGCGCGGTGGCCACCGGCTCGGGCGTGTTGAGTTCGCTGTACGGAGCCAGGCCGGTCAGCGCCGCGGACATCGCGATGTACAGCAAGGTGCAGATCGCCAGCGAGCCGAGGATGCCGATCGGCATGTCGCGCTGCGGGTTCTTCGCCTCGCCCGCGGCGGTCGATACCGCGTCGAAACCGATGTAGGCGAAGAACACCAGCGTCGCCGCGCGGATCACGCCGCTCCAGCCGTACTTGGCGCCGCCCTCGTTCTCCGGGATGAACGGGTGCCAGAGGTCCGGGTTGAGGTAGTGGAAGGTGACGGCCAGGAACAGCAGGATCACGATCACCTTGATCGCCACGATGACCGCGTTGACCGTCGCCGACTGGGTGATGCCGCGATAGCACAGCCAGCTGATCGCCGCCACGATGGCCACCGCCGGCAGGTTGATCAGGGTGCCGGTGGCGATGATGTGGTGGCCGCTGGCGTCGAAGGTCAGCGGCGCCGAGGCCAGCGCCGCGGGCAGCGAGATGTCCACGCCGATCCAGGCGCTGATCATGCGCAGCATTTCATTGAAGTAGCCCGACCAGCCCACCGCCACGGTCGAGGCGGCGAACAGGTATTCCAGCACCAGGTTCCAGCCGACGAACCAGGCCACCACCTCGCCCAGCGTGGCGTACGAATAGGAATAGGCGCTGCCCGAGACCGGCAGCATTGCGGCGAACTCCGCGTAGCAAAGACCGGCCAGCGCGCAGGCGAAGCCTGCCATGAGGAAGCTGAGCACCAGCGCCGGGCCGGCGAACTGCGCCGCGGCCGTACCGGTGAGCACGAAGATGCCGGCGCCGATGACTGCGCCGATGCCCAGCATGGTCAGGTGGCGCGCGGTCAACGCGCGCTTCAATGTCACCTCGCCGGTACCGCTGCCCTCGACGGGCTCGCCGGCGTCGACATGAGGCATTGCCTCGATGCCATGGGTGGCAAAAAGACCTTTTGTCATCGGGTTCCCCTCGGATGGATTTCCTGTCCTTATCCGCGCGATGGCGGCGTGCGTGGACAGGCTGGACAATGGCGGGCCAACATATCCCATGCGGCAAAGGTTGTACAAGCTTCGCGCATGTTGCGGCGAAACATGCCGCGGTCACTTTCTTTCACACGTCCCGGTGCCCATGCACGAGTCCGCAGGCAGTCTCATCGAAGCCTTTCGCCACTACCGTGACCAATGGCAGGGTGACGCCGATGTCGTCGCGCAGTTCGAGGATTTCGCGCAGACGCATGCCGATGCTTTCAAGCGCAGCAACAGGATGGCCCATTTCACCGGTTCGGCCTGGCTGGTCAGCGCCGATGGCGACCGTGTTTTGCTGATGCATCACCGCAAGCTGGATCGCTGGCTGCAGCCGGGCGGCCATGCCGATGGCGACACGGATCTTGCGCGCGTTGCCTTGCGCGAGGCGCAGGAGGAAACCGGCCTGGCCGGCCTGCGTGTCGAAGGCGGCATCTTCGACGTCGACCGGCACCGCATCCCGGCGCGCGGCGACGAACCGGAGCACTGGCATTACGACGTGCGCTACGTGCTGCGGGCGGGAGCGGACGAGCGCTTCACGATCAACCAGGAATCCCGCGCGCTGGCGTGGCGACCGGTTGACGAGGTGGCGAAGGATGAAAGCTTGGACGTTTCGCTGCGGCGCATGGCGCGCAAGTGGCTCGCCCGTCGCGGGTAGGAGCCCGCTCGCG
>NZ_MWIO01000077.1 GCF_004799035.1 Rhodanobacter lindaniclasticus
CGTCGGCAGCGTCAGGTGTGGATAAGAGGCTGGCCGAGGATCGTGCCCGCAAGGCTGCCACGGTGGGCGTCGCGGAGTAGACCGGCGCGCTGGCAAAGTTGCTGGGCCAGATCGACCCGACCATTGCGGGGTATGAACGGCTGGACGCGATGCAGGCGAAGCTGGCCGCATTCAAGAAGTCCGGTGCAATCTCGGGCGATGACTATGTACTGTTCTCGGGCAAGATTGCCGGCATGCGGCAGGAGTTGGACAAGGCTGGCGAAGCAACGCACAAGTTGACGCTCAACAGCGCGATGGCGCGACGTGAAATGGGGCGCATGGGTACGGACATCTTGATGGGAAACTATGGCCGCCTCTCGCAGACCTCGCTGACCCTGGCGAACTACACCGGCGTCATGGGGAAGGTCTTCAGCGCGACAGGACTAAGCATTCTCGGCGTGGCCGCCATCGTCGGTGGGTTCACGGCATCGCTGTACAAGGCCGCGCAGGCGAGCGCAGAGCTTGAAAAGGCCATCATCCTGAGCGGCAACGCGTCGGGCATGACGGCTGAGCAAATGAAGCTCATGGCGTCCAGCTACGCCACGTATTACACCAGCGCCAGCAAGGTGATGGACCTGCAGAAGGGATTGCTTGCCACCGGAACCGCCACCACGCAGAACTTCCGCGCCGCGACGCAGGCCGCGATCGCGTTTGGCGAGGCCACGGGACAGAGCCAGAAGGAGGTGATCCAAACCTTCGAGGGTCTGGCAAAAGACCCGGTAAACACGCTGGAAAAAATCAATCAGCTATATGGCTGGATTACTCCGGCCATCATGGACAACGTCCGCGCCCTGGTTGATCAGGGTGACAAGGCCGGCGCCGTCGCCGAGGCATTCCGCGCCATCAATGACGCCGCGTCCGATACGGCCAGCGCCGAGCAAAAAGCCTCGACGACCATTGACCGGCTGATTGCCAAGTGGAAGAACGGCGCGGCGGAAATCGGCGGGTACTACCAGAAGCTGGTCAACGGCATTTCGCCGACTGAGCAATTCCAGATCGCCCGCAAGACCTACGAACTCCACCTGCAAAGCACCAAGCGCAACAGTGTTCTTGATCGCCTGGCCGGCGAGGTCTACACGCCGGAACAGTTGCGCGCCGAGGAGGCCAGCCTCAAGGCGATGGCGGCGACCATTCAAGCGCAACGTGATGCCGCAGCACTTGGCGCACAGGCCACGGAGGACAACAAAGCGGGGAACGCGGCCAACAGTTACTACGATAGCCACTTTGCCACGATGGACAAGATGGCGAAGAAGCAGAAGGAGCTAAACGACCTCACTGCGACTTATGAGCAGATGTGGGCGCATACAGACGGCACCAACGCGCGACTGGCTGGCGTTCAGCGCGTGGTTGACGCCAACGGCAAGGCATCCTTTGTTGGCGGAAACTTCGACCGCGACGTAGCGGCGATTAACAAGAAATTTGCCGACCACAATGCAGCCCGCAGCAATTCCGATCCCTTCTCCACGCTTAACGGTCTAGTTCAGGACGCCCAAGTGTTCAATGCCGGCGTCGGCGGCGATACGCAAGACAACGCGCAAGCCAAGGCCATCCTTGCCATTGTGGATGCGGGGGCAAAACTGATCGCGCAGGGGCAGGATGTCGTCACAGTACAGGCCAAGGTCGCAGTCGGCGTCGCGGCGGTCAATGATAGCTATGCCAAGCAGGCCGACATCCTCAAGACGCAATCAATCATCGCGGTGCAGCAGTATCAGGCCGCACTCGACAAGCAGAACGATGCTTTGCAGCGCACGATCCAGTCGCAGATCGACAAGATCGGCATGGGCGACAAGGAATACGCGCAGCAGCAGCAGATCAACGATCTGTACGTGAAGGGCGCCGAGGCCATGACCCAATTGCAGCTCCGGCGCGCCAGTATCGCGGCGAAGGGCGGCGATACGTCCGTGCTCGACGCCAACATTGCCGCGCTGCAGGCGAATACGGACAAGCAAGTCCAGATCGTCCAGCGCGGCTATGCAGAAATGGATGCCGCCCGCGCCGATTGGACGAACGGACTGCGCAGTTCTCTAGCCAACTATCTCGACCAAGCCAGCGACGTGGCCGGCTAGAGCGCCACGCTCTTCACCAATGCGTTCAACGGCATGTCCGATTCGCTGGCGAACTTCGCGACGACTGGCAAGCTGAACTTCAAGGGGCTTGTTGCATCCATCCTCTCCGATCTGGCGAAAATGGAAATGCGCATCGCCATGTCGAAGATTCTGATGCAGTTGTTCTCATCGTACATGGGCGGCGTTGATACCTCTGCCGGCAGCGGTGGATCGAGCTACGCGACGAGTTTCAATAGTGACGGGACGTTCTTTAGCCCCTACGCCAAAGGCGGGGTGGTTTCGTCGCCGAGCCTATCCGCCTACTCCGGCCAGATCGTCAACCGGCCCACGCCGTTCAAGTTCGCAGCGGGCGCCGGGATTATGGGCGAGGCGGGTCCCGAGGCCATCATGCCGCTGTCGCGCGGCAGTGACGGCAAGCTCGGCGTGAAGTCGATGGGCGCGCAAGGTGACATCGTCATCAATACGAACGTCACCGTGGACGGCAACGGCAATTCCAAGTCCGACACCACTGGCGATACCAACGCGGATTCTGCTCGCCCAACCGGCAAGAAGATTGAAACGAAGGGGCGCGAAGGGATGACCAGCCACACAACAGAAAAGGGGAGAAA
>NZ_MWIO01000078.1 GCF_004799035.1 Rhodanobacter lindaniclasticus
GAATAAATCAGAGCATCCCTAGCGTTCGATGGCTCACACAACAAGAAGCTTCCTTCAGCTCTCACGCCGCGTGAACATCTGGAATTGGAAGTCGGAGATTTACTCATCACTCGCGCGGGACCTCGATCGCGGGTGGGCGTCACCTGTCTCATTCGGCAAGTGAAGAAACGACTGATCCTTTGTGACAAGGCATATCGCATCCGTTGCGACGAAAGCCGTGTCGACAAAGAATTTCTTGAGCTCGTTCTAAACGCGCCTCACATGGTAAACAAAATTGACGAACTGAAGACGGGCATAAATGACAGCGGTCTGAACCTGACACAAGACCGCTTCTTTACGTTGATGATCCCCGTCCCAGCAGTTGACCAACAACGAAGATTGGTGGAACAAATCCACGCCCAGGTCCAATGCATCGAGGAGCAAGAACTGGCAATTGAGCTTTCGCTCAAGCAAGCCGCCGCCCAACGCAAAAACATCCTCAAAGCCGCCTTCGCCGGCCAACTGGTACCGCAAGACCCCAAAGACGAACCCGCCAGCGCGCTGCTGGAACGCATCCGCGCCGCGAAGATGGAACATGCGGGCAAGGCCAAGCCAGTGGGGAAACGAGGCCGGAAGGCGTAGCGGTTACTTGCCGAATGGCATTTTCGTCTGCCGCGCCGAGTCGGGGATGGGCAAGTCATCGATACCCTTCACATCGAGGGACAACGCTTGCCCGATGCGGTGCAGGTCGGCATCGTCGCTGTAGATGCGGGTGACGTTGCGCGACAGTGCGATGGCCGCGATTTGCCAGTCGAACTTGAACTTGGTGCGCGTGACCTGCTTGCGCGTGGTGTCGTCCCAATGGTCGGCCAGCAACAGCGCGCATTCGGTGGCCGCGCGCTGGTCGAAGGGTTCGATGCTGAAGGAGCGGCTGGCCGAGAGTTTCGCCAGCAGCTCGTCGCGCGCCTTGCCGGCCCGCACCAGATACTCGGTCAGGCTGGGCGTGGGGATGATGATCTTGGTTCTGGCGTGCTGTTCCAGCAATCCGTCCAGCTTGGCACGGCGGTCGCCTTTGATGCGGGGATTGAACAGGTCGATCAGGATGTTGGCATCGAAGGCGACCGGCATCAGTCGGCCCTCAACTCGTGCCATGCGGCCTGGGCGTCGTCCAGTTCATTCCAGCCGTTGTCCGCAATGGCCTGGATGTCCCGTACTTGCTGTTCCAGCGGCGTTTCATCCAACCGCTCGAAGCTCTGGATATCGAACTCTTCCAGCGTCCAGCGGGCGTCGTCACCGCGCCGCCACTTGCCTTTGCCCGCCACACGCACATAAGTGTCGAACAGGGGCGCAAGCTGGCGAGCAATGTCGCGCCGGGCATTGCACTTGAGCAAGGCACCATCATCAGCCTTCAGCCAGATGGGCACGCTATCGTCCACGCCCTTCACGCCAACCACCACGCCATCCAGCGTCCCGCTTTCGTGCACGATGGCTTCCTGCGCCAGCGGTGTACGAATGCCCGCAAATTGGGCGAACGCAACCTTGCCACCCTTGCGCATCAGCCGCGCACTGGCGCCGTCGCGGCGCAGGTAGCGGTTGATGTTCGTCCACTGTGCGGCCATGTCCGCAGGCATGTCTGCCGTGCCGAGCAAGTGCAGGCGCTTTTCGATGCGAGGCGCAGCTTTGTGGCTGACGGCGAACTCCAGCACGGCACTGCCCTTGCGCACCTGGTGGAAATACACGTCTTCCGCAGCGCCAAAGATACCGCGCAAAGCGTCCACGTAGTCCACGAAACGACTCAGACGCAGGGTTGCCGGCGTCAGGGCATCAATACGGAAATCGTAGTTGGCGGTAGTCGGTTTCATGGTTTTCGCCGGGAGGAACGATCCGGTTGCAGGCCGCGAGTCGAGCCTAGTGCCATTCAGGGCGGACGCCCAGCTGTGGCGGCTATCAGCCTCGCATTCGAATGCCGACAAAGTGTAGCCTAACGCGCTGACTGAACACGAATCCCCCAGGGACATCTCCACAAAAAGAACCCCCGCGTGCATCTTTCGATGTAGTGGCGGGGGCCGTGTTGGGATGAACTGTATTGGCCGGCTGTCGGCCAGGTCAATCGACGAGTGATTCTGAATGAACGGTCAAGGAATCCTTGACCGCTCCCGCCAAGCGAGGCCCAACTTGTAAGGACGCCTTACAAGTTGGTCAACGGAGAGCTGCATGAACAGCAACACCCTCGTCCAGAAGATCTGGAACTTCTGCCACACGCTGCGCGACGACGGCGTGGGTTACGGCGACTATCTGGAACAACTGACCTACCTGCTGTTCCTGAAGCTGGCGCATGAATACTCGTTGCCGCCACACAACCGCGACACCCGTGTGCCGCGCAGCTGCGACTGGGCCAGCCTGCGCGACAAGACCGGCGAGCCGCTGGAAACGCACTACCTCAAGCTGCTGCACAAGCTCGGCGAGGAGCCCGGCATGCTCGGCGCGATCTTCTTCAAGGCGCAGAACAAGATCCAGGACCCGGCCAAGCTGGCGCGGCTGGTGCAGATGATCGACGCGGAGAGCTGGCTCAGCCTGGAAACCGACGTCAAGGGCGACCTCTATGAAGGCCTGCTGCAGAAGAACGCCGAGGACACCAAGAGCGGCGCTGGCCAGTACTTCACCCCGCGCCCGCTGATCCAGGCGATGGTGGAGTGCGTGCAGCCCGAGCCAAAGAAAACCGTGGGCGATCCAGCCTGTGGCACGGGTGGTTTCTTCCTCGGCGTGCACGAATGGCTGACTCGCAAGGGCAGTCACCTCAATCCCTCGCAGGCCAGGTTCCTGCGCCATGAAACTTTCTACGGCAACGAGATCGTCGCCAGCACGCGCCGCATGTGCCTGATGAACTTGTTCCTGCACAACATCGGCGAGCTGGATGGTGCGCCCGCCGTGGAACGCTCCGATGCGCTCGTCTCGGAACCCCGTGTTCTGGTGGACTACGTGCTGGCCAACCCGCCCTTCGGCAAGAAGAGCAGCATGACCATCGTTGGCGAAGACGGCGAGGAAGACCGCGACGCGCTGACCTACGAGCGCCAAGGCTTCTGGCAGACCACCTCGAACAAGCAGCTCAACTTCCTGCAGCACATCGTCTCGATGCTCAAGACCACCGGCCAGGCCGCGGTGGTGCTGCCGGACAACGTACTGTTCGAAGGCGGCGCCGGCGAAAAGATCCGCCGGAAGCTGCTGGAAACCTGTGACGTGCACACCCTGCTGCGCCTGCCCACCGGCATCTTCTACGCGCAGGGCGTGAAGGCGAACGTGGTGTTCTTCGACGCCAAACCCAAAGACGGCAAGGTGCACACCAAGGGCGTGTGGATCTACGACCTGCGCACCAACAAGCACTTCACCCTGAAAACCCGCCCGCTCAAGCGCGACGACCTGCAGGACTTCATCGACTGCTACCACCCCGCCAACCGCCAGCGGCGCAAAGAGACGGAGCGCTTCAAGTACTTCGACTACAAGACGCTGGTGGCCCGCGACAAGGCCAGCCTCGACATCTTCTGGCTGAAAGACGACAGCCTCGACAACCTCGACGACCTGCCCGCGCCGGACGTGCTGGCGCAGGAGATCGTGGAGCATCTGGAGGCGGCGCTGGCGTCGTTCAGAGAAGTTGCCGCGGCCTTGCCTTCGTCGACTTCTCGCGAATGAGCTGTCCGGATGACCAGGTGCCTGGCGCGCTGTTCAATAGTGATACCGCAACTGCGCAATCAGCAGCGCACCCGCGACGGGCTTGTACACCATGCGGTGCTCGTCGTTGATGCGGCGCGACCAGTAACCCGCCAGCCCATGCCGCAAGGGCTCGGGTTTGCCGATGCCTTCGAGGGGATGGCGCAGGGTGTCGTCGATCAGCTTGTTGATGCGCGCCACCAGCTTGCGGTCGTGGGCCTGCCAGTAGAGGTAATCCTCCCAGGCCGCATCGGAGAAGATCAGCTGCATGCCGTTTCGATTCAGCGAGCCAGCTTGCGCGGTTTGCCGCCACCGGATTCCAGTTGCGCCATCGATTCCAGCAGCCGGCGCGCGTTCCTGGGGCTGCGCAGCAGGTACGCGGTTTCTTCCATCGACTGGTAATCGGCCAGCGACATCATCACCACCGACTCATCCTTCTTGGTGATGATCACCGGCGCATGATCCTCGCAGACGCGCTCCATCGTCTCGGCGAGACTGGAGCGGGCCTTGGTGTAGGTGATGGTGTCCATGGGCTGTCTCGATATGTACATTATTCTGTACATAATCTAGCCGACGGCCCGCAGGCGGTCAAATGCTGCCGGATGGCGGGTTCAAGCGGCGGATCAGCCAGCAAGCGCCTTGCGTTCCTCCGCCCCAGCCAGCGCATGCATCAGGTCCACCGTGCTGTCGAGCACCCGGGCGACCTTGATGCCGCGGGCCGAGAATATCTCCGCCAGTGCCTGGTAGTAGCCGAGCGTGCCGTCGCGGCCGCCGGTGAAGCGGTCGAATACGAGGGTGGCTATTTCGGGGTCTTCCAGGTCCTGCACGATGGCGCGGGCGTTGTGGAGTTTGTCGCAGGCGGAGACCAGCAGCGTGGCGTCCGGGGCTTGTTTCAGGTGCGTGAGGTAGGCGAGTTTGCGCTCGATCCAGTCTCGGCGTTTGGCTTCCGGATCGGTGTGGCTGGCCTTGCCTTCGGCGGTGCCGTCGGTGCAGTCCACCACGATATTGGCGACGGCATCACCGAATTGCTTGCGGATCGCCGCCTCATGCTCGGCACCGCAATCCTCGATGGTGTCGTGCAGCAGGCCGGCGATGGCCTGGTCCTCGTTACCGCCGAACTCGATCACCAGGCTGGCCACGCCAAGCAGATGGTACAGATACGGAATGTTCGAGCCCTTGCGCACCTGCGCTGCATGGGCGAGGCGGGCGTAGTCGACGGCCTGGCTGAAGCGATCGGATAGCGTGGTCATGCGGCCCCCTGTGACGGTTTTACCGTAGCCAATGATGATGGCAGCACGTCGCAAGGACTGAGAGCGTAGCGGACGCCAACCCGCGGCTGACCAAATTCGCCCCGGATGGGTTCGTCGACCTTGGGTGGTTATTTGCCCAAGCTGTCACTGCCAGAGAAGCAAAACGCCCCATCGGGGCGCTCTGTTTTTCTGGCGGAGAGAGTGGGATTCGAACCCACGGAAGGTTTGACCCTTCGCCGGTTTTCAAGACCGGTGCCTTAAACCACTCGGCCATCTCTCCGAAAATTGTGCTGCCGACCGTTGCTTGGGGAACGCCGGCCCTTCGACTTCGCTCCGCTACGCTCAGGGTGAACGGTGGGAGGTCGTATGAGGTGCACATGCTATCAGGAACGTAACAACGGGTGCCGTTGAGGGCAGGCCAGGAGCGCACCTTGGTCCACAAGGGACTTCCTTCGGTCGTGCGCGATGCCTTTCGGTGGGTCGACGGAGAGCATCGCGCACAGGGTGCGCTCCTACAACAGCGGCTTGGGGCCTTTTTTCGACAGTGCGACCAGGCAGCCGACGAGGATGACCACGGGGATCAGCGCGCCGAGCAGCGGCAGCAGCAGCACCGGTTCGCGCACGACCATGGGCACCAGCTGGGTGGCGCTGGCGAAGGCGATGACGGCGAGGCGCCAGCGGCGGCTGTGGCGGGCGAACCAGAAGCTGGCGAGGACGAGGGCCAGGGCGACCATCGACAGGTCGAGATCGAGAGTGGGCAGATGCCAGACGTCGTCGAAGCCGAGGCGGGTGGCGATCACGCCGGCCAGCACCAGCAGCAGGAAGAAGCTGGTGTAGAACTCCACCCTGCCCCAGCTGCCGCGTGCCGGCGTCGGCGTGTTCATGCGATGCGGTCGAGCCCGGCCATGTACGGGCGCAGTGCTTCGGGGATCGTGATCGAACCGTCGGCGTTCTGGTAGTTCTCCATCACCGCGATCAGGGTGCGGCCGATGGCGAGGCCGGAGCCGTTGAGGGTGTGCACCAGTTCTGGCTTGCCGGTTTCGGGATTGCGCACGCGAGCCTGCAGGCGGCGGGCCTGGAAGTCCTCGCAGTTGGAGCAGCTGGAGATTTCGCGGTAGGTCTGCTGGCTGGGCAGCCACACTTCGAGGTCGTAGGTCTTGGTGGCGCCGAAGCCCATGTCGCCGGTGCACAGGAGCATCTTGCGGTACGGCAGGCCGAGTTTCTGCAGCACGGTTTCGGCGTGGCCGACCATCTCCTCCAGCTGCGCGTAGGACTGGTCGGCGCGGGCGACGTGCACCATCTCGACCTTCTCGAACTGGTGCTGGCGGATCATGCCGCGGGTGTCGCGGCCGTAGCTGCCGGCCTCGGCACGGAAGCACAGCGTGTGCGCGGTCATGCGCAGCGGCAGCGCGTCGGCGTCCTGGATGGTGTCGCGCACCAGGTTGGTCAGCGAGACTTCGGCGGTGGGGATCAGGTAGCGCTTGGTCTCGCCTACTTCGGTGGCGAACAGGTCCTCTTCGAACTTCGGCAACTGGCCGGTGCCCTGCATGGTGTCGGCGTTGACGATCACCGGCACGTTGCATTCGAGGTAGCCGTGCTCACCGGTGTGCAGGTCGAGCATGAACTGGCCGAGTGCGCGATGCAGGTGCGCGAGCTGGCCGCGCAGCACGGTGAAGCGCGCGCCGGAGAGCTTGGCGCCGGCATCGCCGTCGAGCCAGCCGTGGCGCTCGCCGAGTTCGACGTGATCCTTCACCGCGAACGCGAACTCGCGCGGCGTTCCCCAGCGGCTGACTTCGACGTTGTCGTGCTCGTCCTTGCCCACCGGCACGGACTCGTGCGGGATGTTGGGGATGCCCAACGCGATCCCGGCGAGCTTGGCCTGCACGTCGGCGAGGGCCTGCTCGTTGGCCTTGAGCTTGTCGCCGATGCCGGCGACTTCGGCCATCAGCGGCGCCACGTCCTCGCCCTTGGACTTGGCCTGGCCGATCGCCTTGGAGCGGGTGTTGCGCAGGTTCTGCAGCTCCTGCGTCTCCATCGCCAGCTGCTTGCGCGAACTCTCCAGCGCTTCGACGGCGGCCACGTCCAGCGTGTAGCCGCGGGTTTCGGCGAGGCGTGCGGCGGTGTCGGCGAGGTGCGCACGCAGCAGGGCGGGATCGAGCATGAGCGAGGTCCAGATGACGGATTGAACCGCGAATTATCGCTGCGGGGTGGCGATGGCTGCAATGTGAGTGACGAATTGCTTGGGGGACTTCACCCCTCCCCAGCCCTCCCCTGCTGCACGCAGGAGAGGGAGCCGGACATCGCCGCGTGGAACGATTCAGCTGGCCGAGCGGCGCTCGTCGCGGCCCAGCCACCACGCCATCGCCGCGCCGGCGAGCAGCCAGCCGATCAGCTGCTCGGCCAGGGCGGCGAGCGTGAAATCGAGCGGAAAGCGGTACCAGTTCCAGTACGGAAGCATGCTGCTGAGCCAGGCAAACACGGCCGCCGCCGCGGCGATCGCCACCCGCCGGCGGAAGCCCACCACGGCCAACCCCATGACGAAGGCGAGTGCCAGCGACGCCAGCGTGTCGGACGCCCATTGCCGCCCGATCTGCGGACCCATCTGCATCATGTCGGTGCCGCGCGGCTGGTACACCACCCAGGCGTAGGGCGAACGCACGGCCTTGATCGAATAGGCGCGCACCACGGCGGCGTCGCCCAGCTGCTTGGGATCGAGCGAAGGCAGCAGGTATACGCCCGGCTGATCGCCCAGCCCTTCCTGCAGCCCGCTCAGCGCCGCGTTCTCGTTGAGCGGCTGGTGGATGCCGACGCTGCCCAGTCCCAGCGCCATGTGTGCGGCCACGCCCCAGATGAACATCACGATGCCGCCGATCAGACCCGCCACCAGTACGCGCATGGTTCATCCCTCCCCGGTTGGTTGAGCCAATCTAGGTCGGGAAAGCGCGTGCGGCAAGGGCGTACGCGGCAGGAGCCCGCTCGCGGGCGATGCTCTTGCGAATCCCGAATCCCGTATCCCGAAAGAAAAGCATCGCCCGCGAGCTGGCTCCTACGGGTGGCGGGCTTTTTCGCGGGCGGCGCGCAGGGCCAGCAGCTTTTCGCGCAGTTGCAGTTCCAGGCCGCGTTCGACCGGCTCGTAGAACACCGTGCCGACCAGCGCATCGGGCAGGCATTGCTGATCGAGCGCGACGCCGCCTTCGGCGTCGTGGTCGTATTGGTAGCCCTTGCCGTAGCCGAGGCCCTTCATCAGCTTGGTGGGCGCGTTGCGCAGGTGCATGGGCACGTCCAGCGTGCCGCCATGGCGCACCGCGTCGCGGGCCTTGTTGTAGGCCATGTACGCCGCGTTGCTCTTGGGCGAGATGGCCAGCCAGATCGCCAGCTGGGCCAGGCCGAGCTCGCCCTCGGGGCTGCCCAGGCGCTCGTAGGTATCCCACGCGTCCAGCGCCATGCGCCAGGCGCGCGGCTCGGCCAGGCCGACGTCCTCCACCGCCATGCGGGTCATGCGCCGGGCGAGATACAGCGGGTCGACGCCGCCGTCGAGCATGCGGCACAGCCAGTACACCGCCGCGTCGGGATCGGACGAGCGCACCGACTTGTGCAGCGCCGAGATCTGGTCGTAGAACTGCTCGCCCTGCTTGTCGAAGCGACGGGTGCGGTCGGCCAGCACCTGGCTCAGGGTGGCTTCGTCGATGGTGCGTTCGTGGGCCAGCTCGGCGGCGATTTCCAGCAGGGTCAGCGCGCGGCGCACGTCGCCGTCGGCCGCCTGGGCGATCGAATCCAGCGATGCGTCGGACACCTGCAATTGCAGCTCGCCGAGGCCGCGCTCGCCGTCGGCCAGCGCGCGCTTCAGCGCGGCGACGATGTCGGCGGTGGAGACCGGCTCCAGCACGTGCACGCGGCAGCGCGAGAGCAGCGCGGAGTTCAGCTCGAACGAGGGGTTCTCGGTGGTGGCGCCGATGAAGATGATCACGCCGCGCTCGATGTGCGGCAGGAACGCGTCCTGCTGGGTCTTGTTGAAGCGGTGCACCTCGTCGACGAACAGCACGGTGCGCCGGCCCTGGGCGAAGTTCACCTCGGCCTCGGCCAGCGCCTTGCGCACGTCCGGCAGGCCGGACAGCACGGCGGAGATCGCGCGGAAATCCGCGTCGGCGTAGCGCGCCACCAGCAGGGCCAGCGTGGTCTTGCCGCAGCCGGGCGGCCCCCACAGCACCATCGAGTGGATCTTGCCGGCTTCCAGTGCGCGGCGCAGCGCCTGGTTCGGGCCGACCAGCCGCTGCTGACCGACGATTTCATCGAGGCTGCGCGGGCGCATGCGTTCGGCCAGCGGCTTGAGCGCGTCGGGTTCGGCGAACAGGCCGGGGCCGGACGGGGCAACGGGAGGAGTCATGTGCCGATGATAAGGCATGCACCCGCGGCGTCCGCCTGCGGAAACTCGGTGCATGCCGGTATCATGGGGGCCGTCCGCGTCGTCGAGCCGATTCGACCGGATGTGCCGGGGGACGACCAGAACGTGATCGTGCACGGAACCATTGACCGCACCAGGGAAACCGGACGCGCGCAGCGGCCCGGCGCCTTGCCGTGTCGGTACGGGTGGTGCGGGTGAAGCGACGGTCCTTGCGCTGCCCGTGGCTGGGCCTGTTGGGGGCACTGTTGCTGCTGCTCCGGGCCGGAGCGGGCATCGCCGCGCCGGTCGATCCGTGGGCGCCGTTCGAGTCGCCATGGTTCGACAAGGTATCCAGCGCGGAAGGATTCCCCCCGGCCATCGTCACTGCGCTGGCGCAGGATCGCGAAGGCCTGCTGTGGGTGGGCACGATGGTGGGGCTGGCCCGCTACGACGGCTACCGCACCCAGCTGTTCGACATCCGCGGCGAACCCGTCAAGGGCCTGCCCGATGCCTACGTGCGCTGCCTGCTGGCCCTGCCCGACGGCGGCATGCTGATCGGCACCAACGCCGGCGGCCTGGTGCGCTTCGATCCGGCGACCAACACCTTCCACGTCTATCCCGGCGGCCCGGACGGCATCTCCGACCGCAAGATTTTCGCCCTCGCCGACGACCACGCCGGCGGCGTGTGGGTGGCCACCGAACAGGGCCTGGACCATCTCGACCTGCGCAGCAACGCGATCCGCCACGTCGACACCGGCAGCGACACCGCGCCGCGCAACTTCAGCGTGATGCAGGACCGCGCAGGCAACCTGTGGCTGGGCAACAACCAGGGCCTGTTCGTGCGGCGCGCCGGCAACGATCGCTTCGAGCGCCCCGCGCTGCCCGCCGATGCCGCGGTGGCCACCGTGCTGGAGAACCAGATCTGGGCCATCGACGAGGACAGCGCCGGCCGCCTGTGGATCGGCAGCGGCCAGGCCGGCGCGGTGTACCGCGACCCGCACGGACACTGGCAGCCGGTGCCGGAGTTCAGCGGCTATCGCAAGGGCGCCCAGCGCGCCACCGTGCGCGACTTCCAGGAGGCTGCGCCGGGCACCATGTGGATCGCCACCGACGGCAGCGGCGTACTGGCCTACCGGCCCGGCGACGCCTCGCTGCAGCGGATCGGGCATGACCCGGCGGTGCCCTCATCGCTGCCCGGCGACGCCGTGCGCGCGTTGCTGCACGACCACGCCGGCAATCTGTGGGCGGCCACCGACCTGGGCCTGGCCCGCGCCTATCTGGGCGACCGCGGCGCGTTCTCGATCCTGCCCTCGCCGCTGGAATCGAACATGCTCAGCGACACCAGCGTGCGCGGCGTCTACGTGGACAGCCGCGGGCTGGTCTGGATCGGCCTGAGCGCCGGCCGCATCGACGTGATCGACCTGCACGCGGGCCTGATGCGCCACCTGCGCCTCGGCGGCACGCAGACGCTGCGCGACGTGCAGTCCTTCGCCGAGGCGGCGGACGGCTCGATCTGGGTCGGCACCCAGGGCCTGGCGAAGGTGGACCCGAACACGTTCGAGATCAGCTCGTCGGTGCTGCCCGCACTGGAAAGCGTGCCGGTGCTGTGCCTGCGCATGGATGGCAACCGCCTGCTGATCGGCACCTATGACGGACTGTTCCGCTACGACATCACCGCCGGCGTGCTGGACCATGTCCGGCACGATCCCGACGACCCGACCAGTCTGGCCAGCAACACGGTGCGGCAGATCCTCAAGGTCGGCGGCGAATGGTGGTACAGCACCTCGCGCGGCATCAGCATCGCCCCCGACAGCGGCGCCAGCCGCGGCTTCCGCACGCTTGCCCATCGCGAGGGCGACCCGACCAGCCTGCCCGGCGATTCGGTGAGCGCGGCAACGCCGGACCCGCAGGGACACGTATGGGTGAGCACCTCCGGCGGCCTGGCCGAAAGCATCGGCAAGGATCCGTGGCGCTTTTCCAGCATCGGCGTGGCCGAGGGCCTGCTCAGCGACAAGGTCACCAGCGCGCTCGGCGATGGCCTGGGCCACATCTGGGCCAGCACCTCCAGCGGCATCGCGCGCATCGATGCCGGCAGCCACGCGGTGCGCAACCTGAGCTCGCGCGACGGCCTGCACATCCGCAGCTACCACTATGCCGACGCCGCCGCCCGCGCGCCCGACGGCTCGCTGCTGTTCGGTGGCCTGGGTGGCCTGACGGTGATCCGTCCGGCCATCCAGATCGACGACAACGACGACGCCCCGCTGGCGATCACCCAAGCGGTGCTCGGTACGCGGGCGCTGCCGTTCGGCAGACTGCCGCATGACGGCGACACGATCACGCTGGACCAGCGCAACCGCAACCTGCGCGTGGACTTCTCCCTGCTGGATTACCGCTCCCCCGGCGAAACCTCGTACAGCTATCGCATGACCGGGCTGGACGACGACTGGGTCGACATCCCGGCCGGCGCCAAGCCCGGCGCGAACTACACCAACCTCGCGCACGGGGACTACGTGCTGTATCTGCGCGCCAGTACGCAGGGCATGCATCCGCGCACGGTCGAAAGCCGCCTGCTGGTGACGGTCGCTCCGCGCTGGTATGAAACCTGGTACAGCAAGCTGGCAGCGGTCGCGCTGCTGATCGGCCTGGTGGTGCTGCTGGTGCATCTGCGCACGCTCTACCTGCGCCGGCAGGCGCTGCAGTTGCAGCGACAGATCAACGAACACACGCGCGACCTGCGCGCCGCCAACCGGCGCCTGGACGAACTGGCCAGCACCGACGGGCTCACCGGCATCTACAACCGGCGCCGCTTCCTGGAGCTGGCCCAGCTGGAATGCGAGCGGTCGCGGGAGCAATCCATCTGCATCGCGCTGTTCGACCTGGACCGCTTCAAGCAGATCAACGACATCCACGGCCACCTCGCCGGCGACGCCGTGATCCGCGGCGCGGTGGCGGTGATCCAGCGCCATTGCCGCCAGGGTGACCTGCTCGGACGCTACGGCGGCGAGGAGTTCGTGCTGTGCCTGCCCGACACCAGCGTGGACCAGGCCAGCGAGATCGCCGAGCGCATCTGCGCGGCCATGGCCGGCACCGCCGTCAGCTATCAGGATCGGCCGATCCAGGTCACGGTGAGCATCGGCGTCACCGCGCTGCGTCAGGGTGAATCCATCGAGCAGTGGCTGTCGCGCGCGGACAAGGCGCTGTACGAAGCCAAGCGCAACGGCCGCAACCGCTACGCGGTGGCCAGCTGACATCCCCCCTCAATCGGCGCCCGCGCGGCCCCGACGCATGGCGCCCACCGCGCTGCCGAACCGGCACGTTGAACCACCGCGACTGGTCCGTCCGGGCGGCTGATTGCCGTCGTCCTTTCAGGCCCCATCCCTGCAGCCACGGCACCGACCCGTGACCCGGCAGCCGCTAGCGCGTCCGCGGCTTCTTGGCTGCAGTCGCGGTCTTTTCAGCAAGGTTGTATTCGCTTTGCCAGGAGTGCCCGGACTTCTGCTCGATATAGTCCCGGATCAGCTGGCGCACCACTTGCGACGGCGTGGTGTCGTCTGCCGCACACAAGCGCTCGAACACCGCCTTCTTGCGCGGATCGATCAGGACAGTCAGGCGGGCCGTACGGATTTCGGTTGGCATGCGAGTATCATCGGCTGTACACTAGATCATCATCTTATGATAATAAAATTATCATGACAAACGTCCAGGCGGCACCGCTCAACAGCCGCTCAAGCAGCGACCTGCTCGAGTCCACCGTATGCATGGGGTGAGTGCACTGACGACAACCACGGCACTGACCGCGGTGCTGGTTCTGGTTGCTTCGTGGTTGCTGATTGGCGCACTCGGCCTGGTCCAGTCCAACCGCATCGGTTGGGTCGCGCGCACACTGTTCCCGTTGGGCGCGCTGATCGCGCTGGGCGTGGCCGGCTTGGGCGTCGTGTCCCTGACCACGGGCTTTGCCGCGCAGACCGGCGTGCTTGCCTTCGGGCTTCCGGACATGCCGTTTCACGTGCGTCTGGATGCGCTGTCAGGCTTCTTCCTGCTGCTGCTTGGAAGCGCGGGGGCGGGCATCTCGATCTTCGCCGCCGGTTACTTCCGGGAGGGCGAAGGCACGGCGCCGGGGCTGCTCTGCCTGCAGTACCACGTCTTTCTGGCCAGCATGGCGCTGGTCGTGCTGGCCGATGACGCCTACCTGTTCATGGTGGCGTGGGAAACCATGGCGCTCAGTTCGTACTTCCTGGTGACCACCCAGCACCGTATCCCGGAGATCCAGCGCGCCGGCTTCCTGTACCTGCTGATGGCGCACGTGGGAGCACTGGCACTGCTGCTTTGCTTCGGTGTGCTGCACGGCGGCAGCTGGCTGATGACGTTCGACTCGATGCGTGCGGCCACCCTGTCGCCGGCCTGGGCCGCGGCGGCCTTCCTGCTGGCCCTGTTCGGTTTCGGCGCCAAGGCGGGCCTGGTGCCCCTGCATGTGTGGCTGCCGGAAGCCCATCCGGCCGCACCCTCGCCGGTGTCCGCGATGATGAGCGGCCTGATGCTCAAGGTGGCGGTCTACGGCATGCTGCGGATCAGTTTCGATCTGCTCCATGCCGGCCCGTGGTGGTGGGGCATGCTGACGCTGGCCGTGGGACTGGGCACGGCGCTGTTCGGCGCGGTGTTCGCTGCCGTGCAGACCGACATGAAGCGGTTGCTGGCCTATTCCTCCATCGAGAACATCGGCCTGATCTTCGCCGCGCTTGGCCTGGCGCTGCTGTGCTACGCGTTCGACATGCGCCTGCTGGCGGCGTTGGCACTCGCCGCGGCGTTGCTGCATGCACTCAATCACGCACTGTTCAAGAGCCTGCTGTTTCTCGCCACCGGCTCGGTTCTGCACGCCACCCACGAGCGCAGCCTGGGCAAACTCGGCGGGCTGATCCGGCGCATGCCGTGGGTCGCCACGCTGGCCCTGGTCGGCACCCTGTCCCTCGCCGGGTTGCCACCGCTCAACGGTTTCGTTTCCGAATGGCTGCTGCTGCAGGCATTCCTGTCCACGCCGTCCATCCCCCATGCGTTCACCAACATGATCGTGCCGCTGGGTGCGGCCGTGGTGGCACTCACCGCCGCGCTGGCCGGCTACGTGATGGTCAAGTTCTACGGCGTCATATTCCTCGGCCAGCCACGCGAACCTTCACTGATGCAGGCCCACGATGCGGGTTGGCTGGAACGGGTGGGGTTGGCCTGGCTGGCGTTGGGCTGCATCCTCATTGGCGTGTTTCCGCAAGCCGCGCTGGATGCCATCGCCGGCGTGACCCAGACCCTGCTCGGCACCACGATCCAGCGCGGCCCGACGCCATGGTGGATCGCTCCGGTGGCGCAGGCGCAGGCTTCCTACAATGGCCTGTGGCTGCTGTTGGGCATGGCCGGCGTGATCGCGATGATGTTCGTGCTGGTACGGCGGATGTACCACGGTCGTGTGCGCCGGGTGCCACCGTGGAACTGCGGTTATCCCGAGCTGACCCCGCGCATGCAGGACACCGCCGAAGGATTCGGTCAGCCGATCCGGCACATGTTCGGGCCGTTTTTCCGCATCGAGCGCGAAGTGCCTTCGCCGGATGACCAGGCCCCGCGTTACCGCATCCAGATCGATGACCGCTTCTGGCATGGGCTGTATCTTCCGCTGGCCCGCATCGTCGGCTGGCTGGCCGATGCGCTGTCCATGCTGCAGCGTGGCCGTCTGGCCATCTATCTGCTGTACAGCTTCCTGACCCTGATCGTCTTGCTGGTGTTCGTCCTGTGAACGCGCTCGCACTCGTCAGCCAGCTCGGCGGCGTGGTACTGGCCGTGGCACTGGCACCGCTGCTGGCCGGCTGGGTCGCCCAATGCCGGGCCTGGCTGCAGAGTCGGTCGGCCCCTTCCCTGCTGCTGCCCTACCGCACCTTGCGCAAGCTGTTCCGCAAGGACGCGGCGCTGGCCACGCAGGCCTCACCCTTGTTCCGCGCCGCGCCCTACGCCGTGTTCGGCGCCATGGCCACGGCGGCGGCGATCATTCCCTCGGTAACCACCGACCTGCCCCTCGCAAGGGTGGCCGACGCCATCGCACTGGTCGGCCTGTTCGCGACGGCGCGCATGTTCATCGCCCTGGCGGCGATGGACATCGGCGCGGTGTTCGGCAGCATGGGCGCGCGACGCGAAATGCTGATCGGATTTCTCGCCGAGCCGGCGCTGCTGATGGTGCTGTTCAACGCGTTTCTGATGTTCGGCAGCACGGCGTTGCCAACCATCGTGAAAGGCACGCTGGACGCCGACGGGCTGACCTTGCATCCGAGTCTGGCCTTCGCCGGCGTCGCTTTCGTGATGGTGCTGCTGGCCGAGAACGCCCGTATCCCGATCGACAACCCCGGCACGCACCTTGAAGTGACCATGATCCATGAGTCCATGGTGCTGGAATATTCCGCGCGCCATCTGGCCCTCATCGAGTGGGCGTCCTGGTTGAAGCTGTTCAACTATGCGTGCATCGGTTTCACGCTGTTCGTGCCCTGGGGCATCGCGCCGCACACGGCCGGCCCATTGGGTTTGTTGCTTGCCATCGTGTGGTTGCTGGCCAAGCTGGCCGTCGCCGGCGCGGTGCTGGCGGTGATTGAAACGGTCTCGGCCAAGCTGCGCATCTTCCGGGCGCCGGAGTTCCTGAGCATGGCGTTCCTGCTCGCCGTGCTGGGCCTGCTCGTTCACCTTCTGCTGCAATCCTGAATGATGCCTCCACTCAACCTCGTCACCCAGCTGCTGCACGTGCTCGCCGCCGGCCTGCTGATGATCTCGTTCTCCATGCTCGCGCAGCGGCGGACACGGCGGCTGATCGTGCTGCTGGCCTGGCAGGGTGTGGTGCTGACCGCCTCCACGCTGCTGGTCGCCGTCACGGCGCACCTGCAGCATCTGTACTACTCCGCCGCGCTGACCCTGATCGAGAAGGTCTGGCTGATGCCGTGGATCCTGCTGCGGCTGATGCGTCGCCTGGGCATCGAGAGCGACAGCGATCCGCTGGTGAACATTCCCACCCTGATGCTGGTCGGGCTGGGTCTGGTGATCTTCGCGTTCGGACTGGCCCAGCCGATCAGTTCGCTGGCCACCACGGTCACCCGACAGACGCTGGGCATTGCGATGGCGGTGATCCTGCTGGCCTTCCTGATGATGATTGCCCGGCACAAGGCGGTGACCCAGGTGATCGGTTTCCTGGCGATGGAGAACGGCCTGTTCTTCGCCGCCACCAGCACGACCTACGGCATGCCGATGGTGGTCGAGCTTGGCATTGCGCTCGATCTGCTGGTCGGCGTGTTCATCTTCGGCATCTTCTTCTTCCAGATCCGCGAGCAGTTCGACAGCCTCGACCTGCATCAGCTCGAAGCACTCAAGGAGGACTGACGTGGAGCTTGCGTGGGTACTGGGTACTCCCTTGTTCGGCGCGCTCGTGCTGGCCGTGCTCGGTGCGCGGCGCTCCGCCGCCGAACTCAACGTCGTGATCAGCCTGGCGACGTTGATTGCCGCCGCGGCGCTGGTACTCAGGATCATCGGCCAGGGCTCGATGACCGTGGCCCACGAACAGTTCTTCGTCGATCCGTTCAACGTGTTCCTGATCGCGCTGACTGCGCTGATCGGCTTCACCACGGCCGTGTTTTCTCGCCCCTACATGCGCATCGAACAGGATCACGGCCGGGTCAACGCGCACCGCCTGCGGCTCTATCACAGCATGTACCAGCTGTTCATGGCCGCCATGCTGGTGGCACTGTCGACCAACAACATGGGGCTGCTGTGGGTCGCGATGGAGGCGGCGACGCTGTCCACCGTGCTGCTGGTGTCGTTGTACCGCACCCGCGCCAGCATTGAGGCGGCCTGGAAATATTTCATCCTGTGCGGCGTCGGCATCGCGCTGGCGTTGTTCGGCACGATCCTGTTGTACTTCGCGGCGGAGCGGCTGCTCGGTGGCGAGGGCATGCGAGCGCTGTTGTGGACCCACCTCAACGCGGTGAAGGGGCAGCTCGACCCGACGGTGATCGGGCTCGCGTTCGTCTTTCTGCTGGTCGGCTACGGTACCAAGGTCGGTCTCGCCCCCCTGCACAACTGGCTGCCCGATGCCCACGCGGAGGGCCCCACTCCGGTCTCGGCGGTGTTGTCGGGGCTGCTGCTCAACGTGGCGATGTACGCCGTGGTCCGTTGCAAGATCCTTGCGGTCGGCGCGATGCACTCGGCGCTGCCCGGGCGCATGCTGATGGCGTTCGGTTTGTTCTCGACCGGGCTGGCGGCGTTCCTGCTGTGGCGTCAGCGCGACATCAAGCGCCTGTTCGGCTACTCCTCGATCGAGCACATGGGCATCATCACCTTTGCGTTCGGCATGGGCGGGCCGCTGGCAAACTTCGCCGCGCTGCTGCACATGACGGTGCACTCGTTGACCAAGTCGGCGATCTTCTTCGCCGCCGGCCATGCCTCGCAGATCGCGGGCACCCAGCGCATCGATGGCATCCGCGGCCTGCTGGCGGTGAACCCCACCGTCGGCTGGGGACTCATGCTGGGCTCGCTGGCGATCCTGGGCACGCCGCCGTTCGGCGTATTCACCAGTGAATACATGGTGCTGATCACGGCCATGCGCGACCACCCGTGGGCGACACCGTTCCTGCTCGTCGCCCTGGCCGTGGCCTTCGCCGCGATCTTCCTCAAGGTGCAGCCGATGGTGTTCGGCGAAACGGATGCACGGCGCCTGCCGCACCCGCCGGCGCTGGTGCCCGTGTTCGTGCACCTGTTGATCGTGCTGATGCTCGGCCTGTACATACCACCCGCCCTGGCCCAGTGGTATCGACTCGCTGCGAGCCTGATCGGATGAATCCCATGTGGCCTGACTTTCTCGACACCGAATGCGTGGCCGTGCCCTCCAACGTGGCGGCCTGCCGCGTACAGGTCGATGCTGCTCGCTGGTGCGAGGCCGCGGAGGCGATGCGCGAGGCAGGCGCGGACCTGCTGTCGTTGTGGGGCAGCGACGATAGCGATCGCGACCAGTGCCTGCGCGTGCACGCGGCCTACCTGCTGCGCGACCGGCTGGTCGTGGTGGAGCACGCGATGCCCGCCGACCAGCCCATCTACCCCTCGCTGGCCACGCGCTTCCCGGCGGCCGGACGGCTGCAGCGCGCGACCTACGATCTGCTCGGCATCCGCGCCGACGCCGGCGATACGCGGCCGTGGTTGCGCCACGGCGGCTGGCCGGAAGGCGTGTTCCCGCTGCGCCGCGACGTCGCGGCGACGCAGACCTGGCCGGTGACCAGCTCGCCGTATCCATTCGTCCCGGTCAGCGGTGACGGCGTGCACGAGATGACCGCCGGTCCGGTGCATGCCGGCACCATCGAGCCGGGGCGTTTCCAGTTGGCCGTGGTAGGCGAAAAGGTGCTGCGCCTGGAGGTTCGCCTCGGTTACACGCACAAGGGCATCGCCAAGCGCTTCGAGGCACTGGCCCAGCGCGACGCCCACCGCCTGGCCGCCCATATCTGCGGCGATTCGACGGTGGCTTTCAGCTGGGCGTATTGCGCCGCGCTGGAATCGATCACGGCCACCACACCCTCGCCGCGCGCCTGCGTCCTGCGCGCGCTGGCGCTAGAACGCGAACGCATCGCCAATCATCTGGGCGATCTTGGCGGACTGGCCAACGATGCCGGCTTTGCCTTCGGCCAGACCCAGTTTTCCAGCCTGAAAGAGCAGCTTTTGCGGCACAACGCGGAGCTGTTTGGCCAGCGCTACCTGTTTGATTATGTGGTGCCCGGCGGCGTCGCCCGCGATCTGTCGGCACGCGTGCTGCCGGGCATGCTCGAGGAGATCGCGGCAGTGGAACGCGCGGTAGGCGACCTGCGTAGAATCTACGCCCGACACGAAGGCCTGCAGGATCGTTTCCTCGGTGCCGGCCGCTTGACCCCGGCCCAGGCTGCCGCCCTGGGTGCGATAGGCCTGGCCGGGCGTGCTTCCGGCGTCGCCCGCGACCTGCGCGTGGACCAGCCATGGTCGCCGTACGATCAGTCGACCCCGGCATTGGCCACGAGCACCGAAGGCGATGTGGCGGCGCGCGTGCAGGTACGCTTCGAGGAGACGCTGGAATCACTGCGGCTGTGCCGGCAATGGCTGCAGGCGCTGCCAGCTGGTGAGCGGGTCTGCGACGTGCCGGTGGCGCCCGCCGGCCAGCTCGGCATCGGCCTGATCGAAGGCTGGCGCGGTCCGGTCATGCTGGCGCTGGAAACCGGCCCCGCCGGTGGCATCCGGCGCTGCCGCGCGCATGATCCCTCGTGGCAGAACTGGCCGCTGCTCGAAGTCGCCATTCTGGGCAACATCGTGGCGGACTTCCCGCTGATCAACAAATCCTTCAACCTTTCCTACAGCGGACACGACGGGTAAGCGCGCATGTTCGATATCCTGTCACGCATTCGTCGAACCGGCCGCCTGAGCGAACCGTCTCCGGTGCCGGATACCGACGAGACGGCGTCCACCACGATCCAGCGTGAGCTGCACGCCGTGTTCGGGCGCGCCCTGTGCATTCGCCATGTCGACGCCGGCTCCTGCAATGGTTGCGAGCTCGAAATCCACGCGCTGAGCAATGCGTACTACAACCTGCAAGGCGCCGGTATCCGGTTTGTGGCCAGCCCGCGCCATGCCGACGTGCTGCTGGTCACCGGACCGGTCTCGGTCAACATGGAAGACGCACTCAGGCAAACCTATGAAGCGATGCCCGATCCCAAGTGGGTGCTCGCCGTGGGGGACTGCGCGGCCTGCGGCGGCCTGTTCGGCGCCAACTATGCGACCCGCGGGCCGATCAGTGCCATCGTCCCGGTGGATGCCGTGGTCGCCGGCTGCCCGCCCACGCCACTGGCGATCATGCGGGGCCTGCTGCAGATAACCAGCAAGCGGCCGGCATGACTTCTCCACGTTGCCCGGGCAGCGGCCTCACCCGTGACTGGTGAGCGCGAAGATGCCCTGCCCGTGCGCCGGAAACAGCCAGCCGGCTCCGCTCGTCCGCAGATCATCCGGCTGGCGCATCAGTCCTTCAGCGGCTGGATGCTGATTTGCGGCACGTCGCCGATCACGTCGGCGCCCTGCGGCGGCACGAAGTCGAACGTGCCCAGCGGCAGCGCCGGGTTGCGCTGCCACTGCGAGAAGCGGATATCGGTGGTCGCGCCCAGCTGGTCGCGGAACGTCATCCTGGCCAGGCCGTTCGCGTCGAAGCCGAGATCGACCCAGGCGAACTGCGCGTCCTTGCTGGTGGAGGTCAGCCGCAACCAGGCGAGCCCGTCCTTCTCGCCGCGTTCGCTGGCCTTGAACTCCTTGTCCAGTTGCTTGAGGTCCGTCAGCACGGTCAGCGGGCTGTGCGCCTCCTCGGTGCTCTGCTTGCGCACGGTGACCTGTTCCAGCTCCGGATCGTACATCCACACCCGGCCGCCGTCGGCGACGATGGTCTGCTTGTACGGCGCGGTGGTGTCCCAGCGAAATTCCCGCGGTGCTTCCAGCGCCAGCGTGCCGGTGCTGGTCCTGCTGTCCTGGCCGTTGACGTTGGTCAGGGTCTGGCTGAAATGCCCGGTCAGCGAATGCAGGCCGGTGGCGAACGCATCCAGCCGCGCGCGCGCCGGACCGGTCGCCGCCTGCGCCACGGCACTCAGCGACAACATCAGCACGACGGAGGACAGGACAGACATGAGGCGTTTCATCGGATTCCCCGAAACGTAATGTGGGTGCAATTGTGGACAGTCATGGCTTAACCGGACTGTAGGGCGGGCACGGCCCGCCGCCTTCGCTTCAAATGACATCGAGGCACGAGCCGGCGGGCAATGCCCGCCCTGCGGTTCAATCCTTCGGTGGCGGCGGCGCCAGCACTTCACGGTTGCCGTTGTGCTGGGGCGCGCTGACCACGCCGTCGGCTTCCATCTGTTCCACCAGCCGTGCGGCGCGGTTGTAGCCGATGCGCAGATGCCGCTGCACGCCTGAGATCGAGGCGCGGCGGGTCTGCGTGACCACCGCCACGGCCTTGTCGTAGAGCTGGGTGTCGGCGTCGCCGCCTTCCTCGCCGTCCTGCGGCAGGCCGGAGTCGTTGATGAACTTGCCGTCGCTGGTGGCCTGCACTTCCTCCAGCACGCCTTCGATGTAGTCGGGCCCGCCCTGCGACTTCAGCCAGGCGACCACGCCGTGCACCTCGTGGTCGTCGACGAAGGCGCCGTGCACGCGCTCGGGCGTGGCGGTGCCTGGCGGCAGGTAGAGCATGTCGCCGTGGCCCAGCAGCGCTTCGGCGCCGGACTGGTCGAGAATCGTGCGCGAGTCGATCTTGCTCGATACCTGGAACGCGATACGGGTGGGGATGTTGGCCTTGATCAGGCCGGTGATCACGTCCACCGACGGGCGCTGGGTGGCCAGGATCAAGTGCACGCCGGCAGCGCGCGCCTTCTGCGCCAGGCGGGCGATCAGCTCCTCCACCTTCTTGCCGACGATCATCATCATGTCGGCGAATTCGTCGATGAACACCACGATGTTCGGCAGCGGCTCCAGCGGATCGGCGGCCAGGTTCGGCATCTCGGGGTTGGGCCGGAACAGCGGATCAAGCAGCGGCTGGCCGGCGTTCTCGGCGTCCTTCACCTTCTTGTTGAAACCGGACAGGTTGCGCACGCCCACGGCGGCCATCAGCTTGTAGCGGCGCTCCATCTCGGCCACGCACCAGCGCAGCGCGTTGGCCGCCTCCTTCATGTCGGTGACCACCGGCGCCAGCAGGTGCGGGATGCCCTCGTACACCGAGAGCTCCAGCATCTTGGGGTCGATCATGATCATGCGCACGTCTTTGGGGCTGGCCTTGTACAGCAGGCTCAGCACCATCGCGTTGACCGCCACCGACTTGCCCGAACCGGTGGTGCCGGCCACCAGCAGGTGCGGCATCTTGGCCAGGTCCACCACGACGGGTTTCCCGCCGATGTCCTTGCCCAGCGCCAGCGACAGCGGCGACTTCATCTGGTCGTACTTGTCCGAGCGCAGGATCTCGGACAGGTAGACGATCTGCTTGCGCGTGTTGGGAATCTCCAGCCCGATCACGTTCTTGCCCGGGATCACGTCGACCACGCGCACGCTCACCACCGACAGGCCGCGCGCGATGTCCTTGTCCAGGCTCGATACCTGCGAGCCGCGGATGCCGGGTGCCGGCTCCATCTCGAAACGGGTGATCACCGGCCCGGGATAGGCGCCGACCACCTTCACGTCGATCTTGAAATCCTTCAGCTTGAATTCGACCTGGCGCGAGAGGACCTCCAGGGTTTCCTCGGTATAGCCCGGCCCCTGCTCCGGCGCTTCGTCCAGCAGCGACAGCGGCGGCAGTTCGCCCGGCGCGGCGGCGCCGGCAAACAGCGGGATCTGCGTCTCCAGCCGCGCGCGCTCGCTCTTGGTCACCGGCGCGGGCGCCGCCTCGATGCGCACCGGCTCGCGCCGGGCCTGCTTCACCGCGTCGGCCTTCTTGATCACCTCGCGCTCGCTGCGCGCCTGGCGTGCGGCCAGCAGTTGCGGTGCCTCGCGCAGCTTGCCGCGCAGCCAGCCGGCCAGGCGCAGCACGGCCTGGCCGGTCCAGTCCATCAGGCCGAACCAGGACAGCCCGGTGGCCAGCGTCACCGCAATCAGGAACAGCGCCAGCAGCAGCAGCGGCGCACCGGTGGAACCGAATGCCGACAGCACCGCATGGCCCACCCACACGCCGATGATGCCGCCCACGCCCTGCGGCTGCACCGGCTCCTGCGCGAAGTTGAGATACAGCAGCGCCGGCCCGGTGATGAAGAAGAACACGAAGCCGACCAGCCGCAGCGCCGGTTCCCACGGATGCTGCGGTTGCTGTCCACGCTGGCGCAACACCTGCACGCCGAGCAGCAACAGCAGCAACGGGAAGCAGTACGCCACCAGGCCGAAGATCCAGCGCAGCAGATCGGCCACATAGGCACCCACGGTGCCGCCGAAGTTGCGCGCATGCTCCAGCTGGCCGGCATTGGTCCAGCTGGGGTCATGCGGGTTGTAGCTGAACAGGCACACCAGCAGGTACACCGCCAGCGGCAACAGCAACAGGGCGCCGGCTTCGCGCAGCCGGCGTTTCAACTCATCGCTGAGGCCTGCCTTGGGTTGTTGTCTTGCGTTCGCGCCGCGCGCCACCCGGGGTGCCCCTTTCTTCGTGACCAGGGTCAGAGCATACCTTGCAGCGCCGGATGTACCAGCTTGCCGCCGTCGATGTTGATGCCGACCTTGAGCGGCTCGAACTCGCGCCACGCGTTGCCGCCGGCCAGGCGCTGCACGTACGGCAGGATCGCCGCGGAGATCGCCACCGACGAGGTCTGCGGCACCGCGCCGGGCATGTTGGTGACGCAGAAGTGGGTGACGCCGTGCACGTCGTAGGTGGGGTGCTCCCAGGTGGTCGGCCTGGAGGTCTCGAAGCAGCCGCCCTGGTCGATCGCGATGTCCACCAGCACGCTGCCCGGCTCCATCGACTCGACCATCGCCTCGGTGATCACGTGCGGCGCCTTGGCGCTGGGGATCAGCACGGCGCCGACGACCAGGTCGGCATCGCGCACTTCCTCGGCCACCGACGATTCATAGGCGTACAGCGCGGTGACGTTGGGACCCAGCGCCATCATCTCGGCCAGGCGATCCTGGCGCTTGTCGAACACCACCACGTTGGCGCCGGCCTGCGCCGCCAGCGCCGCGGCGTTGCCGCCGGCCGCGCCGGCACCGAGCACCACCACCTTGCCGCGCGGAGTCGAGGCCATGCCGCCGAGCAGCTTGCCCTTGCCGCCCTGCGGACGATGCAGCAGCGTGGTGCCGCACTGGGTGGCGATGCGCCCGGCGATCACCGACATCGGGTGCAGCAGCGGCAGGCCGCCGTGATCTTCCACCGACTCGAACGCCACGCCGGTCAGGCCGATGTCGAGCAGGCTGCGGGTCAGCGCCGGCTCGGCTGCCAGGTGCAGATAGCAGAACAGCAGGTGGTGCTTCTTCAGCAGGGCCAGGTCGCCGGCGATCGGCTCCTTCACCTTGACGATCAGCTCGCCCGCCTCGTACAGCGCGGCGGCGTCGGCCACGACCTTGATGCCGGCGTTGACGTACGCCTCGTCCGAAAACCCGCTCTTCAGGCCGGCACCGGCCTGGATGAACACCTCATGGCCGCGACGCACCAGGTCGGCAGCGGCGGCGGGAACAAGGGCGACACGACCTTCGAGGGTCTTGGTTTCGGAGGGGATACCGATACGCATGGCAAAAGAATCCTGTGGGAACACGTGGTAAGTCCATCGCGCAACCGCCGCGGTGGCGTCGTTGGTTGCCGGCGACTTGAATCAGCCGTGCGGATTCCCCATCCTGCGGGAGTCGCGTGCGTTGTCGACACCTGCGGGCAAGGTTCCAGTGAAACCCTGGCTGCAGGTGGAGCGAATAGCCATTCAAGCCAACAGCAAACCCAAGGATTATACCTGCCATGCCCACCCCCAAGCACAGCCGCCTGCTGATCCTCGGCTCCGGTCCGGCCGGCTACACCGCCGCGGTATACGCCGCCCGCGCCAACCTCAAGCCGACCATGATCACCGGCCTGCAGCAGGGCGGTCAGCTGATGACCACCACCGACGTGGACAACTGGCCGGGCGACGTCGAGGGCCTGCAGGGCCCGGCGCTGATGCAACGCATGGCCGAGCACGCCGAGCGCTTCCATACCGAGATGGTCTTCGACCACATCCACACCGCCGACCTCAGGCAGCGCCCGTTCCGGCTGGTCGGCGACTCCGGCGAATACACCGCCGATGCGCTGATCATCAGCACCGGCGCCACCGCCAAGTATCTCGGCATCGCCAGCGAGGAGAAGTTCAAGGGCAAGGGCGTGTCGGCCTGCGCGACCTGCGACGGCTTCTTCTTCCGCGACCAGGACGTGGTGGTGATCGGCGGCGGCAACACCGCGGTGGAAGAAGCGCTGTACCTGGCCAACATCGGCCGCAAGGTCTACCTGGTGCATCGCCGCGACAAGCTGCGCGCGGAGAAGATCATGCAGGACAAGCTGTTCGAGAAGGAGGCCGCCGGCAAGATCGAGCTGGTGTGGAACCACACCATCGACGAAGTACTCGGCGACGACACCGGCGTCACCGGCGTGCGCGTGAAGGACGTCAACTCCGGCGCCACCCGCGACATCGCCGCCACCGGCTTCTTCGTGGCGATCGGCCACACGCCGAACACCGGCATCTTCGCCGGCCAGCTGGACATGCATGACGGTTACATCAAGATCCACAGCGGCCAATCCGGCATGGCCACGATGACCTCGGTGCCCGGCGTGTTCGCCGCCGGCGACGTCGCCGACCACGTGTACCGCCAGGCGATCACCTCGGCCGGCTTCGGCTGCATGGCCGCGCTGGATGCCGAGCGCTGGCTCGACCAGCAAACGCCGGCGGGCTGACCTGCCCGCAGGAGCCCGCTCGCGGGCGATGCTTCTGCTTTTTTTGCGAATCCCGACCAGAAGCACCGCCCGCGAGCGGGCTCCTACGGCAAGTGCCAAGTCATGCACATCCGCTTCCACGACGCGATCGCCGAGCTGCCTGCCGCGGCGTGGGACGCGTTGCGCGGGGAGGCCAACCCGTTCGTGTCGCATGCGTTCCTGCGCGCGCTGGAAGACACCGGCTGCATCCGGCCCGACTGGGGCTGGCAGGCACATCACCTGGGCCTGTACGACGACGATCGCCTGGTGGCCGCCGCGCCGCTGTACCTGAAGGGCAACTCGCACGGCGAGTTCGTGTTCGACTGGAGCTGGGCCAGCGCGTGGGAACGCGCCGGCGGCGAGTACTACCCGAAGCTGCTCTGCGGCGTGCCCTACTCGCCGGTGCCCGGCCCACGTCTGCTGGCCGACACGCCCGCACGACAACGCGCGCTGGTCGAGGCGATGCGCGGCGAGGCGACGCGGCTGGGGCTGTCCTCGGTGCATGCGAACTTCCTGCAGCCGGCCGAACTGGCCGCGTTCGACGACAGCTGGCTGGTGCGTTCGGACGTGCAATTCCACTGGCACAACCGCGACTACCGTCACTTCCCCGCCTTTCTCACTGCACTCAACCACAAGAAGCGCAAGAACATCCTGCACGAACGCGCCCAGGTCGCGGCCAGCGGGCTGGCCATCGAATGGCGCAGCGGCGACACCCTCGATGAGCACGAGTGGGACTGCGTGCATGCGCTGTATGAAGCCACCTTCGACGACAAGGGCAACCACGCGGTCCTGACCGCCGCGTTCTTCCGCCGGCTCGGCGAACTCGGCCCGCTGGCGCAGCTCGCACTGGCCCGCGCGGGCGACGAGATCGTGGCGATGGCGCTGTTCGTGCAGGGCGGCGGCGTGCTCTACGGTCGCTACTGGGGAACGCTGGTCGACGTGCCCGGGCTGCATTTCGAGCTGTGCTACTACCGCGGCATCGAGTACGCGATTGCGCAGGGGTTGCAGCGCTTCGAACCCGGTGCGCAGGGTGAGCACAAGCTGGCACGCGGCTTCCTGCCCGCGCGCACGCATTCGCGCCACTGGCTGGCCCATCCCGGCTTCCGCGCGGTGGTGGCCAGCGCGCTGGCGCGCGAGGCGCCGGCGATGGACGCCTACGCCGAGGAGTTGCGGCAACACAGTCCGTATGCACGGCACGGCGAGGCCGCGCCATGATCCGCCTGCCCCTGCTCGATCCTGTCACGCCGGAACGCTTCCCGGATCCGCGCAGCGCGCTGCACGAGCCGAATGGCCTGCTCGCGTTCGGCGGCGACCTCTCGCCCGCACGCCTGCTCGCCGCCTACGCCCACGGCATCTTTCCGTGGTACAGCGAGGGCGAACCCATCCTGTGGTGGTCGCCCGACCCGCGCTGCGTGTTCCGTACCGAGGTACTGCGCGTCAACCGCAGCCTGCGCCGGCAACTGCGCGGCAAGCCGTGGCGAGTCAGCGTGGATCGCGACTTCGAGGCGGTGATCCGCGCCTGCGCCGCACCGCGCGACGGCCAGGCCGGCACCTGGATCCTGCCGGCGATGATCGAGGCCTACGTCGTGCTGCACCGGCTCGGCCACGCGCACAGCGTCGAGGTGTGGGACGGCGCGCGGCTGGTCGGCGGCGTCTACGGCCTTGCCGTCGGCCAGCTGTTCTGCGGTGAATCGATGTTCAGCGCCGAGAGCGGCGGCTCCAGGCTGGCCCTGGTGGCGCTGGCCGACCTGCTGCGGCAATGGGGCTGGCCGCTGATCGACGCGCAGGTGGCGAATGCGCACACCCTGGGCCTGGGTGCGCAGGAGATCCCGCGCGAACGCTACCTGCACGAAGCGGCGCGGCTCGCCGCCCTGCCCGGCCGCGTGGGCAGCTGGGCCGACGCCGCGACGCTGCTGCTCCAGCCCGGGGCGACTCAGGCAACCGACTGAAGCGGTGCCAGCTCCGGCGGCACCGCAGCCTGCTTCAGCGTCGCGTAATGGGCGAGGAACAATTCGACCAGCCGCGGGTCGAGCTGGCTGCCCGCGACCTCGCGCAGGTAGGCCAGCACGCGATCCTCCGGCCACGCCGATTTGTAGACGCGCTCGGTGATCAGCGCGTCCCACACGTCGATCACGCTGAAGATGCGCGCGGCCAGTGGAATCTCCTCGCCACGCAGCCCCTGCGGATAACCGCTGCCGTCCCAACGCTCGTGATGGCCATACGGCACCTCGCTGGAGCCACGCAGAAAGTCCACCTGCTGCAGCAACTCGTGGCCGATCCGCGGGTGCTCGCGCATCAGCGCCCATTCCGCCTCGCCCAGCGGACCCGGCTTGGTGAGGATGGTGTCGGGCAGCGCCAGCTTGCCGATGTCGTGCAGCAGCGCGCCCAGCCGCAACTCGTCCAGCGCATGGCCGTGCACCCCGTCCAGCCGCGCCAGTTCGGTGGCCATGCGCGCCACCCGCTCGGAGTGCTGGCCGGTTTCCTGGTGGCGCACGTCCATCGCCGACACCAGCACGCGCAGGGCCTGCTCGCGCCCCACGCGCAGACGGTGGTTGCCCTGCTGCAGGCGCCGCACATCGCGCCGGATCAACCAGTAAAGCAACACGCCGGTGGCCAGCACGAAGACCCAGCCCTTGAACGTCTGCACCTCCGCGCGCAGGCTCGCGTCGGATACCCATGCATTCACGGCGCGATCGGAGCACCAGATCCAGATCGCGGCAACGAGCATGTACACGCCGGCAATGCGCAGTGGCGGATTCAACCGCATGGTTCTGATTCCCCCTTCAGGAGTACGTATTCGGCCATGCCGCGGCGCGACCGTCGAGACGCGACCGGCGATCCTGCGACCGATGTCTCAATTGCCACCCACGGCCGGACTGCCGAACGCGCCGACCGCATGCACGGGTGCGGGTGCGCCGGTTCAGGCCTTGCGCACGAACTCCGACTTCAGCTTCATCGGGCCGATGCCGTCGATCTTGCAGTCGATGTCGTGGTCGCCTTCGACCAGCCGGATGTTCTTGACCTTGGTGCCGACCTTGACCACGAGGGACGAGCCCTTGACCTTGAGGTCCTTGATCACCGTGACGCTGTCGCCGTCGGCCAGCCGATTGCCGTTGGCATCCTTCACCACCAGCTCGTCGCTCTCGGCGGCGGCCGCCGCCTCCTTCGACCACTCGTGCGCGCACTCGGGACAGACCAGCAGGCCGCCGTCCTCGTAGGTGTAGGCGGAATGGCACATCGGGCAGTGGGGCAGATCGCTCATGCTCGGTTCCAGCGTGTCGTTTTCGGAATATCGAAGTGAGGCGCCGCGCTCAGCCGGCGCGGTTGGCGTACTTGCGCGCCACGTAATCGTCGAGGATGTCGACGAACTCGCTGGCGATGTTGTCGCCGCGCAGGGTCATCGCCTTCTCGCCGTCGATGAACACCGGCGCGGCCGGCGCCTCGCCGTTGCCCGGCAGCGAGATGCCGATGTTGGCGTGCTTGGACTCGCCCGGGCCGTTGACGATGCAGCCCATCACCGCCAGGGTGAGGTTCTCCACGCCGTCGTATTTCAGCCGCCACAGCGGCATCTGCTCGCGCACGTGTTCCTGCACGGTCTTGGCCAGTTCCTGGAAGAACTCGCTGGTGGTGCGGCCGCAACCCGGGCAGGCGGTGACCAGCGGCGTGAACGAACGCAGGCCCATGGTCTGCAGCAGTTCCTGCGCCACGATCACCTCGCCGGTGCGCGAAGCACCGGGCTCGGGCGTGAGCGAGATGCGGATGGTGTCGCCGATGCCTTCCTGCAGCAGCACCGCCAGCGCGGCGGCCGAGGCGGTGATGCCCTTGGAACCCATGCCGGCCTCGGTCAGGCCCAGGTGCAGCGCGTAGTCGCAGCGCGCGGCGATGTCGCGGTACACGGCGATCAGCTCCTGCACGCCGGAAACCTTGCACGACAGGATGATGCGGTCGCGCGACAGGCCGAGCTCCTCGGCGCGCGCGGCCGAATCCAGCGCCGAGCGCAGCAGCGCCTCGCGCGCCACGTGCGCGGCATCCCACGGCTCGGCGCGCTTCGCGTTCTCGTCCATCAGCGCGGCCACCATGGCCTGGTCCAGCGACCCCCAGTTGGCGCCGATGCGCACCGGCTTTTCGTAGCGCAGCGCCTTCTCGATGATCGAGGCAAACTGGCTCTCGTGCTTCTTGCCGAAGCCCACGTTGCCCGGGTTGATGCGGTACTTGGCCAGCACCTCGGCGCAGGCCGGTTCGCGTTCCAGCAGCTGGTGACCGTTGTAGTGGAAGTCGCCGATGATCGGCACGTCCACGCCCATCATCGCCAACCGCTCGGCGATGCGCGGCACCGCGGCAGCCGCAGCCGGCGTGTTCACCGTGATGCGCACCAGTTCGGAGCCGGCGCGGGCCAGCTCGGCGATTTGCCTGGCGGTGCTGGCCGGGTCCTCGGTGTCGGTGTTGGTCATCGACTGCACCACGATCGGTGCGCCGCCGCCCACTTTCACCTTGCCGACCTGCACGGCCACGCTGGCCCGGCGCGCTGCCGGTGCCGCCGGGCGGGGTTGTTGCGAGACGATCTCACTCATGGATTCAACCGGAATGTCTGGTCGCGAAGGGCCGCGACAAAGAACGCCAAGGATACTCGCTCGGCCGCCACCATCGACGCCCGCGACAATGCAACGGGCGGATTGCCGCAGTCGCTTGATTGAAGTCAACACTTCGCCGCATGCTTGCCGCCAAAATACTCCGCTGTCCAGCCGGGAATGCCGATGCCGAACACCGAATATTACAACGACAAGGTCGTGCGCCAGTTCCTGCTCGCGGCCGCCGTCTGGGGCATCATCGGCATGTCCGTCGGCGTCTACGCCGCTGCCGAACTGATGTGGCCTGCGCTCAATTTCGAGATTCCGTGGCTGACCTTCAGCCGCATCCGTCCCGACCATACCTTCGGCGTGATCTTCGCCTTCGGCGGCTCGGCGCTGATGGGCACCTGCTATTACGTGGTGCAGCGCACCGGCCATGCCCGCCTGGCCTTCACCAGACTGGCCGGGTTCACCTTCTGGGGCTGGCAACTGGTCTGCGTGCTGGCGATGACCACGATGCCGCTGGGGCTCACCCAGAGCAAGGAATACGCCGAGCCGGAGTGGTTCATCGACATCCTGATCGCGGTGGTATGGGTGAGCTTCGGCGTGGTGTTCTTCGGCTCGCTGGCGCGCCGGCGCATCAAGCACATCTACGTGGCCAACTGGTACTACGGCGCCTTCATCATCGCGGTAGGCCTGCTGCACATCATCAACAACCTGGCCATCCCGGTCTCGCTGACCAAGTCGTACTCGATCTATTCCGGCGTGGTCGACGCGATGGTGCAGTGGTGGTACGGCCACAATGCGGTGGCGTTTTTCCTTACCGCCGGCTTCCTCGGCATGATGTATTACTTCGTGCCGCGGCAGGCCAAGCAGCCGCTGTGGAGCTATCGCTTCTCGATCGTCAATTTCTGGGCGCTGATCTCGGTCTACATGTGGGCCGGCGCGCACCACCTGATGTACACCGCCCTGCCCGACTGGGTGCAGTCGGTCGGCATGGCGTTCTCGCTGGTGCTGCTGATGCCGAGCCTGGGTTCGGCGGCGAACGGCCTGCTCACCTTCAACGGTGTCTGGCACCGACTGCGCACCGATCCGGCGGCCAAGTTCATGGTGCTGTCGCTGGTGTTCTACGGCGCCTCGACCTTCGAAGGCTCGATGATGGCGATCAAGACGGTGAACTCGCTGTCGCACTACACCGACTGGACCATCGCCCACGTGCATTCCGGCTCGCTGGGCTGGGTGGCGATGATCACCATCGGCTCGCTCTACGCGATGGCGCCGCGTGCGCTGGGCCGGCCGGAAATGCACTCGCGCAACGGCATGGAGTTGCACTTCTGGCTGCACATCATCGGCACCCTGCTTTACGTGGGCTCGATGTGGACCGCCGGCGTCACCGAGGGCCTGATGTGGCGCGCCACCAACCCCGACGGCGCGCTGACCTACGGCTTCCTCGACAGCCTGCTCGCGATCAAGCCGATGTACCTGATCCGCTGGGCCGGCGGCGTGTTCATCCTGTCCGGCATGTGGGTGATGGCGTGGAACCTGTGGCACACCGCCGCCGATGCCCGCGCGCGCCTGATCAAGCCGATCCCGGTGCCGATTCCCGAGCCGGCGCCACACCAGGTACCCGCTCCCCTGCCCGCAAGTGCCGGCTGAGGAAGAGATCAACATGGCCTACAAACATTTCGAAGCGATCGAAAAGCACGCCGGCCTGCTCGGCATCGGCATCGCGATCATGGTCTCGCTGGGCGGGCTGGCGGAGATCACCCCACTGTTCATGGAGGCGCATTCGGTGAAGGCGCCGCCGGGCGTGCATCCGTACGAGCCGCTGCGGCTGATCGGCAAGGACGTCTACGTGCGCGAAGGCTGCTACCTGTGCCATTCGCAGATGATCCGCGCGCTGCGTTTCGAGACCGAGCGCTATGGCCACTTCTCCACGGCCGAGGAGTCGGTCTACGACCGTCCGTTCCAGTGGGGCTCCAAGCGTACCGGGCCGGACCTGGCCCGCGTGGGCGGCAAGTATTCCGATGAATGGCAGCGCCTGCACCTGATGGACCCGCGCCAGGTGGTGCCGCAGTCGAACATGCCCGGCTACCCGTGGCTGGCGCACAACACGATCAACGCCGAGGACGTGCAGGCACGCATGCGCACGCTGCGCAAGCTGGGCGACCCCTACACCGACGCGCAGATCGCCGCGGCGCCCGAGGCCGTCAAGGGCAAGACCGAGATGGACGCGCTGATCGCCTACCTGCAGGGCCTGGGCATCGCCAATGAGCCGGCGCCGGCGGCAGACAAGCCGGCGGCCACCGACGGCGTCGCGGGAGCCACGCCATGACGCCGATGAGCCCGGTCTGGGGCCACGTCGCCGGGGTATTCATCATCCTGATGCTGGTGACCTTCATCGGCATCTGGGTCTGGGCCTGGCGCAAGCGCCACCAAGTCACGTTCGACCGCATGGCACGCCTGCCGCTCGAACAAGACGAACAACCCGACAGCGATGTCGATGCCAAGGAGGATCGCCCATGAGCAGCGGCTGGTCGTTGTGGGTCATGTTCCTGGTGGTGCTCAACCTGGGCATCACCTTTGCGCTGTTCCTGTGGGCGCCGCGGGCGAAGATCCCGACCCGTCCCGACGGCACCACCGGCCACGTGTGGGCGCACGGCACCATCCTGGAAGGCCTCAAGAACCTGCCCACGTGGTGGATCGTGTTCTCCGGCTCGATGTTCGCCGCGGCGTTCATCTACCTGTTCCTGTTCCCCGGCTTCGGCAACCACAAGGGTGCGCTGGGCTGGACTTCGCACGGCCAACTCGCGCGTGAAGTGGCCGCCAACAAGGCCACGCTGGACCCGTTGCTGGAACGCTTCCGGCTGTACACGGTGGAGCAGCTGGCCGGCGACCCGCAGGCGCAGCAGATGGGCAAGGTGCTGTTCGAGGACAACTGCGCCGCCTGCCACCAGCGCAGCGGCAAGGGCAACATCCTGGTCGGCGCGCCCAACCTCACCGACGACGACTGGCTCTACGGCGGCACCGGCAAGGACATCACCACCTCGATCCACGATGGTCGCAGCGGTGTGATGCCGCCATGGGCTAGCCTGGGCGCGGACAACGTGAAAAACCTCACCCAGTACGTGCTGAGCCTGTCCGGCGCCCCGCACGACGCAGCCAAGGCAGCGGCCGCCAAGCCGCTGTTCTCCACCTGCGCCGCTTGCCACGGTGCCGAGGGCAAGGGCAACCCGGCGCTGGGCGCACCGAACCTCACCGACCACGTCTGGCTGTACGGCGGCACCCCGGCCGAGATCGAACAGACCATCAGCAACGGTCGCCAGGGCCACATGCCGCCGTGGAGCCCGCGCCTGAGCGAAGACCAGATCCACGTGATCGCGGCCTACGTCTACCACTTCTCGCACCAGGCCGATGAAGGCCCGCAATGACATCGGCACCCGCGCGGCATCGGCCTGGTATCGCCAGCCGGTGCTGTGGCTGGGGGCATTCGTCTTCGTGATATCGCTGGCCGGCTGCGTGTGGCTCATCGTGGTCAGCGTCCGCTACGCCGACACGCCGCTGACCACCAGCTCGCACGCGGTATTCGGCGTGCCGGTCGCTTCGCACAGCGCGCCGCCGCCATCCAGCGCACCTCCCCCGCGCAAGCCATGAACGGCGCGGCGACATGGGCCGATCCCCGGCTCGCCGCCCAGGTACTGCGCGAGCGACGTGACGGCTTGAGCGAAATCGCCCTGCACGTCGAGGCGCTGGACGATCCCCGCCAGCTGCTCTGGCTGGAGCAGCGCATCAACGCGCTGGCCGGCGTGCGCCGGGTCAGCGTCGACCGCGCCGCGCGGCGCATGCGGGTGGTCTGGGATATCCGGCGCACCACCCTGCCGACCCTGCTGGAGAACTTCGCCGCCGCCGGCTGTCCGGCGCGTCCACTGCGCCTGGGCGAGGTGGAAGACGTCCGCGCCGCCGAGATGCACGATGCGCTCAAGCGCATGCTGGTGGCCGGCATGTGCGCGATGCAGGTGATGAGCTACGCCCTGGTGATCTACATCGGCGTGGTCGACTTCGTCGATTTCAGCACGCGCAACCTGTTCCGCTGGCTGGGCCTGCTCACCACGATTCCTCTGGTGGTCTATTCGGCGCAGTCGTTTTTCCGCGGCGCCGTCGAGGAGCTGCGCGGCCGCCGTCTCGGCATCAACCTCCCGGTGGCGCTGGCGGTCGCGCTGGTGTTCACGGCCAGCGTGATCAACACGCTGCGCGGCAGCGGCGAGGTGTATTTCGATTCGGTCAGCATGTTCGTCTTCCTGCTGCTGGTCGGGCGCTACATCGAACTGCGCACGCGCCATCGCGGCGACGCCCGCGGCGATGCCCTGCTGGATGCCACGCCGCTGCTGGCGCAGCGTCGCCGTGCCGATGGCGAACTGGAAACCGTGCCCGCGATGACGCTCGCCAGCGGCGACTGCGTGCACATCGACGACGGTGGCACGGTACCGGCCGACGGCGTGCTGGAAAGCGCCGCGGTCGAAGTGGACGAAGCGCTGCTCTCCGGCGAATCGCGCCCGCAACGGCGCCAGCGCGGCGAGCGCCTGGTGGCCGGCAGCGTGCTGCTGACCGGGCCGGCGCAGCTGCGCGTGGAACATGGCGGCGCGCAGACCAGCGTGGCCCGGCTCGGCGCGCTGGCGACGCGCGCGCGCCAGGCCCGCACGCAGGTCGCCGGCAGCGATCGCGAGGTCACGCGCTTCGTGCGCCGGGTGCTGGTGCTCACCGCGCTGACCGCACTGGGCTGGCTGCTGGTCGACCCCTCGCGCGCGTTCGACGCGGCCATCGCGGTGCTGGTAGTGGCCTGCCCCTGCGCCTTCGCGCTGACCGTGCCGGTAACGCTGACCCGGGCGCTGGGCCGGCTCGCCCGCCGCCACGTGCTGGTCACCGACGGCGGCGCCCTGCTCGCGCTGGCCGGCGTCGACCGTGCCCTGTTCGACAAGACCGGAACACTCTCCATCCCGAGCCTGGAAGCCGACGCGGTCGAACCCCTGCGGGGCGACAGCCGCGAGCAGGTGCTGGCCTGGGCGTCGGCGCTGGCCGGCGCCAGTTCGCATCCGCTGGCCCGCGCGCTGAGCGCCGCGGGCAGACAACGCATTGCCACGCCGGCCGCGCAGGACGTGCGCGTGCAGCTGGCCGCCGGCATCGAAGGCAGTGTCGGCGACCGCGCACTGCGGTTGGGCCGCGCCCGCTACGCGCTGGGCGAGGCGCATTACGACCCGCGATTGGGCAGCGCCGCCCTGGTGCTGGCCGACCAGCACGGCGCACTGGCCCGCTTCGGCTTCCACGAGCAACCGCGGGAGGACGCAGCCGCCACGCTGGCACGGCTGCGCGAGGACGGCATCGGCGTGTGCATGGCCAGCGGCGACAGCGCCGATCGCGTCGCCGCGCTGGCCACCCGGCTCGGCATCGACGACTGGCACGCGCGCCAGTTGCCGGCCGACAAGCTGGCCTTGCTGCAATCCCTGCAGTCCGACGGCCACCGCGTGCTCGCCGTGGGCGACGGCAGCAACGACGCCCCGTTGCTGGCGGCCGCCGACGTCTCTGCCGCGCTGTCCAGCGGCACCGACCTGGCCCAGGCCCAGGCCGACCTGCTGCTGCTCGACGGCCGCCTGCAAGGCCTGCTGCACGCGCACGCGATCGCCGTGCAGATGCAGCAGGTGATCGCGCAAAGCCGCCGCTGGGCGCTGGGTTACAACCTGCTCGCCGTGCCGTTCGCGGCGCTCGGCCTGGTGACGCCGTGGCTGGCCGCCATCGGCATGTCGCTGAGCTCGCTGGTGGTAGTGCTCAACGCGATGCGGGTGGGACGCGAGCGCGCGAACGATGCGGACCCCGGCCACGCCGGTCCCGGCCGCACCGCCGAGGCGGCGGCATGAACATCCTGCTGGTGCTGATCCCGGTCACCCTGGTGGTGATCGGCGTCGCCGTGGCATTGTTCTTCTGGGCCGTGAACCACCAGCAATTCGATGACCTCGACAGCCCCGGCGTGCTGCCGCTGATGGACGATTCGCCCGAGCCGGCCGAAGCCCCCGAGGACCCATCCACGCCCCCGTAGGAGCCCGCTCGCGGGCGATGCTCCTGTGCCGGGATTCGGGAACTGCAAAAGCCGGAAGCATCGCCCGCGAGCGGGCTCTACAAGTGGCAACGCGTCCGGCGTGGGGCGGGCACCGCCCGCCGCCCCTGCGCGACACCGACGACAAGAGCCGGCGGGCGGCGCCCGCCCTACGGTCGCTGGCGCAGCGCGGCTTGCAGCAGGCGTCGCTGCACGCGCTCCGACAATCCTTTCGGCGTATCCAGCCCCATCCGCGCCAGGGCCGCGCCTTCATCCTCGGCCGCTTCGCCGGGACGCACCGCCGCGCGCAGCACTTGCCAGCGGCCGCGCCAGTGGCTGCTGCAGGACTGCAGCCATTCCAGCGCCGGCAGCAGGCGCTGCTCGACCTCGTCGAAATCGCTGCCGAACGGGAACACCGGCAGCTGACCCTTGCGCCGGAACGGCGCCAGCGATTCGTGCAGGGCATCGGGCTGATGCCGGCGCCACGCGTCCGGTATGGCGAAATCCGCCGCCAGCTTGCCGTGCGATTTCGCCTCCGCGCACAACGCGTCGAGAAACCGCGCGTCGCAGATCGACAGCATCGCCTCGATGCATTCGCTGTCGCTCTTGCCGCGCAAATCGGCAACGCCGTATTCGGTGACCACGATGTCGCGCAGGTGGCGCGGGATCGTGGTCTGGCCGTAGCCCCAGCGGATCGTGCTCTCGATGCCGCCGCGATGGCGACGGGTGGCGCGCAGCAGCAGCACCGAGCGCGCGCCCGGCAGTTCGTGCGCCATCGCCACGAAGTTGTACTGGCCGCCGACGCCGCTGACCACCGCGCCATCTTCCAGCGTGTCGGACATCGCCGCACCGAGCAGGGTCGCCATCATGCAGGTGTTGAAGAAACGCGCGTCGCGCCGCTGCAGCGCGGCCAATGCCTGGTGGTCACCGTACAGCTGGTTGACGTTGGACACCGCACACATGTCGATCGCGTCCGGATCGCTCGCCTCGGTGGCGGCCAGCCATTCGTACAGGTCACGCGAACCGAGGAAGAATGCGCCGCGCAGGTAATGGCCGCCGGGCGTGGCCGGGTTCAGCCGGCCGGACAGCGAGGCCCGTTCCAGCGCGAGGTTGTCCCAGCTGCGCCGCTTCAGGATGCCGCCGCGCTGCAGGTGCATGAAGCCGTCCATCACCATCTCGCTGGCGCCGTACAAGCCGGTCTTGAATGGCGCGAGGCCGCCGAGCACGCCGGCCTGCGCGTGCGTGCTGCCGGCCGGATCCAGCGCCACCAGCATGCAGCGCCACGCGGTGTTCTGCTGCTGGCGCAGCATCAAGGCCTTGACCAGTGCGTCGGACAGCGCACCGATGCCGATCTGCAGGCAACCGCCATCGCGCACCAGGGTGCTGGCATGCAGGCCGATCGCGTACTCGGCCAGGTCGATCGGCAACCGCGGCAGCGCGAACAGGCGCGGCGAGGATTCCGGATGCAGCTCCACGTCGAAATAATCCGCCGGCACCTCGGCATCGCCGCCCAGCCACGGCAGGTCGGGATGCACCACCGCCACGCACAGCGGCCGCCGCGCACCGGCCAGCTGCACCTGGCGCAGGAAATCCAGGGTCAGGTCGGGATTGCACGAGAGGCTGTAGCGCACGCCGTCTGCGGTTTCGCGCCGCGCCACCAGCTGCACCAACAGGTTGATGTCCTGCACCGCCAGGTCGCGCGCCACGTGGGTGTAATTCTGGCTGATGTAGTTGCGCTGCGCACTGGCCGAATGCAGCAGCGCGCCACTTTGCAGGTAGAACTCGTGTACCACGACGTTTGGCGGCAGGGCGTCGCGTGCCTGGTCAAGGGCGTACTGCGGGTCGACCGCATCGGCGCCGAAGTGACGTTCCAGGAACGGCTGCAGGAAGCGCCGCTGCAACCCCGCCTTCGGCTGCGGCCGGGTCAGCGACAGCGCGGTGTACAGGCGCATCGAACGGGTCGGGTCGCCCGCGGTGAGCCGGTACAACGCGTTGAGCAGGCCGTGCGGCTTGCCCAGGCCCAGCGGCGCGGCGATGCGCAGGTCGGGCCCCAGCGCATCGGCGAGGTCGTGGGCACAAGCGTCGGTGTCGCTGTGGCGCGGCTTGGCGGGCATCGCCCGATCATGCCAGAAGCCGCCGCCACGGCGTATCGACATCCCCTTCGCCTACACTGGATGCATGCCGGACCCGCTGCTGCCATCGTCCTCTTCTTCCAGCCGCCTGCTGGCACAGCAGGCGCTGAGCCGCGCTGCCGGCGCACCGTTGCTCAGCGGCAACGCGGTGGATCTGCTGATCGATGCGGCCACCAACCATGCCGCGTGGCTGGAAGCGATCCGCGGCGCGCGCCAACGGGTGCTGCTGGAAAACTACATCGTGCGCGACGACGCGGTGGGCCGCGAGTTCCGCGACGCGCTGGTGGAGCGCGCGCAGGCGGGCGTATTCGTGGCCGTGGTGGTCGACTGGGTCGGCTGTCTGGGCCAGTCGCGCAGCGGCTTCTGGGCGCCGCTGCGCGCGACCGGCGGCGAGGTGCGCGTATACAACCCGCTGCAGTTGGGACAGACCTTCGGCTGGCTAAGCCGCGACCACCGCAAGTCGCTGGCGGTCGATGGGGTCACTGGCTTCCTCTCCGGCGTGTGCATCAGCGCCAAATGGCTGGGAGATCCCGCGCGCGACGTGCCGCCGTGGCGCGATACCGGCGTCGCCTTGCGCGGCCCGGTGGTGGCCGAGCTGGAGGCCGCGTTCGCGCAAAGCTGGAGTGCCACGGGTACGCCGCTGCGGGAGTTCGCGAGGGAGCCATCGGCACCCGCCGGCGACGTCGCGCTGCGCCTGATCGCCACCCAGCCCTCCACCGCCGGCATGTATCGGCTCGACCAGCTGATCGCCTCGCTGGCCACCCGCACGTTGTGGCTCACCGACGCCTATTTCGTGGGCATCGCACCGTACGTGCAGGCGCTGGTGGCGGCGGCGCGCGACGGCGTCGACGTGCGCCTGCTGGTGCCGGGCAGCAGCGATATTCCGGCGGTGGCCAGCATGTCCCGCGCCGGCTACCGGCCGCTGCTCAAGGCCGGTATTCGCGTGTTCGAATGGAACGGCTCGATGCTGCACGCCAAGACCGCGGTGGCCGACGGGCAATGGGCGCGGGTGGGCTCGTCCAACCTCAATCTCGCCAGCTGGCTGGGCAACCAGGAGCTGGATGTGGCAATCGAGGACGCCACCTTCGCCGCCAAACTCGCCGCCCAATACGAACGCGACCTGGACAACGCCACCGAGATCGTGCTGGCACCACATCGCCGTCGCGGCCACGGGGAGAAGGTGCGCAGCAGCCAGGCGCGGCCGCGCGTGCGCCATGGCGGCGGCAGCTCCGGGCGCGCCGCCGCGGGCGCGTTGCGCCTGGCCAACAGCGTGGGGGCGGCGCTGGGCCATCGGCGCGTGCTCGGTGCCACCTCGGCCAAGCCGCTGTTCCTGGCCGCCGCGGCGCTGCTGTTGCTGGGCGTGGTCGCAGCCCTGTGGCCGGCCTGGATCGGCTGGCCGCTTGCCGTGTTGTGCGGGTGGTTCGCGCTGAACCTGGGCATCCGCGGCTGGCGGCTGCGTCGCCGCCACCAGCGCACGGTGCGCGAAGCGGACGAACCCCGGGCCGGCCACGACACGTGAGACATTTGTTCTGATTCGCCTTCCAAGCAGATGTTTTTTCACGACTTCACCGTGGCGGCATGCTAGGCTCGTCGCCCCATGTCCGTCCCCGACAACCTCGCACCGCATCATGTGCTGACCCCCAGCTCGCTCAACCGGCTGGTACGCGACCTGCTGGGCGACGCGCTGCCGCAGGTGTGGATCGAAGGCGAGCTGTCCAACGTGGCGAAGCCGGCCTCGGGCCACCTCTACTTCACGCTGAAGGACAGCGGCGCGCAGGTGCGCTGCGCGATGTTCAAGATGAAAGCCTCCATGCTGCGCTTTCGCCCGGTCGACGGCATGCAGGTGTTGCTGCGCGCCAAGGTCGGCCTGTACGAACCGCGCGGCGAGTTCCAGCTGGTCGCCGAATACATGGAGCCGGCCGGCGAAGGCGCGCTGCAGCGGGAGTTTGAGCAACTCAAGGCGCGACTGGATGCGGAAGGCCTGTTCGATCCGGCACGCAAGCGCGCGCTGCCCGTCTATGCGCGTCGCATCGGCGTGATCACCTCGGCCACCGGCGCGGCCGTGCGCGACGTGCTGAGCGTGCTGGCGCGGCGTTGGCCGCTGGCCGACGTGGAAGTGCTGCCGGTACCGGTGCAGGGTCGCGAAGCGCCGCCGGCGATCGTGGCGATGCTGCGCAAGGCCTCTGCCAGCGCACGCCACGACGTGCTGCTGCTCACCCGCGGCGGCGGCTCGCTGGAAGACCTGTGGGCGTTCAACGACGAAACGGTGGCGCGCGCAATCCACGCCAGCGCCATACCGGTGGTGTCGGCGGTCGGCCACGAGATCGACTTCAGCATCGCCGATTTCGTCGCCGACCTGCGCGCGCCCACGCCCTCGGCCGCTGCCGAACTGCTGGTGCCCGACGCGGTAGCCGTCGGCCGCCACCTGCAGCAGTTGCAACAACGCCTGACCACGCTGCAGCAGCGCCAACTCCAGGCACGCGCGCAGCGACTCGACCACGCGCTGGTGCGGCTGCAGGCCCAGCGCCCGCAGGCGCGCCTGCAACGCG
>NZ_MWIO01000079.1 GCF_004799035.1 Rhodanobacter lindaniclasticus
ACATGCCTCCGTGTGAGTCGAGTGGTTTCATCGGCCACGCGAGCATGTTGCCGTGTCCGGCGGCCGTGGCAATCGCCTCGGCGTCGTTGCGGTCGTTCTTGCTGCGCTGAGTCTTGCGGTACGGCTTGACCAGCTGGGCGGCCATCAGCCGCGGCTGCAGCCCGTATTCCACACACCGCCGTGCCCAGTGATGGGCCCCGCTGCACGCCTCCCGACGTCCCCCCGCATTGAGTAGCAGGACGATTTAGAGTCCGGGATCACTTTAACTGCTCCGCGTAGGCGGCGGGTGTCAGCCCACCCAGCGCCTTCTTCGGTCGTTCCTCGTTGTATTCCCGCCGCCAGCGTTCGATCTCGGCGCGTGCATGCAGCAGGCTGGGAAACCAGTGCTCGTTGAGGCATTCGTCGCGCAGGCGACCGTTGAATGACTCGATGTAGGCGTTTTGGTTCGGCTTGCCTGGCTCGATCAGGCGCAGTTGCACGCCACGCTCGTGCGCCCAGGTCACCATCGCCTTGCCGCAGAACTCCTTTCCATTGTCGCTGCGGATGACCTTGGGCAGACCACGCGTCTGCGCCAGGCGATCTATCACGCGCGTCACGCCCAAACCGGAGATGGCCCGCTCCACCTCGATGACCACCGCCTCGTGGGTGGCGTCATCGACGACTGTCAGGCACTTGATGACACGCCCTTCGGCCGTGCGGTCGAACACGAAGTCCATTGACCAGACCTCGTTGGCTGCCTTCGGTCGAACCAGCGGCTGTCGGTCGGCGACAGGCACCTTCTTCCGCCTGCGCCGACGCACCTGCAACTTCGCCTCCTGATACAGCCGTTCCACGCGCTTGTAGTTCACCAGCAACCCCGCCTGCCGCAGCTTCAGATGGATCATCCCCACGCCATAGCGCTTGTGCCGCTGCGCCAGCGCCACGATGCGTTGCCGGAGATCCACGTTGTGATCCGGGCATGGCACGTAGCGATAAGCACTGGCACTCATGCCCACGACCGCCAGCGAGCGCCGCTCGCTCAACCCCTGGTCGATCATCTGCCGCACCAGCTCGCGCCGAGCCGGTGCGCTCACCACTTTTTTCGCAGGGCGTCCTTGATGACCTCGTTCTCCAGTACCTGCTCGGCCAGCAGCTTCTTCAGCCGCCCGTTCTCAGTCTCCAGCTCCTTCAACCGCCTAGCGTCGGGGACGCTCATGCCACCGAACTTGCTACGCCACAGGTAATACGAGGCCTCGCTGAAGCCGTGTTTGCGACACAGCTCCTTCACCGGCATGCCGGCCTCTGCCTCACGCAGGAAGCCAATGATCTGCTCTTCGGTAAATCGCTTCTTCACGTCCAATCTCCTTCGGATGGGGGATTGGACTCCAAACCGACGTGCTACTCAAAACCGGGGGGACGTCG
>NZ_MWIO01000008.1 GCF_004799035.1 Rhodanobacter lindaniclasticus
GCAGAATCGGGGTAGAACCCTGAATCGTCCGACCCGCGGTGGGCTTCCACCAGATAGGCGGCTCGCACGGAGGGCTCACGCTCGTAGAGACCGCGGAGCGCCAGCACCAAGGCATCCGTCGGCACGGATGGTAGGCACACTCCGACCTGCTCATTCGTCCCCAGCGTTTCCCTAGAAAAGACGCCAAGCGGGCGGCCTTCCAGGAGAGCGCCGATCTCCGGCGGATAGAACGTGAGCTGATCTCGGTTAGGGTTGAGTATCAGGGTTGCGCCGCGAGTCAGCTCAAAGAGCCGCCGCCCGGCCATGGCCACGATTATGACCTTGCCTGCGGCTGCCACTACCTCTGCTTGTTCCCGATCACTGAAAAACGGCAACACCGTCTGTCCGTTGTCGGGCCTGATGAACTGAACGAACCGGATGCGATCGGGCGGCGTAGGTCCGGTGGGAACGTGCGCATACACCGTGGCCTCCATCAGTGCCTTATAGAAGCGCTGTTCGGCATCCATGATATCCGTGGGATTCGAGGCGGCCCTCGCCGCTTCAAGCAACGCGTCAAGTGGTGATCTGGCTATCTTGGGCATGCGACGTTCGACGAAAGTTGGTTCGCGTCGGCGACGGGTGCGATCGGCACCCTACGAATTGTTCGACGCCGTATTGGCAGATCATTCCGACGAAGCTACCCGCCGGGTGGGCTCGTCAAGCGCCGGCGTCTTTCGCGGTTCGCGCGAAAGACGTCCTCGAAGCGGTCAATGAAGTCGTGCGCCGCACCGCGGAAGCGTAGCGCGTCGGCAGGTAAAGACACACCCAACTCGCGAGCGATGTCCATCGCGTACTTCACCTGGCTGTCGGTCGGCAGCTGCAGGTCGGGATCAAGGCATGCTGCGAGCGAATTCGCAAAACATTCTGACAAGCGCTCAACAAATGCGAGGTCGAACTCGTCGTGGCAGGCCCGCTCACGCTGCACGCCAAGCGCCTCCCCGAGCCGATCGTCCATCGGCACGGGGATGGACCACTGATCTTCGAACACCAGTTGCAGGAGCATGGACTGGTTTCCTATCGGTCGTAGGGTGGCCAAACGCTGAGGCTATCAACAAAACTACGAATATCGTAGTATCGGTGACGCGGCAAAGCAACGAATCTCGTAGCGGCTATCTTCCACGAGAATTCCATGTCGCGCCAAAGCGAACCGTCATCCATCTTCAGCAAGCGGCTGAGGCAAGCGCGTCAGGATGCCGGTCTATCCCAGAAGGATCTGGGCATCCTCGCCGGTCTGGACCCTTTCGTGGCTAGCACACGCATCAACCGATACGAGCAGGACGTCCATGCCCCGGATCAAGCGACGGCGAAGCGCCTGGCGAAAGCGCTTGGCGTGCCGCTGGCGTATCTCTACGCCGACAACGAACGGCTTGCTCGAATGATCCGTGCCTTCAGCGCGCTGGATGCCACTGAGCAAGATAGGCTTCTACAGGCCATTGAACACGCGTAAGTGCTCTCCCTTAGGCCTACTTGCCATTCAACAACCGGTCGAGAAAAGATGTGCGCTGCGGCGTTTTGTTTTGTTGCACCTCGTTCTTCTGTGGGCTGACGTAGTCCGCCAAGGACAACACCCCTCCGAAGAGGGGCACCGGACGGCGTCATAGTCGATTCGGCGCGTTTTCGAGCCTATCGCCGCGCTTCGAAACTATCCACGGCGGATCGCAAGCCCAGCGCCGGGGATACTCGACTTCTTCACGAAAATTCTTGCCAATCGATCTCGACACGCGCTGGGAGCCAATAGATATCCTTAGCCATCATGCTTTCGATGCACTGGATGAGCAGGCCCACATCAGGGCGCACCCAATCAATCCGAGCAATAGACGGTAGTAGCGCGTACAGAGCCGCCAGGTGCTGACAAAGGCGATCGTAGTCGAGACAAGCGAACGCTTCTCGAACCAGCGCCAATATCGCGATGAAGCCGAAAAAGTCACCACGCAGGGCGAGTGCCGCAGAATCCTCCCATTCCGTCGGCGAAGGTGCACCATCGTAGAGCATGATCCATCGTCTCTCGTTGTTGGGCTCCGTCACGAAAAATGGTGAGACCGTACCTCGAGCAGCGTTGGCGCTCAGACGGTTCGGCGTTAACAACGTCCCGACTGCGTGGACCCACTTCGTCCCAGGAATCGCCTGCTCGAATCGATTGACCCAGGTCTCGCTCACATACCGCTTTCCGCGCCTCCACTCGCTCAATAGTGTTCGCTTCAAGCCATCGCCACTTTGAGGTGATGCGTAGGCGTCGAATCGGTCGATGAACGCGTCTATCTTGGTGTCACCTGACGCCTGCCAAGCGTGCCGCACCCAAAGTCGGGTTGCCAGGATGCGTAGTTCTGTCCTCATCGCGCCTGCGCGCCAATATCACTGAAGTGTCGTGAAGTCTAGACCAATGTTTTGCAATGCGCGATGCACACCAAATCACGGGTCTCGATCCGAGCACTAGCAAGCCCTACCGTTGGGCCGACGTGTGACCAAGCACGCCCTACCAAGACTGCAGAAGACATTGCATAGATGGCCACTCAGACAGAGCGCGAAGCGGATCTCCGCACCCGATTCGGTGACGTACTGACACTGACAGACTTGGCCGTGGTGCTGAGGTACTCCAGCGTTGGCGCCATCCGCAAATCAAATAGCCGTGGTCAGTTGCCTGTGCAGCTCGTCAAGATGACGGGACGGCGAGGATGGTTCGCAACCGCCGAGGCGGTCGCGGAATATTTAGCTTCGCTCGAAGAGGCGCGCAAGCAGTCAAACCAGCCTGACTAACCGTCCCAACCCCCGAAGTCCTTAGCTCAAGCGCCTTGGTTGGGTTTCTACCCGCCCCGTAGATGCAGGAGGTCCCATCCGATGGATGCCTAGTCGATTTAGCCGCCAATCCCGCGCGCACAAAAAAGCCCACAGCGCGCCAACGCTACGGACTTTGATTTTGCTGGTACACGACTTGCCTGCAATTTAATGTGCGATCCCCTCCCTAGTCAAGCAACGGGCGCCCTTTCTTGGGCGGCCGCGGCTCCCCGCTGCCTGGTTTCGAACCAGGAAGTTGACTCACCCATTGGGAAAATTCGTGCCGCAAGAACTCCACGCATCTACACATCGTCGGCCTACCCAACTGCCGCGACGCGCTCCGTGGCGCCCACCGATCCTTCGTCGTAGCGGCTAGTCCTCGCTGCGCTAAAGCGCGCACCCCACCACCGACGCCTTCCATGACTGGGCTCATTGCCCAGCGGGCGCTCGTGTCTGGGACGCGCCTAACACCTCAGCCTGCACTCAATCGATCTGCCATCACCGGCAGGGTCGACGCATTCACTTGGAGAAAATTCATGTCATCGGCTGTCCTTCCATTCGATCCGCGGGCCCTCACCGCAAGCGAACTCAGCAATGAGGATGTGTACATCACCTATTCGCCAAAGGCCGCACGTGCCGTCTCGCTTGTCGGCATTACCCGCCTGGCCTTTTTTCTCAAAAACGAGTTTGACCCGGCGGCGGAAGCCGTGGTCGAGCGACCACGCAGCCTCGAGCTGTATTCAGGCCGTACCGTGGAACTCGACTTTTGGACACTCGGGACCGACGGCCGCGAAACCTTTTGGGCAGTCCAAGGCATCGAGGAATGCGAACGTGTCCAGGACGGCCTCCAGCCCAAGGACGCCACCGTTTGGGATCAGGCCGCCCATCGAGCAGGCCTTTCACTACGTTTCGTCTTTGAGCACGACCTGCAGCATCGAGCGCAATCCATCGCCAATTACCTGCGCCTTCTACCCCACATCCAAGCAGCGCGACGCCGTGCCGAGGTTCCCTCCATTGCTGGGAGGGTGAAGGAGCTGTTCTCTCCGGTCGTGACCTCACTCTCCTTCCAGCAAATTGAAGGGTCGTTGAGCCAAATCCCGGCAGATGTAGTGCGTATGGCTACGTGCACCTTGCTGCACGAGGGTTGGCTGGGGTTTCAGAAGGAGTTGCCGCTCAGCAGCCACAGTCGCCTGACGCGGGGGGCGAATGATGGCTACTGACGTCTCCGCTGCACAAATGGCGGATGCGCTCCATTGGAAGCGTCCGGATCAAAGGCTCGTCCTCGATCGCCATCAGGCGCAATTCCAGTCGCGCTGCGATGCCTTGCAGGCCTACATACTCGGCGCCTCGGTGCGTCACGCGGCGATAGACCACGGGGTCAACCGAGTGACACTCACCAGCGTGATCGCGAAGGCCTTTTCGGTCTCCCCAGATGGAGGACTGTACGGCTATCGGGCGTGCCTGCCCTGGGGTGCGCGCCAAACCTCGGAGATGGTTGCTTCCGTTCCAACCCAGGGTGCGCCCTATGCGCTCAAGTCCCTGTTAAAAGTACTCCCCGAAGTCCGGGATCTGACCGGCGCTTTCATTGCGCCCCTGCCGCCCGGACGACTGCCGCCCTCGTTCTGCCGGTTGATGCGAGAGATTCGCGGAATCGTCTCGAAACGCTTCGGCAACAACTGTTGGCCGCTGGGCCAGAAAGACAAGGGAAGACGGGCGTTTGCTCGCTACATCAGGGGCATGCGCAAAGACGCGCTCGTTGCCGGCAACCTCGACGCAACGACTTTGCCTGAGCCCAAGATCCAGTCGCTCAGCCAACTGTTTCATCGCCAACCGTACGACCGCTGTGAATTTGATGCCCACTGCAAAGATGTGCACTTCATGCTGGAAGTGCCCAACGCACGCGGGGAACCCATCAAGCTCAAGATTTCGAAAGTCTGGGTTCTGGTTGTCGTTGAGGTCGACTCCTCCGCTGTGTTGGCGTGGAAGATCGTCTTCGGGCGCGGATACACCGCTCTCGATGTCGCTCAATGTTATGCATCCTCCCTGCGCCCGTGGACTCCAAGGGCGCTTTGTGTTCCCGATTTGAACTACGAGCCGGGTGCGACCATGCCGCAGAACCTAGAGTTCGGGGCCATGAGTGGCCGGGTCACGGCGATGGACAACGCCTTGGCGCATAAGGCGAGCCTGCCCCTCGAAGCATGGGTGGGCAATTACGACGGCATCTTGCACTTGGGCAAACCGCACACGCCGGAGGGGAGGCCCGCGGTCGAGCACTTCTTCAACCGCCTGGAAATTGGTGCACTCCGCGATTTGCCCGGAGGCTACATCCCGACACGTCACCTCGGGAAAAAGGCCACGCCCGTATCCGAATGGCGAAGCACAGATCACCCCATCTCTTTCCAGGCACTGGAAGACGTCATGGACGTGATCATGACCAGCTACAACATCACGCCGTTGCCCGCTCGGCAAAATCGCAGTCCGATCGACATCCTTCTCAACTACCCCAATACCCCGCATTTCTGGCCGTCACCGCCGCACAACGAACTGGATGCCAAGGCACTGACCTCTGAAATTCGTACCGTCAGGTTTCGCGGCTCCCAGCGCCACAATAAACCCGTCCATGTGCGTTTTATGGGTGTCGTTTATCGCCACCCTACTCTCGACAAGAACTGGGACCTGTTGGGTAGTAACTACAAAGCCCAGATCGATCTCGAAGATTTGCGCACGCTGGTGCTCGTCGACAAATCGCTCAATCACGTGTGCACATTGACCGCGTCGTCGCCTTGGAACATCCATCGCCACGACATCACCACGCGCCGTCGCATTCTCAAGCTGAGCCGGAGTGGCGAACTGGAAATCCGGGGCGTGCACAGCGCGATTTCCGCCTACGCAGCCTTCACGCTCAAGAGCTGCCAAGAAGGCCGCGCGAACGCCGCTGATCAGATCGCTCGCCTGATGCAACTCACCACCAGTGGGGCGATAACCGTGTCGTTTTCCGACCCAGCCGCTCCTCAAGACGTGAAACCCTCCACGGAGACGCCGCTCACTGGCCGCGTTTCCTTTGACCACGTGAAGGACTGATCCATGAGCACGCATCCCATGTTCAAAGATGAAGGGCGTCCCGAAGTCGCCACCCGGCCGGCGATTCTCCTGGCCGAGGCGATTTTGATCGCGCTGGAGGATGGCTACCGAGGCATTCAAGTGGCCGGGCGGTCCGGAGACGGAAAATCCACCGCGTCCCGCTACCTTCGCTCGCACCCCAGTTGGCTCAAGCAGCCCACGCCGACCGCGTGGGTGAGCATGCCGCGGCGGAGTAACGGATCGGACAATGTCTTTTATAAGGTGATCCAAGGAGCGCTCAACCTTACGTCCCATCCACGGGCCGCAGCGATTGATCGCCTCTCTCACATCGTCGACCGGATCTCAGCCGAGTGCGAGCAGATGGCCGCCCGCCGATTCGTCCTGTTCATCGACGAAGCCCAGCGATTGAGCAAGGATGACTATGAGTACCTCGCCAATATAGACGACGGCGTAAGCCTGGACGGGTATCGGCTCTTCTGCGTGTTCGTCAACCAGTCGGATGACTCATCGGCTGAAAAGGATAACCGGCGCTGCCAGATCGATGACATGCCGCCGCACGTTGTCCGCCGTTTCTTTATGGCGGATCACACCTTTCGTGGCTTGGTCGGCATTGCTGAAATTGCGGAAGCGCTGGGTCGCTACGACGCCATGGAACACGAGGGTGTCCCGTTTAGCGCGTACTTCGCGCCTCAGGCGTACGAAAAGGGATGGCGCTTCGCCAGTGATGCACAGAAATTCGTGAAGGCCGTCGACGAGATCCGAAAGGAGGCCAATCTAAACGGCCAGAGTGACTTCCCGATGATGATTCTTGAACTGGCCGTCAAGCGCTTGCTGGTTCATATCGCAGGTGGCCAAGAGGCCTTTCGAGAGTTCTCCTACGAAAGCATCAAGGAGGCCATCACGCGCGCTGGCTACTTGAAATTGGAATTCTCTCGCGCGAGGCAGTTGCGCGGATGAATAGACACATTGCGGCACTTACCAAGATCCAAAGGCTTATCGGTGGCGATCTTGCACAGGTCCCCTACATCTCCTCTTTTGGGCGCGCCTACAGACTTTCACGGCTCAATGGCCTTTGGCTGACGCAATTGCCCGAAGTGCTCAAGACAACTTCCACGATTCAAGCAGGGCTCTGCGGCGGAATCGTTCCATGGAAAGAGATGGACGGCTGGGAGGCATCGCTTTGGGGTCGGGAGCATGACCTTCTTCCGCACCATTGGGAGGACTGGCATCCCTTTAGCGACAAATCCGAGGCTCACGCAGACTTTCTGCGTGGCTGCCGCCAGTGTCTTGCGTATGGATTCCACACCATGCTCCACCAGTTGCCGTGGATCGCGACCTGTCCGTGGCACGGAGACGGCCTTGTTAAAAATTGTACGTGTGGGCGCTCATTGCTACCGCACAAGGGGCGCAGTGCCGACTTCCGACTTCTTCACTGTCCTTGTGGGATTGATCACTACCAACGCAACAAAGCGCTACTCGGCATGCATCAGTGGCCGAAGGATCAGGTGACTCGCGCGATTCACGAGTATCTCAACTCTACGGGTCGAACAAGAAAGACGACTCGCCTTCTTCCCGCGGGTCGCCTCTATAAGAGGGAGGACTACAGGTTTGTCTCACAAAATGCCTTTCCTCGGGGCAGCGACGAGCTTTGCGCCTCCTCTCCATTCGCACGGTCTGGGTTCGACGAACACTCTATCGGGCATGCGACAAGCAACGAGGAAGTCGGAGCGATCCTGCGAACGTGGTGGCAGCCAACCTTCTTGCGACCAGGCCTCCCCTGTCCTGTCCTCAAGGAGCACTGCGATCAGGTCGTAGCGTACGGATTGGATGCCCGACGCCAGCTCGATGCGCTGAACTTCTCGGCGACCACTATTGAGGTGAGCTCGGCGAACATCTCTGTGCTTGGCTTTCCAATCCTGACAATCGACCCGGATCGGGTTCCTGCAGCTGCCGTCAACGCATCGGTCGCCAGCGCAAAAAGTGTCGGACGGCAGTTGCTACTTGCTGTCTATGCATCGCCGGAAGCAACCACGGGCGCGGATTGGCTAACACCGATGGATGAGCTCACATTGTGGGCGATGCAGTCGCGGTCAGCGAAGGTGCTTGCGCATGCCCTTTCGTATCTGACTTCGCTTTGTGCCATCGACAACATTCGCACCACAGTCGAGTACATCCGATCCGGGCGTGAGGAGCCCCACTTCGCACTGATTCTTGGCCAGCCGATCGCGCTGGTTTCGTTCGACCCTACGCTGCATATCCGTATCGGCTACCAGCTTCCTGTAACCACCACGCAAGGAACCACCTATGACTCTCTATGAACATCTGGATAGCCACAGCGAACGGACACGCGTCGCTATTGAGTCAGACCTAGCGAGGTACTGTTCGTGGTGCCAGCGGATGGAGGTGACGCCGATCCCAGCTTCCGAGGACCAAGTTGCGGCTTGGTTGGAGGATGCGATCGACGAAGGCCTTAAAGTCTCCACGATCAGGCGCCTCCTCTACAGCGTAGGGCAAGCGCATGAAGCCCGAGGATTCATCCCTCCGTCAAAGCAGCGATCGTGGAAGCCTCGTTGGGATCAACTCATGGCGAAGCTTGAGCTCAATGGACAGACTGAACGTTCGCAAGCCGACGAATTGAATGCGGTCAACGTCGCTAAGGTCTTGGCTACCCTCGGCGACTCTCTGCACGAACTTCGCGACGGTGCATTGCTGGCTCTGGCTCTCGACACGCTCTTCAAGCCATCGGAACTGGTCGAGCTTTGCCGGGAGCACATCATCGAATCCGCCGACGGGAGTGGCCAAGTTTGCTTCATACCTGAAAACGGTTCGGCATTTGCCTACTCCGATACGCGATGGATCTCGCCGGATACCCTGAGGCGAGTCCTTCGTTGGTGCGAAGCGGCGGGTATTCTGCACGGCCCGCTTGCTAGGCCAATCGGGGGACGGCGTAAGGGACCGAAAGACGCCTCGTCACTGGCTCTTAGATCGCAAGAGATCAGCCGCATCTTTCGTCGACGGGCTCAGGCGGCTGGCCTCATTGGGTACTTCACTGCCTACTCTCCCCGCGTTGGGGGTGCCATGGATTTGGCGCGTGCTGGAGCTACCGTAGAGCAAATCCGGACTACTGGCGGGTGGCGAAGCGCATTTGTCATCGATCGGAGCACGTCGGACCTTCGCGGAGCGACACCTGCGATGAGGTCACTCAAGCTGTTTCGCGAAAGCTAGCCGCCTTGGTCAACTCAGCGGCCAAAGTTTTTTGGTCGATTGAGTTCCATTGCATAAATTTCTTGGCATGCCGGCGCGCGTTGTATAAGTCTCTTGGCACGAGCGCGCGCTGGCATAACTTTCCTGGCACGGTCTGGTACCAAGCACAGCGATAGTCCGACACGTGTTTCTAAGTTTTTCAAGTAGTTACTGCGGCCTAAGTTTCTTGGCCGCATCCACCTGCGCCATTCGTGCCTGTTGAGCCGACTGCGGGCGGCGGAATACCTGGGCGTCTCGGTGCGCACCATCCGGCATTGGGACGCCGGCCGCAACCGGGTGCCGTGGTCGGCGGTGCGGCTGCTGCGGCTCGTCCGGTCCGGCCAGCTGGGCGGGCTGTTCGAGGAGTGGGAAGGCTGGACGATCAACCGGCTGGGCCTGCATTCACCGGACGGACGCACCTTCCGCGAGCGCGACATGCGCCAGCTGTGGCTGACCGTGACGCAAGCCGCCCTGTTCCGCGAGAGCTACCAGCGGGCCAGGTCCGGGGGTGTGGGGGCGCAGCCCCTGCGAGCCCGGGAGGGCGTCTCTCAGGCCGGCCGCGTGGCTGTCGATGCCGCGGTGTCCACCCCGGCCGCACCTGCCCCGCCGCCCACGATGGCGCCGCCGCTGTCCCGCCGAACCGCTCTTTCGACCTTTCCAGCGTCCCGCGCCGCCCCGGCGCAGCCCGCCGCCGGTACAGCCGCAGGCGCCGCCGGCGGGACCGCCGGGGCGGCTGGCCAGCTGGGGGATCGTGGAGCGACGGCGGATCAGTGCGGCGGCAGTGGACGTGGCGCCAAAGTGACGCCACAATGCCACCACGAAGCCGCCTTTCTCGGCGGCACTCTGGGGGCTTGCAATATGGAACAAACCGCGCCAGTATGCCATTCGTCCGCCCTGCCTCACGGCTCGGCGGACCTCCCGTGTGCTAACAGGGGAGGTAACAAACTGAACGGCCTGCAATCTGACGTCACTCTGACGCCACGGCAAGAGCCATCCTGCAAGGGGGTGGCGTGATGGCCAGGTCGACCACCCTGCGGCTCCCTGACCCGCTCAAGGCGGAAGCCACGGCCTACGCGGACGGCCTGGGCGTCTCGCTCAACGCGCTGTGCGCCGTCGCCCTGCGCGACTACCTGGACGCCCGCAAGCCGAAGCCTGCGGCCCTTCCTGCCAAGGTGGGGCCACAGGCCAAGGCGGAGCCTGCGCGCGCGTCTGCGGCCCTTCCCGGGGCATCGGGAGGTAGCCCGATGCGACCGATCACGAAGGTTGGCGCGAACCAGCCCTGCCCCTGCGGCAGCGGCCAGAAGTTCAAGCGGTGCCACGGGAAACCGGGCGCCTGACGAAGTGAGGCCCCCGACGCTGGCGAGCGAATGCGGGGGCCTCGGGTACCACACAACCGGGGCCGAAGCCCCAAGGGATGATGACATGATCGAGCGTGACGACAAGCCCTATCGCAGTAAGACGCTGCTCAGCGCGTACCGTGAACTTCTGGACCGTCTCAACCGGGAAAAGGCGAAGCCGGACTGTGACCTGGACCCGGAAGCGGTCGCCGGGATCACGGACTACCTGCTGGACAGAATCGACGCCTACCGGCCGTCGATCGGTGCCGGCGGGGCCGAAAAAAACCCGCCAGAAAATGCACAGTTTGCCACCCCGGAAAATCCCCGGAATAATGACGAAGCGACGGGGGCGAGATAATGGCGAGCAGGCGCGGTAAGGCTATACATTATGCGAAATTAGATCCCGGGTTTCGGAGCCCCTACCAGTCGGCACGAGCGTATTCGGACAGATCCCGCCAGGCCTCGAATCCCAGTGTGCCCCGTTCCGCGTCTGCATGAGGAAGGAGCACGGACTCGTCCAGCACCGCACCGAAATAGGTTGCGTCGGCCTTGGTCCTCACTTCGTAGGGTGCCTCTATGTCGAGGACGAATCGCTGGATGAGTTCGGACATGCGCGCTCGCTCCGGACCCGCGATCTCCAGCGATCCATTGAGAGGCGCGTCGACAGCGACCCGGGCGATCGTCGCCGCGACATCATCCGAAGCCACCGGTTCGATGAAGGCCGGCGAGAGATTGATGGTTTGCCCGCGAACGGCGTAGTTGACGATGTCCAGCAGGAACTCGAAGAACTGGGTCGCGTGAACGATGGTGAACGGAATGCCCGATGCCGCGATCAGGCGTTCCTGCAGCGACTTCCCCCGAAGATACGGGCTTGCGTCCAGACGGCCGGTTCCAACCACCGAAAGCGACACGTGGAGCTTTACCCCGGCGCGCTTTTCGGCAGCGAGGAGATTGATGATGGCGGTCCTGAAAAATTCGAAGGAGGCCATGTCGTCGAAGGTTGGCGAATTGGTGACGTCGACCACCACGTCAGCGCCGACCAGGCTCTCCGCCAGCCCCCTGCCGGTGATCAGGTCGACGCCGCTGGCCCGGGAGGCGGCCGACACGGCGTGACCCTGGCGGCGCAATCGCTCCACGATGTTGCGCCCCACCAATCCCCTGCCGCCCATGACGACGATGTTCATGTCTGCCTCCTCGGCTTGCGTGCCCCGATGCTAGGCAGCCGGGGTGTACCCCGGTAGAGCCACGACGGTAACGGCAGTGGTTCCGTGCATGCACCAGTGGCCCGCGCCGTCCCATGCCGCCCCGGTGCTCGTCACTTTCTGCTGCCGGCAAGATCGCGAGGCGGGTGGCCGCAGCTCTTCTTCATGCGGGGAATCCCGGCAACGTCGGCGCATGCCGGTCAGGCATGCCATGCCCGAAACGTCATTCGCGGCGTGATTGGTGAGCTTCCAGCAACACGATGGACACCCGCGCCTCTCTACCGGCTTGCCGGGCCCACGCCTAGCCTTGCGTGGGCCCCGATGGCATGGGCGTCCATCCACAGAGGAGTATCCCGATGCAAGACCCGGACGACATCGCACCCATCGATCCGCGCCGCCGGCAACTGATGGTTGCGGGCCTGCTCGCCGCGGCGGCGACCACCCTGCCCCTGCCGATGTCCATGGCCCGGGCAGCCCCGAGCGATCACCGACCCATCCGACAGAGAAACCACGACATGAACTCGATCACCACGAAGGACGGCACCGAAATCTTCTTCAAGGACTGGGGCTCCGGCCAGCCCATCGTCTTCCACCACGGCTGGCCCCTGTCCAGCGATGACTGGGATACGCAGATACTGTTCTTCCTCGATCACGGCTATCGCGTCATCGCGCACGACCGTCGCGGCCACGGCCGCTCGTCGCAGGGCATTACCGGCCACGACATGGATCATTACGCGGCCGACGCCGCGGCGGTGGTCGAGCACCTCGACCTGCATGACGCCATCCATGTCGGTCACTCCACCGGCGGCGGCGAAGCAACGCGTTACGTCGCTCGCCACGGCGCCGGCCGCGTCGCCAAACTGGTGCTGATGAACGCCGTGCCGCCACTGATGCTGAAGACGGCCGCCAACCCCGGCGGCCTGCCGAGGGAAGTGTTCGACGGCCTGCGCGCTGCGCTGGCCAGCAACCGCTCGCAGTTCTATCGCGACCTCGCCTCGGGACCGTTCTACGGTTTCAACCGCCCGGGCGTGAAGACCATCCAGGGCTGCGTCGACAACTGGTGGCGCCAGGGCATGATGGGCGCAGCCAAGGCGCACTACGACGGTATCAAGGCCTTCTCGGAAACCGACTTCACCGAGGATCTCAAGGCCATCGATGTGCCCACCCTGGTGATGCACGGCGACGACGACCAGATCGTGCCGATCGCCGACTCCGCGCCGTTGTCGGCGAAACTGCTCAAGCACGCCACCCTGAAGGTCTACCCGGGCTATCCGCACGGCATGTTTGCCGTCCATCCGGACGTGATCAACCGCGACCTGCTGGCTTTCTTCCGCAGCTGAGCCTGTCGACGCCCCCTCCTTCGGCCCACGCAGTCGCGGAGGTCGGAGGTCGGGGCGATGCCCCGGGAAGACCGAAGAGCACCGGGAGTGCCAGCCGCGTCGTTGCCGCGCGGCGGGCACTCCTTGTTGACCCGTCGGGCGGGCAGCCCGTCCGCATCCGCGTCATGACCCAGGCGTGGACATGGGCAGTGCATTTGCGCCGCGCGGCGGGATCGGAAGCGTGCCGGTGGCGGAGCTCGGCATCGGGAGCCACAGCGTGAAACTCGCGCCGCTTCCCGGCCCTTGCGACTGCGCCTCCACCTTGCCGCCGTGGGCTTTCGCCAGCTCCTGCACCAGCGCCAGGCCGATGCCCATGCCCGGATGGCCGCCCTGGCCTCCACTCCGTTCCTGCCCGAACATCCGGAACACATGCGGGAGGAACTCCGCGGAGATTCCGCAGCCGTCATCGGTCACCGAAACCGTGGCGAACCCGTCGACGCTGGCGACCCGCACCTGGATGCAACCGCCCTGCCCGCTGAATTTCACCGCGTTGTCCAGCAGGTTCGACAGCATCTGTTCCAGCCGAACCCGGTCGGCCTTGCACCAGTGCCGGACCGATGTGTCGACGTCGACGCGCAGATCGCGATCCGGCGCCCCGATGGCCACGTCCGCGGCGACTGCATGGACCACCTCGTCGAGATCCACCATTTCCGGATCCAGCCGAAGCTTGCCGATGCGCATGCGCGAGAGGTCGAACAGGTCGTCGATGATGCGGGCCTGCCGGCGGATGGAATGGCGCATCGCGTGGCCGAGCTCCACCGCACCCTCGACATCCGGCTCGGCCATTTTCTCCAGCAGCCGACCGAGGTTCAGCAGGAGCACCGACAGTGGCTGCTTCAGTTCGTGCGAGACCATGGCAAGGCAGCGATCGCGGATCGCGTCCACGGCGGGGACTGGCGCCGGCCGTGCCTGGCGGTCGCGCGGCTTGTCGTGTGTCGGACCGGGGAACTGTGGACTCATGCGTGATGCCCTCGGATGGCGCCGCCCGCTGCGCGTCGATGATCTACGCGGCGTGAACTCCGGCACGGAGGTCGCATGGTAAGTACGCCGCGGCGGGACAAGTAGACGGCGCACGCTGACCACCGTGTTGTACGGCCGGCAACAGTGGCGCTGCACGTGCTTGTTGTCGCCGCGACAACACGATGCAGCCCCGCACGGATCTACCGCGGCCAGCCTCGGCGATGAAAAATCGAATCCGCTTCCTCCCCACGGCAACGGAGATGACGGGTGTCAGATCGTCGAGGCGGCTGTAACGGGTCGTGCACTTTCCACCCGTTCGTGCACGGGACAACCCACCTTGGTGCGGTGTCCCCGCGGATAGCCAATCAGCCACACGACGACGCCGTGGGCAGGAAGCATGAACCGCTTTGCCGAACCCCGACGCGAGGCCTCCGCCATCGCGTTGCCCGCGAACCTGCGCCAAGGAGCAACGAGCGTGATCCAGCCCGACTGCGGGGAAACCATGCTTCTGCTCGGCGTGCGTCTGCCGCCATGAACAGCGTGCAGCCCGTGACAAACCTGGCCGCACCGATTGGACGTCTGGAAGTCCGGACGACCTTGATCCCCGTTCCCTGCAGGAGGTCGCCACCATGACCACAGCCACCTCGGCCCGTCGCCGGGCCGCCCCTTCGCTTCGCTCGCTGGTCGACGCGGCCTACCACGCCGACCCGGCGGACCGGCTGATCGCACCCGTTGGCGACAGCAGCTACAGCACCATCTTCAACCTGATCCCGACGACCCTGGCGGTGTTGCGGGAAGCCGCCGGCATCGAGCCCGATCCTCAGGCGATGAAGCACTGGTACCGACAAGTGCCTATCGCGGAATTGGGATACCTCACCGCGGAGCAGCTGGTGGCGCTCGGGCGTACGGATGCGGTCATTTCCTTTCTCCGCTCCGTGCGCAGCGGCGCGCGCGACTGATCATGCGCCCCGTCCACCATCACTCCACTCACGAAACGGAAAGAGCGATGCGTACAGCGACCACGAAATTCCAGAACGTCGCCGGCGAGCTCGCGCGGCTGGCCGAGCTGCGCGAAGCGCTGGTGTCCAGCGCGTTCGAAGCCCTCGAGACCCGCCATCCCGAGCTCGCCAACGAGGTCAGGGAGTACATCGGCAGCAGGCAGCGTGCCGCCCACTGGATGTGCGCTCCCCAGCGCGCCAGCGGGGGAAGGATCCCCTACGACCTGCTGGCCGAAGGCGACGAGGACGGCCTCTGGGATCTGCTCGATGGCATCGCCTGAACGGGAAACGCAGCAGCATTCGTCGGCAATTGTTGCCCGACCGGCAACACGGCGAAGCCTGTGACGGATCTACCGCCAGTCGCCGCGCGCATCCAGCATTCCCGTCACCAGGGAGGCATTGCCACCATGAACGTCATCACCCGTATAGCGGACTGGATCGATGAGCGGGCGCCCGGCCTGCAGGCCATGTACCGCAAGCACATGAGCGAGTACTACGTGCCGAGGAATCTCAACCTCTGGTACTACTTCGGCGTGCTGAACATCGTGCTGCTGGCCAACCAGATCGTGACCGGGATCTTCCTGGCCATGAACTACAACCCCAGCGTGGCGCATGCGTTCGACTCGGTGCAGTACATCATGCGCGACGTGGAATGGGGCTGGCTGATCCGCTACATGCATTCCACCGGTGCATCGCTGTTCTTCGTCACCGTGTACCTGCACATGTTCCGCGGCATCATGTACGGCTCGTACAAGAAACCGCGCGAGCTGGTCTGGATACTCGGCTCGATCATCTTCCTGGCCTTGATGGCCGAAGCCTTCATGGGCTATGTGCTGCCGTGGGGCAACATGTCGTTCTGGGGCGCCAAGGTGATCGTGTCGCTGTTCGGCACGGTGCCTTTCATCGGTGATTCGCTGGTGCAGTGGATCATGGGCGATTTCCTCCCAGGCGATGCCACGCTCAACCGATTCTTCGCCCTGCATGTCATCGCGATACCCATCGCGCTGCTGTTGCTGGTGGTGCTGCACATCGCCGCGCTGCACGAGGTGGGTTCGAGCAATCCGGAGGGCATCGACGTCAAGCACGGTCCCAAGGGCAATCGCTGGGGCCCGAACGTGCCGGTCGACACCATCCCGTTCCATCCCTACGACACGGTGGAGGACATCCTGAGCGTCTCCTTCTTCCTGATCGTCGCGGCTTTCATCGTGTTCTTCGCACCGACCATGGGCGGCTGGTTTCTCGAACACGACAATTTCATCCCGGCCAACAACCTGGCCACGCCCTCGCACATCAAGCCGAGCTGGTACTTCACGCCGTTCTACGCGATCGTGCGCATGATCCCCTCGTTCCTCGGCACGGCGTTCTGGGGCGTGCTCGGCATGTTCAGCGCCATCGTGCTGCTCCCGCTGCTGCCCTGGATCGATCGGGGCGAGGTCCGCTCGGTGCGCTATCGGGGTCGCGGTTTCCGGGTGGCCCTGGTGGTGCTCGCCTGTTCCTTCCTCGGCCTGGGATTGAGCGGCGCAGGCGTGATTGCCGAACTCATCCAGGCGTGGTTCCCGCATGCGGATGTCACCACCTGGGACAATGCGTTCGGACGCCTGATGGTGCTGGGCTATTTCGGCTACTTCGTCTTCCTGTGGTTCTACACGCGTTTCGGCCACGAGAAGACCAGGCCGGTACCGGACCGGCTTCCACCCGGGCACTGAGGAAACGGCGAGACACCCCGTGTCTCGGATGGCAATCCCGCAACGCCACATCGGTGCGCCGTCATCACCGCGATGATTCGCCCCGCACGGCTGCCGCCGCGGCGCGGCCTCGCCGATGCTTTCAACGGGAGCACCTGCACCCGGTCCGCCTCATCACCGCAGCGAGGAATCATCATGCGTCCCCAGCTCATTGCCATCACCTGCCTGCTGGCCCTGCCCGTCGCGGCCTGCGCGGCCCACGTTGAATCGATCTCCCGCCTCGCTGCCGGGCCCGGCAACATCCTCTTCTTCGCCGACTGGAAGGAAGCGAAGATCCACGCGATCGAACTTCCGCCGGCGCCGCCCAAGCCGGCCGGCACGGCGTTCAACATCCTGGACCTGGAAACCCTGCTTTCGAAACAGGTCGGTGGCGCCAGGGTGTCCGTCGAGGACATGGCGGTGCGCCCCGAAACGACAAGCTGCCCGTCAAGCGCTGGCACGTCGGGCCCGTGGATGCGCACGGGCCGGCGCCGTCCGCGTGGCGACTGTCCACCGTGTCCGCCGCATCCCGGCAACCGGTGCGCGTGAAGCTGGATGCCCCGATCGACGGTCGCGACGCGGATTACCTTGCCGTGGTCGACCGCCGTGATCGCCTGGTGGAAGGCCATGCGAAGCTGGAGAACGGCGAAACCGCCTGGGCCTTCGTCCCGGCCGGGCCATGGCAACCGGGGACGTACCGGCTCGCCGTGCACGGCACCCTGGAGGATGCCGCCGGCAATCGGGTCAACGGTCGTTTCGAAATGCCGATGGGCACGGTGCCGAAGCAGGTAGTCGATGTCTTCTTGGTGTTCCACGTCGTCCCGTCGCTATCGCCGGAACCGACCGCATCCTCCCACGTGGCACGCTGAGGCGGCCGCATGCGGCCGCCTCTTTCCCTGCCCGGCCAGGTCAATCCACCGGGGTCAATACGGGTGCGTTCTCGTTCTTCAGCAGCACGACCACGAACTTGGCCGGCTTGGTGAGGCTGGCATTGCGCCCGACGGTATGGATGTCGTTCGGGCCTTCGTAGAACGTCTGCCCGGGCGTCAGGGTCACCTCCTTGCCGCCGTTCAGCCCCATCACGATCGAGCCCTCGAGCACGTAGACGAACGCATGGGCATTGTGGCGGTGCACCGGATCGACGGAGCCGGGCGGATAGGTGACCGTGATCATCTCGGCCTGCTTGCCCGGATAGTCGGGAAGCGCCTTGGTCATCAAGGCGGTGACCTCGGCGGAAGGCGGGTGCGCGGGGCCGTGCGTCGGCGCCGGCGAATGTGCGAGGCCCGCGCCGGACACGAGCAGGCCAAGCAGCCCCAGAGTCTTGATTGCGCGCATGGTTGTCTCCTTGCAGTTGACGGTTGTTGTCGAAGGCGACGCGGCAACAGACAGGCCGCTGGCGCGTCGCATGCGGGTCAGGCCAGGCCGGCCTTGTCGAGGCCGAGCGCCTTGTCGAACGATCCGGGAACGCTTCTGAAACCCACGTTGATGCGGTTCCAGGCATTGATCGCCATCACCGCATAAGTCAGGTCGGTGATCTCCTTCTCCGACAACTGCGTGCGCACGCGCTCGTAGACCTCGTCGGAGACGCCCTGCGGCGACAGTTGCGTGAGCGCCTCGGTCCACGCCAGTGCAGCGCGTTCGCGGGGCGAGAACAGGGTCGACTCGCGCCAGATGGCAAGGTGGTGCAGGCGCAGCGGCCGTTCGCCGTGCATCACCGCCTGCTTGACGTGCATGTCCACGCAGAAGCCGCACCCGTTGATCTGCGATGCGCGGATGTCGACCAGGTCGCAGATGGATTCCTCGATGCTGGACTGCTTGACCAGGTTGTTCACGGCAACCAGCCCGCGGAAGAGCTCCGGGGCCTGTTTCTGGTAATCGATGCGTTGGGTCACGGTTCTGTCCTCTTTGAATTTGCTGTTGTCCCCAGATCGGCTGAGGCGCCGCTTGCACGCAACGGCGTGACGGATTTCAGCCTAGGCGCGGCCTGCCGCGACCGGTAGTCGCCCCGGCAGACTCTCGGTGTTGCTTTCGGCGCATCAATGAAGCGACTAGTGCACACGGAATCGGCTCGACCGGCGGTGGCCATGCCCGCGCCCGACGGCTTGGCCCACGTCGGCGATTGGTGCGTTCGGGGAAACATGCTGCTGCCGATGCGCCATCTATCGGGCAACCGTGCAGGGCCCCTAGGATGGCGACAAGGCGCTCGATGCGCGGTCAGGACAAGAGACTCATCATGAAAATCATCGTCATTGGCGGCACCGGACTGATCGGAAGCAAGGTGGTGGAGCGCCTGCGCAAACACGGCCACGAAGTGATTGCCGCCGCGCCATCGTCCGGGGTCAACACGATTACCGGGGAAGGTCTCGACGCCGCCATGAGCGGCGTGCACACGGTGATCGACCTGGCCAACTCGCCCTCGTTCGAGGACCGGGCCGTGCTCGACTTCTTCGAGACCTCCGGACGCAACCTGTTCGCCGCGGAACACAAGGCAGGCGTGCAGCACCATGTGGCCTTGTCGGTAGTGGGCACCGGCCGCCCGGCGTTCTCGACCAGCGGCTACATCCGCGCCAAGATGGCCCAGGAGGCGCTGGTGCGCGCATCCGGCATTCCCTGCACCATCGTGCGCTCCACCCAGTTCTTCGAGTTCCTGAACGGCATCGCCAACGAGGGCGCGGGCGATCGGGAGATCCACCTCTCGACCGGCCTGATGCAGCCGATCGCCTCCGATGACGTGGCCGATGCGGTGACCGACTACGCCCGCGGCAAACCGCGCAATGACGTGGTGGAGATCGCCGGACCGGACAAGGCGCCTTTGGCGGAATGGGTCCAGCGCTTCCTCGCCGCCATCGGTGACCCACGACAGGTCGTCGCGGATCCCGCCGCCCCGTACTTCGGCGCCCGCCTGGAGCAGGACACCTTGCTGCCCACCGATGCGGCGCGCATCGGCAAGCTGGATTTCCATGCCTGGCTCAGCCGTTCGGCCTACGCCGACCGTCTGGCAGTCGCGCCAGGCGCAACGACTGGCCACGCAGCTGCGCACTGACCGGCGGTCCGCCGCAAACCATGTGCATCACCAGAAGTCCGGACCGGCCGCCGCTGGCGCCTGTCCGGGCTTCTCCGCGCATCCCACCCGCCCACCATCCGCACCACTACACGAGCTTCGTCCATGGTCAAGCCGCAACCCCCGCCCGTTTCCCTGCTCGACAAGCATTTCGGAACGGAATTTCTGCCGCTCTATACCGGAACCGTCCGCGTCAACGGCGGCGAAGCGAAGCACGGCCGCGCATCCGGCGTGGCCCGCTCCGACGACGGCATGCTCGACGTGCAGCTGCGCATGCCTGCGGAACTGGGCGGCTCCGGTGGCGGGACCAACCCGGAGCAGTTGTTCGCCGCCGCCTTTGCCGGCTGCTTCCACGGTGCGTTGAGCCTGCTTGCCGCACGCGCGAGCGTACCGATCCCCGATGCCGAGGTCGTGGCCAGGGTCACCTTCGGCAGGGATCCGGTCGATGGCTTGTTCATGCTGTCGGCGGACATCCGCATCCATCTTCCCGGTGTCGACCGGGCGATCGCCGCCGAGCTGGTGCGCAATACCGAGCGCCTTTGCCCGTACGCGAAGATGGCGCGCGCGGGGATCGAGTGCGTGGTTTCGCTAGAGCCCTGAGCGACATCCGGGCAGCAAGGTGCAGGCCATGCGGAACCTCGCCGCATGCGTGATCCGGAATCGCGGGGTGCGCTCGCCCGGACCGCGCGAGCGCCGGCTTGCCTGCTGCCTACTTCGTGCGCGGCGGCAGGAATCCCCTGGCGGTGGCCAGGTCCGGCCACGGCATGACCGTCTCACCGGCAACCTTCCACGCGCCGGCGACCTTGCGCAGGCGCAGTTCGTAAAGTGCCGGGTCGGCCTGATCGCTCATCCGCCGATACAGCACGGCAGTCGCGTGGTCGCCCTGCTCTTCGACATGCAGGACGCGCTTTTCGGTCGACAGAGGCGGTTCGCCGGCGTCGCGGCGGCTCCTGAACTCGCCCAGCATTTCCGCCTTCGAGAAACGCGCGATGTCTCCCTCGGGGGTGAGCACGAGAAAGCCGAGGTCATCCACGTAGAGGTCCTCCATTTCCTCCATGCGATAGTGGCTGCCGGTGTCGGCCAGCCGCTCGATGAAGTCGAGGATCTCCGGGTTGCGCGGGGTCGTGTGCTGCGAGGTTGTCATGATGTTTCCTGCCTTGTGTTCGGGGTGGATGGATCAGTTCAGCGACATGCCGCCGTCGACGAGCAGCTCGACGCCGTTGACGAAGCGGCTCTCGTCCGATGCCAGGTAAAGTGCGGCCAGCGCCAGCTCGTCCGCTTCGCCGAAACGGCCGGCCGGGATCATGTTGGCCATCGCCCTGACGAAGCCGGGCCGCTCCGCTTCGGGGATGCCCATCTTTTCCAGGATCGAGGTATCCACCGGCCCGGGGCTGAGCACGTTGACGCGGATCTTCCGGGCCTTGAACTCGAGCGCCCAGTGGCGTGCAAACGCCCGGATGGCCGCCTTGGAGCCGGCGTAGACGGCATGGCCGTCCAGTGCCCTGGTGGCGGCGAGCGAGCTGGTCAACACGATGCTTCCGCCGTCGCGAACGATGGGCGCGATCTGCTGCACGCCAAAGAACACGCCGCGTGCGTTGACGTTGAACTGGGCATCGAACTCTTCCGGCGTCACCTGCGCACTGGGCGTTATCGTGTTGACGCCCGCGTTCGCCACGTAGATGTCGAGCGCACCGAAACGGTCGCGGATGTTGTCCGCCACGGTGGCGTGGTGTCCGGGGTCCGCGACGTCGCCACGGATGCCCAAGGCACCATGCCCGATGCGCCGGACCGCGTCGTCGAGCAGGTCCTGCCGTCGCGCGGTCACGATGACCTGCGCACCCTCGGCGGCAAACCGTTCCGCGGTCGCCAAGCCGATGCCGCTGTTGCCGCCGGTGATCAGGGCGACCTTGTCTTGCAGACGTTTCATGCGATGTCCCGGGTAGTTGGTGGTGGACGGGATATGCGGCAGCCGATTTCGCCAACCAGTCCTGCAGACGGCACAGCAGTTGTGCCCCGGAGTCCAAGATGTCCAGCTTGCTCAATCAGTCCGCCGGCCTGGTCGCCTTCGTGCGAGTGGCGGAGGCCGGCTCGTTCAGCGCAGCCGCACGCAACGCGGGGACGACTCCATCCGCGATCTCCAAGGCGGTCCGGCGACTGGAAGGCGACCTGGGCACGCAACTGTTTCGCCGATCGACCCGCACGCTGAGCCTGACCCCGGACGGCCAGGCGTTCTTCAACCGCGTTGCGCCGCTGCTGCGTGACATCCAGGATTCCGCGGACGCGATTCGCCCGATGGGCGGAGCGCGTGGTCGCCTGCGCGTGAGCATGCCTGGCGAACTCGGCCGCCTGCTGATGGAACCGATCACCACGAAGTTCCTCGCCGCGCATCCGCAACTGGAACTGGATCTGGCGCTGGCGGATCGGCACGTCGACGTGATCGCGGAGGGATACGACGTGGTGTTCCGCGTCGGAACCACCGTGGAGAGCGAGCTGAAGATGAGGACGCTCGCCAGCCTCGACATGGTGCTGGTCGCCTCGCCGGCATTCCTGCAGCGGGCGGGTGAGCCGCGCTCGGTGCAGGAGCTGCGAGAACTGCCATTCGTGCGCTACCTGTTTGCAGGCAGGACCTTGCCGTTGACGTTCAGGGACGGCACCACGATCACGCCGCGCGGCCGCCTCGGCCTGGATACCGGATTCGGCTTGCACGCCGCTGCACTCGGCGGCATGGGTGTGGCCCATCTGATGAAGTGCACCGTGCAGGCTGACCTCGATCGCGGCGATCTGGTCCAGCTGCTGCGCGACCATCCCCTGCCCCCGCTGCCACTGCGGGCGCTGCACCCCTTCGGCAAACTCACGCCGGCAAGAGTCCGGCTCTTCTCGGATTTGGTCGAGCAGGAGATACGGCAACTCGCCGCCGCCTGAAGATACCCCGGCGAACATTCCCGGGGCGGATGTTCCTGCCTGTCGATACGCGCGCGCGTCGGCATTGGTGCCTCGCACGGAACACGGTGAATACGCCTCCATGGCTTCCGGCGGCCTGGCCGCAATCCTAAAGTTTTCCCACGCGATCGCCTGCACGCGGTGGTCGCCTTCGGAAGCCTTACAGGAGTCGCGCATGTCCCCCTTGCTTGAAAAACTGAAGACGGTGGCGTTGCTGCCGACATTGACCGCGTTCGACGTTCGCGATGCCGACGACACGGCTGATGGCGCCGACGAGCCGGCCCTCGACATCGACGAGAACGGATCGGTGGTGACGTTGCCGGCGGCTGAATGGCTGGTCTGTTTTGTTCCCGGCCTGTATCCGCAGTGGTGGCACCGCTTCGCCCATGCGAAGCACAAGCACGTGTTCGCCATCCGCAAGCTGGACCACGAAAGCTGGCTGCTGGTTGAACCCTGGTGGACGCGCCTGATGGTCGACGTGCTCTCGGCAAACGAAGCGATCAAGTTCCTGCGCTGGGGAGCAGCCGGTCACGTACTCAAGGTGCGCGAAGCCATCCCGGGCCGCGGCACGCAGCTGCGAGGGTGGTCCAACTGCGCTGTCCTGATGGCCTTCCTGCTCGGCAGGTCCTACTGGACATGGACGCCGCACGGCCTCTATCGGCGGCTCATGGCGGATGCCAGCGTGGAGACGATCAACCCGGACCAACTCCTGAGCGAGCACTTCCGCGGCATCGGCAACAGGATCGCGGGCGCCGCATGGAAATCGCCGTTCGCCGGTCCGGCCGCTGCCGGCAAGACCCTCCCGCTCGGGGAATCCGCTTGACGATCCGCCGTGGCGGGCCTGCACCGCCACGAGCACAGTCCTGAATGCGGGCAGAAACCACATGAGCCGTCTTGTCGTTGTTTCCAATCGCGTTGCCCTGCCCGGCGAGAATCGCGCGGGCGGGCTGGCTGTCGGCCTGCTCTCCGCACTGCATGCGCGAGGTGGCGTGTGGTTCGGCTGGAGCGGAAAGATCACGCGGGAGCCGAACGGCGAGCTGCATCAGCAGCGCGTCGGGGATATCCGCTTCCTGACCATGGATCTTTGCCAGCGCGACCACGACGATTACTACAACGGCTTCTCCAATCGCACGCTGTGGCCGTTGCTGCATTCGCGGATGGACCTGGTCGATTGCGACCGGAAGCGGCGCGAGGGCTATCTGCGCGTGAACCGGCAGTTCGCCGAAAAGCTGGCGCCACTGCTGCGCGACAGCGACACATTGTGGATCCACGACTACCACCTGATTCCGCTGGCATCGATGCTTCGTGGGCTGGGCATCGGCTGCCGGATCGGCTTCTTCCTGCATGTACCGATGCCGTCGGCCGATCTGGTCCAGGCTTTGCCGGAGCACCAGCGGCTGATCTGCCTTCTCCACGCGTGCGACCTGGTGGGTTTCCAGACCCAGGGTGACGTCGAGCGCTTCCGGACTTATGCCTTGCTGTTCGGCGGCTGCACCGAAACAGGCCCAACCGAGCTGCGAGCCGCCGATTGCCATCGTTTTCGCATCGGCGCCTTTCCGATCGGCATCGACACCGGACTCATCGCCCAGCAAGCCGCCGAGGCCGTCCACAACCCGGCCGTACGTGATCTGTGCAGGAGCGTGGCGCCGCGACAGCTGGCCATCGGTGTCGATCGCCTGGACTACTCCAAGGGATTGCCCGAGCGCTTCCTCGGTTTCCAACGCTACCTCGAACGCCACTCCGCGCAGAAAGGCAGGCTGACTTTTCTGCAGATTGCTCCGCTGTCGCGTGGCGAGGTTGTCGAATACCAGGCACTGCGCAGTCAACTGGAACAGATCGCCGGCCACGTCAACGGCAGCCATGCCGAACCCGACTGGACGCCGTTGCGTTACGTCAATCGCAACTTCGCCCACGACACCTTGACCGGCTTCTACCGCATGGCGCGCGTCGCCCTGGTGACGCCGCTGCGCGACGGCATGAATCTGGTGGCGAAGGAATTCGTCGCGGCTCAGGACCCGGCGGATCCCGGCGTGCTGGTGCTGTCTGCCCTGGCGGGGGCGGCATGCGAAATGAAGGAATCGCTGATCGTCAATCCGCTGGACCTGGATGCGGTCGCCGATGCCATCGCCACGGCGTCCGGGATGTTGCTTGGCGAACGCATGGAACGCTGGCATGCGCTGATGAAGCGGTTGCGGGAGAACGACATCGACAAGTGGCAACGCGGCTTTCTGAACGCGCTGGACACGGCCACATCATCGAGCCTTGCATCGACATCACCAGGGCATCGAATCCCGGCTCCCGCTGCTGCAGGTTGACCCGCCACGCTCCTGCGGGGCTCCGCACGGGAGCGGCTCACAGCTCGATGATGCCTCGTCGCGCCGCCACCGTGACCGCATGGGTACGGTCCGACACGTCCAGCTTGGAGAATATGTTCTTCAAGTGGCCCTTGATGGTCTCTTCGGACAGGCCAAGCTCCGCCCCCACCTGCTTGTTTGCCTTGCCGATCGCCACCAGACGGAGTATCGCGATTTCACGCTCGGTAAGGGCCTCATCGACCACGTGCAGCGCGATTTCATCGGCGACATCGCGCTGCACCCGACGCTTCCCGCGATGCACGTCCCGGATCGCCTCGATCAATTCGGTTCGAAGGCTGTTCTTGAGCAGGTATCCGAGCGCTCCCGCTTTCAGCGCGCGCACGGCCTGCACGTCGCCCGCATACGTCGTGAGCACGATGATCCGTGCACCCGGATATTCCGTTCGTATCGCGGCGATCGCGTCGACACCATTCATTCCCGGCATCTGCAGGTCCATGAGCGTCACATCCGGACGCAGCGCACGGAAGCGTTCGACCGCTTCTCCCCCGTTGCGCGCCTCGCCCACCATTTCCATGTCGGCCTGGTTCTGCAGGATGGCGGCAACGCCATCGCGCAGGACGGGATGGTCATCGACCACGAGAATCCGGATCTTCTGGTCACTCATCGAAAGGCTTCCTTCGCATCGGCAACGGCAGCCAGGACCGATGGCGCGGCTTCCCCTTCGCGAACGCCAGTTTGGCCGGCAAGGTGAGCGTGATTTCGGCGCCCGCGCCGGGCGTGCTGCTGACGATCAGTTTGCCGCCGATCCGCTCGGCCCGCTCGCGCATGCCGATCATGCCGAAGTGCCCGTCCTTGTGTCCATGCGCCACCACGTCACCGGGGATGCCGACGCCGTCGTCGCGCATGCGAATGGCCAGATGCCGCGGCTCGAAGCCTATAGCCACTTCAGCCGATGACGCGCGGGCATGGAGCGCCATGTTGAAAAGCGCCTCGCGCACGATTCTCTTTATCTCCTCGGCGACGAAGGGATGCAGCAGCCGCGGTTTGCCCTCCACGACGATGCGGACCGGGATCGGGGGATCGAACGGCGCTTCGGCAACGAGGTGCTCGATGATCAGGCAAAGGTCGTTCGTGCCTTCGAGACCGCGCAGGTCACGCACGCGGTTCCTGGCGTCGACCACGACTTCGTCGGCTGCGGCAAGTGCGGCCTCGAGCTGCTCGTGCGACTTGTCATCGTGAGTCAGCCGGTCGGCGACCGCCTGGAAGCGCAGCATCAGTCCCTGGATACCCTGCAACAGGGTGTCATGGAGCTCGCGCGCAATGCGTTCGCGTTCTCCGGCACGCTCGTCAAGCCTGGCATGGATGCGGCGCGCGATCCGCGTCACCTGCCACCGGTAGATGGCTCCGAAGAAAACCAGCACGAGCGCGGCGCAGAGCAGGACGAACCACCCCGACTGGACGAAGGTAGGCGGTATGGTGAATTCCAGCGTGGCTCCGGCACGGTTCCAGACGCCGTCATTGTTGGCACCGATCACCCGGAACCGGTACTTCCCCGGCGGGAGGTTGGTGTAGAACGCCTGGCGCCTCGCGCCGGAATCGACCCAGTCGCGATCGGTTCCCTCGAGCATGTACCGCGCTTGCACGCGTGGAGGATCGGCCAGGCTCAGCACGGCGAAGTCGATCTCGATCTTGGACGTACCCGGCGCAAGTTCCAATGCCGCCGGATCCCCGTAGGCGTGTCCGTCGGCGATGAGCGACTTGATCGCAAGGCCGGGAGGGAACGCGTTGCGAATGACGTGAGCGGGATCCATCCACAGCGTCCCGGTCTCCGTCGCGATCCACAGCCGTCCGTCGCCGCCGCGCACCATCGACCGTTGCGAATGCGAATGGGGCTGGCTGCGGAGCCCGTCACCGGAGCCGAGCGAAAGCGTCGGTGTCGGGAGCGTCTTGTCGACAAATGCGTGATCGAGATCGCCCGCGCGAAACCGGACCAGTGACTTCGGATACGCCAGCCAGGCATCGCCGGCCGGCGTCCGCACGATGCCGTTGATGCGACTGTCCGGCGAAACCGGATCGGCCCGGATCGTCTCGACCTGGCCCGCGCGGATGCGGGAAAGGCCGAAGGCACCCGCTGCGTAGACATCGTCTCCGCTCGTGTAGAGGGTAAGCACCTTGAGCCCGCCTTCACCGAAATCCAGGCGCGTGTACGACCGTTTCCCGGCTTCGTCGATCCACACCAGCCGGTCCCCCGCCTGGACAACCATGCCTCCGTCGGGAGCCCGCACCATGGTGGTCGGATAGAAGTCGGCGCGATCCCCGGCGGCCAGCATCGTTTCCCACCGACCATCCCGGTAGCGGCGCAGTCCGCCCCCGGACGCGGACATCCAGAAGCTTCCGGCGGCGTCGAAAGCGCAGTCGTAGATCAGATTGTGGTTGGCGCGCAGGTCCGGGCGCTCGATCGTCTTGCGGATGCCGCCATCGGCCCACACGACGATCCGGCTCGCGAAGCCGATCCAGATCGCACCGTCCGGCGCCTCGCACAGGCTCTGCGGCTCTGCCAGGTTGCGCAGGATCGCCTCAGGCGTGCCGCCGGGCCGGACGCGGAAAACAGTGTGCGCCTCTCCGATGTACACGCTTCCGTCGGAGGCCGCCAGCAGCTTGTCGCCGAAAATCGCCGGCGAGCCCAGCTCGGGTTCCGCGATGAGCGTGGCAGGGCGGAACTTGTCGAGGCCTCGTTCGGTCGCGACCCAGACATTTCCTTCCCGGTCCTCCAGCAACTGGTTCGTTACATCCGCGGACAGGCCGTCGCGGCTCGTGAACGATTCGGACTCCCAGCCGCCACTTCCGTGCGTGGCGGCTGGCGTGGTGATGCGCCTCACGCCTTCGTAGCGGGTTCCGATCCAGAGGTTGCCCTCATGGTCAAACAGCGGCGCTGCCCGGACCTGTCCGCCGCCGGCGTGATGGAGCGTATGCGGCGGCGCCAGCATGCCGCGCCCGCCGGGGCCGGTGAGGGGATAGCTTCCACCGCTTTCCGTCAGCCATATCCGGCCTTCCGGATCCTGCGACACCATGCCCGGCGGCGTCTTGCGATAGATCTCGAACCGCGCGGCACCGGGCGCCAGGCGCGCCACCGCACTGCCGCATGCGATCCAGATCGCGCCATCGGCCGCCACGAGCATGTTCGCGGCACTGCTCTGCGGAAGGCCGTCTGCCGCGCTGAACGTTTTCCACCGCCCGTCGTGGAAACGCAGCACCTCCGCATTGAAGTTCGCCGTCAGCGCCCATATCGCGCCATCCTTGCCTTCGACCATCTCGACGATCCGGCTCGGGGCGGCGGGCGCATCCAGGATGCGGAGTACGCCCTGTCGGTAGACGGCGAATCGACGCGACGTCTCGAAATTGGTCCAGACATCCCCGCTTTTCGTCACCAGCAGCGCGCTGGGCAAATCGTTTTTCCGGGTGCCGCCTTCAGCCTCGATCCGTTCGAATCGGGCTCCATCGAAGCGGAACAATCCCTCGCCCGTTGCAAGCCAGAGGAATCCATCCCGGCTTTGCGCCATCGCCCGCACCGGTACCGGCGTTGCGCTCGCTTCAGTCCAGCGCTGGTGGGAGTAGTCCGCGAGGGAACGCTTCCCCGCAAGCACCGCCAAGGGAAGAGTCCCCAGCACCGCAAGCAGAAAAAATCTGAGTGACCACGTCGTCGCGATAACTCACCCCGGCTGCACCGATGTGCCAGTCCCGCCATGCCCTGAAGGACGAATATCCTACCCTCGATCGGGGGGCTGCGCGCGCCCTCGACAGGGGCCTCGCGGCAAGGCGATATGGCGATATCGTCGCGACATGAGCAATTACGTATGCCGCTACCCCGATGGTGCCGCCGGGCTCGCCTTGCTGATCCTCCGCCTCGGCTACGCCTGTGTCGCCGTCGGCGTAGCCGCGATGCTGCCGACGGACATCCTTGGAGCCACCTTTCTTCATGTGGCGACGGGGCTGGCCGCCCTGCTCCTCGTCGCGGGGCTGACAACGCGATCTGTTGCCCTGCTCCTGGGTGTGGCGGTGGCGTTCACCCTGGTTGCCTCAGCCGACCCGGCCCGGCAATTGCTGTTTGCGGGCCACGTCGGTGGCTGTGCGGCAATAGCGCTGGTTGGGCCCGGCGCCTTCTCGGTGGATGCCGAACGCCACGGACGCCGCGTCATTCACCTCCAGGCGAACACCCCGGATCGAGGGGACGGCGACTGACCTGAGCCGGGATTCCGCGGATGCGGCATTGCTGCCACCCTGAGTCAACCGCTCAGACGGAACGAGTCTGCCATGTCCAAGATCCAGCCACCCCCAGGCTCATCAGACCATCAGGATCTCCTCGCATCCAGCCTGTCGGCCAGCTACGCCGGCGTGGTCGCCTTCATTACCGTGGCCAACGAAGGCAGCTTTTCCCGCGCGGCCGACCGGTTGGGGATCGGTCGTTCAGCGGTCAGCCGCAGCGTGCAGAAACTGGAGGGCCAGATCGGAGCACGCCTGTTCTGCCGTACGACGCGCGCGACCTCGATCACCCGCGAGGGCGAGCTGTTCTACCAGAATTGCCGCCCCGGCGTGGACCAGATCCTGCAGGCTCTCGAAGAAATGCGCGACCTGCGCGAAGGCCCGCCGCAGGGGCGGCTGAAGATCAGCGCCCCACATGGTTTCGGCCGCAAGGTCGTGGCACCGCTGTTGGCGGAGTTCCGGGCCCGCTTTCCCGCGGTGACGCTCGAGCTGCTGCTGGATGAAGGCACGGTGGATTTCGCGACCGACGGCTTCGACGTCGCCTTCCGCGATGGCCGCCTGGACGACAGCCAGATCATCGCCAAGCAGCTGATCCCGATGCAGATGCACGTTTGCGCGTCGCCCCGGTACGCCAGTCAGCACGGCTTGCCCGACTCGGTCGATGACCTGGTCGCCCACTCATGCATCAACCAGCGCCTGGCCAGTGGCCGCCTGCAAAGCTGGGATTTCAAGGTCGACGGCCAGAAGCGCAGCATCACGCCGGACGGAGCCATCGTCGTCAACGACCCCGAACTTGCCATGCGTGCGGTGCTCGACAACCAGGGATTGGCCCAGCTCCCTGCATACCAGGCAAGCGAGGCGCTGCGCGACGGTGCGCTGGTGGCGTGCCTGGAACAGGATGCGCCAGATGATCGCGGACATTACCTGTGCTACCTGAGCCGGCAGCAACTGCCGAAGCGGATCCGCGCCTTCATCGACTTCATGACCACCAGTATCCGGGCACTCGATCTCTGCGGCATCGAACTGACGGCGCAACGCATCCACCTGCCCGCTGCAGCCGACGCCGCGGGCGTCCCGGCGTAGCATCTCGGCCGGGCGAGCCGGTTCTCCCGCCCCTTCGCCCGGGTGGTGGCCTTGACGGTCCGAACCCCCGGCCGCAGTCCTTCCTGCAGCGGCAGCCCAAGTGATCGCGGTACGTCTACAATGCCTGCACAGGGCAGGACGAGGCGGCGGCCATGCAAGAGGAAGATTGCAAGCGCGTATTGGTGGTCGAGGACGATCCCGTGGTCGCGATGGTAATGGAGGACGCACTGCAGGCCATGGGCCTGGAAGTGCTGGTCGACCTCAATCTGGTCGACGCTCTCAACGAGGTCGAGGCCAGCCCGTTCGACGCGGCGATGATCGACGTCGGCCTGCGCGGGGAGAACGCCTGGCCGGTCATGGTGGCCTTGCAGAAGCGCAAGATCCCGTTCGTGGTGATGTCCGGGGGTGATCTCACCGCGCTCGCGGAAGAGTTCCCGCAGGTCCGCATGATCAACAAGCCGGTATCGGTGGAAATGCTGCGACAGATCGTCCGCGACCTGTTGGCCCTACCCCCCGCCCCGCCGCATCCCTGAGACAGGCTTCCGCCGTCTCACGCCTTCCCGTCGATCGCGTCCTGGTCCGAACCATCGCCCAGCATCCGGCGCAGGCGATCGGCCAGGGCATTCACCGTGAACGGCTTGGCGATCAGTTCCATGCCTGCGGGAAATCCCGTGGCCGATGATGCATCGGCGGCATAGCCGGTCATCAGCAGCACTTTCAGGCCGGGCTGGCGCTCGCGCAGGATCTCGGCGAGCAGGCGGCCATTCATGCCCGGCAGGCCGATGTCCGAAATCAGCATGTGCAGGTTCCCGCGGGACTCGATCGCGGCCAGTGCGGCATCGGCATTCTCCGCTTCCAGCACGGCATAGCCCAGCTGGTTCAGCACCTCCACCACCACGTGGCGCACCACCTTCTCGTCATCCACCACCAGCACGAACTCGTCGCTGGACAGCGCGTGCAGGACGGCGTCCGCCTGCCCGGCCTTTTCCTGCAGCGCAGCGACGTGGCGAGGCAGGTAGAGCCTGATCGACGTGCCCTGGCCCGGTTCGCTGCGGATGTCGCAATAACCGTTCGACTGTCTCGCGAAACCGTAGATCATCGACAGCCCCAGGCCCGTGCCCCGCCCCGCCGGCTTGGTCGTGAAGAAGGGCTCGAAGGCGTGCTCCAGCACCTCGGGGCTCATGCCCACGCCCTCGTCCGCCACTTCGATGCAGATGTATTGACCGCCGCCGGCCTCCGACCAGTTGTCGCTTTTGATGGCGCCCGCATCCATGTTGCTTGAACGGATCAGCAGGTTGCCGCCATCGGGCATCGCATCGCGGGCGTTGATGGTCAGGTTGAGCAAGGCGCTTTCCAGCTGGTTCGGGTCGCACAGGGTCAGCCACAGGTCGGGTGCGAGTTCGAACGTGAGCGTCACCGACTCGCCGACAGTGCGTCGCAGCAACTCCGCCATCGACAAGATCAGCGGGTTGGTCGCCACCGGGCGCGGGTCCAGCGGCTGGCGGCGCGAGAACGCCAGCAGCCGGTGGGTCATGGCGGCGGCGCGGTTGGCCGAGTTCAGCGCACCCTGGACGAAGCGCTCCACATTGGCGATGTCGCCCGCGCCAGCTTGCATCTGGATCAAGTCCAGCGATCCGATGATGCCCTGCAGGAGGTTGTTGAAATCGTGCGCCAGGCCGCCGGTGAGCTGGCCGACGGCCTCCATCTTCTGCGCCTGGCGCAGTTGCGCCTCGATCTGGATCTTTTCGCTGAGGTCGCGGATGAACACGTTGGTGCGCGACTTGCCGCGCACGGTCAAGGTGCTGACGCTCAGCTCCACCGGTATCCGCGCGCCCACGCGGTTGATCATCTCGCTTTGCCGCGTGGCGCCGCGTTTGGCACCCCGCGCCACACCGGGCTTCAGCTCGACGGCCAGGCGTTCGGGTTCGCCGGGCGGGCCGAGCAGGACCGCCAGCACCTGGCCCCGCGCCTCCGCCCGGGACCAGCCGAACATCGCCTCGGCCTGCGGGTTCCAGCGCACGATCCGGCCCGCCTCGTCCAGTTGCGCGAAGCCGTCCAGCGCGGAGTCGATGATGCCGCGCGCCAGTTCGTCGCTCTCGATCAGCGCTGCCTCCGCCTGCCTGCGCTCGGACACGTCGCGGGTGATCTTGGCAAAGCCGACCAGGGCGCCGTCGTCGAAAACCGGATCGATCACCACGCTGGCCCAGAAGCGGCCGCCATCCTTGCGGACCCGCCAGCCCTCGGCGACGTAATGCCCCTCGCGCAGCGCCGTGGCCAGGGCGATCGCGGGCTTGCCGAGCCTGCGGTCCTCCTCGGTGTAGAAGCGGGAAAAATGCTGGCCGACAATCTCGTCGGCGCGGTAGCCCTTGATGCGTTCGGCACCGGTATTCCAGTTGGTGATCTGGCCTTCGGGATCGAGCATGAAGATCGCGTAGTCGGTGACGTTGGACACCAGCAGCTGGAAGTAGCGCTCGCTGCGGTGCAGGCGCTCGATGTGGGCCTCCGCAAGGCGTGTGCGTTCGGCCAGGCGTTGCTTCAGCCGGCGCGCGAGATCCCGGTTGGCCTGCTCCGCCTCCTGCTGGTCGGTGATGTCCACCAGCATGTTCACCGCGCCGACCAGCCTGCCCTCGTCGAACAGCGGAGTCGGGTACTCGGCAACGTGTACACGCTGGCCGTCGGAGCGCTCGGCGATGGTTGTCTCGCCGTACAGGGTTCGCGCCTCGCGTATCGCGATGGCCATCGGGCACTGGTCGTGCGCCAGCGGCGTGCCATCGAGGCGGAACAACCGCGCCGGGATGCACCACTTCCTGCCCGCCTCGGGGCGCCGTCCCATCAGCTCGACGGCTGCCTCGTTGAAGAAGGTGATCGTGCCCTCGGCATCGGTGGTGTACGCCGCGATCGGCAGGGCCTGCAGCACGGAGTGCGAGAACCGATCGCGCTCCAGCGTGGGTGGTTCGGTCATGGCCATCATGTCCCTCCCGTACCGATCCTGACGCGTCGCACCCTGCAGGGATGAATGCTGGGGGCGACGGGCGCTTCACGACCGTCCCACGGGATCCTCTCCAGTCTCTCCTGGGCACTATGCACCCGCCTCGCGGGCCTTGCCAATCGCGCGGGCCGAATCTGTCGCCTGGGCACCGATGCCCGAAGGCCAGGCAACGCCGATGTCCTATGCTGTGGATGGCCGGCAATGCGCGGCGATCGCGGCCGGCGACCATGGCGGACTGGACGCCACCAGCGGCAACGAGGTGATGGTCTGCGCGTTGCCCGCGAAGGGGCGACTGCTTCGCGGCGATCATCCATGGGACGGAACCGGCAATCAGGCGGCAGACATGCACCTTGTCATCCATGCACATCGGATTTGCTGCACGGGCCGCTCATGCGGATGAGCCGCGGCGCCGCTTGCCGGTCGATGCTGTTGGCGACGGGGCTGGCCGTCTGGGCCCTCCCCGCCCTGGCGCAGGATGAGGTGCCCCCCGGTGCGGCGCGCGAGGCGGCCGCCACCCTGCCTGTGGTAGTGGTCACCGCGACCCGCCACGCGCAGCAACCGTTCGAGCTGCCGGTGTCGATCGACGCGGTGAGCCTGCAGCAGATCCAGGCGAATCGGGCATCGATCGATCCATCCGAATCCCTGCGCGAGGTGCCCGGCGTACTGGCGCGTGACCGGCAGAATGCGGCGCAGGACGAACAGATCTCGATCCGCGGCTTCGGTGCGCGCACCACCTTCGGCGTGCGCGGCGTGCGGCTGTACGTGGACGGCATTCCCGCCACCATGCCGGACGGTCAGGGCCAGGTGTCGAACTTCAGCCTCGGCGCGGCCGATCGCATCGAGGTGTTGCGCGGACCGTTCTCGGCGCTGTACGGCAATTCTTCCGGCGGCGTGATCCAGCTGTTCACCGCCGACGGCACCGATCCACCGGAGTGGCGGATGATGTTCGGCGCGGGGCGTTACGCCGGTCAGCGCGTCGAACTGGGCACGCGCGGCATCGCCGGCGACCTCGACTACAACCTCGACCTGTCGCGCCTCGACGGCGACGGTTTCCGCCGGCACAGCCGAGCCACCCGCTACAACGGCAACGCCAAACTGCGCTTCGCGCTGGGCGGCGGCAACCGCGTCACGGTGGTGGCCAACAGCGTGCTGCTGCCGCATGCGCAGGACCCGAAGGGGCTCACCTGGCCGGAATACCGGGCCGATCCGCGCCAGGCCGCGCCATCGGCGCTGATCTATGACACCCGCAAGAGCGTGCGGCAGAACCAGCTCGGCCTTGTCGCCGAACACGATGACGAGCGCGGCGGCGAATGGCGCGCGTTGACCTACTACGGTCGACGCGCGGTGCAACAGATCCTGTCGATACCGCCGGTGGCACAGGCCAGCGCGCTCAGCGCCGGCGGCGTCGTCGATCTGGATGGCGGCTACGGCGGCGTGGATCTGCGCCGGCGCCGGGAGGGCCGGCTTGGCGGACGCCCATTTGAGTTGATCGTGGGCAGCAGTTGGGACCGCCAGAACCAGCAGCGCCGCGGCTACGAGAATTTCGTCGGCGACACGCTGGGCGTGATCGGCGCCCTGCGCCGCGACGAGCAGGACGTGGTGTGGGATTTCGACCAGTACGCGCAGGCCAGCTGGAAGCTGTCGTCGCGCTGGTCGCTCAGCGGCGGCGTGCGGCACAGCAGCGTGCATTTCCGCGTGGACGATCGCTACATCACCGCCGGCAACCCCGACGACAGCGGCCAGCGTGTCTACAGCGCCACCAATCCGGTCGCCGGCGCGCTGTTCCGCGCCACCGGCAACTGGCATCTGTACGCGTCGTGGGGACACGGTTTCGAAACGCCCACCTTCAGCGAACTCGGCTATCGCAGCGATGGCGGCAGCGGCCTCAACCTGGGCCTGGCCGCCGCCCGTTCGACCAACCTCGAACTCGGTTCGAAGTGGCGCTTGGTCGGTGACAACAGCATCGAGCTGGCGTGGTTCCAGGCCGACACGCGCGACGAGCTGGCGGTGGACAGCAACACCGACGGCCGCACCACGTACCGCAATCGCGGCCGTGCGAAAAGACGCGGCATCGAAGCCAAACTGCATCTGACCCTGGCCCCGCGCTGGCAGGCCCATCTCGCCTACACCTGGCTCGATGCACGCTTCACCCAATCGCCGGACGGCAGCGGCACGCGCATCGCCGGCGTGCCGCGCTCGGCGCTGGACGCCAGCCTCCGCTGGGGCGGCGCCCGCGGCTGGCATGCCCGGTTGCAGCTGTCAGCGATCGGCGCGGTCGTCGCCAACGATGTCAATACCGCGCGTGCACCGGGCTACGCGCTGGTCGACGCCAGCATGGGTTACGTCATCGACAGCATCCGCGTGCAGGTGGCGCCCTTCCTGCGCCTGGACAACCTGTTCGACCGCCGCTACATCGGCTCGGTCATCGTCAACGAATCCACCGGCCGCTACTACGAACCCGGTCCTGGCCGCGCGATCTACGTCGGTTGTCGGGTGACGTTCCGCTGACAGGCACGCTCCGCAGGAGCGCGCTCGCGAGCGATACCTCCATACGGGGGTTGGGGATTGGGCAACCTTGAAGGCAGCCGTTGCTGACCTACCCGCCGAGGCACCCGGCTTTCACATGCACACGATCGACACGTTAGCTGCGCGACGCATGTCGGGTCGAACCGAACACGGGGGCCGAGGTGTACTACCGTGGTATCGGCAACAAGCACCTGCTGCGCCAACCGGACCTGAAGACCATGCGTACCGACAAGACCGCCGCAGATCTGCGTGACAGCGATCGTGCCCCATCCACGCGTCCGGCCCGGAATCGCCGCAAAGGCGAAAACGAGGCACCCGCCGCCGACATCACCATCACCCATCCCGATCGCGTGGTGTATCCCGGGGACGGCATCACCAAACAGCAAGTGGCCGACTACTACGCCAGTGTGATGGACTGGTTCCTGCCCGGCGTGGTGGACCGCCCCACCTCGGTCATCCGCTGCCCGGAAGGCACCGGGAAGGACTGCTTCTTCCAGAAGCACATGATCCCGGGCCTCAAGCACGTCGGCAGCGTGAAGCTGAAGGAAGAATCCGGCACGCAGGCCAGCTACATCTATCCACGCGATGCCAGCTCGGTGATCGAACTGGTGCAGTTCGGCGTGCTGGAATTCCACCCCTGGGGTGCGACCGTCAGACAGCCGGACAAGGCCGACCGCGTGGTGTTCGACCTCGATCCCGGCGAGAACGTGGCCTGGGATCGCGTGGTGGCCGCGGCACGACTGGTGCGCAAGCTGCTGTCGCAGGTGGGGCTGGAGTCGTTCGTGCGCACCACCGGCGGCAAGGGCCTGCACGTGGTGCTGCCGATCAATCCCGGTGGTCCGTGGCCGCAGGTGAAAGCCTTCGCCCAGGCGTTCGCCAGCTCGCTCGCGCAGGCCCATCCGCTGGAGTTCATCGCCACCGCCAGCAAGGCACTACGCGAGGGGCTGATCTACGTCGACTACCTGCGCAACAGTCGCGGCGCCACCAGCGTGGCCTCGTACTCGCTGCGCGCCCGGCCCGGTGCGCCGGTGGCGATGCCGCTGCGCTGGACCGAACTGGGCAAGCTGAAAAGCGGCCACGACTTCGACATCCATTCCGCGCCGAAGCGGCTGGCGCGGCTGCGCAGCGACCCGTGGGATGGCATCGACGAACTGCGCCAGAACCTCGATGACGTGATGGACAATCTCGACTGACCATCGCGAACGGCGTCAGAGGCCAAGCCCAGTGACTATCCGCGACCCCGGTGCGGAATCAGCGCAGTGGTTCGAGGGCCTTGTCGCCCTGGCAACGGATCGGCCCGCCGCCGCGGCCGCGGGCCTGGGTGAAGGTGGAGCCGCGGCGATCGATCACGATGCCGTTGGCGCATTGCTGGTTTTCGTCCAGCAGGTAACTGGCGGCGACGCGCCTGTCCTGCTCCTGCTGGCGTTCCAGCTGCACGACGCGACGGGCCTGGTATTCGCGGGCCTGGTCGGCCACCTGGCGATAATTGCTGGCCAGTTCCTCCCGACGCTGGCGCAGGTCGCGCGCCAGTTGGTCATGGCGCTGTCGTGCACGGGCTTTCGCCTGTTCGGCCTGCAGCGCCGCGGCACGCCGGGATTCCTGGATCAGTTCGTCGGCATGGCGGGCGGCGAGGTAGCGCGACACCCCGTTCCAGGCCAGCGCCGCCAGCACGAGGGCAGCAAGGGCGGCGGCGACTTTCCAGCGCAAGCCAATCGTCATGGTTCCCGCTCCCGGTCAGGCAAGGCGAGCCGCTCAACGACCGAAGATGATTTCTTCACCTTCGTGGTCGCGGTCCCATCCGCGCAATTGATCACGGATGTGCGCGATGCCCTGACGACCCAGCGCATTGCGCTCCTCGTCGAGCACCTGGCCATCCAGCAGTTCGGCCAGCCGCTGCGCGGTGGGCAGCATGGCGTCCCAGGCGTCGAGCGCGGGAATGGGTCCGGGCAAGGTCATGAAGAAGCTGACCCCCGGAGTCTGCAGCGCGTCCAGCCGGGCCAGGTCGAAATTGCCCGGCTTGAGCATGTTGGCGACGCTGAAGATGGGCCCGAGTTCGCGCTTGCCGTCCACCAGCCGGTGGTAGATGCCCATGTCGCCGAATTCCAGCCCGGCCTTCTCGGTGGCGACCACCAGGTCCGGGCCGTTGAAACGCGCGCCGTCGCGGGCCACCACGAACAGCGTGACGATGCGTTCCACCGGCTTGTCGGCCGGGCGCCGACCCAGCTCCGAGCGCGGCGCCGGCTTGGCGGTGGGCGGCGCTGGCGGCGGCACCGGCGCGGCAGCGGGCGCTTCGGCGGTGGGTTCGGCGGTGGGTTCGGCGGGCGCGCGCAAGGTGTCCACGATCGAGGCGGCATGGCCGGCCAGGCGTTCGGTCAGGCGCTCGGCCGGCTTGGCGGCATGGCGTTCGCCGGAGAGCGTGGCGCCGAGGCGCTCCAGTTCCTCACGCAGACCGACGTCTAGCTCGCCCTGCTGCGGCGTCGCCGAGGTGTCGCCCAGGCTGAAGGCCGGGTTGTCGGCCAAGCTGGAGCCGCCCATGGTGGGCTCGCGCCGCGCGTGTCCGTGCGTGTGAGCATCGCCCGCTGCCCTGCGCTTGCCCTGCTCCTTCCGCGGCTGGCCGAACAACCAGATCAGTGCCAGCACGACCAGCCCCACGACCAGCATGGGAATGCCGACGGCGGCGTTCCAGGCAAAGGCAAGCAAGGGTTGCACGGTCATCATCGGTTCCTTCAGGCAGCTCCCGCCAGTTTAGCCGCTTCGGCCAGATCCACCTGCACCAGCCGTGACACGCCGGGCTCGCGCATGGTCACGCCGCACAGCTGGGTGGCGGCTTCCATGGTGGCCTTGTTGTGGCTGATGAAGATGAACTGCACGTGTTCGCTCATCTCGCTCACCAGACTGGAGAAGCGGCCCACGTTGGCCTCGTCCAGCGGTGCGTCGACCTCGTCGAGCAGGCAGAACGGCGCGGGGTTGAGGCCGAAGATGGCGAACACCAGCGACACCGCGGTCAGCGCCTTCTCGCCGCCGGACAGCAGCGAGATGTTGGAGGGTCGCTTGCCCGGCGGACGCGCCATGATCGTCACGCCGGTGTTGAGCAGATCGTCGCCGGTCAGTTCCAGGTAGGCATGGCCGCCGCCGAACAGGCGCGGGAACAGTTCCTGCACGCCGGCGTTGACCTTGTCGAAGGTTTCCTTGAAACGCTGGCGGGTCTCGCGGTCGATCTTCTTGATCGCGCCTTCCAGCGTCGCCATCGCGTCGACCAGGTCGGTGAGCTGGTTGTCGAGGTAGGTCTTGCGCTCGCTCTGCTCGGCGTGTTCCTGGATCGCGGCCAGGTTGACCGGCTCCAGCCGGATGATCTTGTGACCAAGCTCGGCCAGCTGTGTGCGCCACTGGTCGGCATCGATGTCGTCGGCCAGCTCGGCCAGCAGGGGCTCCAGCTCCAGCCCCGACGCGGTGATTGCCTCGGCCAGTTGTTCGGCACGCAGCTGCAGCGCCTGCGCGGCGAGGCGTTTTTGCGAAAGGCCTTCGCGCAGGGCCGCCAGATCCTGTTCGGCCAGGTGGCGTTCCTGTTCGAGCTTGCGGAACTCGAGGTCGCAATCTTCCAGCGCGCGACGCGCTTCGACCAGTTGCTTGTCGACCAGCAGGCGCTGGTCCAGATAGGCTTGGCGCTCGGCTTCCAGTTCGGCGATCGGGTCGGAGCCGGCAGCAAGCTGCTCGGCGATTTCGCTGCGGCGCGCCTCGATCTGGCGCAACTGGGCATCCATGCGCCCCAATGCCTGTTCCAGCGAGTGCAGCGACGAGCGCTTGGACTCCAGCGAGAGCGCGAGCGCGTGGGATTGATCGGCTGCCTCGCGCGCATTCATGCGCGCTTCCTCGCGTGCCTCGAGCAGGCCGCGTCGCTCGTTTTCCAGCTCGCGGCGCTGGTCTTCCAGATCGCCCATCAGGCCGACCGATTCATCCAGCCGGGCGCGGGCCTCGCGGGTCTGGGTCTGCAATTCGTCGAGCTGGGCGGCCAGGTCAGCCAGTTCGCCGCTGACCTTCTCGGCGCGGGCCCGCGCGGTTTCCAGCTTGCCGCGATGACTCTGCAACTGGCCGGCCAGTTCGGACTGGCGGCGGTGCGCGTTGTACAGCTCGCGCTGGGCGTCGTCGCGTGCGCGCTCGGTTTCGAACTTGTTGGTGCGCAGGGCCTCGAGCCGCTCGCCCGCCTCTTCCAGTTGCGCCTCCAGCGTGGCGATCTGTTCGGCCAGCGTGCGCAATTCGCGCTCGCGCGCCAGCACGCCGACCTGGCTGCCTTGTGCCCGGCGCACGCGGGCCCAGCCGGGGCCCAGCCACTCGCCGCTGCGCGTCATCACCGACTGGTACGGCGCCAGTGCGGCCAGCGAAACCACCTGCCGGTGCGCGTCGTCCAGCGATTCGGCGGTGAGCACATGGCCGAGGATGGCCATGGCCGCGGCGGGACCGCGCACGTGCGCGGCCAGTGTGCCGGCGGCGCCGGCGCCACCTTCGACGGCATCGAGCAAGGCGACGTCGGCGTTGTCGAGTGCCGTGAACTCGGCGGCCAGCGCGTGCGACCCTTCCACCAGCACGCTGTCGAGGAAGCCGCTCAAGGCGGTTTCGACGGCGGTTTCCCAACCGTTCTCGACCTGCAGCGATTCACCGAGGCGGCGCGACGCGGTCAGGCCGAGGCGGGCCAGCCAGCTGCTGGCGGCGTTCTCTTCCTGGCCGAGCGCGGCATGCTGCAGCGCTTCCAGCGAGGCCTGCCGGCCACGCGCGGTCTGCAGTTGCTGGCGTATCTCGTTGAGCGAGGACAACACCTGGCGTTCTTCTTCCTGCACCTTTTCGTGCCGGGACTTGTGCTGGTCGAGCAGGCTGCCCAGGGTTTCCACACGCTCGCGCTGGGTGTCGTGCTCGCCGTGCAGCTGTTCGCCGGCGGCGGTCAGGGCGACCATGTCGGTGGCCTTCTGCTCGGCTTCCAGTGCTTCACGGCGGCGCGCCAGGTCGATGCCCTGGCGGTCCAGGTAATTGAGCTTGGTACGCTCCACCTCGGCAGCACGGTTGGACTCGCCTGCGTTGCGGGTATGGCCATCCCAGCGCTGCTGCCAGTCGGCCAGCTTCGCCTCGGTGCTGCGCTGGGCTTCGGCGGTGTCCTCCTGCAGCTGGTGCAGCGCCTCGAGTTTCGGTTCGCCTTCGGCCAGCGCCATGCGCAAGGTTTCGATCTGCTCGCGATCGGTGGCGATGTGCGCGGCCAGCTCGGCGTGCTCGCGTTCGCTGTCGGCATGGGCGCGCTGCAGGCGCTCGGCGCTCTCCTTGTTGTGGCGTACCTGCTGCTCGACGCGGGCGATCTCGGCGCCGACCTTGTACACGTCGGCCTGTACCGCGTTGAGGTGCTCGCTGGCGTCGGTGTGACGCTCGCGCATGCTTTCGATGCGCGCCTCGATCTCGCGCTGGCGGGCCAGCTGCTTCTCGATCTCGATCTCGGCCGCGGACAGGCCGGCGCCTTCGCCGTCGTGCTGGCTCTTGAGACCGCGGTATTCGAGCGCGCGCAGTTCGGCTTCCTTGCGGGTCTGCTCTTCCTTCAGCGCCTTCCAGCGTTCGGCGGCGCGGGCCTGGCGGTTCAGGTGTTCGAGCTGCTTGTCGACCTCGTCGCGCACGTCACGCACGCGGTCGAGGTTTTCGCGGGTCGCCTTGATGCGGCTTTCGGTTTCCTTGCGCCGCTCCTTGTACTTGGAGATGCCGGCGGCTTCTTCCAGATGCGTGCGCAGTTCTTCCGGGTGCGCCTCGATGATCTGGCTGATCATGCCCTGCTCGATGATCGAGTAGCTGCGCGGGCCCAGGCCGGTGCCGAGGAACAGGTCGGTGATGTCGCGGCGGCGGCAGCGCGCGCCGTTGAGATAGTAGGAAGACTGGCCGTCGCGGGTGACCTGGCGCTTTACCGAGATCTCGGCGTATTGCCCGTACTCGCCCTGCACCGAACCGTCGGCATTGTCGAAGATCAGTTCGACCGTGGCCTGCCCCACCGGCTTGCGCGTGTTGGAGCCGGAGAAGATCACGTCGGTCAGCGAATCGCCGCGCAGGCGGCTGGCCGCGCTCTCGCCCATCACCCAGCGGATCGCGTCGATGATGTTGGATTTGCCGCAGCCGTTGGGGCCGACGACGCCGATCATGTTGCTCGGCAGGTGCAGGGTGGTCGGGTCCACGAAGGACTTGAAACCGGCGAGTTTGATGGTGCTCAGGCGCATGCAGTGTTCAACGGGTCAGCGGTAATGCCCGTGCAGCCGGGCGACAAGGCACTGTGCCAAACGCGGAGCGGCGCTGCAACGCGTTCCGGCGTGAAGTATTGGTTCAGGATATCAATCCAACTTATTGTTTTTAGTCACTTGCTCGTGGCATCGATCGACAGCGCATGTATCCCGTTGTCCATCAGGCCGTCCAGCGCGGCGTAAACCAGGCGGTGGCGGCGGATCGGCAGCAACCCGGCGAAGGCCGCGCTGACGATGCGCACGTGGAAATGCCCCTTGCCCTCGCCGGCGTGGCCGGCATGCAGGTGGCCCTCGTCGACGATCTCCAGCTCGGTCGGCGCCAGGGCCCGGGTCAGCCGCTGGCGGATCTGCTCGACCATCGCTTCGCTCATGCCGGCAGGGCCTTGCGGAACGGCTTGATCTGCACGTCGGCATAGACACCGGCGGCGACGTAGGGATCGGCGTCGGCCCAGGCGCGGGCCTCGACCAGCGACGGAAACTCGGCGAGGATCAGGCTGCCGCTGAAGCCGGCCGGGCCCGGATCCTCGGACTCGATCGCCGGGAATGCGCCGGCCACGAACAGGCGGCCCTCGTCCAGCAGCGCCTGCAGGCGCGCGATGTGCGCCGGCCGTGCGCCCTTGCGCTTCTCCAGCGAGTCGGCGACGTCCGTTCCGAGGATGGCAAACCACATGGCGCAGGCTCCGGGCTTTTGCGAAACCGCAAGTTTAACCCACGCCACCCCTCAGGCGTTCCGCGCGGCCTCGGCCAGCCGGGCGGTGTCGACACGCACGAAGACCGAATCGCCCACCGCGGTGAGCACCTCGCCCGCATAGACTTCGCACAGCACGCGCGTCTTGCGCCCGACGTCGCCCTCGACGCGCGCCTTCAGCGTCAGCGGCACGTCCATCGGCGTGGGCTTGAGGAACTTGATGCCGAGGCTGCCGGTGACGCAGTCGATGCGCGGCTTGCTGTCCGGCGCGCGGTGTTCGGCGCGGTAGTGGTAGGCCATCGCCGTCCAGTTGGAATGGCAGTCCACCAGCATCGCGATCAGGCCGCCGTAGACCAGCCCCGGCCAGCCGTGGAAATCCGCCCCCGGCAGGTGCGTGCTGACCACGTGCACGCCGTCCTCGTGCCAGTGGCTCTTGATGTGCAGCCCGCGCGGATGGGCGCTGCCGCAGCCGTAGCACACGCCGTCGGGCGCGGCCAGATCCTGCAGCGCGGGCACGTCGACGCTCACGCTTCCGGCCGCATGTACGGAAACAGCAGCACGTCGCGGATCGAGGACGAACCGGTCAGCAGCATCACCAGGCGGTCGATACCGATGCCGAGGCCACCGGTGGGCGGCAGGCCCACCTCCAGCGCGCGGATGTAGTCGGCGTCGAAATGCATCGCCTCGTCGTCGCCGGCGTCCTTGGCGTCGACCTGGGTCTGGAAGCGCGCGGCCTGGTCTTCCGGGTCGTTCAACTCGGAGAAGCCATTGGCGATTTCCTTGCCGCCGACGAACAGCTCGAAGCGGTCGGTGATGCCCTTGTCGGTGTCGCTCTCGCGCGCCAACGGCGACACCTCGACCGGATGGGCGGTGATGAAGGTGGGCTGCACCAGGGTGTGCTCGACGGTCTTCTCGAAGATCTCCAGCAGCAGCTTGCCCCAGCCGTAACCGGGCTTGACCTGCACGCCGAGGCGCTTCGCGTGCGCAGCCATCGCCTCGCGATTACGCAGTTCCTCGCGGCGGATCTCGGGGTTGTGCTCGAGCACGGCGTCTTCCATGCGCCAGCGGCGGAACACCGGGCCGACGTCGATCGCGGCGCCGTCCCATTCCAGTTGCGTGGTGCCAAGCACGGCCTGCGCGGTGTCGCGGATCACCGCCTCGGTGAGGTCCATGATCTCGTGGTAGGTGGCGTACGCCTGGTACAGCTCCAGCATGGTGAATTCGGGGTTGTGCCGGGTCGACACGCCCTCGTTGCGGAAGTTGCGGTTGATCTCGTAGACGCGCTCAAAGCCGCCGACTACCAGGCGCTTCAGGTACAGCTCCGGCGCCACGCGCAGGTACAGGTCCAGATCCAGCGCATTGTGGTGGGTGACGAACGGCTTGGCCGTGGCGCCGCCGGGAATGACCTGCATCATCGGCGTCTCCACTTCCATGAAGCGGCGCGACGGCGCCTCCAGCCACTGGCGCATGTAGCCGATGATGCGCGAGCGCAGCATGAAGGTGCGGCGCGACTCTTCGGTGACAATCAGGTCGACGTAGCGCTGGCGATAGCGCTGCTCCACGTCGGCCAGACCATGGAACTTGTCCGGCAGCGGGCGCAGGCTCTTGGTCAGCAGGCGCAGCTGGTCGACCCGGACGGAAAGTTCGCCGGTCTTGGTGCGCATCAGCACGCCTTCGGCGCCCACGATGTCACCCACGTCCCAGCCCTTGAACGCCTCGTAGGCTTCGCCCAGCGTGCCGGCGTGGATGAACAACTGGATGCGCCCGCTGAAATCCTGCAGCTGCACGAAGCTGACCTTGCCCTGCACGCGCTTGAGCACGATGCGCCCGGCCATCTTCACCCGGCGCGCAGCAGCCTCGACCGCCTCGGCCGTGTGCACGTCCTTGTCGGCGAACTCGGCCTGCAGGTCGCCGGCGAAGCTGTCGACCTTGAAGTCGTTCGGGAATGCTATGCCCTGCCCGCGCAGCGCCTTCAGTTTCTCGCGGCGCTCGGCGATCAACTTGTTCTCGTCGACGGGAAGGGTGTCGGTGACTTCGCTCATGGATGGTTCCGTGGCTGCCAGCGTGCGCTGGACAGCGAGTGTCTCGTGGATGGGGCGGCGCTCAATTGCCCTTGTCGAAAATCTGCTTGACGCCGCGCTTGGTGGCATCCCAGCCCTCGCGCGCACCGTGGCCGACGGCGATGCCGGCCTTCTTTGCGCCATGGCCGATGCCGGTGCCCGCCTCTTTCGCGCCGTGGCCGATCTTCCTGGCCACATGCCTGGTCGCGTGGCCGACATCGCGGGCGCCGTCGGCGACGCCGTGGCCGACCGCCTTCGCGTCCTGCTTGATGCCCTGGCCGGCACTGCCCTGCTGCGACTGCGCTGTCGCGCCGAACGCCGTCAGCGCAGCGAAGGCGATCAGGAGGGTGCCGATCTTCTTGCTGTTCATGCGGGTCACCTCGTCAGTGAGCGGGTCGAAGGGAATCCGGTGTCAGGCGTCGATGCGCTTGGCGCCGGCTTCGAGACCGGATTTCAGGCTGGCCTCGATGAACTCGTCGAGATCGCCGTCGAGTACCTTCTGCGTATCCGACCGCTCGATGCCGGTGCGCAGATCCTTGATGCGGCTCTGGTCCAGCACGTAGTTGCGGATCTGGCTGCCCCAGCCGATGTCGGACTTGGTGGCTTCCAATGCATCCCGCTCGGCATTGCGCTTCTGCACTTCCAGCTCGTACAGCTTGGCGGCCAGCATCTTCATCGCACGGTCGCGGTTGGCGTGCTGGCTGCGCTCGGTCTGGCAGGCCACCACCGTATTGGTGGGCACGTGGGTGATGCGCACCGCCGACTCGGTCTTGTTGACGTGCTGGCCGCCGGCGCCCGACGAACGGTACACATCGGTCTTCAGGTCGGCCGGGTTGATGTCGATCTCGATGCTGTCGTCCACTTCCGGCGAAACGAACACCGAGGTGAAACTGGTGTGCCGGCGGTTGTCCGAATCGAACGGGCTCTTGCGCACCAGCCGGTGCACGCCGATCTCGGTCTTCAGCCAGCCGTAGGCATAGTCGCCCTCGACCCGGAAGGTGGCGGACTTGATGCCGGCCACGTCGCCGCCGCTGACTTCCATCAGCTCGACCTTCCAGCCGCGCGACTCGGCCCAACGCAGGTACATGCGCAGCAGCATCTCGGCCCAGTCCTGCGCCTCGGTGCCGCCGGCGCCGGCCTGGATGTCGACGAACGCGTTCATCGCATCCATCTTGCCGGAGAACATGCGCTGGAACTCCAGTTTGCCGACCTGCGACTCCAGCTTGGCCAGGTCGTCGATCACCGACTGCGCGGTGTCGTCATCACCGTCGGCGACGGCCATCTCCAGCAGGTCACCGGCGTCGTCCAGGCCGGCAGTCAGCGTGTCGATGCCGTGGACGATGGTGTGCAATCGGGCGCGTTCGCGGCCCAGCTCCTGCGCGTTGGCCGGGTCGTCCCACACGGTGGGGCTCTCCAGTTCGCGGGTTACTTCTTCGAGGCGTTCGCGCTTGGTGGCGTAGTCAAAGATACCCCCTAAGCGCTTCGACGCGGCCGCGAAGGTCGTCGATCTGCGCATGGACGGGATTGGTCTCGATCATCGTGAAATCTTGGTGGGAGGCAAGCACGCAAGAATACCAGAGGCGGCGCTGCCTTCGCGGCCTGGCGCACTACACTGGCCGCGTTTGTCCCCGAACGGAGCTGGCCATGCCGATCGACCGCCGAGAATTCCTGAAACTGGGTGGTCTGACCCTGGCTGGCGCCGTGCCCGGGCTGCTCCAGGCCGGCGGCGCGCTGGCCATGCCGTCGCCGCTATCGCAGCGCCCTGCCGACCACACGCTGCGCATCGGCCGCAGCCTGGTGGAGCTGGCACCCGACCACGTCGTGTCCACGCGTACCTACAACCGCCAGTTCCCCGGGCCGCTGTTGCGGCTGAAACAGGGCCGGCCGGTGCTGGTGGACATCCACAACGACACCGACACGCCCGAGCAACTGCACTGGCACGGGCAAACGCTGCCTGCCGCGGTGGATGGCGCCGCCGAAGAAGGTACGCCTTACATCCCGGCGCACGGCATGCGCCGGATAGGCTTCGTGCCCGGGCCGACGGGGCTGCGTTTCTATCACACGCATGTACGCGCCGGCGCCGATCTCGACCTCGGCCAGTACGGCGGCCTGGTCGGCCCCGTGTACATCGAGCCACCGCACGAGTCCGGGGCCTGGGACCGCGAGGTGTTCCTGACCCTGAAGGAGTTCGATCCGTTCTTCAGCAAGGGCGGCGACATGGCGATGGATTTCCTGCAGCCGGACAGGCGCGACCCGGCCCTGCAGCAGCGCGGCGAAACGGCGATGAAGGCCTCGCTGGCCGCTGGCGCGTCGCACGGGTATGAGGTCGGCTACCAGTCGTTCTCGATCAACGGCCGCATGCTCGGCCACGGCGAGCCGATCCGCGTACGTGCCGGCGAGCGCGTGCTGCTGCACGTCATCAATGGCAGCGCCACCGAGATCCGCAGCCTGGCCCTGCCCGGCCACGCGTTCACGGTGCTGGCGTTGGACGGCAACCCGGTGCCGCACCCGGCGACGGTGCCGGTGTTGTGGCTGGGCACCGCCGAGCGCATTTCGGCCATCGTCGAGATGACGCATCCGGGCGTGTGGATACTCGGTGACCTCGCCGATGACGACCGCACCCGCGGCATGGGCATCGTGGTCGAGTACGCTGGCCACGACGGCAAGCCGCAGTGGATCAAGCCGCCGCCGTTCCAGTGGGACTACCGCCGTTTCGCCTCGCCGGATGCGCCACCTCCGGCCACTCCCGACGAGACCATCGAGCTGACCTTCGCCAAGCGCAACGCCACCCTCCACGGCTTCAACCAGTGGACGATCAACGGCCAGCCGTTCGACATGCACTCGATGCAACCGAGGTTCCGCCTGCAGTACGGCAAGCGCTACCGGCTGCGCATGCACAACGCCAGTGACGACATCCACCCGATGCACCTGCATCGGCACAGCTTCGAGATCACCCGCATCGTCGGCCAACCCGTCGCCGGCGTAATCAAGGACGTGGCGATGCTGGGTGGCTACCAGAGCATGGACGTCGATTTCACCGCCGACCAGCGCGGTTTGTCGCTGCTCCACTGCCACATGCAGTTGCACATGGATTTCGGTTTCATGGCGTTGTTCGATTGCGCATGAGCAACACGTCCGCGCCGGCAGGCTCTGTCCGGGAGGTACTGGCCGTCTTCCTGCGACTGGGCGCGTCCTCGTTCGGTGGGCCGATCGCGCACCTGGGCTATTTCCATCGCGAATTCGTCGAGCGACGGCGCTGGCTGGACGACGAGCGTTTCGGCCAGATGCTGGCGTTGTGCCAGTTCCTGCCGGGGCCGGCGAGCAGCCAGCTGGGCTTTTCCATCGGCTTGCTGCGGGCCGGCGGCTGGGGCGGCGTGGCGGCTTTCGTCGGCTTCACGCTGCCTTCGGCCTTGCTGATGTTTGCCTTCGCCGTGCTGAGCACGCATCTGTCCGGCGCACTTGGTCAGGCGGTGATCCACGGCCTGAAGCTGGTTGCCGTGGCGGTGGTCGCCCAAGGCCTGCTCGGCATGGCGCGCCGGCTCACGCCGGACCTGCCGCGCCTGCTGCTCGCCGCGCTCGCCGCCCTGCTGGTCACGATCGGCGGCAACGCGTGGATGCAACTGTTCGTGGTTGCGCTGGGAGCGCTGCTGGGTCCGTGGTTGTGCCGCTCGGTGACGGCGCATCCGGGTGGGCGCCTGCCGCTGCGGCATGGGCGACGCGGCGGCGCCGCCCTGTTGGCCGTGTTCGCCGGGTTGTTGCTGATCTCGCTGCTGCCGTGGTCCGGTGCGCCGGCATGGCCCCAGGTGACGGCGGGTTTCTACCGCGCCGGTGCGCTGGTGTTCGGCGGCGGCCACGTGGTGCTGCCCTTGCTGAAACAGACCGTGGTCGATCCGGGCTGGCTCGACGGCAACAGCTTCCTCGCCGGTTACGGTGCCGCCCAGGCGATGCCCGGCCCGATGTTCAGCCTCGCGGCATTTCTGGGCGAGCGCATCGGCATCGGACACGGCGGCGCGCTCGGCGCCACGGTCTGCCTGCTGGCGATCTTCCTGCCGGGGCTGCTGCTGGTTTCCGCCGCGCTGCCGTTCTGGCAGGCACTCGCCGCGCGCAATGATGCCGCACGTGTGCTGGCCGGCGTCAACGCCGCCGTGGTCGGCCTGCTCGCCGCTGCGTTGTACGACCCGGTGTGGACCAGCGCGGTGCATCGCCCGCTCGATGTCGTCGTTGCGCTGAGCGCCTTCGCCCTGCTCGCCCGGGCACGCTGGCCGGCGCTCGCCATCGTCGGATGGTGCGTGGCCGCTTCGCTGCTCACCGTGCTGCCTTGAATGTTCAAGCCAGCGCCTTTTCGTGCACCCCCTTCACCGCGCGGCCCGAGGGGTCGGCGGCGTTGGCGAACGCTGGATCCCACGCCAGCGCCGCGGGCGAGGAGCAAGCGATCGACTTGCCGCCGGGCACGGTCGCCGCGCAGGCTTCGCCGGGGAAGTGCTGCTCGAAGATGCGCCGGTAGAAATATGCCTCCTTGGTCGCTGGCGTGTTGAAAGGGTAGCGTGCCGCCGCGGCGGCAAATTCGCGATCGGTCACCGCCTGCTCCGCGTGCGCCTTCAATCCGTCGATCCAGCCATAGCCGACGCCGTCGCTGAACTGCTCCTTCTGCCGCCACAGGATTTCCTTCGGCAAGGCGCCGTCGAACGCCTCGCGCAAGACGTGCTTCTCGATCCTGCCGCCGCCAGCCATCTTGTGCTTCGCATCCATGCCCATCGCCACGTCGATGAACTCCAGGTCGAGGAACGGCACCCGCGCCTCCACGCCCCAGGCCATCATCGCCTTGTTCGCGCGCAGGCAGTCGTAGCTGTGCAGCGCGTCGAGCTTGCGCACGGTTTCCTCGTGGAAGGCTTCGGCCGACGGCGCCTTGTGGAAGTACAGGTAGCCGCCGAAGATCTCGTCGCTGCCTTCGCCGGACAGCACCATCTTCACCCCCATCGCCTTGATCCGCCGCGCCAGCAGGTACATCGGCGTGGCCGCGCGGATGGTGGTGACGTCGTAGGTCTCGATGTGGCGGATCACTTCTGGCAGCGCGTCCAGGCCCTCCCAGAACGTGTAGACGAAACCGTGATGCACCGTGCCCAAGGCGTCGGCGGCGACCTGGGCGGCGGCCAGGTCGGGCGAGCCGTCCAGCCCGATCGCGAACGAATGCAGGCGTGGCCACCAGGCCTCGCTGCGGTCGCCGTCCTCGATGCGCTCGCGCGCGAACCTGGCGGCGCAGGCGGCAACCAGCGAGGAATCCAGTCCGCCGGACAGCAGCACGCCATACGGCACGTCGGTCATCAGCTGGCGGTGCACGGCCTGCTCGAAGGCCTGGCGCAACACGGGCGCGGCAACCTCGTGCCCACGCGTGGCGGCGTAGTCGCGCCACGGCTTGGCGTAGTAGCGGCGCAACTCGCCGCTGGCGCTGTCGTAGACGTGGCCCGGCGGGAACGGCGCCACGTCGGCGCACACGCCGACCAGCGCCTTCATCTCCGAGGCCACGCACAGGCGGCCCTGCGCATCGTGGCCCCAGTACAGCGGGCATACGCCGATCGGGTCGCGCGCGATCAGGTAGTGCTGCGCCTCGCCGTCCCACAGCGCGAACGCGAAGATGCCGTTGAGCCGGCCCACGAAGTCGCTGCCCTGCTCGCGGTACAACGCGTTGATCACCTCGCAGTCCGAGCCGGTGGTGAAGTCGTAGCCACTGCCGGCCCGCAACTGGCCGTGGTTGTAGATCTCGCCGTTCACCGCCAGCGCCAGCGCGCCGTCGCGCGAACGCAGCGGCTGTGCGCCACTGGCCGGATCGACGATGGCCAGCCGCTCGTGCACCAGGATCACCCCGGCATCGACGAACACCCCGCTCCAGTCCGGCCCGCGATGGCGCTGGCGCTGCGACAGCTCCAGCGCTTGCCGGCGCAAGGCAGCGAGATCATCACCCGGCTGCAGGTCGAACATTCCGAAAATCGAACACATGGTGGGGTTTCCTCGGCTGCTGATGGTGAATACCGCTTTTTGTGAAGAGTCGACCATGGATGGCCGGGGTTGCTCTTGCGCAGATGGAACCCCGCACAAAGTTGAAACATCGGCCATGGATGGCCGGGTTTGCCTTGCGCGGATGGATTCGCGCAAAAATCAAGCACACAAAACGAAAGAGGCCCGCACTTGGCGGGCCTCTTTCGCGTATTCGATGAAACTTGCAGCTACGCGCGGGCCCGCCAACGGTTGGCGTTATTGTTCGCGCGATTATTGTTGCGGCGGACCAGCACGAGGCCTCGCGCGGAGAGCGCGGCGAGGGTCAGGCTGCGGGCGACAGGGAGATGCATGGCCCCAACTTGAGCAGATTCCCCGGTGCTTGGCAAGTAGGCAATTGGCCCGGCCTTGCAGGAGCCCGCTCGCGGGCGATGCTTTGGCTCCTGCGATTCCTTGACTCTCCATTCCCGGTTCCCTGCTCAAGAGCATCGCCCGCGAGCGGGCCCCTGCCGAGGATCAGGGGCTGGTGATCCAGCGCCTGGCATCGTCGATCTCGGCGCCATGGAACAGGCGGAACGGGGCGGGAATGGCGAAGCTGAAGGCCGTGGCGGTACCGCGTAGCCAGGGCACGTCGGTGACCAGCGCCACGCGGTCCCAACTGCTGAAATGCCGCGCGCCAAGTTTTGCGTCGTTCCACATGGCACCGGGGTCGAAGCCGGTGAAGTCGTCGGCGGTGACGTACAGCAGGCGCAACTTGCGATTGAGCGCGAACGCCGCCTCCACGTCCGGCACCACGATGTTCTCGTAGTCTTCCGCAGTGACCTGGCCGTGCGCGCGAAAGCCCAGCGTGCCGGCAGGCAATCCTTCGATCTGTGCGATCACGGGCGTGCTCCTCGGATGGGGACGCCATTGTGGATCCAGGCACGTGAAAAGCGCGCAAGCCGGTGGCGCGGGAGCTGGCCTTCGAGATTCCTGCGCTTCCGATCAGGCGGGCTCGATATGCCGCAGCAGCAGGCGCGGCGTTTCGCGGCCCTGCCAGTCGTTGATGGTCAGCTCGTAGGCCGTACGCAGCCGCGGCGGCGGGGGCTGGCCACGGTAGGCGTTGAACATCACCGCGTCGTGCACGGCGCCGTCGCGCGGGTCGCGCAGTTGCAGGCGCAGGTGGGTCTCGCCCATCAGCTTCCAGCCGGCGCAGTCGAACAGGTTGTCAAACAGCGGCTCGGGGAAGGCTTGCCCCCACGGGCCGGCGGCGCGCAGCTGCCGGGCCAGCGCCAGCGTGGCGGTGCCGGGCGGCAGCTCGCCGTCGGTGTACAGCACCGCCTGCAGGCGCTCGGGTTCGATCAGTTCGCGCGCGATCGCGTCGAAGGCGGCGGCGAAACGCGAGTAGTCGGTGGCTTTCAGGCTCAGCCCGGCAGCCATCGCATGGCCGCCGAAGCGTTCGATCAGGCCGGGCTGGCGCGCGTCGATCGCGGCCAGCGCATCCCGGATGTGGAAGCCGGGAATGGAACGGCAGGAACCACGGAGGTTTTCGGTGTCGTCCTCGCTGGCTGGGGCGAAGGCGATCACCGGGCGGTGCAGCCGCTCCTTCAGTTTGGAGGCGACCAGCCCGACCACGCCGGCATGCCACGACGGCTCGAACAGCGCCACGCCGACCGCGTCGACATGACCCAGGCCGGCCACCATCACCTCGGCTTCGGCCACCATCGAGGCCTGCAGCTCGCGCCGCTCGCGGTTGATCGCGTCGAGCTGTTCGGCGCGGCGGCGCGCCTGCGCCGCGTCGTCGGTGAGCAGGCATTCCACGCCCAGGCGCATGTCTTCCAGCCGCCCGGCCGCGTTCAGCCGCGGCCCCACGGCAAACGCCAGATCGGTGGAACACAGCGAGGCCAAGCTGCGCTTGCCGGCCTCGACCAGCGCGGCGATGCCGGCGCAGGCGCGGCCGCTGCGCATGCGCTGCAGGCCGGCCTCGACCAGCACGCGGTTGTTGAAATCCAGCGGCACCAGATCGGCCACCGTGCCCAGCGCCACCAGGTCGAGCAAACCGGAAAGGTCGGGTTCCGCACCGGCGAAGGCGCCGCGTTCGCGCATCCTCGCGCGCAGCGCCAGCAGCAGGTAGAACACCACGCCGACACCGGCCAGCGCCTTGCTCGGAAAGCCATCACCGGGCAGGTTCGGATTGACCATCGCGTCGCACGCGGGCAACTGCTCGCCGGGCAGGTGGTGGTCGGTGACGATGACCTTGATGCCGCGCGCCTGTGCCGCCGCCACGCCGGCGACGCTGGCCACGCCGTTGTCGACGGTGACGATCAGTTGCGGCGTCGGTTGCAGCGAAGCGACGAAGGCCGCGCTCAGACCGTAGCCATGCGCAAAGCGATTGGGGATCGCGTAATCCACTCGCCGCGCGCCGAGCAGGCGCAGGCCGCGCACGGCCACCGCGGTGCCGGTGGCGCCGTCGCAGTCGTAGTCGCCAGCGACCAGGATGGCCCAGTCGTCGCGGATCGCCTCGGCCAGCAGTTCGACTGCCTGCGCCATGCCGCCGAGCAATTGCGGCGACAGCATCCGCGCCAGCCGGTGCTCGACCTGGCCGGGTTCCAGCACGCCGCGCGCGGCATAGACCTGCTGCAGCACCGGGTGCACCGCATCCGGCCAGCCATGCGGCGTGCCCCTGCTTTCGCGCCGACGCAGCTGCAGCACGCTCAACGCCCTGCCCCGCGCCAGAAACGCCAGCGATGCCCGGGCTTGTGCAGCCAGCGTTCGCCGCTGGCGAAATGCAGCACGACGGACTGGCGTTCGAGCAGCGGCTGCAGCAGCGGCCACCAGCGCGAGGCCAGTTCGTGCGCCGGCAGGTCCTGCAGGTCGATCAGCCAGCCCGCACCCGCAGCGGTAACCGCGTCGGCCGTGCGCAACGGCTGCGCGATGCCGGCACGCGCGGCCAGCGCGCGCAGCAGCAGGTCATCGCTGACCACGCCGACCAGGGTTGTGGTCGGTGGTGCCGGCAGGCGTCCGCCGCCCCACAACCACAAGCTGTTGACCAGCGACTGCCCGCGCGTACGCCGTTGCGCGTTGAGCGCATGCTGGTGCAGCAGCACCTGGATGTCGTTCTGCAGTACGCGCCAACGGCGCCCGTGCGCGCCTTGCGGCAGGTGTTGTGCCAGGTCCTCGCCCAGCGCTTGCGATGGCGGAGCCAGGCCGGGCAGCGGCGTATCGGCCGGCAGGCGCAGGTGCCAGTGGTCCGGGGTGGATATCTCCAGCTGCATGCCCGCCTCGTCGAACACCGGCCGCAGCGGTTCGGCCAGCGCTTGCGCCTCGTCCATGCCCAGGCCCATGCGGCCGCAGGCCAGCAAGCGCACGCCGCTCATGTCCGGCTGCACCCAGGCCGGGTCGGCCGACAGCCACAGCGTGTCGCCCGCGTCGCCGGCGAGGAACTGGCGGGTGATCGCTGCCGCAGGCACGTGCGCGTCGACGCCGGTGAAATGCGCGCCGAGGCCATCGAGATAACCGACGCCGCCGTCCGCCAGGCGGTCGGCGCGGGGGAGCCACGCGCGCAGCGGATGCGCCGGCTCGAGGTGCGCCAGCGAGGGCAGCCACAGTTGCAGCGATCGCTCGGGTTTGGACATCTCTTCAGGCCTCCAGTTGCTCGACCAGCGCCAGCCACTCGTTTTCCAGCGTTTCCTTCTCGCCGCGCAGCTGCGCCTGACGCTGGCCGATGCGCATCATTTCGCTGGTCGGGCCGTTGTAGGTGGCCGGATCGGCCAGCTGCGCCTCCAGCGCGGCCAGCTCGGCGTCGATGCTGGCGGTGCGCGTCTCGATCTTCTTCACCCGCTGGCGCGCGGCTTTTTCCTCGTCACGCTGGGCGGCAGCCTGACGCCTGCGCTCCTCCGGCGAAACCTCCACCACCTTGGCCACCACCGGCTTGGCCGCCTTCTTGTTCGCGGCGGTGCGCGTCTTCAGCCAGCGCGCGTAGTCGTCCAGGTCGCCGTCGAACGGCGCCACCTCGCCGTCGGCCACGCGCCAGAAGCTGTCGCAGACCATGCCGAGCAGGTGGCGGTCGTGCGAGACCAGCACCAGCGCGCCGTCGAAATCGGCCAGCGCGTCGGCCAGCGCCTCACGCATGTCCAGGTCGAGGTGGTTGGTCGGTTCGTCCAGCAGCAGCAGGTTCGGCTTGTCCCACGCGATCAGCGCCAGCGCCAGGCGCGCGCGTTCGCCGCCGGAGAAGCCGTCCACCGACTCGAACGCGCGGTCGCCGGCGAAATTCCAGGTGCCGAGAAAGTCGCGCATCACCTGGGTGGCCACGCCGGGCGCCTTGTCCAGCAGGTGATCCAGTGGGCTCGCCCCCTGGCGCAGGCTTTCCACCGTGTGCTGGGCGAAGTAGCCGATCTTCAGGTCCTTGTGCGCCTTGCGCTCGCCGCCGAACGGTTCGAGTTCGCCGACCAGGGTTTTCACCAGGGTGGACTTGCCGGCGCCGTTCGGGCCGAGCAGGCCGATGCGTTCGCCCGCTTCGATGGAAAAACGCACGTCCGCAAGGACGACGATTGCCTCCTCTCCCCTCCGGGGAGAGGATTGAGGTGAGGGGCCGGGGCTCGCACTGAAGTCCATCGAAGCGCGCTCCGCCCTATCTTCACCTCGGCCGTGTCCCCTCACCCCGGCCCTCTCCCCGGAGGGGAGAGGGAGCAATGCGTAGCCGGCGACGATGTCCTCCAGCTGCAGCATCGAATCGGGCAGCCGCCCCGGCGCGGGGAACTGGAAACTGAAGGGCCGCTCGGCGCGCACCGCCTCGGTGCCGGCCAGCTTCTCCAGCCGCTTCATCCGCGACTGCGCCTGCTTGGCCTTGGTTGCCTTGGCCTTGAAGCGGTCGATGAAAGACTGCAGGTGCGCCCGTTCGGCCTGCTCGCGCTCGTGCGTGATCTGCTGCTGGCGCAGCTGCTCGGCGCGCAGGCGCTCGAACGCGCTGTAGTTGCCGGTGTACAGCTTGGCCTTGCCGTCGTTGAGATGCAGCGTGTGGGTGATCACCCCGTCGAGGAATTCGCGGTCGTGCGAGATGATCAGCAAGGTGCCCTGGTAGCGGCGCAGCCATTCCTCCAGCCACAGCACGGCATCGAGGTCGAGGTGGTTGGTCGGCTCGTCCAGCAGCAGCAGGTCGGACGGGCACATCAGCGCGCGCGCCAGGTTCAGCCGTCCGCGCCAGCCGCCGGAAAATTCCTGCACCGCGCGCTCGTGCGTTTCCGGCGGGAAGCCCAGGCCGTGCAGCAGGCGGCCGGCGCGGGCGCGGCCGTCGTAGCCGTTCAGTTCCTCGATGCGGTGATGCGCCTTGGCCATCGCCTCCATGTCGCCGCGCTCGCCGGCCTCCGCCTCGTCGCGGATCGCGGCAGCCAGCTCCTCGTCGCCGCCCAGCACGTAGTCGATCGCCGCATCCGGCAGCGCCGGGGTTTCCTGCGCCACCGAGGCCAGCCGCAGCTTGCCCGACATCTCCAGTTCGCCGGCATCGCTCTCCAGCTTGCCCTGCAGCGCGGCGAACAGGCTGGATTTGCCGCAGCCGTTGCGGCCGATCACGCCGAGGCGCCAGCCGCCCTGGATCACCAGGTCGATGTCGGAAAGCAGCAAGCGACTGCCGCGGCGCAAGGCGAAATGTCGGAAGGAAATCATGGAATGAGCGGGTCCTGCCCGCGCAAACGGGCACTGCAGCCGCCCATGATAACGGCGATGGCACACCTGTCGCTGCCTTGCAATCAGAAGGCCGGCCGCAGCGAATGCCCAATCCATCGCAATCGTCGCGACGCGGCATGGCGTAACATGGCGCGGTCTGCTACAACGACGCCGCATACAGCCTTGTATGGAGAGGGGAGCCATGGTCAAGTTCACGAGCCGTTTGCCGATCGCCATCCTGCTGGCCGCAGCCGCCGGCCTGGCCGTGCCGTCGATGGCCAGCGCAGCGCAGTCGCGCGAGCATGGCGACAGCCTGCTGATCCACCGCGTGCAGCAGGAAAAAGGCATGAACCTGCCCAAGCGCGGGCTGAGCATGGCCCAGGTCGAGAAGACCTGGGGCGCGCCTCAGCGCAAGCTGTCCCCGCGTGGCGGCGACACGGCGAAGCACCCGCAGATCAACCGCTGGGAATACTCGAACTTCATCGTGTACTTCGAGCACAGCCACGTGATCCACTCGGTGCTCAACACGCCCGCGGGCAACAACACCGACCCGTCCGCGGTCCACTGATCCATTTCCCGCAAACGCGGCCCGTGGCGACACGGGCCGCGTTTGCGTTTGCCTGCGCCTTACAATAAGCGGCCCGTCTGCACGAGAACCCCGCCATGACCGACTCCACCCTGCGCCTGCCGGCGGAATGGGAACCGCAGGCCGCAGTGCTGATCGCCTGGCCGCACGCCGGCACCGACTGGGCCGAGCGGCTGGCCACGGTGGAAACCACCTACGTGGCGCTGGCCGCCGCGATCACGCGGTTCCAGTCGCTGATCGTGGTGGTCGCGGACATCGCACTGCGCGAGCACGTGCAGTCGCAGCTGCGCGGCGCCGGCGTGGATCCCGCGAGGGTCCGCTTTGTCGAACTGCCCTACGACGACACCTGGCTGCGCGATTCCGGCCCGATCACGCTCAAGCGCGGCGACGCCGGCTTCCAGCTCACCGATTTCCGCTTCACCGGCTGGGGCGGCAAGTTCGGCGCCGAGCAGGACGACGCCCTCGTCGCCGGCCTGGTCGATGCCGGCGTGTTCGGCCAGGCCGCTCACCAGCGCATCGACTGGGCACTGGAAGGCGGCGGCATCGAGAGCGACGGCGCGGGCAGCATCCTCACCACATGGCGCTGCCTGGTGCAGCGCCATCCCGAGCAGTCGCGCGAAGAAATGAGCACGATCCTGCGCGACAGCCTGCACGCCGACCGCGTGCTGTGGCTGGACTACGGCTACCTGGAGGGCGACGACACCGACGCGCACATCGACACGCTGGCCCGTTTCGCGCCCGGCGACCGCATCGTGTTCCAGGCCTGCGACGATCCCGTCGACCCGCATCACGACGAACTGCAACGCATGGCCGCCGAACTGGCCGCGCTGCGCACCACGGACGGCCGCCCGTACCGGTTGTACCCGCTGCCATGGGCCAAGCCCATCCTCGACGAGGGCCGCCGGCTTGCCGCGTCCTACGCGAACTACCTGATCGTCAACGGCGCCGTGCTGGTGCCCGCCTACGGCGACCGTGCCGACGACGAAGCCGCGCGCATCATCGGCACCGCGCATCCGGGCCGCGAGGTGGTGCAAGTGCCCTGCCGCCCGCTGATCTGGCAGAACGGCAGCCTGCACTGCATCACCATGCAACTGCCGGCCGGGATGATCTGAGCGGAGAATGAAATGCGGTGCCGGCACTTGCCGCCCCATGCACAATCGCCCCTGCGCGGTTCGCTACACTAGGACGTCACGCCACAGGCGGCAGGAACCATGATGACCCGCAAGACCCTCAAGGTCGCGCTGCTGCAGGAGACCGACCGCGGCAGCCGCGACGCCAACCTGGATGCGATCGAAGCGGGATTGCGCGAAGCCGCAGCCATTGGTGCGGAACTGGTGCTGCTGCAGGAGCTGCACAACGGCCCGTACTTCTGCCAGCGCGAATCGGTCGAGGTGTTCGACCAGGCTGAAAGCATCCCCGGCCCCGGCACCGAGCGCATCGGCAAGCTGGCCGCGGAACTGAAGCTGGTGGTGGTCGCCTCGCTGTTCGAGCGCCGCGCCGCCGGGCTGTATCACAACACCGCCGTGGTGTTCGACCGCTCGGCCGCGATCGCCGGCATCTATCGCAAGATGCACATCCCCGACGATCCCGGTTTCTACGAGAAGTTCTACTTCACGCCGGGCGACCTGGGTTTCGAACCGATCGACACCTCGGTTGGCCGCCTCGGCGTGCTGGTGTGCTGGGACCAGTGGTATCCGGAAGCGGCGCGCCTGATGGCGCTGGCCGGCGCCGAGCTGCTGCTCTACCCCACCGCGATCGGTTGGGACCCTGCCGACGAGCAAGCCGAGAAGGACCGCCAGCGCGACGCCTGGATCACCGTGCAGCGCGGCCACGCCGTGGCCAACGGCCTGCCCCTGCTCGCCTGCAACCGCACCGGCTTCGAGAGCGATCCGGCTGACGCGGCCTCGGGTATCCAGTTCTGGGGTTCCAGCTTCGTCGCCGGCCCGCAAGGCGAATTCCTGGCCCAGGCGGGTACCGATGCCCGCGAGCTGCTGCTGGCCGACATCGACCTGGGTCGCAGCGAGAATGTGCGCCGGATCTGGCCGTTCCTGCGCGATCGCCGCATCGACGCCTACGCCGATCTGCTGAAGCGCTTCCGTGACTGACCCTTGGCGATCATCCTTGATCGCGAAGATCAAAAGGCGGCCATCCATGGCCGCACTCTCAGATTTGGGCTTGTGCCGCAGGGGCCTCACCCCCATCCATGGCTTGTCTCCCCGTTGACTGGCGCGCCGTCCGCATGAGTGTTCCCGAAACCGCAATCGCCCCGCCGGCGGCCCTCGAAGGACAGCCGCTGGAGCGCGTGCAGCGCGACGGCGTCGAGTACGTGGTGCTGGGTACCGCCCACGTCTCGCGCAGCAGCATGGAGGCGGTCGAGGCACTGCTGGCCAGCGAGCATTTCGACGCGGTGGCGGTGGAATTGTGCGAAAGCCGCGCGCAGGGCATGCGCGACCCGGAAGCGTTCAAGCAGATGGATCTGTTCCAGGTGATCCGCCAGGGCAAGGCCGGCATGGTCGTTGCCAGCCTGGTGCTGTCCACCTTCCAGAAGCGCCTGGCCGACCAGTCCGGCATCCAGCCCGGCGCCGAGATGAAGGCTGCGATGGATGGTGCCGCCGCGCACGACGTACCGCTGTGGCTGATCGACCGCGAAGTCGGCACCACGCTGAAACGCGCCTGGCGCAGCGTGGGCTTCTGGCAGCGTTTCGGCTTGCTCGGCGGGCTCGCCGCCAGCATCTTCGAACGCAACGACATCGCCAGGGACGAAGTGGAAAAGCTCAAGCAGAGCGACCTGCTGGAAAGCGCTTTCAGCGAGTTTGCCAGCGGCTCGAAACCGCTGTACGAAAGCCTGATCGGCGAGCGCGATGCCTACATGGCGGCGCGCCTGCGCGAGGAAGCCGCGCGCACTCCGTCAGACGAGCCGCGGCGCGTGCTGGTGGTGATCGGCGCCGGTCATCTCAAGGGCCTGTGCTCGCTGCTGCGCGAACAGCACGACGATCCGGCGCGCATCGTCACCGAACTCGCGCAGACCCCGCCCAAGGCAAGCTGGCCGAAATGGGTCGCCGCCGGCCTGGTGCTGCTGGTGTTCGCCGCGATCGCCTGGGCATTCCATCGCAACGCCGCCCTGGGTACGCAGGCGCTGATGGCCTGGATACTGTTCACCGGCGGCTTTGCCGCCCTGGGCGCGGTGGCCGCCGGCAGCCATCCGTTGAGCGTCGCCGCCGCTTTCGTCGCCGCTCCGATCAAGCCATTCCGCCCCGGCATTCCCGCCGGCGGCATCAGCGCGATGGCCGAAGCCTGGGTGCGTCGTCCACGCGTGGCCGACTTCGACAGCTTGCGCGAAGACATCGTGCACTGGACCGGCTGGTGGAAGAACCGCGTGGCGCGCACCCTGCTCAACTTCACCCTGGTCAGCGTGGGTACCCTGATCGGCGAATACAGCGCCGGTTTCCACATCGTCAAAAGCCTGTTCTGACCCGCGTGCTAGCATTCGCGCCGCTGCGGGCGGCACCCTTCGCGGCGTGCGCACTCCGGCCCGGGTGGCGAAACTGGTATACGCAAGGGACTTAAAATCCCTCCGCCGCAAGGCGATGCGGGTTCGACCCCCGCCCCGGGCACCACCCATCGCCAGACAGCAAAAAGCCCGCCATTGGCGGGCTTTTTGTCGGGCTGCCGTGGCAGCCGCGATGCAATGGAGGCCTAGGTCGGAATCGAACCGGCGTACGCGGATTTGCAGTCCGCTGCATGACCACTCTGCCACCAGGCCGTTGCTTGATGCACGCAATCATCGTGACAAGACGATCATCGCATATTCCCCGGAAAACAAAACCCCGGTGATCCGGGGTTCCGTGCAAATCCTGGAGCGGGAAACGAGACTCGAACTCGCGACCCCGACCTTGGCAAGGTCGTGCTCTACCAACTGAGCTATTCCCGCATCGGAGCCGCGCATTCTAATACGTGGATCGGCGTCGTCAAGTCGGCTTGTTCGACGCATCGTCGCGCAGCATCGGCCAGGCCGCGCGCAGGTAGTACAGCCCGGACCAGATGGTCAGGATGCCGGCGATCACCAGCAAGGCCTCGCCGATGTGGTACAGCCGCAGCGCCGTGGCTTCCTTCTCGTGCTGCACGATCAGGACCACCAGCGCCACCATCTGCATCACGGTCTTGAGCTTGCCGATCATCGCGACTTTCACGGTGGCGCTCATGCCGATCTTGGCCATCCACTCGCGCAGCGCCGAGACACTGATCTCGCGCCCGACGATGACCGCGGCCGTCACCGCCATCAGGATGCCGGACCAGCCACTGCTCGGGTGCGACTGCACCAGCAGGAACAGCGTCACCGCCACCATCAGCTTGTCCGCCACGGGGTCGAGGAACGCACCGAACGCCGAGGTGAGTTTCATCCGCCGGGCAAGATAGCCATCCAGCCAGTCGGTGACGGCGGCCAGGATGAACACGATGGCGGCCGTGATGTTGTGGCCGCGGAACGGCAGGTAAAACACCACGATCATCACCGGCAGCAATGCCACGCGGAAAAGGGTCAGCCAGGTCGGCAGGTTGATGCGCATGATTCGTCCTGAAGGTTTGTTGCAGTTTCGCACGTCGCCATGCCGCTGCCACGTGATGGTGCCTGCCGGCATTCAGCCATGCAGGCTGGCGTAGATCTTCTCGGCCAGGTTTCGGTCGATGCCCTTCACTTGCATCAACTCCTCCACCCCCGCGGCCTCCACACCCTGCATGCCGCCAAAGGCCTTCAGCAGCAACGACCTCCGCCGCGCGCCGATGCCCGGGATGTCCTCCAGCACGCTGCGCTCGCGCGCCTTCTCGCGCCGCTTGCGATGGCCGCTGATGGCAAAGCGATGCGCCTCGTCGCGCACCGCCGCGACCAGGTGCAATGCCGGCGACGACGAGCCTGGATGCAGTTCGCGATCCACGCTGCCCGCCTCGTGCCGCGCGAGCACCAGGGTTTCCTCGCCGGCACGCCGGCCCGGCCCCTTGGCCACGCCGACCACCTCGATGCCATCGACCCCCAGGTCGCGCAACACCTCCAGCGCCTGCGCCACCTGCCCGCCGCCGCCGTCGATCAACAGCACATCGGGACGCACGCCCTCGCCTTCAGCCACCTTGCGAAAACGCCGGGTCAGCGCCTGGTGCATGGCCGCGTAGTCGTCACCGGGCGTGATGCCGGCGATGTTGAAGCGGCGGTAGTGCGATTTCTCGGGACCTTCCGGGCCGAACACCACGCACGAGGCCACGGTGAGCTCGCCCATCGTGTGGCTGATGTCGAAGCATTCGATCCGGCGCGGCATGTCCTCCAGCCCCAGCACTTTCTGCAAATCGTCGAAACGCGTGCCCAGCGTCTGCCGGCTGGCCAGCCGCGCGGTAAGCGAGGCCTGGGCGTTGCGCTCGGCCATCTGCAGGAATTGCGCACGGTCCCCGCGCACGCTGGACTTGAGCTCCACCGCGTGGCCGGCATGCTGGCCCAGCACCTCGGCGAGAATGACCTGGTCGGGCAACGCCACACCCAGGATCAGCTCGCGCGGCACCGGCCGATCCAGGTAGTACTGCGCGATGAACTGCGCCAGCACGTCGACCGGCGTGGCATCCAGTGGCAGCCGCGGGAAGAAATCCCGGGTTCCCAGGCTGATGCCGTCGCGGAAAAACAGCACACTGACGCAGGCCATGCCGGCCTCGATGCGGCAGGCGAGCACGTCCATGTCGGCGCTGGCACCACGCACGTGGTGCTGCGCCTGCAACTGGCGCAGCGCAGCGACCTGGTCACGCAGTTTCGCGGCGCGCTCGAACTGCAACGACTGGCTGGCCTGCTCCATCGCCGCGGCCAGTTCGTCGATCACCGCGTTGCTGCGCCCTTCCAGGAACATCTCGGCATGGCGCACGTCCTGGCGATAGTCCTCGACGCTGATCAGCCCCACGCACGGGGCGCTGCAGCGACCGATCTGGTACAGCAGGCACGGGCGCGTACGATTGCGGAAATAGCTGTCCTCGCACTGGCGCACCTTGAACAGCTTCTGCATCAGATTGAGGCTTTCACGCACCGCATGGGCGCTGGGATACGGCCCGAAGTAGCGACCCGGCAGGTTTTTCGCGCCGCGGTGGAAGGCCAGCCGCGGATAGTCCTCGCCGCTGGAGAGGTAGATGTAGGGATAGCTCTTGTCGTCGCGCAGCAGGATGTTGTAGCGCGGCTTGAGCGACTTGATCAGCTGCGATTCCAGCAGCAGCGCTTCACCCTCGGTACGCGTCACCGTGATCTCGACGCGGGCGATCTGCGCCACCATCGCGGCGATCCGCGCCTCCGTCGGCGGCTTCAGGAAATAGCTGCCGACGCGCTTCTTCAGATTGCTGGCCTTGCCCACGTAGAGCAACTCGCCCGCCGCGTCGAAGTGGCGGTAGACGCCCGGCGACGTGGTGAGCGTGCGGAGGAAAGCCTTGCCGTCGAAGGGGGGCGGGTGCGGGGACTGCATGGGAGGATTCTAGCGGCAGCGGGTGGCGACGCTCCCGATATGGAGCCTCACGAGTGCGAGTGCAACCACAGTTCGGCGCGTTCCAGATCCGCCTCGGTATCGATGCCCGGGGGAAACGGCTCGGGGGTCAGTCGCACCGCGATCGCGTAGCCGTGCTCGAGCACGCGCAACTGCTCCAGCGATTCGGTCTGTTCCAGCGGGGTGCGCGGCAGCTGCGTGTAGCGGCGCAGGAACCCGGCCCGATAGGCATAGATACCGATGTGGCGCAGGAACGGCGTACCCGACGGCAGCGCATGCCGATCCGTCGCGAACGCATCACGCGCCCACGGCATCGGCGCGCGACTGAAATACAGTGCGCGCCCGTTGCCGGTGCGTACCAGTTTCACCACGTTCGGATCGAACAGCTCCTCGGCGTCGATGATCGGCGTGGCCAGTGTGGCCATCGGCGCGTCATCGCCCGCCAGCGCCTGGGCGACCGCGCGGATGCCGGCGGCCGGCGCGAACGGTTCGTCGCCCTGCAGGTTGACCACGATGCTGTCGTCGGCCCAGCCGAGCTGCTCGGCGCACTCGGCCAGCCGGTCGCTGCCGGAGGCGTGGTCTCGGCGGGTCATGCAGATCTGCACCTCGTGCTGGCCGGCCAGCGCCTCGGCGATCCGCTCGTCGTCCACCGCCACCACCACGCGGCTGGCGCCGGCCTGTAGTGCGCGCTGCGCCACGCGCACGACCATCGGCACCCCGCCGATCTCGCGTAGCGGCTTGGCAGGCAGCCGGGTCGAGCCGTATCGGGCGGGGATCGCCACGATGAACGAGGGTGAGGCAAGCGACATCGGTCGATCCTTGGCTGCACGTGAAAGCAGGCGTCCACGATACAACGACTGCCGCGACGGGTTCAGCTCGCGTCGCGCAGGGCGAACCCGCAGCCGTTGGCCAGCTCGCGGAAGCCGGGGAACGAGGTGGCCACGTGGCGGCAGTCGTTGATCCGCACCGGTCCGATGGCGCGCAGGCCCGCCACCGCGAAGCTCATTGCGATGCGATGGTCGGTGAGGCTTTCCACCGTGCCGGCGCCGATCGGCCCGCCCTCGACGATCGCGCCGTCCGGGGTCTCTTCGATCCTCACGCCCAGCGCGCGCAGCCCCGCCGCCATGGTGGCGATGCGATCGGATTCCTTCACCCGCAACTCCGCCGCGCCGCGGACCACCGTGCGGCCCGACGCGACGGCAGCTGCGATGAACAGGACCGGGAACTCGTCGATCATGTCCGGCACCAGTGCGACGGGCAACTCGATGCCGTGCAACGGCGCGTGGCGGACCACCAGGTCGCCCACCGGTTCACCGCCGGCCTCGCGTTCGCGTTCTACCACGATATCCGCGCCCATCAGGCGCAGCGCCTGCAGCAGGCCGGTACGACGCGGATTGAGGCCCACCCCCGGCATGCGCAGTTGCGAACCCGGCACGATGCTGGCGGCGACCAGGAAGAACGCTGCCGACGAGAAGTCCGCCGGCACCTCGACGTCGACCGCGCGCAGGGCGTGGCCGCCGTCGAGCCGGGCACGACCCGGCGCAAACTCGATCGGCCAGCCGAACGCAGCCAGCATGCGTTCGGTGTAGTCGCGGGTCGGGTGCGGTTCGAGGATCTCGGTGGTGCCCTGCGCATACAGGCCGGCCAGCAGCAAGGCGGACTTCACCTGCGCGCTGGCCACCGGCAACTCATAGCGGATGCCGCGCAAGGCGCTGCCGCCGTGAAGCCGCAGCGGTGGCAGGCCGTCATGGCTGTCGATGCGTGCACCCATCTGCGCCAACGGATCGGTCACCCGGCGCATCGGCCGCTTCGACAACGAGGCGTCGCCCACCAGCACGCTGTCGAACGACTGCCCGGCCAGCAGGCCGGCCAGCAGGCGCATGCCGGTACCGGCATTGCCGCAGTCCAGCGGTTGCGTGGCCCCGCGCAGGCCGTGCAGGCCCTCGCCGTGGACGATGCGCTCGCCCTCCGTCGGCGCCTCGATGCGTACGCCGAGCTGGGCCAGCACTGCGGCCGTGGCGCGCGTGTCCTCGCCCTCGAGGAAACCGCGGATGCGCGAACACCCTTCGGCGATGGCCGCCAGCATCAGCGCCCGATGCGAGATCGACTTGTCGCCCGGCACGGCGACGCTGCCGTGCAAGGGACCGCCTGCGCCGCTGAGCCAGTCCAGCCGTGCGCTCAAGGCAAGGCCACCGGGTAGGAGCCGAGCACGCGGATCGACGCGGCCGACTCGCCGATGTCGTGCACGGCGGCCTGCAGCGCATCGTCGTCGATGTGGCCGGAGACGTCGATGAAGAACGCGTATTGCCACTTGCCGGTGTGCGCGGGGCGCGACTCGATCCGGTTCAGGCTGATGCCGTGCTTCGCGAACGGACTGAGCACGTCGTACAGCGCGCCGGGCTTGTCGTTGACTGTGACCAGCAGCGACGTGCGGTCGTTGCCCGAGGGCGGGAACAGCGTGCGGCCGATCACCAGGAAACGCGTGGTGTTGTCGGCGCGGTCCTCGATGCCCTGCGCCACCGTCTTCAGCCGGTAGACCTTGCCCGCGCTTTCGCCGGCGATCGCCGCGACATCGTCGGCATGCAGCGCCAGTCGCGCCGCCTCGGCATTGCTCGACACCGCGATGCACTCGACCTCAGGCAGGTTGATGCGCAACCAGGTCTTGCACTGCTGCAGCGACTGCGCATGAGCGTAGATGCGGCGCACGTCTTCCAGTCTGCCGCTGCGCGAATGCAGGCACTGGTGCACGCGCAGCTCGATCTCGCCGCAGATGGTGGCGTCGGAGGTGAGGAACATGTCCAGCGTCACCTGGATCATGCCCTGCCCCGAGTTCTCCACCGGCACCACGCCGAAGTCGGCATGCCCGGCGGCGACCTCCTGGAACACTTCCTCGATGCTGCCCAGCGGCAGGCCGTAGGCGGCGTGGCCGAAGTGCTTGCGCACGGCCTGTTCGCTGAAGGTGCCCTCCGGACCGAGAAAGCCGATCTTCAGCGGGTCTTCCTGTGCCAGGCAGGAGGACATGATCTCGCGAAACAGGCGCACCATCTCGGCGTCGGACAGCGGCCCCTGGTTGCGGTCCACCACCATGCGCAGCACGTGTGCCTCGCGCTCGGGGCGGTAATAGTCGATCGCCGAGAGCCCCTCACCCTTCACCTTCGCCACGGTGCGAGCGTGATTGGCGCGCTCGGAGATGAGCTGCTGGATCTGCCGGTCGATGCTGTCGATGCGCTCGCGCATCTCGCTCAGCGGGGTCTTGGGGTCGTTCATGCCTTGGCCGTCTGGATGGAAAGAAGTCCATTTGCATGCGAGCATCCCATGCTCCGCGAACGATGTTCAACCATGGCGCGTGGCAAAGTCGCGCATGAACGCAACCAGCGCCTCGACCGCCTCCAGCGGCACGGCGTTGTACAGCGATGCACGCATCCCGCCCACCGCCTTGTGCCCCTTCAAGGCAAGCAGCCCGGCGGCCTCGGATTCCTGCAGGAACGGCGCATCCAGCGCGCTGTCGTGGAGGGTGAAGGGTACGTTCATGCGCGAGCGCGCGGCCGGATCCACCGGGTTGCGGTAGTAGCCACCGGAGCCGTCGATGCTCGCGTACAGCAAGTCGGCCTTGGCGCGGTTGGCTGCACCCATCGCGGCCAGTCCGCCCTTCGCCAGCAGCCACTGGAAGGTGAGCCCGGCGAGGTACCAGCCCCAGGTATTGGGCGTGTTCAACATCGAATCGGCCGCGGCATGGTCGGCATAGCGGAAGATTCGCGCCATCGGCCGGCCCGCGCGTTGCAGCAGGTCACGGCGGATGATCAGCAGCACCAGCCCGGACGGGCCGATGTTCTTTTGCGCGCCGGCATAGACCAGGCCGAACCGGCGCACGTCCAGCGGCGCGGACAGGATGTTGGAGGACATGTCGGCGACCAGCGGCACCTCGCCCACCTCGGGCACGTCGGGGAACTCGACGCCATGGATGGTTTCGTTCGGCGTGTAATGCACGTAGGCGGCGCGCGGATCGAGCTGCCAGCTTTCGCGCGGCGGCAGCTGCCGATAGCCGGCGGCCTTCGCGCTGGCGGCCACGTTGACCTTCACGTAAGGCGTCGCCTCGCTGATCGCCTTGGCGCTCCAGTGGCCGCTGTCGATGTAGTCGGCGCTATCGCCCTCGCCCGCCAGGTTCATCGGGATCTGGGCGAACTGCTGGGTCGCGCCGCCCTGCAGGAACAGCACGGCGTGGTCTGCGGGAATGTCCAGCAGTGCGCGCAGGTCCGCTTCGGCTTGCGCGGCCATGGTGATGAAGCGCTTGCCGCGATGGGACTGCTCCATCACCGAAGCGCCACTGCCCTGCCAGTCGGTCAGCTCGTCGCGGGCACGCTCGAGCACGGCCAGCGGCAGCGCGGCGGGACCGGCACTGAAATTCCAGACTCTGCTCACGGGGTTTCCTGCGGCGTCGAGGGGTTGTTCCGCATTATGCCGCGGCGCAACATGCTTTCGTCAACCAGCGATCAGAAGCGCACCAGCAACACCAGGGCGATGGCCAGCGCCAGTGCGGCGGCAGTCGCGATCAGCCACCACACTTCGCCGGAGGGACCGGCTGCCGCCTCGGGCAAAGCCGCAGACCGCGGCGCAGGCTCGACCGGTTCCGGCTCGGGTTCCATGCCCGGAGCCTCCAGCACGAAGCGGTGCATCGCCACGCCGATCTGGTCGCCGTCCTGCAGCGCCACGCATTGCGTCACCACACCGTTCACCCGCAACGGATGCCGCGCCGACGGCAGGGTCGACTCCAGCATCAGCCGGCCCTCCTGCCAACCGATGCGCAGGCCCGCCGCCTCGCCCGCCGGCAGGCCCGGCAGGCAGCGACCAGCTGGGCCGAATTCCAACCCGTCCTGCACCGGCAGCAGCCGCCCGGACAGCGGGCCGGCGACCGCACGCAGCGCCACGATGCACCGTTCGTGCGCCGGAACCTGGCGCGGCTCGCGCAGCGCGGGGTCGTCGTCGTCACGCAGCAACATGCGGCAATCGCCGATGCTGACCACGTCGCCCGGGCGCACCAGCGCACGCTCGCGCACCGGCCTGGCGTTGACATAGATACGGTCGGCCGAGGGCAGCACCTGGAGCACCCAGCCACGGCGATCCTGCTCGATGCGCACGTGCCGCGCGGCCGCCTGGCTGGCAGCCAGCACCAGGTCGTTGGCGGCGTCGCTGCCGATGCACAGCCGTGCCTGCGTCCAGCGGAAATCCTCGCGAGCGGCGTTGGGAAATTCGATGCGCATGGCGTGCCAGATCGATGAATCGCGAGACTCTACCATGCGCCTGCGTGGCAGTAAGATGGGCGCTTTGCCGGAAGCATCCCGATGCCGAGCATCCACATCCGCCGCCCCCATCAGTTGCCGATGGCCGAGGCCCGCGCCCGCGTCGACCAGGTGGCGGCGCGCATGCAGGAGAAGTTCGGTCTGGCCGGCGAATGGCAGGGCGATACCCTGGGTTTCTCGCGCCCGGGCCTCACCGGCTCGATCGCCGTGGAGCGCGAGGCGATCGAGGTGCAGGCGCGGCTGGGCATGATGCTGACCCCGTTGAAGGGCGTGATCGAACAGGAGATCCGGCGCAAGCTGGAGGAGCTGTTCGCCTGACCCTGCCCAGGGCCTTGATGATTCTTTAACCATGCCGCCATTCGTGGCATAATCGACGGCTTACGCGGCCACATCGGTCGCGCGTGAAGCCCGGGATATATGGCCAAAGACGACGTCATCGAAATGGAAGGCACGGTCCAGGAGACCTTGCCCAACACCATGTTCCGCGTGCAGCTGGAGAACGGTCACGTGGTGATCGCGCACATCTCCGGGCGCATGCGCAAGCACTACATCCGCATCCTCACCGGCGACAAGGTCAAGATCGAGATGACCCCGTACGACCTGAGCAAGGGTCGCATCACTTACCGCATGAAGTAGGCCGCCCTGCAGGGCGGTACCGCAGAAAGCAGAAAGCGGCGCCATGCGCCGCTTTCTGCTTTTCCGACACCTGTATCAGCCGGGCGTCATTCGACGATGGCCGGCAGCTTGGCGGCAGCCTTGCACTCGACCTTCAGCTCGCCATCGGCCACGCTCAGCGTGACCACGCCGCCGTCGACCAGCTTGCCGAACAGCAGCTCGTCGGCCAACGCCCGCTTCACCTTCTCCTGGATCACCCGCGCCATCGGCCGTGCGCCCATCTGCGGGTCGAAGCCGTGCTCGGCCAGCCAGCGGCGGGCATCGGCGCCCACGTCCAGGCTCACCTTCTTCTCGGTCAGCTGGCTTTCCAGTTCGATCAGGAACTTGTCGACCACGCGCAGGATGTGCTCGAAATCCAGCGAGTCGAACTGGATGATCGCATCCAGCCGGTTGCGGAACTCCGGCGTGAAGATGCGGCGGATCACTTCCATTGCATCGGACTCGTGCTTCTGCTCGACGAAACCCATGGTACGTCGGGAGGCAATGGCCGCACCCGCATTGGTGGTCATCACCACCACCACGTTCTTGAAGTTCGCCTCGCGGCCGTTGGTGTCGGTGAGCACGCCGCGGTCCATCACCTGCAGCAGGATGTTGAACACGTCCGGGTGCGCCTTCTCGATCTCGTCGAGCAGCAGTACCGCGTGCGGATGCTTGGTCACCGCCTCGGTCAGCAGGCCGCCCTGGTCGAAGCCGACGTAGCCCGGGGGAGCGCCGACCAGGCGCGACACCGAGTGCCCTTCCATGTACTCGGACATGTCGAAGCGGATCATCTCGATGCCGAGCTGCATTGCCAGCTGCTTGGTGACCTCGGTCTTGCCGACACCGGTCGGGCCGGCCAGCAGGAAGCAGCCGATCGGCTTGGACGGATCGGCCAGGCCCGAGCGGGCCATCTTGATTGACGCGGCCAGTGCCTCGATCGCCGGGTCCTGACCGAACACCACCATTTTCAGGTTGCGCTCGAGGTTGCGCAGCACGTCGCGATCGGAAGCGGAGACCTGCTTCTCCGGAATGCGTGCCATCTTGGCCACGATGTACTCGACCTCGCTGACGTCCACGGTGCCGGTGCGCTTGTCTTCCGGCAGCAGCCGCTGACGCGCGCCAGCCTCGTCGATCACGTCGATCGCCTTGTCCGGCAGCAGCCGGTCGGGGATGTGCTTCACCGACAGGTCGACGGCCGCCTTCAGCGCGTCGTTGGTGTAGGCGACATGGTGGTGTTCCTCGAAGCGGGAACGCAGGCCCTTGAGGATCTCCACGCTGTCGGCCACGGTCGGTTCGACCACGTCGATCTTCTGGAAGCGGCGGGCCAGTGCGCGATCCTTCTCGAACACGCCGCGGTATTCCTGGAACGTGGTCGAACCGATGCAGCGCAATTCGCCCGAAGCCAGCATCGGCTTGATCAGGTTCGACGCGTCCATGGTGCCGCCCGAAGCGGAGCCGGCGCCGATGATGGTGTGGATCTCGTCGATGAACAGGATCGCGCCGGGCTGCTTCTTGAGCTGCGCGATCACGCTCTTGAGGCGCTTCTCGAAATCGCCGCGGTACTTGGTGCCGGCCACCAGTGCACCGAGATCCAGCGCCCAGATGGTGGCACTCTCCAGCACCTCGGGCACTTCGCCGTCGACGATGCGCTTGGCCAGGCCCTCGGCCAAGGCGGTCTTGCCCACGCCGGCCTCGCCGACATACAGCGGATTGTTCTTGCGCCGGCGGCACAGCACCTGGATGGTGCGCTCGATCTCGTCGGCGCGGCCGATCAGCGGGTCGATCTTGCCCTCCAGCGCCAGCTCGTTGAGGTTGCTGGCGAACTCGTGCAGCGGGTTGCCCTTCGGCTCGCCGCCCTCCTCGCCCTCACGCTCGCCGCCGGCCACACCGGCGGCCGGCTCGTCGCCGATCTTGGCGATGCCGTGGGAAATGTAGTTGACCACGTCGAGCCGGGTGATCTCCTGCTGGTGCATGAAGAACACCGCATGCGAGTCCTTCTCGCCGAAGATCGCCACCAGCACGTTGGCGCCGGTGACCTCCTTTCGACCGGACGACTGCACGTGGTAGACGGCGCGCTGCAGCACCCGCTGGAAGCCCAGCGTGGGTTGCGTGTCGCGCTCGTCGCCCGGCGGCAGCACCGGCACCGTCTCGCCGATGATGCGGGTCAGCTCGCCGGCCAGGCGCGGCAGGTCGACGCCGCAGGCGCGCAAGGCACCCAGCGCCGACTGGTTCTCGGTCAGCGCCAGCAGCAGGTGCTCCACCGTCATGAACTCATGGCGTTGTTCGCGGGCCTGCTTGTAGCAGTGGCCGATGGTGACTTCCAGATCCTTGCTGAACATTCGGATCGTCTCCGCTAGCTTGTTGGGCGGCCTTCAACGCCGCGATGAGCACGAAATGGGGGCGTTCAGAGCTTTTCCATAGTGCACAACAACGGGTGCTGGTGCGAGCGTGAATATTCGTTGACGTGGGTGACCTTGGTTTCTGCCACTTCCCGCGTGAACACGCCGCACACGCCGCGCCCACGGGTATGGACGTGCAGCATGATCTGTACCGCCTGTTTCTGGTCCAGGCCGAAGAAACTGCGCAATACCTCCACCACGAAGTCCATCGGTGTGAAATCGTCGTTCAGCAGCAGTACCTGAAACAGTGGCGGGCGAGCCACCTCGGGCTTGGCGGTTTCCAGCGCCAGGCCGCGGCCGCTGTCTTGCTCATGTTCGTTTTCGTTGGCCATGATTTCGTGGGAGGTACTTGTTTCGGTTCAAAGTATACGCGCCGCCGATCCCGCCCTGCGCGCCAGCGTTTCCTTCAGGTAGTGGCACAATGGACGTTTTTCCACCCCTGCATTTTTGATGGCCGACCCCACGCCCCGCCCCGAGATCTGGCGCCCCCACGTCACCGTGGCATGCGTGGTGACTGACGCCGGGCGCTATCTGATGGTGGAGGAAGAGGTCGCGGGCCGACTGGTCTGCAACCAGCCGGCCGGGCATCTTGAGGATGGCGAGACGCTGGCCGCCGCGGCCGTGCGCGAGACGCTGGAAGAGACCGGCTGGACGGTCGAACTGCAGCACCTGATCGGCGTGCAGCAATGGCGCAGCAGCGAGCACGGCGAGGCGGTGATCCGCTTCAGTTTCGCCGCCCGGGCAGTTGAGCACGACGCCGGCCGTCCGCTGGACACCGGCATCCGCCGCGCCTTGTGGATGACCCGCGACGAAATCGCCGGCCTCGGCGAGCGCCTGCGCAGCCCGCTGGTGCTGACCAGCATCGATGCCTGGCTGGCCGGGCAGCGGCTGCCGCTGTCCAGCCTGAGCTGGGTGCGCGGAGGGTCGCGCGAATGAAGGTGATGCTGGGTATTTCCGGTGGCGTCGACTCGTCGGTGGCTGCCCTGTTGCTGCAACAGCAAGGCCACGACGTCGAAGGCCTGTTCATGCAGAACTGGGAAGAGGACGACCGTGACGGCCCGTGTACCAGCGACGCCGATCGCAGGGACGCGGTGGCGGTCTGCGGCCGACTGGGCATCCCGTTCCATGCGCGCAATTTCGCCGCCGAGTACTGGGATGGCGTGTTCGAGCACTTTCTCGCCGAATACCGTCGTGGCCGTACACCCAACCCGGACGTGCTGTGCAACCGGGAAATCAAGTTCCGCACCTTCCTGGACGAGGCTCGCGCGCTCGGTGCCGAGCGCATCGCCACCGGGCATTACGCCCGTGTCGATTGCGTGGACGGACGCTACCGGCTGTTGCGGGCGCGGGACGCGGCGAAGGACCAGAGCTATTTCCTGCATGCGCTGGGCCAGCAGGCGCTGGCGGCGACGCTGTTCCCGCTGGGCGACCTGGAAAAGACGCAGGTGCGCGCCCTCGCGCGTGACGCGGCATTGCCGACCCATGCAAAGAAGGATTCCACTGGCATCTGCTTCATCGGCGAACGCGATTTCCGCAGCTTTCTGGCGCAGTACATCCCCGCGCGCCCGGGCGAGATGCGCACGCCTGACGGCCATCGGGTCGGCGAGCACCAGGGCGTCATGTATTACACCCTGGGCCAGCGCAATGGACTGGGCATCGGCGGCCGGCATGGCGCCAGCGGCGAACCCTGGTTCGTGGTGGGCAAGGACGTACCGGCCAACGTACTGATCGTCGCCCAGGGTGGCGAAAACCACTGGCTGCTGTCGCGGCGACTGCAGACCGAAGTGCCGCACTGGATCGCCGGCGCACCACCTGCCGCGGAGTTTCGTTGCACCGCCCGCACGCGCTACCGCCAGGCCGATCAGGCCTGTTCGGTCAGCGTGAGCGAGGCCGGTCTCGCTGTCACCTTCGACGTGCCGCAACGGGCCGTCACGCCAGGGCAATCGGTGGTCTTCTATGCTGGCGAGGTCTGTCTCGGCGGCGCGGTGATCATGGCGACCGATGCGGCTTATGGCGGGCTGCCGCCAGCCTCCACCTCCACAGCGCACTTCAAGGAATCGCAAATCCGTGTTTGAAACCTTCGGCATGAACGAGGAACGCGTGCTCGCCCTCGCCGGGCTGTTCCAGGCCTGTTCGCTGGCCCAGCAACTGGCCAATGAGGGGCGCTGTGACGATACGGCCATGCAGGCCGGCGTGGCCAGCATCTTCCGCATCGACGCGCCCTCGGTCGTGGCCGTGTACGGCGGTGTTTCCAACCTCCGGCTCGGCCTGCGCAACCTGGTTGCCCAACTGGACGAGAGCGAACGCGACATGTCGGTGACCCGCATGGTGGTCACCGTGATGCGGCTGGAGCGCAGCCTTTCCGGCCGCCCCGAACTGATGGAGAAACTGCAGCAGGGCATCCTGGCCGCGCAGCGCCAGGTCGAGCATTTCGGGCAGGACTCGACCCAGGTCAGCGGCCGCCTTGCCGAACTGTACGCGTCCACGCTGTCCACGCTGAGGCCTCGAGTGATGGTCAGCGGTAATCCGCAGCAGTTGCAGCAGCCGGCAGTAGTTGAACGGGTGCGCGCAAACCTGCTGGCCGCGATGCGCTCGGCGGTGCTGTGGCGCCAGGTGGGTGGGCGCCAATGGCAGTTGCTGGTGTTCCGCCGCCAATGCAGCATGCTGGCCCGTGGCCTGCTGACCGGTGCGACCCTGGACCATCGCTGAGAAGTACCCGACTCGCGCGCCCCGGATGACGAAAGGCCCCGGTTTTGCCGGGGCCTTTCGTTTCAGGACGAGCGCTTCACTCGTCCCCGACGGGAAGTCCCCCGGCCGGTCCCGTGTCGCCCGCCGGCGCCTCGCCCTCGCCGGACTCGTCGCCGTTGCCCTCCTCCGCTTCCAGCCGCATCACGCTGACCAGCGTTTCGTCGGCGGGCAGGCGGATAAGGGTGACGCCCTGGGTATTGCGGCCAAGTTGCGAAACCTCCGCCACGCGCGTGCGCACCAGGGTGCCCTGGTCGGAAATCAGCATCAGTTCGTGCGCTTCAGTGACCTGCACCGCCCCGACCAGCGGGCCGTTGCGCTCCGAGCACTGGATGCCGATGACGCCCTGCGTGCCCCGCCCCTTCTTGGTGAACTCGGCCAGTTCGGTGCGTTTGCCGTAGCCGCGTGCGGTGGCGGTGAGGATGTCGCCTTCCGCCGCGACGATCAGCGATACCACCTCGGCGCCGCCGACCAGCTTCATGCCGCGCACGCCAGCGGCGGTGCGACCCATCGAGCGCACGGTGTTCTCGTCGAAACGATTGACCTTGCCGTTGGAAGCGAACAGCAGGATGTCGCTGTCGCCATCGGTCAGCTCCACGTTGACCAGTGCATCGTCGTCATGCAGCTTGATCGCCAGCTTGCCCTTCTGCAGCTGGAAGGCGAACTCGGTCAGCGGGGTCTTCTTCACCGTGCCGTGCTTCGTGGCAAAGAACACGAAACGATCCTCCGCATACTCGCGGATCGGCAGCACCGCCTGCACCTTCTCGCCCCCACCCAGCGGCAGCAGGTTGATGATCGGCTTGCCGCGCGCGCCGGGGCCGGCCTCGGGAATCTGGTAGACCTTGAGCCAGTAGACGCGGCCCGTGCTGGTGAAGGTGAGCAGGGTATCGTGCGTGTTGACCACCCACAGCTGCTCGACGACGTCCTCGTCCTTCAAGGCGGACGCCGAGCGGCCCTTGCCGCCGCGCCGTTGCGAGCGGTAGATACTGGCCGGCTGGCGCTTGACGTAGCCGGTATGCGACAGCGTGACGACCATGTCTTCCGGAGCGATCAGGTCGAGGACGTTGAGATCCTCCTGCGAATGCTGGATTTCGGTACGCCGGGCGTCGCCGAACTCCGCCTTCACCGCCTCCAGTTCCTCGCGGATCACCTCCAGCAGGCGATTGGGGTTTTCCAGGATCTCGATCAGGCCGCGGATGGTTTCCAGGATCTGGCGGTATTCGTCGGAGAGCTTTTCCTGCTCCAGCCCGGTCAGGCGATGCAGGCGCATGGCCAGGATTTCCTGCGCCTGCACGTCGGACAACTGGTAGCCGTCGGCCTTGAGGCCGTCACGCGGGTCCATGTCCTCCGGCCGCGAGGCATCCGCGCCGGCAGCGGACAGCAGCGCACCCACCATGCCCGGCTGCCACTTGCGCGCCAGCATGCGCTCGCGCGCCTCGGCCGGCGACGACGAGGTCTTGATCAGCTCGATCATCTCGTCGATGTTGGCCAGCGCCACGGTGAGGCCTTCGAGGATGTGCGCGCGGGCACGGGCCTTGCGCAGCTCGAAGATGGTGCGGCGGGTGACCACTTCGCGGCGGTGACGAATGAACGCCTCGAGGATGTCCTTGAGGCTCAGCAGCTTCGGCTGGCCATCCAGCAGCGCCACCATGTTGATGCCGAAAGTGACCTGCAGCTGGGTCTGCTGGAACAGGTTGTTCAGCACCACGTCGCCCATCGCGTCCTTGCGGATCTCGATGACGATGCGCATGCCGTCCTTGTCGGACTCGTCGCGCAGCTCGCTGATGCCCTCGAGCTTCTTTTCCTTGACCAGCTCGGCGATCTTTTCGATCAGCCGCGCCTTGTTCACCTGGTACGGCAGTTCGTGGACGATGATCGTCTCGCGTCCGTTCGACTCGGTTTCGATCTCGGCCTTCGCGCGCACCAGGATGCGGCCGCGGCCGGTGCGGTACGCCTCGATGATGCCCGACGAGCCATTGATGATGCCGTAGGTCGGGAAATCCGGGCCCGGGATGTAGTGCATCAGCTGGTCGATCGAGAGCGCGGGCTCGTCGATCAGCGCGATCGTCGCCGCAATCACCTCGTTGAGGTTGTGCGGCGGGATATTGGTGGCCATGCCCACCGCGATGCCGGCCGAACCGTTGACCAGCAGGTTCGGCACGCGCGAAGGAAGCACCAGTGGCTCGCGCTCGCTCTCGTCGTAGTTGAAGCCGAAGTCGACGGTGTCCTTGTCGATGTCCGCCAGCAGTTCGTGGGTGAGGCGCGACATGCGCACCTCGGTGTAACGCATGGCGGCGGCGTTGTCGCCGTCGACCGAACCGAAGTTGCCCTGGCCGTCGACCAGCAGGTAGCGCAGCGAGAACGGCTGGGCCATGCGCACGATCGCGTCGTAGACCGATTGATCGCCATGCGGGTGGTATTTGCCGATCACGTCACCGACCACGCGGGCCGACTTCTTGTACGGCTTGTTCCAGGCGTTGCCCAGCTCGTTCATCGCGAACAGCACGCGGCGATGCACCGGCTTGAGCCCATCGCGTACATCGGGAAGCGCGCGTCCGATGATCACGCTCATCGCGTAATCGAGGTAGCTCTGACGCATCTCGTCTTCGATGTTGACGCGAATGATTTCTTTGGCGGTTTCTGCCATTGATTGGCTTCCCTGTAGACAAAAAAAGGACGCTGGCGCCGCGTCTCAAGCGCATGCGCGAGCGACCCGAAATCAACCTGTGAATTGTAGCACGGATGGCTACAAAACGACAGGTTTTAAACCATTTAAATCAATGACTTGCAGCGCCATCGCGACGCCGGCACAAGGGCGTCCGAAATGTGCTCAAGAATTGAGCAGCGCGCGGGGCGTGGAAGCCCCTGGCCAGGTCGCGTCGACGGCCACCGGACAAGCACGGCGAGCGCCGCGACGGCGGTGCGAGGCAACGTCATAACCCTGGAAATCAGTGCCCGAACATCGCCTGCATCGACAGCGTGTCAGGTCGTTCGATCACGCCGCGCTCGGTGACGATCGCATCGATCAGCTCGGCGGGCGCGACGTCAAAGACCGGGTTCCACGCCTGCGCGCCCTCCACCACCACGCGCTTGCCTCCGCTGGAGAGAAGCTCGGCCGGGTCACGCAGCTCGATCTCGATTTCCTCACCGTTGGCGGTCGCCATGTCTACCGTGGATGAGGGCGCCACCACCATGAACTTGACGCCGTGGTATTTCGCGCCGATCGCCAGCTGGTAGGTGCCGATCTTGTTGGCAGTGTCGCCGTTGGCCGCGATGCGGTCGGCGCCGACGATCACCCACTGAACCGCGCCGGACTTCATCAGGTGTGCAGCGGCAGAGTCGGCGATCAGCTGGGCCGGGATACCCTCGCGCACCAGTTCCCACATGGTCAGCCGCGCGCCCTGTTGCCACGGACGCGTCTCGCCGGCGTAGACGCGGACGATCCGGTTGGCGGCGACACCGGCGCGGATCACGCCAAGTGCAGTGCCATATCCGGCGGTGGCCAGCGAACCGGTATTGCAATGGGTAAGCACGCCCGAGCCCGGCGCGATCAATGCCGCACCCAGCTCGCCCATGCGGCGATTGGCGGCCAGATCCTCGTCCTGGATCGCCTGCGCCTCGCGCAACAGCGCGGCGGCATCGGCGCCTGCGGCGATGCGCTTCTTCATCCGGTCCAGCGCCCACATCAGGTTCACTGCGGTGGGCCGGGCGGCACGCAACTGCGCCAATACCGGTTCCAGTGCCACGCCCTGCTGCGCCGCCATCGCCACGCCCCAGGCGGCGGCGATGCCGATGGCCGGCGCGCCGCGCACGGCCAGGTCGCGGATCGCCTGGGTCACCTGTGCCGCATCGCGGCATTCGATCCAGTGCTCCTGCGCCGGAAGCAGGCGCTGATCGAGCAGGCGCAGATGGTCGCCCTGCCATTGCACGGCGCGAATGGAATCGTGGGTATCGGCGGAGGTAGTCATCCGCTGATTATCGCCTGTCGTGCACGGATTCCGCACGACAGGCGATCACATGCAGGCGCGCGACTCAGTCGCGCTGGCGCAACCACTGGTGGATCGCTGGCGGCACCTCGCGCTGCGCGCGGCCGGATACATAGATACCGATGTGACCACCCTTGAACGCGAGCTGGGTGTAGTCGGTGGTACCGACGTGCTTGCCCAGCGCGCGCGAGGCGTCGGGCGGTACCAGGTGATCCTGCTCGGCGAAGATGTTCAGCACCGGCTGGGTGATCATGCCCAGGTCCACGCTGTGGCCGCCGATCTCCAGCGTGCCCTTGACCAGCTTGTTGCCCTGGTAGAAATCCTTGATGAACTGGCGGAACGCCTCGCCGGCCTGGTCGGGCGAATCGAAGATCCAGCGCTCCATGCGCAGGAAGTTCTCCAGCTCGGCCGGGTTGTCGAGGATGTCGACCATGCCGATGTACTTCTGCTGGTTCAGCCGCAGCGGTTTCAGCGTGAGGTAGACATAATTCATCAGACCGGCGGGGATGTTGCCCATGGTGTCGACGAACAGGTCGACGTCCATGCTGCGGCACCAATGCGACAGCATGTTGTCCGGCGTGTGGAAGTCCACCGGGGTGACCATGGTGATCAGGTTCTTCACCTTGTCCGGATGCAGCGCGGTGTAGCACAGCGAGAACGCGCCGCCCTGGCAGATGCCGAGCAGGTTGATCGCCTCCAGACCGTGGCGCGCGCGCACCGCATCCACGCAACGATCGAGGTAGCCGTTGATGTAGTCGTCCAGGGTCAGCCAGCGATCGGCGCCGTCGGGATAGCCCCAGTCGATCAGGTAGACGTCCTCGCCCTGCTCCAGCAGGTTGCGCACCATCGAGCGGTCGGCCTGCAGGTCAGTCATCCACACCGTGTTGACCAGCGCGTAGACGATCAGCAGCGGGGTCTTCGACGTCGCCTTGCCGTGACCGGTGAAGTGCCACACTTTCAGCTTGTCTTCGCTGTAGACCAGTTCGCGCGGTGTGTTGGCGTACTCGGGCTCGTGCATGTTGCGCAGGTTGGCCATGCCGGCGGCCAGCTTGCGCTGGAAGATGGCGATGTCGGCCAGCGCCCGGGCCGGGTCGATGCGCAATGGCGTTTGCATGGCGAGTCTCCTTTACTTGCGCTTGCGCGGGTTGGGTACGGTTTTGGGCGTGGATTTGCGCACGGCTTTCGTCGGTGCCTTCTTCGCGGCGGCCGCTGGCCTGGCCGCAACCTCCTTTTTCGCCATCGCCGGTGCCGGGCGCTCGGCCAACTGACGTTTCAGCGCCGCCAGCTCCCGACGCAGGGCCATGATCTCGTCAGCATGATCGGTGGCCACAGCACTGTGGCTGGCGCGAACCTCGCGGCGCAAGGCCTGCAGCCGCTCGCCGAGGCTGGATACCTCGCTGCGCGTCGGCACGCCGAGCTGCTGGCAAAGCTGTTCGGTCTGCTGTTGCTGCAGCTGGCGCACGCGCATCTGCGTGTCGACCATCTCGCCGTAAACGCCACGGAACTCATCGGACAACGCGATCTCGGCATAGGCCTCTTCGGAGGCGTCCACCCACAAGTCATACAGCGCTTTCAGCGAGTCGACCTGACGGCCCGGCTCGGCCAGTTTGCCTTGCAGACGCTGCATGCCTTGCGCGTTGGCGCGCTGGATCAGCTCCTGGTAGCGGGCGGTGGCTTGCATCGAGGCCATCAAGGCCGTGGCCAGCGCCTGCTGTTGCATCTGCTGCTCGCGGTTCAGACCGAACGCCGGGGTCGGTCCCTGCGCTCCGGCCAGGTCGGCGAAACCGCTGTGTCGAGCCGCCTGCAGCCACGACTGCCATTGCCGCATGAAACCCTCGGCACCGGCGCTGTCGATGCCGCCGAACGCCTGCGCGAAGGGCTGGCTGGCGCCACCGAACATCTGCTGCAACTGCTGACGCCAGTCCGGGGCCGGCTGGGCCGCGCCACCGCTGGCGGCTGCCTGCATCCAGTCGAAATAGCCCTTCAGCCCGGCCAGCGTGCGCTCCAGCGTGTCGTTGCCGGCCGCAGGCGCCGGCGGGGGGGTGAACGGATTGGCTGCGGGCGATGGCTGGAACTGGCGCGTCCAAGCATCCCACGACTGCTGCGCCAACGCCTGGTAGTCCTTGATGAAATCGTTCGCCGGATCGGCCATCGGTGCATCCTCGTGCAAGATGCATCCATCCTAGCAAAAGCGTGTTGCACAAAATCGCCGGCGCCGGAACGAACAAGGCCCGGCATCGGCCGGGCCTTGCAGGAAACATCTCGGCGCGAGGTTCAGACGCTGGCGCGCTCTTCCTCGGTCACCGCCTTCATCGACAGGCGGATGCGGCCCTGCTTGTCGACTTCCAGCACCTTGACCTTGACGATGTCGCCTTCCTTCAGCTTGTCGGAGACCTTCTCGACGCGCTCGTCGGAGATCTGCGACACGTGCACCAGGCCATCCTTGCCCGGCATGATCGTGACGAATGCGCCGAAGTCCATCAGCTTGGCGACCTTGCCCTCGTAGATGCGGCCCGGCTCGACGTCGGAAGTGATCTGCTCGATGCGCTTCTTCGCCGCTTCGCCCGCCTCGCGATTGACCGAGCCGATGATGATGGTGCCGTCATCGCTGATGTCGATCGTGGTGCCGGTCTCTTCGGTGATCGAACGGATGGTGGCGCCGCCCTTGCCGATCACTTCGCGGATCTTGTCCGGGTGGATCTTGATGGTGATCAGGCGCGGGGCGAACTCGCTCATCTCGGTGCGGGCGGAGCTGAGTGCCTTGCCCATTTCGCCGAGGATATGCAGCCGACCGCGCTTGGCCTGCTCCAGCGCCACCTTCATGATCTCTTCGGTGATGCCGTCGATCTTGATGTCCATCTGCAGCGCGGAGATGCCTTCGGCACTGCCGGCCACCTTGAAATCCATGTCGCCGAGGTGATCCTCGTCGCCCAGGATGTCGGACAGCACGACGAAGTCGCCGCCTTCCTTGACCAGGCCCATCGCGATGCCGGCCACCGGCGCCTTCAACGGCACGCCGGCATCCATCATCGCCAGCGAGGAACCGCACACCGAGGCCATCGACGAGGAGCCGTTGGACTCGGTGATTTCCGAGACCACGCGCACCACGTACGGGAATTCCTCGATGCTGGGCTTGACCGCCTGCACGCCGCGCTTGGCGAGGCGGCCGTGACCGATCTCGCGACGCTTCGGCGCACCGAAGCGGCCGGCTTCGCCCACCGAGAACGGAGGGAAGTTGTAGTGGAACAGGAACGGGTCCTTCGACTCGCCGCCGGGGGCGTCAATGATCTGCGCGTCACGCGTGGTGCCCAGGGTGATGACGACCAGCGCCTGGGTTTCGCCGCGGGTGAACAGTGCCGAACCGTGCGTACGCGGCAGCACGCCGACACGGGCGGTGATCGCGCGCACGTCGTCCAGCTGGCGACCGTCGATGCGCACCTTGGTCTTCAGCACGCTGTCGCGCATGGTGTGGTATTCGAGTTCCTCGAACTCCTTGGCCATTGCGGCGGTGGACCAGCCGTTCTCCTCGGCCTGCGCCTTGAGCCCGGCCAGCACGTCGGCCTTGATCGCGGCGATCGCGTCGCGACGCTCCAGCTTGTCGCGCACCTGGAAGGCGGTGGCCAGCTGATCGCCGACCGCACCCTTGACGGCGGCGACCAGCGACTCGTTGCGCGCCGGTGCCTGCCAATCCCACGACGGCTTGCCGGCCTCGGTGGCCAGTTCGGCGATGGCGCGGATTGCGGTCTGCATCTGCTGGTGGCCGAACATCACCGCGCCGAGCATGACGTCTTCGGACAGCAGCTTGGCTTCGGATTCCACCATCAGCACGGCACCGGCGGTGCCGGCGACGACCAGGTCGAGGTCGGAAGTCTTCAGCTCGGTCTGCGAGGGGTTCAGCAGGTACTTGCCGTTGGCATAACCCACGCGTGCGGCACCGATCGGGCCCTTGAACGGGATGCCGGCCAGGCTCAGCGCGGCGGAGGCGCCGAGCAGGGCCACGATGTCGCCGTCGACTTCAGGGTTCAGCGAGACGACCTGCGCGATGACCTGCACTTCGTTCTTGAAGTCGTCCGGGAACAGCGGGCGCACCGGGCGATCGATCAGGCGCGAGGTCAGCGTCTCCTTCTCGGTCGGACGGCCTTCACGCTTGAAGAAGCCGCCGGGAATGCGGCCGGCGGAATAGAACTTCTCGACGTAGTCGACGGTGAGCGGGAAGAAATCCTGGCCTTCCTTCTGCTTGGTCGCAGCGACCGCGGTGACCAGCACCACGGTGCCGCCCATGCTGGCCATGACCGCACCGGATGCCTGGCGGGCAATTTCGCCCGTCTCCAGCGTGACTTCGTGATTACCGTACTGGAATGACTTGGTTACTTTTGCCACGTGACTGTTTCCTGATCTGATTTGGAAAAGGCGCCCGCGCACGGGCGCTGCTTGATCCTCGCGTCCGCGAACGGCGCTCAGCGTTACCGGCGCAGGCCGAGGCGTTCGATCAGGGTCTGGTAGCGCGCAAGATCGCGATCCTTCAGATAGCTGAGCAGGCGCTTGCGCTGGTTGACGAGCTTGAGCAGGCCACGACGCGAGTGGTGGTCCTGGATGTGATCCTTGAAGTGACCGGTGAGATGGTCGATGCGGGCGGACAGCAGGGCCACCTGGACTTCGGTCGAGCCCGTATCGTTCGGCACGCGGCCGAAATCAGCAATGATCTTGCTGGTCTGTTCTGCGGTAAGGGACATGGTTGTACGTTTCCTTGAAAGGCGATGCGAAGCTTGCGCTTGCATCATCGCGAGATGACACAAGCGCAAGCTTCGCCCTGGTTGGAGTGAAAGCGTTGAAATAACTTGTCTATTCTACTGATGCCGATGGTGTTACAACAAGTGCGCAGCCCGCTTTTCAGGCAAATCCGCCCGCTGGCGGCAGGTTGAAGCCGCGCAGGATGCGGCTGCGACGCAGGTCGTCCAGTTCGAGCACGGCAAGCAAGGCACCATCAGGCGCGAATGCCGCGCAGCGGCCGACGGGTACCGATGGGTCAAGCTGAATCGGCTGGCCGCGTGAAATGGCCATCGCCTGCGCCTCGCCCAGGTGAACCGATGGCAGGTCGCACAGGCCCTCGGCCACCGGCAGCAGATGGCGCAGCAACGCCTCGTCGCCCTGCTCCGCCGCCTGTTCGAGTTCGGCCATGGTGACCATGTGCGGATTGCGGAAGGGATCCACCCAGGTGCGCCGCAGCGCAGTCAGGTGCGCACCGCAACCCAGGGTCGCGCCCAGATCCGTCGCCAGCGATCGCACATAGGTCCCCGAACCGCATTCCACCAGCAACTGCAAGGTATCGCCGTCGCGGGAGAGCAGCTCCAGCCGATGCACGACCACGTCGCGCGCCGGCCGCTCCACCGATTCGCCGCGGCGCGCCTTCACGTACAGCCTTTCGCCATCCTGCTTGAGCGCCGAATACATCGGCGGTACCTGCCGGATCGCTCCGCGCAACGGCGCCAACGCGGCTTCGATCAGCCCGGGGTCGAGTCGGGGCACCGGCTGGCGTGCGGTCACCTCGCCCTCGCGGTCGCCGGTGTCGGTGCTGATGCCAAGCCGGCATTCAGCCAGATAACCCTTGCTGGCGCCGAGCAGCGTGCCGGCCAGCTTGGTCGCCTCGCCGAAACACAGCGGCAACAGACCACTGGCCAGCGGGTCGAGGGCACCGGCATGGCCGCCCTTGGCCGCGCGCAACAGCCGGCGAACGCCCTGCAGGGCCTGGTTCGAGCTCAAGCCGATCGGTTTGTCGAGCAGCACGATGCCGTGCAGGTCGCGGTACTGGATGCGAGACGGTTTGCTCATTCGTGCCGAAGCCGTGCCGCTCGACTCAGACCGCGCTGGCGTCATCGTCCGGCTTGGGTGCATCCGCCTGTTCGCGCAGCAGGCGATCGATGCGCTCGCCCTTGTCGACCGAATCGTCGTACTTGAATTTCAGTTCGGGCACGCGCCGCATGCGCATGCCGCTGTGCGCCAGCGCGTGGCGGATCTCGTGCCCCATCTGGTTGAGTGCCTTCACTGCCGGCAGGCCTTGCTCCGGCACCAGTGCGGTGACCCATACCGTGGCCCAGTCCAGGTCCCGGGTGATCTCGACATCGGAAACACTCACCGACGGCAAGCCATGGTCGCGCACCGCGGCATGCACCAGCAGGCCAAGCTCACGGCGCAACTCGGCTCCGATGCGGTCAGTACGTTTGAAATCGCGGGAAGGCATAAGAAAGCTCCGAAGGACAACGTCCCTTCTCCCTCCGGGAGAAGGTGCCCCGAAGGGGCGGATGAGGGTTCGGGCCCGCCCGAGGCTTCGGCGGAGACGTGAACCCTCACCCCAACCCCTCTCCCGGCGGGAGAGGGGCTCAAAGTCAAAGCGTGCGGGCCACTTCCGTGCGCTCGAAGCATTCGATCTGGTCGCCGACCTTGACGTCGTTGTACTGCTTGACCGCGATGCCGCACTCCATGCCGCTGCGGACTTCGTCGACGAGGTCCTTGAAGCGGCGCAGCGATTCCAGCTCGCCCTCGAACACCACCACGTTGTCGCGCAACACGCGGATCGGCTTGCTGCGCTTGACGTGGCCTTCGGTGACCATGCAACCGGCGACGGCACCGAACTTGGAGCTGCGGAACACGTCGCGCACCTCGGCGATGCCGATGATGTCTTCGCGCACTTCCATGCCGAGCAGGCCGGTGGCGGCCTGGGTGACCTGGTCGATCACGTCGTAGATGATCGAGAAGTAGCGCACGTCCAGGCCGTTGGTCTCGATCACCTTGCGTGCCGAAGCATCGGCGCGCACGTTGAAGCCGATCACCAGCGCCTTGGAAGCGGCGGCGAGCGTGGCGTCGGATTCATTGATGCCACCCACGCCGGAGGACACCACGTTGACCCGCACGCGCTCGTTGCCGATCTGGGTCAGCGACTCGCGCAAGGCCTCCACCGAACCCTGCACGTCGCCCTTGACGAGGATGTTGAGCGTCTGCTGCTCGTCGCCCTGGCCCATCTTGGCGATGATGTCTTCCAGGCGATTGCTCTTGCTGACCATCCGCGTTTCGCGCCGCTTGAGCTCGCGCTCCTGCGCCACTTCACGGGCCAGCCGCTCGTCCTCGACGCAGACGAAGTCGTCGCCGGTCTCGGGCACGCCGGACAAGCCGAGCACCTGCACCGGGATCGACGGACCGGCCTCATCCACCTGCTTGCCGGACTGGTTGATCAGCGCGCGCATGCGGCCGTATTCGACGCCGCAAACCACGAAATCGCCCTTGCGCAACGTGCCCTGCTGCACCAGCACCGTCGCCACCGGACCGCGACCGCGATCCAGGCTCGACTCGATCACCACACCGGAGGCGCGGCCATCGGCCACCGCCTTGAGCTCCATCACTTCCGCCTGGATCGAGATCGCGTCGAGCAATTCCTCGATGCCCATGCCGGTCTTGGCCGACACCGGCACGAACTGCACGTCGCCGCCCCAGTCTTCCGGCACCACTTCCTGCGCGACCAGACCCTGCTTGACGTTGTCCGGGTTGGCGCCGTCCTTGTCCATCTTGTTGACCGCCACGATGATCGGCACGTTGGCCGCACGAGCGTGCTTGACGGCCTCGATCGTCTGCGGCTTGACGCCGTCGTCGGCGGCCACCACCAGGATCACGATGTCGGTCGACTGAGCGCCGCGGGCACGCATCGAGGTAAACGCTGCATGACCCGGGGTATCCAGGAACGTGATCGCGCCACGCGAGGTCTTCACGTGATAGGCGCCGATGTGCTGGGTGATGCCGCCGGCCTCACCGGAGGCCACCTTGGTACGCCTGATGTAGTCCAGCAGCGAGGTCTTGCCGTGGTCGACGTGGCCCATGATCGTCACCACCGGCGGACGGGTGACCTTCTCGCCCTCGAGCTCGGCATTCTGCGTATGCGCCGCCAGCGTCTCCTCGGCGTTGTTCTGGGTGTCGGCGATCGGGGTATGGCCGAGCTCCTCCACCACCAGCACGGCGGTGTCGTGGTCGACGGTCTGGTTGATGGTCGCCATCACGCCCATCTTGAACAGCGCCTTGACCACTTCGGAGCCCTTCACCGCCATCTTCTGGGCGAGGTCGGCGACCACGTTGGTATCGCTCACCACCACCTCGCGCACCACCGGTGCGGTGGGCCGGGAGAATCCATGCGTGCCGCCGGCCACGCCGCTGCCGCGCGAGAGCAGGTCACGGCCGCCGCTGCGTCCACCCTTGCCGCGCTTGCTGCTGGACGAGCGACGCGCACGATCGGCTTCGCTGAGGTGCATCTGGCCACCGGCGAAACGCTTGCTGCCGTCACGCTCATGCTTGTTGCCGACTTCCTCGCGCTCGCGAGCATGCCGCGCCTTGCCGCGCGCGGCATCGGTCGTGGTCGATGCAGGCGCCGGTGCGGGGGCCGGGGCCGGCGCGGCGGCCGGCTTGACCAGCTTTTCGCGCTTGCGCGGCTCATGGATGCGCGGAAGGATCATGCCCAGCTCCCGCTGGTCGATCCGCTGCACGCCCGATTCATCCGCTGTCGTCTCATCGACGGCGACCATCTCGTCCACCGGTGCCTCGGGGGCGGGTGCCTCGGCATCCGCCACGCCTTTTGCCTCGGCGGCCGCTTCCGCGCGCTGCGCCTCTTCCTGGCGCTGCTGTTCGTCGATTTCGCGCTGCCGCGCGTCCTGCGCGCGGCGCTGCTCGGAATCCAGCCGCTCGCGCTCCTCGCGCTCGCGCTGCTGCTGCGATTCCTGCAGCTTGCGCACGGCCTCCTCGCGTTCGGGTTCGGCGCTGGCCTCTTCGGCAATCACGCTGCGCTTGACGTAGGTGCGCCTGGCGCGCACTTCCACGTTCACCGTCTTGGCGGGGCCGGCGGCGCCACGACCGCCGGAGCCGGCCACCTTCAACTCACCCACCGTGCGTCGTCGCAGGGTGATCTGGCGCGGTGCCGCGTCCGCGGCTTCGGCTGCTGCCTCACCCTTGCCGTGGGTTCGGCGCAGGAAACCCAGCAACTTCACCTTTTCGGTGCTGCTGATGACCTGTTCCTGATCGGAGAATTTCATGCCCGCTTCCCCAAGCTGCGTCAGCAGCTTGTCGACCGGCATGCCCAGTACCTGGGCGAGTTGTTTGATCGTGACGTCCGACATTCTGTTCTCTGCTCCGCCGTTCCCGCGCTTGTCATTGCGTGCGGCATGATGATCGCCGCCCTTTCCATCCCTGGTGAAGAACCCCGGTGGGCTCTTCCCGGCGGTACCCTTCCAGGGCGCCGCCGTGCCCGCGCTCAGCCACCCTGCTCCAGTCGCGCGATCATCGGCGCGCGTGCAGCCATGATCAACGCCGCGGCCCGTTCCTCATCCATGCCCTCGATGTCGATGAGGTCGTCCACCGCCAGGTCGGCCAGGTCGTCCACCGTGCTGACTTCGCGCGCGGCCAGCGCGTAGGCGGTTTCTTCATCCATGCCCTCCAGCGCCAGCAACTCGGCGCTGGGCTGGTGCTCGTCGACACCCTCCTCCACCGCCAGCGCCTCGGTCAGCAGGGCATCCCGCGCGCGCGCGCGCAGCTCCTCGACGATGTCCTCGTCGAAACCTTCCACGGCCAGCAGCTCGGCGCTGGGCACGTAGGCGATTTCCTCGATGCTGGAGAAACCTTCCTGCACCAGGATGACCGCGATCTCCTGGTCGACCTCGAGCTTGTCCATGAACAGGACGCGTGCCGCTTCCTGCTCGGCCTCGCTCTTGGCGGTGACCTGGTCCTGCGTCATCACGTTGAGCTGCCAGCCGGTCAGCTTGCTGGCCAGGCGCACGTTCTGGCCGCCGCGACCGATCGCCTGGGACAGCTTGTCCTCGGCCACCGCGATGTCCATCGAGTGCTTCTCTTCATCCATGATGATCGACTGCACTTCGGCGGGCGCCATCGCGTTGATGACGAACTGGGCCGGGTTCTCGTGCCACAGGATGATGTCGACGCGCTCGCCGTTGAGGTCGTTGGACACCGCCTGCACGCGCGAACCGCGCATGCCGATGCACGCGCCGATCGGATCGGTGCGGCTGTCGTGGGCGAGCACGGCGATCTTGGCGCGGTCGCCCGGATCACGGGCGCAGCCCTTGATCTCGACCAGGCCCTGGCCGACTTCCGGCACCTCCAGCTTGAACAGCTCGATCATGAACTCCGGCGCGGCGCGCGACACGAACAGCTGCGGGCCGCGAACCTCGGACTTGACCTCGTAAAGATAGCCGCGCACGCGATCGCCCACGCGCGCCGATTCGCGCGGAATGGTCTTGTCGCGCGGGATGAATGCCTCGGCGTTGCTGCCCAGATCCAGATAGATGTTGCCGCGCTCGACGCGCTTGACGATGCCGGTGACCAGCTCGCCGACGCGGTCGGCAAAGGCATCCACCACCTGCTGGCGCTCGGCTTCGCGCACCCGCTGCACGATCACCTGCTTGGCCGCCTGCGCGGCGATGCGGCCGAACTCGGCGTTCTCGATCCGTTCCTCGATGTACTCGCCGACCTGGGCGTCGGAGCGCTCGTCCAGCGCGTCCATCAGACGCAGCTGATACGCCGGGGATTCCATCTCGCCGTCGTCGGCGATGATCTCCCAGCGGCGGAACGTCTCGTATTCGCCGGTTTCGTGATCGATGGACACCCGGATATCCGGCTCCTCGTCCGGATAGCGCTTCTTCGCGGCGGAGGCCAGGGCGGCCTCCATCGCGTCAAAGATCACGTCCTCCGACACGCCCTTTTCATTGGCGACCGCGTCGACGACCAGCAAAAGTTCTTTGCTCATTGCACAAGCTCCGTAGGCGCCCGTCCGGATGCCCGATAATTGATTGTCGCGCCCGTCCGGAGCGCAAAACCCGTGGAACGCGGCCGCAGGGCCGCACCAATCACTTTTTCCTGCCGCCGGGCTTGGGCTGCGGCGCGTAGCCGAGCGCGACCCAATCCGGCACAACACGTGCGCTCTCGACCTGACCGTGGTCGAACTCGAAGATCCGGCCTTCCGCTTCGAGCGAAATGTGTTCGCCTTCCACCACGGCCAGCTTGCCGCGCAGGCGACGCCGACCTTCCAGTGGCACCTTCAACAGCACCTTCACTTCCTGCCCCGCGGCCTTGCGGAATTGCGCGGCGGTGAACAGCGGCCGGTCGATGCCGGGCGAGGAAACCTCCAGCACGTAGTGACCCGGGATGGGATCCTCCACGTCAAGCAGGGCCGACAATTCGCGGCTGGCCTTCTCGCAATCCTCGATGCCGACCTCGCGACGCTCCTCGGACGTGCCTTCACCTGCCTCAAGCAGATCCAGGTAGACGCGCAGGGTACTCTGCCCCTGCGACGGAGTGAACTCCACGCCCAGGCACTCCAGCCCGAGATCGGCCAGTACTTCGCTGAATCGCTGTGCCAGAGCCTGGGTATCCATCACGTCACCTGAACTGGGGTCGCGGAAACAAAAAATGGGCTCCAACGGCCCATTTCCCTGCTCGCCGATAATCGTCCTCGTGCCACTTCCCGTACCGCGCCCTGGGCGCTGCGCCGCGCATCCCTGCGGCCAACAAAAAAGCCTCACGAGGAGGCTTTCTTGCATCAAGAAAGATCTGGTAGCGGGGGCAGGATTCGAACCTGCGACCTTCGGGTTATGAGCCCGACGAGCTGCCAGACTGCTCCACCCCGCATCAGAGTCCACGAAGTTTACCGGGATGGCGGGTTTCTTGCAAGCACGAAGATCGTCGCCATTGCCGGGAAACCACCCGCCAACCTCGGCATCAGACGCCGAATGCGCGCTGGCACCACGCCAGCAGCGGCCCCCAGTACAGGCCCAGCGCAAGCAGGGCCAAGGCATTCACCGACAACACCACACGCAGCGAGGTGTCGGTCTTGACCTCCACCACCGCGCCTTCCTCCGGCGCATCGAAGTACATCGCCTTGATGACGTACAGGTAGTAGTAAAGCCCGATGAAGGCCGTGACGACGCCGACGATGGCCAGCCACAGCATGTCGGCGTGGATCGCCGCCTCCAGCACCAGCACCTTGGCCCAGAAGCCGAACAGGGGCGGCACGCCGGCCAGCGAGAACATTGCCAGCAGCATCAGGAACGCCATCCACGGGGCCTTCTGGTTCAGACCCTTGAAATCGCTGATCTCCTCGCATTCGAACCCGGCGCGGGCGAGCACCAGCATCACGCCGAACGCCGCCGCGCTCATCAGCGCATAGCAGATCACGTAGAACAGCGCCGCCGAATAGCCTTCCGGGGTTGCCGCCGAGAGGCCCAGCAACACGTAGCCCATGTGCGAGATGGTCGAGTACGCCATCATGCGCTTGAAGTTGGTCTGCACGATGGCGACCAGGTTGCCGATCACCAGCGATGCAGTGGCCAGCGCGGCCAGCATCGGCTGCCAGTAGCGGCTGAGATCACCCATGCCGACCTCGAGCAGGCGCCAAGCCAGGCCGAAAGCCGCCAGCTTCGACACCGCGCCGATGAAGGTCGTCACCGGCGTTGGCGCGCCGTGGTAGACGTCCGGCAGCCACATGTGGAACGGTGCGACGCCCAGCTCGAAACCGATGCCCACCAGCATGAATATCAAGCCCAGCAGCAGCAGCTTGGGCGCCGTGGTGTAGGCCATCACGCCGTGCAGTTGCGCCAGATCCAGCGTCGGCGTGCCGCCCATGCCGGACGCGCCGTAGACCATCGACATGCCGTACAGCAGCATGCCGCCGGCCAGCGCGCTCAGCACGAAATACTTGATCGCCGCCTCCGGCGGCAAGCGGGCGTCGCGGTTCAGCGCGACCAGCGCGTAGGACGACAGCGACAGCAGCGCCAGGCCGAGGTAGATCGTCACCAGATTGCCGGCCGATACCATCACCATCACGCCGAGCACGGCAAAGATCATCAACGCGTAGAACTCGCCGCCGAACAACTTGCGGTCGATCATGTAGGGCCGCGCGTAGACGAACACCACCGCGGTGATGCCCAGCGCGAAGACCTTGAGGATCTCTGCCACGTGGTCGCGCACGAACATGCCGTTGAACGCGGTGGCGGTCTGCTCGGGCTGGCCGGCGACCACCAGGTAGATCGCCACCAGCAGCACGACGATGGAGATCCAGTGCAGCTGCGGGCGCTGCGCCGGTTTCATGAACGCGTCCAGCAGCAGGATCAGGCACACCGCCGCCACCAGGTAAAGCTCCGGCAGCAGGGTCAGGATGTCATAGAGAGTGGGCATGTTCGCTTCTGCTCAGATCTTGTGGACGGCAAGTTGCTGCACCAGGTGCGCCACCGAACTGTCCATCAGGTGGATCAGCGGCTGCGGCCACACGCCGATGACCAGGACCGCAACGGCAAAGCCGATCAGCACCCAGGTTTCCCGCGCGGTCATCGGCGTCATGTGCCTGACGTGCTCGGTGGTCACCGGGCCCCACAACACGCGCTTGACCAGCCACAAGGTGTAGCCGGCACCGATGATCAGGGTGAACGCGGCAAACAACGCGATCCACGGACTGGCGCTGAAACTGGCCAGGATCACCATGAACTCGCCGACGAAACCGCTGGTTCCCGGCAGGCCGCAGTTCGCCATCGCGAACAGCACGTAGAAGAGGCCGAACCACGGCATCATGTTGATGACGCCGCCGTAATCCCTGATCTGGCGCGTGTGGGTGCGGTCGTACATCACGCCGATGCAGGTGAACATGGCGCCGGAAACGAAACCGTGCGAAATCATCTGCACCATCGCGCCCTGCATGCCCAGGCTGGCCATCTCGGTGTTGCCACTCTCGCGTACCAGCATGAAGGCCATGAAGATGCCGAGGGTGACGAAGCCCATGTGCGCCACGGACGAATAGGCCACCAGTTTCTTCATGTCCTCCTGCACCAGCGCGACGTAACCGATGTAGACGATGGCGACCAGGCTGAGCACGATGACGATCCACGCGAAGTGCGCACCGGCATCCGGCGTGATCGGCAGCATGAAGCGCACCATGCCGTAGGTGCCGATCTTCAGCATCACCGCGGCCAGCCACACCGAACCGCCGGTGGGCGCCTCGACGTGGGCATCGGGCAGCCAGGTGTGCACCGGCACCATCGGCACCTTGATCGCGAAGGCGATCAGGAAGCCGAAGAACAGCCACGCCTGTTCCTTCATCGTCAGCGGCAAAGCGGCCAACGTCGCCAGATCGAACGTGTGCGCCTTCTGGTACAGGTACAGCAACGCGATCAGCATGAACACCGAACCGGTGAACGTGTAGATGAACAGCTTCAGCGTTGCGTACACGCGCCGCGGGCCGCCCCACATGCCGATCAGGATGTACATCGGGATCAGCACCGCCTCGAAGAAGGCGTAGAACACCAGCGCGTCGGTGGCGCAGAACACGCCGATCAGCAGGCCCTCCAGCAACAGCATGCAGGCCATGTACTGGTGCGGTCGGTTCTGGATGACCTTCCACGCACCGGCGATGACCAGGATGCCGACGAAGGTCGTCATCAGGATCAGCGCGACGGAGATGCCGTCCACCGCCAGGGTGAAATGCACGCCCCAGGTGGCGATCCACACATGGGTTTCCTGCAGCTGCATCACCGACCCTTCCGGGTCGTAGCGCAGCAGCCACAGGCTTATCACGAAGGTCGCGATGGTAATCAGCAGCGCCAGCCAGCGCGCCAGCATGGGCCGGGCGGAGCCGGCCAGCAACACCGGCACCGCGCCGACGATGGGCAGCCAGATCAGCAGACTGAGAAGATGATTGAACATGGAGCCTGCTTCCCCTAGTTGCCGAACAGTCGATAGCCGCCAAACAGCACGATCACGCCGATGATCATGGCGAACGCGTAGTGGTAGAGGTAACCGGTCTGGAGTCGCCGCATCAGCGCCGCGCCACGATGGACCAGTCGCACCGACCCGTTCACCGCCACGCCGTCGATCATGCCGGCGTCGCTGAACTTCCAGAACAGGCGCCCGATCTTCTGCCCGCCGCTGGCGAACAGCGCGTACTCCACTTCATCCGCCCAGTACTTGCGGTCGAGCACGGTCCACAACGGCTTGAGCGCCTGCTTGATCCGGCCGGCCAGCGCGGGATTGAACACGTAGATATAGGTACAAATCACGAAGGCCACCACGACCAGCAGGAACGGCAGCTGGGTGAAGCCGTGCAGGGCCATCGCCGCCGCGCCGTGGAACTCCTGACCCAGTTCGGCCAGCACATTGTTGGCCTCGTCCACATGGATCGCGCTGCCGAACCAGTTGCCGAACAGCATCGGCGCCACGGTGACGTAACCGATCAGCAATGAGGGGATCGCCAGCAGTACCAGCGGCACGGTCACCACCCACGGCGACTCTTTCGGCGCATGCGCCAGCACGCCCGGCTCATGGTGGTCGTGGTCGTCATGACCGTGACCATGCGAGGCGGCGACCGTAAAACGTTCCTTGCCGTGGAAGGTCAGGTACATCTGGCGGAACGTGTACAGGCCGGTGACCAGCGCGCCGGCCATCACGCAGAAGTACGCATAGTTCGCGCCCCAGCGATGCGACAGACCGACTGCCTCGATGATCGCGTCCTTGGAGTAGAAGCCCGAGGTAAACGGCACCGCCACCAGCGCCAGCGAGCCGATCCACATGGTGATCCAAGTGATCGGCATGTACTTGCGCAACCCCCCCATGTAGCGCATGTCCTGCTCGTGGTGCATGGCGATGATCACCGAGCCGGCCCCGAGGAACAGCAGCGCCTTGAAGAAGGCGTGGGTCATCAGGTGGAACACCGCGCCCGAGTACATCGACACGCCCAGCGCCACCGTCATGTAGCCGAGCTGCGACAGCGTCGAGTACGCCACCACGCGCTTGATGTCATTTTGGACTATGCCGATCAACCCGGTGAACAGCGCGGTCGTGGCGCCGATCACCAGCACGAAGCTCAGCGCGGTCGAGGACATCTCGAACAGCGGCGACATGCGCGCCACCATGAAGATGCCGGCGGTGACCATGGTCGCGGCATGGATCAGCGCCGAGATCGGGGTCGGGCCTTCCATCGAGTCGGGCAGCCACACGTGCAGCGGTACCTGCGCCGACTTGCCCATGGCGCCGACGAACAGCAGGATGCAGATCACCGTCGCAGCATCCCACTGCGTGTTCGCCGTGATCTGCAGGGTCTGGCCGGCCAGCGCCGGGGCCGCGCTGAACGCACCGGCGTAATCCAGCGTGTGCAGGAAGGTCAGCACCGCGGCGATGCCCAGCAGGAAGCCGAAATCGCCCACGCGGTTGACCAGGAACGCCTTCAGGTTGGCGAAGATCGCGGTCGGCCGCTTGTACCAGAAGCCGATCAGCAGGTACGACACCAGGCCCACCGCTTCCCAGCCGAAGAACAGCTGCATGAAGTTGTTGCTCATGACCAGCATGAACATCGAGAAGGTGAACAGCGAGATGTAGCTGAAGAAGCGCGTATAGCCCGGGTCGTCGCGCATGTAGCCGATGGTGTACAGATGCACCACCAGCGAGACGAAGCCCACCACCACCAGCATCATCGCGGTGAGGCGGTCCACCATGAAGCCGACACTGGCGTTGACCTGTCCGATCTGGAACCAGGTGTAGAGGTTCTGGTTGTAGTTGTCCGCGCCACCCAGGGTGAGCTGGTACAGCACCTGGAAGGACAGCGCGACCGACACGATCATGCACGCGATGGTGACGGTGTGGGCGACCGCGCGACCCGCGCGGCCGAGGAACGGGCTGACGAAACCAGCCACCAGCGAACCAAGCAGTGGCGCCAGTGCGATGGTCAACAGGACGCTCGTGGAAAGACCCATGGGTTCAGCCCTTCATGCTGTCGATGTCGGCGATGTTGATCGTGCTGCGCGTACGGAACAGCAGGACCAGGATCGCCAGGCCCACGGCAGCTTCCGCCGCAGCCACGGTGAGGATGAAAAACACGAACACCTGCCCCGACACGTCGCCCAGGAAGCGCGAGAACGCGACAAAATTCATGTTGACCGCAAGCAGCATCAGCTCGATCGACATCAGCAGCACGATCACGTTCTTGCGGTTGATGAACAGCCCGGCCACGGCAATGCAGAACAGCACGGCGCCGAGCACGATGTAGTGTGCGAGCGAAATCATGGCTTGGATTCTCCTGCGGTGCCTTCGTCGGCGGAGGCCGACGACGGGCGTACGGCGTCCATCTTCACGATGCGCACGCGATCGCGCGGATCGACCCTGACCTGCCGGCTGGCGGACTCGTAACGTGCGCCGCGACGCTCGCGCAAGGTCAGCGCCACCGCGGCCACCAGGCCCACGGTAAGCACCAGCGCAGCCACCTCGAACGGCAGCAGGAACTTCGTGTACAGCGCCTGGCCCAGCCATGCGGTGTTCGACACGCCGGTCACCGCCGCCGGATCAACCCCCAGGTCGTGCGCATGCATCGCCCGCACGCCAATCAGCCCGAGCATCTCGACCAGCATCACGACCGCCACGATCACGCCGACCGGCAGGAACTTCACGAAGCCCTCGTGCATTTTCTCCAGGTCGATGTCGAGCATCATCACCACGAACAGGAACAGCACCATCACCGCGCCGACGTAGACCACCACCAGCGCCAGGGCGAGGAACTCGGCATCCAGCAGCATCCACAGGCAGGCTGCGCTGAAGAAGGTGAGCACCAGCGCCAGCACGGCATGCACGGTGTTCTTCAGCGTGATCACCGACAGCGCGGAGGCCACCGTGACGAGGCTGAAGGCGTAGAAGCAGATGAGTTGCAGCGTTTGGGGATTCATCGTGAGGCCTCAGCGGTACGGTGCATCTTGCGCACGATCCGCGGCGATCTGCTGTTCGAAGCGATCGCCAATGGCGAGCAGTTGCTGCTTGCTCACCACGTTCTCGCCGCGATTCTCGAAGTGGTACTCGTGGATCGAGGTCTCGACGATCGAGTCGACCGGGCAGCTCTCCTCGCAGAAACCGCAGTAGATGCACTTGAACAGGTCGATGTCGTAGCGCGTGGTGCGGCGCTGGCCGTCGCTCTCGCGCGGAGCCGAATCGATGGTGATCGCCAGCGCCGGGCACACGGCCTCGCACAGCTTGCAGGCAATGCAGCGCTCCTCGCCGTTCGCATAGCGGCGCAACGCATGCAGCCCGCGGAAGCGGTTCGACTTCGGAATGTGCTCCATCGGGTAGCGCATGGTGTACTTGGGCTTGAACATGTAGCGAATCGTCACGCCCATGCCGGCGACCAGTTCGGCCAGCATCAAACTCTTCAAATAACGGGTTACCACGTTCATGGCTTACGCTCCCACCCCGATGCTGACCAGGTCGTAGTACTTCAGCAGACCGGCGACGAACACCCAGGCAATGGCAATGGGGATGAAGACCTTCCAGCCCAGGCGCATGATCTGGTCATAGCGGTAGCGCGGGAACGTGGCGCGGAACCACAGGAAGAAGAACGACATCACGAACGCCTTGATGAACAGCCAGATGAAGCTGCCGGCCCCCAGCCAGCTGATCCAGCCGGGCGCGTCGGCGGGGATCCAGCCCTGCAGCGGGCTGAGCCAGCCGCCGAGGAAGAAGATCGCCGACAGGAAGCTGACCAGGATCATGTTGGCGTATTCGGCCAGGAAGAAGATCGCGAAGGCCGAGCCGGAATACTCCACGTGGAAGCCCGCGACGATCTCCGACTCGCCCTCGGCCATGTCGAACGGCAGGCGATTGGTCTCGGCCACGCCGGAGACGAAATAGATCACGAAGATCGGCAGCAACGGCAGCCAGAACCAGTCGAACAGGCCCTTGCCGCCAGCCTGCGCGTTGACGATCTCGCTGAGGTTGAGGCTGCCGGCCAGCACCATCACGCAGACCAGGCACAGGCCCATGGCCAGCTCGTAGGAGATCACCTGGGCTGCCGAACGCATGGCACCGAGCAAGGCGTAGCGCGAGTTGGACGCCCAGCCGGCGATGATGATGCCGTACACCCCCAGCGAGGTCATCGCCAGCAGATAGAGGATGCCCGCGTTGGCATTGGAGAGCACCATCTTGCCGCTGAACGGGATCACCGCCCATGCCGCCAACGCCGGTACCAGCGCGATCAGCGGCGCCAGGAAATACAGGAAGCGGTTGGCCTTGGTCGGCAGGATCACCTCCTTGATCAGCAGCTTCACCACGTCGGCGAAAGCCTGCAGCACGCCACCGGGGCCGACCTTGTTCGGCCCCATGCGCACGTGCATCCAGCCGATGACCTTGCGCTCCCAGTACACGAACATCGCCACCGCGATCACCAGCGGCAGCACGATGCACAGAATGTAGATCAGCGGCCACATGACCTGGTTGATGAGTTGATCAGCCATGATGCCTATGCCTTGCTCAAGGTGATGGCTGCGCCGTGCGGCGGCAGCGTGGCGGTAAGGTCGTGGGCCGCCTCGATCCACACGGCACCGTCGGGTACGGCCGCATCGACCAGCACCGGCAGCTGCACCTCGCCGATGATCGCCCTGGCGCCGTCGGACAGCCCTTGCCGCCCGGCTTCGGTCTCGTTGAGGCGGATCGCCGGCGCCCGATTGAGCGGATGGGCGTTGAGCGCCGTCGCCCGGCGCAGCACGGCGTCCATGCGATAGATCGGCCACGTGGCCAGGCGGACGAGGCCGGCAACCGGCGCACGCGCCGACAGCTCACGACCCGGCGCGGGCGGGCGCTCGCTGATGCCGTCGCGCAAGCCGGCGATGTCGTCGAATTCGAAGCCCGCCAGCTGCATGCCGCCGCCCAGGGCGCGCAGCACCTTCCAGCCCGGCCGTGCCTGACCCGGCGCCTTTGCCCCCGCGATCACGCCCTGCGCCAGCCCGTCGACATTGACAAGAGTCGCATCGGTTTCGGCCGGCAGGGCGATCGGCAGGATGACGTCGGCAACCTCGCGCAACGCGGTACCACCGAAGGCGCTGAAGGCCACCACCTTGTCCGCGCCACGCAGCGCCTTCAGCGCCGCGGCGCCATCGGCAAAGTCATGCGGCGGCTCGACACCGTACAGCAGATACGCCTTGCGCGGTTGCGCCAACATGGCCTGGGCGTCGAGCCCGCCATTGCCAGGCACCACGCCGAGCCGACCCAAGCCGACCGCGTTGGCGCCCACCGGCACTTCATTGACGCCGGCACCGGTAGCTTCGCCGATGAAGCGCGCGATCGCGCGCAGCCATGAAGCCTGCGGATGCGTCGCGGCGGCCTCGCCGAGAAACACCACCGAGGCACCTGCCTTCAACGCGGCAATCACCTCGCCATCGCCCTGCCCGCTGCGGGCGCCGTCCAGCGCGCCAGCCAGTGCGGCCGGTGCCGTGGCACCGGCCTCCACCGCGGCCTTGGCCAGCGACAGCATGGCATCGACCAGCGCCTGCGGGGCGACCACGGTCTCTCCCGCCAGCTTGTAGTTGAAATCGAAATGCACCGGGTTGACCGCATAGACGCGTGCGCCCTTCTTGGTCGCCTGGTGCAGCCGATGATTGACCAGCGGCAGTTCCTGACGCAGATCCGAGCCGACCAGCAAGGCGGCCTGCACCCGCTCCACTTCGGCAACCGGCGTACCGAACGGCACCGCCACGGCGCGGTCAGCGAAATCGAGCTGGCGCAGGCGGTGGTCGACGTGGGCGCTGCCCAGTCCGCGCGCCAGGCGCATCAGCGAGTCGCCCTCCTCGTTCGAGGTCGCCGGATGCACCAGGATGCCCAGCTCGCTGCCCGGCGCCTTCTTCAGGGCCTCCGCGGCAAACGCCAGGGCGTCTTCCCAGGTCGTGTCGTGCCACTGGCCATCGCGTTTCACCTGCGGAACGTGCAGGCGGTCGGCGACATACATGCCCTGGTGACTATAGCGGTCGCGGTCGGACAACCAGCATTCGTTGACCGACTCGTTGTCGCGCGGCACCACCCGCAGCACCTCGCCGCGGCGCGTGTGCAGCCACAGGTTGGAACCCAGCGCATCGTGTGCGCCTATCGAAGGCTTGGCGACCAGTTCCCAGGCACGCGCCTTGAACTGGAACACCTTGTCGGTGAGTGCGCCGACCGGGCATACGTCGATGATGTTGCCGGACAGCTCGGTTTCCACCGTCTTGCCGATGTAGGTGCCGATGACCATGTCTTCACTGCGGCTCATGCCGCCGAGCTCGTAGGTGCCGGCAATCTCGCTGGTGAAGCGGACGCAGCGCGTGCAGTGGATGCAGCGCGTCATCTCGGTGGCCACCAGCGGCCCGATGTTCTCGTCGGCCACGGTGCGCTTGCGCTCGGTGAAACGCGACACGCTGCGGCCGAAACCCAGCGCCACGTCCTGCAGCTCGCATTCGCCACCCTGGTCGCAGATCGGGCAATCCAACGGATGGTTGATCAGCAGGAACTCCATCACGTCACGCTGATACTGCAGCGCGAGCTTGGAGCGGGTCTGCACCTTCATGCCGTCGGTGACCGGAGTGGCGCACGCGGGCAGCCCCTTGGGCACCGGACGCCCGCCCATCTCCACCTCGACCATGCACATGCGGCAGTTCGCGGCGACCGGAAGCTTGCGGTGATAGCAGAAGCGCGGGATCACGATGCCGACGGCATCGGCCGCCTCGATGATCATCGCGTTCTTGCGGATCTGCACCGGCTTGCCGTCGATCTCGATGCTGACCAGATCGGGCGCGGTGCTGGTTGGCTGCGTACTCATGCAGCAAATCCTCTTGAAGCCGGGAATGGGGAGTCGGGAGTCGAGGCGCGGAGCAGCGGCCGCATGGCCGGCTGCGACCCTCGCCCGCCGGCAACCGGCCCGCGACCCGCGTGTGCGAACACCGCGCTCATGCGCCCGCTTCCGCGCGCGCGTCGACGATCGAGTGTCCGTGCTCCACGTAGTACTCGAATTCGTTCCAGAACCGGTTCAGGAAACCCTGCACCGGCCATGCCGCCGCCTCGCCGAACGCGCAGATGGTGTGACCCTCGATCTGCCCGGCGATGGCTTTCAGGCGATGCAGGTCTTCCTGCGTACCCTTGCCTTCGACGATGCGGGTCAGCACGCGGTACATCCAGCCGGTACCTTCGCGGCACGGCGTGCACTGGCCGCAGGATTCGGCCTTGTAGAAGCGCGAGATGCGCTGGCAGACCTTGACCATGCAGGTGGTCTCGTCCATCACGATCACCGCGCCGGAGCCCAGGCCGGAACCGGCCTTCTGCAGACAGTCGTAGTCCATCGTGCTTTCGAGCATGATGTCGGCCGGCAGCACCTTCATCGAGGAACCACCCGGGATCACCGCCTTGAGCTTGTGACCGTTGCGCACGCCGCCGGCCAGTGCCAGCAGATCCTTGAACGAGGTGCCGAGGCGGATCTCGTAGTTGCCGGGGCGATTGACGTGACCCGACACCGAAAAGATCTTCGGGCCGCCGTTGTTCGGCTTGCCGAGGTTGAGGAACCAGTCGGCGCCGTTGCGCAGGATCGCCGGCACCGAGGCATAGGTTTCGGTGTTGTTGATCGTGGTCGGCTTGCCGTACAGGCCGAAGTTGGCCGGGAACGGCGGCTTGAAGCGCGGCATGCCCTTCTTGCCTTCCAGCGACTCCATCATCGCGGTCTCTTCGCCGCAGATGTAGGCGCCGGCGCCGAGCGCGGCATGGATGTCCACGTCGATGCCGCTGCCCTGCACGTTCTTGCCCAGCAGGCCGGCGGCATAGGCTTCCTTCAGCGCGGCCTCGAAATGCTCGAACGGCTCATGGTGGAACTCGCCGCGCAGGTAGTTGTAGGCCACGGTCGACCCGGTGCAATAGCAGGCAATGGCCAGCCCCTCGATCACCGCATGCGGGTTGTAGCGCAGGATGTCGCGGTCCTTGCAGGTGCCCGGCTCGGATTCGTCCGAATTGCACAGGATGTACTTCTGCATCGTGCCCTTGGGCATGAAGGACCATTTCAGCCCGGTCGGAAAGCCGGCGCCGCCGCGACCGCGCAGGCTGCTCTTCTTGATTTCCTCGACCAGCGACGCCGGATCGGGTTTCTCGGCGAGGATCTTCCGCCACGCCTTGTAGCCGTCGACCTGCTCGTAGCTTTCCATTGCCCACGGCTTGTCGAAATGCAGGGTGGTGTAGACGATCTGGTGTTCCTGGGGTGCGGGTCCGACGGCCATCAGTGACTCCCCTCCGCACCGTGGGCGGCCGGACCGTCGAGGGTCAGTCCATCCAGGATCGCGTCGAGCTTTTCGGTGGTGAGATGTTCGTGGTAATGCCCGTTGACCGTGGCCACCGGGGCGTACACGCAGGCGGCGATGCACTCTTCCTCGGCTTTCAGGTAGATGCGGCCATCGGGCGTGCTCTGCCCCAGCTTGATGCCGAGCTTCTCTTCGCAATGGCGGACCAGGTCCTCGGCGCCATTGAGCCAGCACGAGATGTTGGTGCAGATCGCCACGTTGTTGCGACCCACCGGCCGGGTTTCGAGCATCGAGTAGAAGCTCGCCACCTCATAGGCCCAGATGGGCGGCACGTCCAGGTACTTCGCCACGGCGGTGATCAGCTCGTCAGTGAGGAAGCCGCGGTTCTGCTCCTGCGCGCCGAACAGCGCCTGGATCAACGCCGAGCGTTTGCGATCCGGCGGAAACTTGGCCACCCATGCGTCGATATGCTTGCGCGTGTACTCGGAAAGCACGACGAGCGGGTCGACATGCTTCACCTGGTTGTAATTGCCGGTGGCTTTCATGGGTGAAACTCCGGGGACGGGGACGGGGAAACGGGGAATGGGGTAACGCCACTCCGCATCACGATCCCGGCTCCATGACAACGATGACTCTTCAAGGCACGACGGGTGGAGCCGCTGCTGCGCGCCCCGTCGATTCCCGGTGCCCGATGCCCGATTCCGCCGCTCATCGGTCCACCTCGCCGAACACCAGGTCATAGGTGCCGATCATGGCCACCACGTCGGCAAGCATGTGGCCGCGCACGACGG
>NZ_MWIO01000080.1 GCF_004799035.1 Rhodanobacter lindaniclasticus
GTGTTGACGGCCTCGGAAAGCGATGTAGAATGGGCGGCTCACCCGGGACGAAAGGTCACGGGGCGATCCTCGCAAGAGGATCGGGCAGGAAGATCTTTGACAGTGTGCGCAGGTGAATTGTGTGGACGTCTTGCGTTGATGGGTAGTGACCTGTCCAAGCAATGCAAGCGTCCCACCAAAGAAAGTCAGTAATGAGTTTCAATGGTTGGGAACATACGCTTCAGAAAGATAGATCGTCTTCGGACGATCGAAAACTTAAGTGAAGAGTTTGATCCTGGCTCAGATTGAACGCTGGCGGCATGCCTAACACATGCAAGTCGAACGGCAGCACAGAGGAGCTTGCTCCTTGGGTGGCGAGTGGCGGACGGGTGAGTAATGCATCGGGATCTACCCTGACGTGGGGGATAACCTCGGGAAACCGGGACTAATACCGCATACGTCCTACGGGAGAAAGCGGGGGACCTTTTAGGCCTCGCGCGGCAGGACGAACCGATGTGCGATTAGCTAGTTGGCGGGGTAATGGCCCACCAAGGCGACGATCGCTAGCTGGTCTGAGAGGATGATCAGCCACACTGGGACTGAGACACGGCCCAGACTCCTACGGGAGGCAGCAGTGGGGAATATTGGACAATGGGCGCAAGCCTGATCCAGCAATGCCGCGTGTGTGAAGAAGGCCTTCGGGTTGTAAAGCACTTTTATCAGGAGCGAAATCTGCATGCTTAATACGTGTGCAGTCTGACGGTACCTGAGGAATAAGCACCGGCTAACTTCGTGCCAGCAGCCGCGGTAATACGAAGGGTGCAAGCGTTAATCGGAATTACTGGGCGTAAAGGGTGCGTAGGCGGTTAGTTAAGTCTGTTGTGAAATCCCCGGGCTCAACCTGGGAATGGCAATGGATACTGGCTAGCTAGAGTGTGTCAGAGGATGGTGGAATTCCCGGTGTAGCGGTGAAATGCGTAGAGATCGGGAGGAACATCAGTGGCGAAGGCGGCCATCTGGGACAACACTGACGCTGAAGCACGAAAGCGTGGGGAGCAAACAGGATTAGATACCCTGGTAGTCCACGCCCTAAACGATGCGAACTGGATGTTGGTCTCAACTCGGAGATCAGTGTCGAAGCTAACGCGTTAAGTTCGCCGCCTGGGGAGTACGGTCGCAAGACTGAAACTCAAAGGAATTGACGGGGGCCCGCACAAGCGGTGGAGTATGTGGTTTAATTCGATGCAACGCGAAGAACCTTACCTGGCCTTGACATGTCCGGAATCCTGCAGAGATGCGGGAGTGCCTTCGGGAATCGGAACACAGGTGCTGCATGGCTGTCGTCAGCTCGTGTCGTGAGATGTTGGGTTAAGTCCCGCAACGAGCGCAACCCTTGTCCTTAGTTGCCAGCGAGTAATGTCGGGAACTCTAAGGAGACTGCCGGTGACAAACCGGAGGAAGGTGGGGATGACGTCAAGTCCTCATGGCCCTTACGGCCAGGGCTACACACGTACTACAATGGTCGGTACAGAGGGTTGCAATACCGCGAGGTGGAGCCAATCCCAGAAAGCCGATCCCAGTCCGGATTGGAGTCTGCAACTCGACTCCATGAAGTCGGAATCGCTAGTAATCGCGGATCAGCTATGCCGCGGTGAATACGTTCCCGGGCCTTGTACACACCGCCCGTCACACCATGGGAGTGGGTTGCTCCAGAAGGCGTTAGTCTAACCGCAAGGAGGACGACGCCCACGGAGTGGTTCATGACTGGGGTGAAGTCGTAACAAGGTAGCCGTATCGGAAGGTGCGGCTGGATCACCTCCTTTCGAGAACGACACGTCGCACCGATCGGTGCAAGACGTCCACACAAGACACCTGTACTTCACGCGACATCCTGTCGCGAAGAGCGAAGATCAAGACCGGCCATCCGTGGCCGGACTCTTCATCAACAGCGGCTTCGAATCGGGTTCTAGGCAACTTGCCCAGGGGGCTTGGCTCGCGGGTTCTGGGGTTCACCTTTCATGGGTCTGTAGCTCAGGTGGTTAGAGCGCACCCCTGATAAGGGTGAGGCCGGTGGTTCGAGTCCACCCAGACCCACCATCACCTCACGCGGATCCATCCGCGAAGGGCAGATCAAGACCGCCGTCCCGGGCGGACTCCTCAAGGGGCCATAGCTCAGCTGGGAGAGCACCTGCTTTGCAAGCAGGGGGTCGTCGGTTCGATCCCGACTGGCTCCACCACTCCGGTGGCCGCGTGAAGTATCAGCACACGAAAGATTTTGAAATCGACCGGCATTGAGGCCGGCACGATGTTCTTTGAAAACACGTAAACGAGTGACAAGCGTCTTGGTTCGAACCGAACCGAGGCAAGTGTTAAGGCACGAAAACGAAGTAACTTGGCTGCACCTGAGGAGGGTGCATGCCCCGAGGCGACTTGGGGTTATATGGTCAAGCGACTAAGCGTATACGGTGGATGCCTTGGCAGTCAGAGGCGATGAAGGACGTGGCAGCCTGCGAAAAGTGTCGGGGAGCTGGCAACAAGCTTTGATCCGGCAATGTCCGAATGGGGAAACCCACCGCGCAAGCGGTATCGCATGATGAATACATAGTCATGCGAGGCGAACCCGGGGAACTGAAATATCTAAGTACCCGGAGGAAAAGAAATCAACCGAGATTCCGTCAGTAGCGACGAGCGAACGCGGACTAGCCCAAAAGTATCTTGTGTTCTAGTCAAACGGGATGGAAAGCCCGGCCATAGATGGTGATAGCCCAGTCGACGAAAGGGCACTTGATATGAAATTGAGTAAGGCGGGGCACGTGAAACCTTGTCTGAACATGGGGGGACCATCCTCCAAGGCTAAATACTCCTGACTGACCGATAGCGAACTAGTACCGTGAGGGAAAGGCGAAAAGAACCCCGGAGAGGGGAGTGAAATAGACCCTGAAACCGTATACGTACAAGCAGTGGAAGCCCGCAAGGGTGACTGCGTACCTTTTGTATAATGGGTCAGCGACTTACTGTCAGTGGCAAGCTTAACCGTATAGGGGAGGCGAAGAGAAATCGAGTCTGAATAGGGCGCATAGTCTCTGGCAGTAGACCCGAAACCGAGTGATCTATCCTTGGCCAGGTTGAAGGTGCGGTAACACGCACTGGAGGACCGAACCCACATCTGTTGCAATAGATGGGGATGAGCTGAGGATAGGAGTGAAAGGCTAAACAAACTCGGAGATAGCTGGTTCTCCTCGAAAGCTATTTAGGTAGCGCCTCGGACGAATCTTCCTGGGGGTAGAGCACTGTTATGGCTAGCGGGTCATCGCGACTTAGCAAACCATGGCAAACTCCGAATACCAGGACAGACTATCCGGGAGACACACGGCGGGTGCTAACGTCCGTCGTGAAAAGGGAAACAACCCAGACCCGCAGCTAAGGTCCCCAAGTTCTAGCTAAGTGGAAAACGATGTGGAAAGGCATAGACAGCCAGGAGGTTGGCTTAGAAGCAGCCATCCTTTAAAGAAAGCGTAATAGCTCACTGGTCGAGTCGGTCTGCGCGGAAGATTTAACGGGGCTAAGCTAGACACCGAAGCTCGGGGTGCACAGCAATGTGCGCGGTAGAGGAGCGTTCCGTAAGCCTGTGAAGGTGTGTCGTAAGGCATGCTGGAGGTATCGGAAGTGCGAATGCTGACATGAGTAACGATAAGGGGGGTGAAAAGCCCCCCCGCCGAAAGCCCAAGGTTTCCTCGCGCAACGTTCATCGGCGCAGGGTGAGTCGGCCCCTAAGGCGAGGCAGAAATGCGTAGTCGATGGGAAGCGGGTTAATATTCCCGCACTTTTCTACAGTGCGATGTGGGGACGGAGAAAGTTAGGTCTACCGGGCGTTGGTTGTCCCGGGGAAAGGCGGTAGGCATGGATCTTTGGCAAATCCGGGATCCTTTATGCCGAGCACTCATGACGAGCCCTTTTGGGCGAAGTGACTGATACTACGCTTCCAGGAAAAGCCACTAAGCTTCAGCTGTAGAAGAACCGTACCGTAAACCGACACTGGTAGGCAGGGTGAGAATCCCAAGGCGCTTGAGAGAACTCGGGTGAAGGAACTAGGCAAAATGGCACCGTAACTTCGGGAGAAGGTGCGCCCATCGACGTGGTCACGTGCGTGACTGAGCGTTGATGGGTCGCAGTAACCTGGCCGCTGCGACTGTTTATCAAAAACACAGCACTCTGCAAACACGAAAGTGGACGTATAGGGTGTGACGCCTGCCCGGTGCTGGAAGGTTAATTGATGGGGTCAGCCGCAAGGCGAAGCTCTTGATCGAAGCCCCAGTAAACGGCGGCCGTAACTATAACGGTCCTAAGGTAGCGAAATTCCTTGTCGGGTAAGTTCCGACCTGCACGAATGGCGTAACGACAGCGGCGCTGTCTCCACCCGAGACTCAGTGAAATTGAATTCGCTGTGAAGATGCAGCGTTCCCGCGGCAAGACGGAAAGACCCCGTGAACCTTTACTATAGCTTTACACTGAACGTTGAGTTCTTCTGTGTAGGATAGGTGGGAGGCTTTGAAGTGCAGACGCCAGTTTGCATGGAGCCATCCTTGAAATACCACCCTGAAGTGCTTGACGTTCTAACCTCGGCCCGTAATCCGGGTCAGGGACCGTGTATGGTGGGTAGTTTGACTGGGGCGGTCTCCTCCCAAAGAGTAACGGAGGAGCACGAAGGTACGCTCAGCGCGGTCGGACATCGCGCACTGTGTGCAAAGGCATAAGCGTGCTTGACTGCGAGATCGACGGATCAAGCAGGTACGAAAGTAGGTCTTAGTGATCCGGTGGTTCTGTATGGAAGGGCCATCGCTCAACGGATAAAAGGTACTCCGGGGATAACAGGCTGATACCGCCCAAGAGTTCATATCGACGGCGGTGTTTGGCACCTCGATGTCGGCTCATCACATCCTGGGGCTGTAGCCGGTCCCAAGGGTATGGCTGTTCGCCATTTAAAGTGGTACGCGAGCTGGGTTCAGAACGTCGTGAGACAGTTCGGTCCCTATCTGTCGTGGGCGTTGGAGATTTGAGGGGGGCTGCTCCTAGTACGAGAGGACCGGAGTGGACGTTCCGCTGGTGTTCGGGTTGTCTCGCCAGAGGCATTGCCCGGTAGCTATGAACGGAAGTGATAACCGCTGAAAGCATCTAAGCGGGAAGCACGCCCCAAGATGAGATCTCCCGAGAGCTTGACTCTCCTCAAGGCACCATCAAGACCAGGTGGTTGATAGGCAGGATGTGGAAGCGCAGCAATGCGTTGAGCTTACCTGTACTAATGAGCCGTGCGGCTTGACCATATAACCCCAAGTGGCTTCGCGGGTTTTAATGCAGCCCGATTCGATTTACCCAGACGCTTGTCACTCGTTTACATGTATTTGTCGTGAGGTCCTCTCACGAAGAGCAAAACCCGCCATCCGTGGCGGACTCTTCAAAAGGGCCTTGCCCCAGAGATTGAAGCCGGCGCTCCATGCGCTGCTTCAACCCCTTCCCTGGCGGCCATAGCGGCGTGGTCCCACCTGATCCCATCCCGAACTCAGAAGTGAAACGCGCATGCGCCGATGGTAGTGTGGCTTTGCCATGCAAGAGTAGGTCACCGCCAGGGGCTTTATCCCAAAAACCTCCACCCGACACGGTGGGGGTTTTTTCTTGGTCGGCTGTTGCTGCGACGATTGCCGATCGTCGCAGCAACAGGTCACCGCCAGGGGCCTTACCCCGAACAC
>NZ_MWIO01000081.1 GCF_004799035.1 Rhodanobacter lindaniclasticus
GCGGATGCCCTTGCGCGCGGCGGCGGCAATCTATGCCGCGCGCAAGGGCATCCGCACCGGCGTGGCGGCCGAGCGTTTCGGCGGCCAGGTGCTGGACACCATGGCGATCGAGAACTTCATCTCGGTGCCTTACACCGAAGGCCCGAAGATGGCGGCGGCGCTGGAACAGCACGTGCACGAATACGACGTGGACGTGATGAACCTGCAGCGCGCCGAGAAGCTGGTGCCGGCCAGCGACGCCACCGGCGGCCTGGTCGAGGTACAGCTGGCCAACGGTGCCACGCTGAAATCGAAGACGGTCATCCTCGCCACCGGCGCGCGCTGGCGGCAGATGGGCGTGCCCGGCGAAGACCGGTACCGCAACAAGGGCGTGGCCTACTGCCCGCACTGTGACGGCCCGCTGTACAAGGGCAAGCGCGTGGCGGTGATCGGCGGCGGCAACTCCGGCGTCGAGGCGGCCATCGACCTGGCCGGCATCGTCAGCCACGTCACCTTGATCGAGTTCGACAGCAAGCTGCGTGCGGATGATGTCCTGCAGCGCAAGCTGCGCAGCCTGCCCAACGTGGACATCATCGTCAGCGCGTTGAGCACCGAAGTGCTGGGCGACGGCCAGAAAGTCAGTGCGCTGGTCTACAAGGATCGTGTCAGCGAGGAGATGCATACGATCGAGCTGGAAGGCATCTTCGTGCAGATCGGCCTGCTGCCGAACACCGAGTGGCTGAAGGGCACGCTGGAGCTGTCGTCGCGGGGCGAGATCGTCATCGACGAGCGCGGCCAGACCTCGCTGCCCGGCGTGTTCGCCGCCGGCGACGCCACCACGGTGCCGTACAAGCAGATCGTGATTGCGATGGGCGCCGGTTCCACCGCCGCGCTGAGCGCGTTCGACCACCTCATCCGCAGCCCCGTGGCGGCGCCGGTCGAAGCCGAGGCGGTGGCCGCCTGATCCGGCCACCATGGCAGCCTGCGGTTATCGCCGCGGGACTGCCACGGGGTGGTTATGCTCAGGGCAGTCGCTTTCGGCTACCTGACCCGGCTTGCCAGACATGACTCCGCTGCAGCAGTTCATCGAAACCCATCCGCGATTGTTCGTGCTGACCGGCGCGGGCGTCAGTACCGACTCCGGCATCCCCGACTACCGCGACCGTGAAGGCGAGTGGAAGCGCGCGCCGCCGGTGACGCTGCAGGCCTTCATGCACGAACACGCCACGCGCCAGCGCTACTGGGCGCGCAGCCTGATCGGCTGGCCGCACTTCGGCCAAGCGCGCCCGAACCCCGCGCACCTGGCCCTGGCGCAACTGGAGCGCCGCGGACAGATCGAACTGCTGGTCACCCAGAACGTCGACCGCCTGCACCAGCGTGCCGGCAGCGAGCACGTGGTCGACCTGCACGGCCGGCTCGACGAAGTGCGCTGCATGGCCTGCGACTGGCGCCTGTCGCGCGATGCATTCCAGCAGCAGCTGATCGAACGCAACCCGGCCTGGCAGCACCTCGATGCCGCCATCGCCCCCGATGGCGACGCGGACCTGGACGGCCAGGACTTCGCCCGCTTCGACTTGCCGTCGTGCCCGCGCTGCGGCGGCATCGTGAAGCCGGACGTGGTGTTCTTCGGCGAAGGCGTGCCGCGCGAACGGGTGGAAACGGCCACGCAGGCGCTGCATGCGGCCGGTGCCGTGCTGGTGGTCGGTTCCTCGCTGATGGTGTATTCCGGCTACCGCTTCGTGCAGGCGGCCGCCCGGGCTGGCAAACCGGTGGCGGCAGTGACGCTGGGCCGTACGCGCGCCGACGCCCTGCTCAGCCTGAAGGTGGACGCCCGCTGCAGCGATGCCCTGGCGTTCGTGCTGGACGCCGAACCGCTGGCCGCCACCTGACCGATGCGGCGTAACCTTGCCGCGTTTCCAGCGAACCCCATGTCAGGTAGCGACGCCGCTGGTGGCGGCGTACAACATCGACCATCCCGGAGGTTCCCATGTCGACATATCGCAAGACCGCCGAAGCCGTTGCCCGGCTCACGCCGGAGCAGTACCGGGTCACCCAGCAGGCCGCGACCGAGCGCCCGTTCGACAATCTCTACAACGCCCATGCCGCGCCCGGCCTGTATGTGGACATCGTCTCCGGCGAACCGCTGTTCAGCTCGCTGGACAAGTTCGACAGCAGCTGCGGCTGGCCCAGCTTCACCCGCCCCGTGCAGGACGAGCGCGTGGTGGAGAAACACGATGCCAGCCACGGCATGATCCGCACCGAGGTGCGCTCGCGCGACGGCGACAGCCACCTGGGCCACGTCTTCCCCGATGGCCCGCGCGCCAGCGGGGGTTTGCGCTACTGCATCAATTCCGCCTCGCTGCGCTTCATTCCGCTGGAAGAGCTGGAGAAGGAGGGCTACGGCGAGTTCCTCCACCTGTTCGACAACGAGAGGGACGACGCATGAGCCCGACCAGCGAACGCGCCATCCTGGCCGGCGGCTGCTTCTGGGGCATGCAGGAACTGATCCGCCAGCAGCCCGGCGTGCTGTCCACCCGCGTGGGCTACTCCGGTGGCGACGTGCCGAACGCTACCTATCGCCACCACGGCAGCCACGCCGAGGCGATCGAGATCAGCTTCGATCCGGCGCGCATCAGCTATCGGCAGCTGCTGGAGTTCTTCTTCCAGATCCACGACCCGAGCACGCCGAACCGCCAGGGCAACGACTGCGGCGCCAGCTATCGCTCGGCGATCTTCTACACCAGCGAAGCACAGCGGCAGACCGCGCTGGACACCATCGCCGATGTCGACGCCAGCGGGCTGTGGCCGGGCAAGGTGGTGACCGAGCTCGCCCCCGCCGGCGATTTCTGGGAGGCGGAACCCGAGCACCAGGACTACCTGCAGCATTACCCCAGCGGCTACACCTGCCACTTCATCCGGCCGGGCTGGAAGCTGCCGCGCCGCGGCGGGGAGACCAGGCAAGCCGGCTGATCGCTGGCGCGAACCGAGCTACTCGGGCAGAGTGCGTTTCCGCAAATCCGCACTGATCCGAATCGCCCATGGATGCTTTCAGCTACCTGTCCGTCCTGCTCTCGATCATCGTGGGCCTGGCAATCACCCAGGTGTTGCAGGGTCTGCGCGGCCTGATGCTGGCGCGCTCCAGCGCCACGATGTACTGGCCTTCGCTGGCATGGGCCATCGTGCTGCTGGTGCTCGATGTGCAGGTCTGGTGGGCGATGTACGACCTGCGCCTGCGCCAGGATTGGAGCTTCCTGGGCTTCTCCGTGCTGCTGGCGCAAACCGTGCCGTTGTACCTGCTGGCCGGGCTGGTCCTGCCGGACATCGTCGTGGGTGAACCGGTCGACCTGCGCCGGCATTACTACGCCAACCACCGCTGGTTCTACACCTTGCTGGTGCTGCTGCTGGTAATCAGCCTCGGCAAGAGCTGGATGCTCCATGGCGCCCTGCCCCGGACGCTGGACACAGGCTTCCAGCTGATTTTCATTGCCGCCTCCCTGCTCGGCGCATGGACCGCCCGCGAGTGGCTGCACAAGGCGCTGGTGATCTTCAGCGCCACGCTGGTGGCCGCCTATATCGCGATGCTGTTCGCCCACCTGCGCTGAACGCGTCAGCGCAGCAGCACATCCACGGCCTGCCGGGCCATCGTGGATACCACGCGAAACAGCATGCCGAGCACGTATTCGACGAAGGCCACGGTGATGCTGACCGTGGCCGCCACGGTGCGGCCCATGAAACGCATGATCGCAGTGATCAGGTTGCGGATCATGGCGGCCAGCCGCAGCGATTGCAGCGCGCCGGAGTAGAGCAGCCGCGCCAGCGTGTCCAGGATGGTGGCGCCGCCCAGCACGGTCAGGCCTGCGCCGTGACCCAGCGCGGAGAGGATCCAGTCCAGCGCGCGGAGAATCCAGCGCAGGGCGGTCGCCGACAGCATCATGCTTGGCCCGCCGACCGCGGCGGCCACGCCCAGCCAGGCTTCGGCCTGCTCGAAGCTGTCCGGCCCCTCCTGCAGCACCGGCAGCCCATGCCACGTGGCGTCGCCGACCGAGCGGCGATACTGCGGCATCAGGTGCGCTTCGATGGACACCAGCTTGCCCGGGCCCTTCATGCGGTAGGCGGTTTCGCGCCAGGGCATGTGGCTGTACGGGTAGACCGGCACCATCGGCACCAGGTCGGTGTCGTGGTACACGCGATGGATCGCGTCGGCGCCCAGACGCCGGGTGAGGTATTGCGCGTGCGGCTCCAACCCGGCGCGGGGCGCGCCGAAGGTGTACAGCTGCAGCCTGCAGCCGAGGTCGCCGAGGCTGTCGGCCACCAGCGTGGCGATCGCGCCACCGAGGCTGTGGCCCACCACGTGGATCGTGGATACCTCGGCCGGCGAGCCAATCGCCTGGCGGATCTGTGGCAGCAGGCTCTGCGCCGCCGCCCAGAAACCGGCGTGCACCGTATAGCCGCTCGGCCCGGTGACACCGCCCATGCGCAGGTTGCTGAGCCAGTCGTAGGCGCTGGTCTTGAAGGTGCCGCGGATCGAGACCAGGCGCTCGCGTTCGCGCGCATTCCTGCCGCGCGCCACGTAGCCGAAGCCGGTGCGCTGGCTGATCGGCGAACTGCCCAGCCCGGTCGAGCCGGTCAGTCGCGTGCCGCCCATGAGGTCGAACGACTCGCGTGCCGTCGGCGCGGCGGTCGCCGCATCCACCATGTCGGTGGACAGGCGCAAGGCATACGCACTGTCCGCAATCTCGGCGGCCTGCGCCGGTGAAAGGTCATTCGACATCCCCATCCCTCCCCGCTTGCTTCCAGTCAACTGAGCTTCCGGCTCAGATCGCCTTGCAGATACCGTAATGCGTGCCCTCGAAGTCGGGCGCGCGGGTCAACTCGCATTCCAGGTCGAGCGGCTTGCCGTCGAGCTCGGAATTCGGCTCGTAGGAATTCTTGGTGTGCCGCCAGGCCGTGTAGTCGCGGCCCTCGTAACGAATGATGATCTTCTGCAGGATCACCGGCTGGTGCGGCACCGCGCGCAGCACGCCGGGGCGATGCTCCACCGCCGGAAAGCGGAAGCGGCCCTGCGCATCGCTGAGCGTATGCGCGGGCGGCACGTCGTTCTTGTTGTCCGACCACACCACTTCCTGCACCAGCTCGGCGCCCTGCACCGGCTTGCCGTCGCTCAGCACCGTGCCGTGCACCTCGGAAAACAGCACCAGCGGACTGGACAACCCCATGGCGCACCCCTCGGACAAAATGGAAGCCAACAAGAAAAATGCCGCCGTCGCGGCCATGCCCGGCCGGCGCCAACGGCAATGTCGCATGCTCCCGCCTGGTTTCCCCACATGCATCGCCTTGCCCCGGCCGCCCGCCTGCACGCTACCGTACCGACAAACCGGCACCGAAAAAAGTGGCCACGCCCGGATGCAGGAATGCCGTGGCGGGAAAGGGTAACCTGCACGCATTCCGACAAGGCGACCGGCATGAGCAAGGGCACCCACGATTACCTCGGCGACGCGCGCAACGAATCCATCCGGATCAGCGTCAACGGCGAGCTGTTCGCGCGCCACGAGGCGAAGGTATCGGTGTTCGACAGCGGCTTCGTGCTCGGCGACGGCGTGTGGGAGGGCCTGCGCCTGCACGACGGCGGCCTGCCCTTCCTCGACCGGCATCTGGACCGCCTCTACGAAGGCGCCCGCGCGATCGACCTGGACATCGGGCTGGACCGCGACGCGCTGACCGCACGCATTCTCGACACGCTGCGCGCCAACGGCATGCAGACGGACGTCCATATCCGGCTGATGGTGACGCGCGGGATCAAGGCCACGCCGCACCAGGATCCGCGCTTCGTGATCGGCGCGCCCACCATCGTCATCGTCCCGGAATACAAGCAGCCGCTGCCGGCCACGGTCGAGCAAGGCATCCGCCTGTTCACCGTGCACGTGCGCCGCGGTGCGCCCGACGTGCAGGATCCCAAGCTCAACAGCCACTCCAAGCTCAACTGCATCCTGGCCTGCATCCAGGCGCAGAAGGCCGGCGCCGACGAGGCGCTGATGCTCGACCCGCACGGCTTCGTGGCCACCTGCAACTCCACCCACTTCTTCATCGTGCGTGGCGGCCAGGTGTGGACCTCCAGCGGCGACTACTGCCTGGGCGGGATCACCCGCGCCAACGTGATCGCGCTATGTCGCGACAACGGCATCCCGGTGTTCGAGAAGAACTTCAGCCTGACCGACGTGCACGGTGCCGACGAAGCCTTCGTCACCGGCACCTTCGCCGGCGTGGTGCCGGCGCGCGAGATCGATGGCCGCGCCATGGCCGGCGGCAAGCGCGGCCCGATGGTGGAGCGCCTGCAACGGCTCTACATGGCGTTGGTGGAGAAATCCGGCCGGGAAGGCCCGCGCGCATGAGCGGGCCGGGCGAGGGCCTGCGCATCGCGATGTGGTCCGGCCCGCGCAACATCTCCACGGCAATGATGCGCGCGTGGGAGAACCGCAGCGACACCGTGGTGATCGACGAACCGTTCTACGCCCACTACCTGCTCGCCACCGGCGTGCAGCACCCCGGCCGCGACGAGGTGCTGGCCGCGCAGAGCAGCAACGCGACCGTGGTGGCGGCGATGCTCACCGGCCCGATCCCCGACGCGCATCCGATCTGGTACCAGAAACACATGACCCAGCACATGCTGGCGGGCATGTCGCTCGACTGGCTGGACCAGGTGTGCAACTGCTTCCTGATCCGCGCGCCGGAGTCGGTGGTCGCCTCGTTCACCATCCAGCGCCCGGACGCGGCGGCGTGGGAGCTGGGTTTCGGGCAGCAGGCGCGCCTGTTCGAGCACGTCTGCGATCGGCTGGGACATGCGCCACCGGTGATCGACGCCAGCGACGTGCTGCGGGACCCGGCCGGCATCCTGGGCGCGCTGTGCGAGCGACTGGGCATCGGTTTCAGCCCTCGCATGCTGCACTGGCCCGCCGGGCCACGCGCCAGCGACGGTGTGTGGGCGCCGCACTGGTACGCCGCGGTGGAGCGGTCCACCGGCTTCGCACCCTATCGCGATCCGCCGACGACGCTGAGCCCCTTTCAGCGCCGGCTGGCCGAACAGGCACGCAGGCACTATGAGCAGCTTGCACCGTATCGGCTGCTCGCCGCCGGGCATTGACCCGCCCCCGGCTGCACCAGGAGTGTGCGCTAGGCCCATGGCTCCGATTCGGCCAGCAACTGGCACAGCCGGGCGTCGTCCATCGCGGCCAGCTCGTCCTCGGCCAGGCGCAGGTTCTCTGCCGGCAGGGCGAGTTGGCGAATCTCCCCGTCGCCGGCGTGCGAGAACACCAGCAGCACGTTTCCGTACGAGGCATCCAGCAGCGCGGCCTGCCAGTGTCCGCCCTGGAGATCGTCGAAACTGCGCATGCCCTGGTCCTGCCCTTCCGCGGTGATCCGCCAATTGTATCGGCGCGCCCCGGCGCAGGCGTCGATCCCGCCCCGGCTCGTTCGTCGCATGATTGCAGACCGGCCGATCCGGCCGCGTCATCCACCGGAGCCCACCATGTCCTACATCGACGGTTTCGTGATCGCCGTGCCCAACGCCAATCGCGCGCGGTTCATCACCCACGCAGGCACCTTCGACCCGATCTTTCTCGAACTCGGCGCCATCCGCGTCATGGAGTGCTGGGGTGAGGACGTGCCCGACGGCAAGCTCACCGACTTCCGCCGCGCCGTGCAGGCGACACCGGACGAATCGGTGGTGTTCTCCTGGATCGAGTGGCCCGACAAGGCCACCCGCGACGTCGGCATGGAGAAGTTCATGAAGGATCCGCGCATGGAGGCGGCCGCCGATTGCCCGTTCGACGGCAAGCGGATGATCTTCGGCGGCTTCACGCCGGTGGTCAGCGTGCCGGACCGACCGTAGGCGGCCTTCGCGGCCGGGTCGCGCGGGCAGCCGCGGCCCGCACGCATCGGTGAGCTCCGGCGGGTGGCCTCCGCCCCGCCGGTTGGCCATACTGCGCCAACCGGTACGCCCCAAGGCCGGATGCTCCCAACCGGCAATCCATGATTCCCAAGCTGCCCCCGCTCGCCGATGTGCTGAACCTGATGCCCGATGCCGTCTGCGTGGTCGACGCCGACGGGCGCCTGCTTTACGTCAATGCGAGCTTCGAGCAGATCCTCGGCTACGCGCCGACCGAGGTGCTCGGCCGGCGCATCTTCGAACTGGTGCATCCGGACGACCGCGCGGCC
>NZ_MWIO01000082.1 GCF_004799035.1 Rhodanobacter lindaniclasticus
TCGGCGCTGGAGGCGGGCGCCGACGACGTGATCAACGAGCACGGCGAGAGCATCGTGCTGTGCGCGCCGGAGCATTTCGAGGCCGTGCAGCAGGCCCTGATCGACGCCGGCCTCAATGCCGTGCACGCCGGCGTGGTGATGCGCCCCAACAATCGCGTCGAAGTGCCGGCGGAGGCGCTGGAGCCGCTGCAGGACCTGCTCGACAAGCTCGACGCGCTGGACGACGTGAGCGAGGTCTCGCACAACGCCGCCTTGCCGGCAGCGTCGTGACGGGATTCGGGATTGGGATTCGCAAGAGCGCAGGGCAAGTGCTTCGACTCGCCCTGCACTCGCCGGATGAGTAAGGTGCGAGCCGTGGCTTTTCCCGAATCCCGAATCCCGAACCCCGAATCCCGTGCCGTGCGCATCATCGGCATCGATCCCGGCAGCCAGCGCACGGGCGTGGGCATCATCGACGTCGATGACGCCGGCAAGCTGGTCCATGTGTTCCATGGCGCGCTGGCGGTGGCCGGCGAGGCGAGTTTCCCGCTGCGCCTGAAACGCATCTTTGACGAACTGTGTGACATCATCGCCGCCCATCGGCCGGTCGAGTGCGGCATCGAGCGCGTATTCATGGCGCGCAATGCGGATTCGGCGCTGAAACTGGGGCAGGCGCGCGGCGCCGCGATCTGCGCGGTGGTCAGTCAGGGGATCGTGGTGCACGAATACGCGGCAACCGAGGTCAAGCAGTCCGTGGTCGGCAGCGGCCGCGGCGACAAGGCGCAAGTGCAGCACATGGTCGGCGTGCTGCTCGGCCTCAAGGGGCCGTTGCAGGGTGACGCCGCCGATGCGCTGGCCATCGCGGTGGCGCACGCGCACACCCGCGCCAGCCTGGCCCGCGTCGGCATTCCGCGCACGGCGTGGAGGCGGCGCCGGTGATCGGCCGACTGCGTGGCACCCTGATTTCCCGCCAGCCACCTTCGCTGCTGGTGGAAGTGGCCGGCGTCGGCTACGAGGTCGAGGCGCCGATGTCGACGATCTACGACCTGCCGGCCACCGGCACCGAAGTGATCCTGCTGATCCACCACGCGGTGAAGGAGGACAGCGTCGCGCTGTACGGCTTCCTGCGCGAGAACGAACGCGCGCTGTTTCGCAGCCTGCTCAAGGTCAGCGGCATCGGCGCGAAGATCGCGCTGGCGGTGCTGTCGGGGGTTTCCACCGATCATTTCGCCCGGCTGGTGCACGCCGGTGACGTGGTGGCGCTGACCAAGATCCCCGGCATCGGCAAGAAGACCGCCGAGCGCATCGTGGTGGAGCTGCGCGACCGCGTCGACGGCCTGTCCACTCCCGGCGGCGTATCCCTGCCGGGTGCCGCCGCGCCCCTCGACGCGGCGGGCGAGGCCACGGCGGCGCTGCAGCAGCTCGGCTACAAGCCCGTCGAAGTGAGCCGGCTGGTGCAGAAGGTCGCCGCGGACGGTGACAGCGCCGAGGCCATCATCCGCAAGGCCTTGCGCGCCGCGTTGGGCAACTAGGCCGTCAGGATTTCCATGAGCGAACAAGTGCACGACCAGGCACCCGCTTCCAGCGGCGCCGACAACGGCCACGGCGCCAGGTCGGCCCTGATCCTCGGGGCGCTGGGCGTGGTGTTCGGCGACATCGGCACCAGCCCGCTGTACACGATGCACGAGACCTTCCTGCCCGATCACGGCCTGCACCCGCACCCGAGCACGGTGCTGGGCATCCTGTCGCTGGTCACCTGGTCGTTGATCATGGTGGTGGCGGTGAAGTACGTCAGCCTGGTGATGCGCGCCGACAACAAGGGCGAGGGCGGCATCATGGCGTTGATGACCCTGGCCCAGCGCGCGGCCGGCAAGTCGGTGCGTGCGCGGCGGGCGATCATGCTGATGGCCTTGCTCGGCGCCGCGCTGTTCTTCGGCGATGGCGTGATCACGCCGTCGATCTCGGTGCTCTCGGCGGTCGAGGGCCTGCAGGTCGCCGCGCCGTCGCTGTCGCACTACGTGGTGCCGATCACCGTGGTGATCCTGCTCGGCCTGTTCTGGCTGCAGCGCCACGGTACCGCCCGCATCGGCGTGCTGTTCGGGCCGATCATGATGCTGTGGTTCCTGGCGCTGGCCGTGATCGGCGTGCACAACATCATCAAGGCGCCGGGCGTGCTGTGGGCGCTCAATCCGTACCATGCGGTGCAGTTCTTCATGACGCACGGCGCGGCTTCGTTCCTGGCGCTCGGCTCGGTGGTGCTGTGCGTGACCGGCGCCGAGGCGCTGTACACCGACATGGGCCACTTCGGTCGCTACCCGATCCGCGCGGCGTGGTTCGGTTTCGTGATGCCGGCGCTGCTGCTGAATTACTACGGCCAGGGCGGCTTGCTGCTCAACCATCCGGAGGCGATCGCCAACCCGTTCTACCATTCGGTACCGGGCTGGGCGCTGTACCCGATGATCGGGCTGGCCACGCTGGCTACCGTCATCGCCTCGCAGGCGGTGATCTCCGGCGCGTTCACTGTGTGTCGGCAGGCGATCCAGCTCGGCTTCCTGCCACGCATGCAGGTGGTGCACACCTCGCGCGAGGCGATCGGGCAGATCTTCCTGCCGTGGGTCAACCGCGGCCTGATGGTAGCGGTGATCGCCACCGTGATCGGCTTCGGCTCCTCCAATGCGCTGGCCGGCGCCTACGGCATCGCGGTGACCGGCACCATGGCGATCGACACTGTGCTGACCATGATCGTGGCGCGCCGCATGTGGCACTGGAGCCGCACCGTGGTGATCCTCTCCGGCCTGCTGCTGCTGGTGATCGACCTGAGCTATTTCGGCGCCAACACACTGAAGATTCCCGACGGCGGCTGGTTCCCGCTGGTGCTCGGCGTGCTGCTGTTCACCGTGATGACCACCTGGCGTCGCGGCCGCGAGTTGGTGGTGCGCGAGATCAAGCAGGGCGGCCTGGCGCTGGCGCCGTTCATCGAGAACATGACCGAGCATCCGCCCACCCGGGTGCCGGGTACGGCGGTGTTCCTGACCGCCAATCAGGAGGCCGTGCCGCATGCGCTGCTGCACAACCTCAAGCACAACAAGGTGCTGCACGAGCGCAACGTGCTGCTCACCGTGGCGATTCTGGAGACGCCGGTAGCCGATGCGGAGGAGCGCATCCAGATCAGCCGGCTGAGCGACGATTTCTACAGCCTGGAACTGCGCTTCGGTTTCGCCGAGGACCCCAACATTCCGCTGGCCCTGTCGCGCTGCACCCGCGAAGGGCTCGGTTTCGACATGATGGACACCACCTTCTTCCTGTCGCGCGAAAGCATCGTCTCCAGCGAACGGCGCCCCGGCATGGCGCCCTGGCGCGACAAGTTGTTCGCCTTCATGGCGCGCAACGCGCTGCCCGCCACCGCCTTCTTCCAGATTCCCGGTAACCGGCTGATCGAGCTGGGGGCGCAGGTGGAGATCTGATTCGCGGAGCCGGGGTTGGGCGTCGCCCAACCCTGACGAGTCGAAGAGGTGGGGGAAAGCACTTCCTCGACTCATGGGCACGGCGCGCTTGCTGTCGACTTCAGCCCCATTCAAGCGTCCAAGCCGTCATAATTCCCCCATGACCGAACCCCGCATCATCGCCGCATCCGCCCAGCTCGACGACGAGGCGCTGGAGGCGACCATCCGGCCGAAGCGCTTGGCCGAGTATCTCGGTCAGCAGGCAGTGCGCGAGCAGCTGTCGATCTACATCGAGGCGGCGAAGAAGCGTGACGGCGCGCTGGACCACGTGCTGGTGTTCGGTCCGCCCGGCCTGGGCAAGACCACGCTGAGCCACGTGATCGCCAACGAGCTGGGCGTCAACCTGCGCTCGACCTCCGGCCCGGTGCTGGAGCGCGCCGGCGACCTGGCCGCGCTGCTGACCAACCTGGAAGCGAACGACGTGCTGTTCGTCGACGAGATCCATCGGCTGTCGCCGGTGGTCGAGGAAGTGCTCTATCCGGCAATGGAGGATTTCCAGATCGACATCATGATCGGCGAGGGCCCGGCCGCGCGCTCGATCAAGCTCGACCTGCCGCCGTTCACCCTGATCGGCGCCACCACCCGCGCCGGCATGCTCACCGCGCCGCTGCGCGACCGCTTCGGCATCGTGCAGCGGCTGGAGTTCTACAGTGCCGACGAGCTGACCGCGATCGTGCGCCGGGCAGCGAAGATCCTCGGCATCGTGTGCGCGCCGGAAGGCGCACAGGAGATCGCCCGCCGCTCGCGTGGCACCCCGCGCATCGCCAACCGCCTGCTGCGTCGCGTGCGCGATTACGCCGAGGTACGCGCCGGCGGCGAGATCACCCTGGCGGCGGCCCAGGCCGCGCTGGACATGCTGAAGATCGATCCGGAGGGCTTCGACGAACTGGACCGGCGCCTGCTCGGCCTGATCGTGGAGAACTTCGACGGCGGCCCGGTCGGCGTGGAATCGCTGGCCGCCGCGCTGAGCGAGGATCGCGGCACGCTGGAAGACGTGGTCGAGCCCTACCTGATCCAGCAGGGCTACCTGATCCGCACCGCGCGCGGGCGCATGATCAGCAGCAAGGGCTGGCGCTATCTCGGGCTGGTGCCGCCGGCGCGGCAGCAGCCGGCGGCCGACCTGTTCCAGGGCGATGCCGGCGATGTCTGAGCCGGTCGCCACGCCGTTCCGCTGGCCGGTGCGCGTCTACTGGGAAGACACCGACGCCGGCGGCGTGGTCTACCACGCCGGCTACCTGCGTTTCATGGAGCGCGCCCGCAGTGAATGGATGCGCGCGCTGGGCGTCGACCAGATGGCGTACAAGCAGGCCACCGGGCTGGCCTTCATGGTGCGCGACATGCACATCGACTTCCTGCGGCCTGCCCTGCTGGATGATGAACTGTCCGTGACGGTGGAAGTCAAAGAACGGCGCGCGGCCAGTATCCTGTTCGCCCAGACGATTCTGAAGGTGGACGGCAGTTGCCTGGTTCGTGCCAGCGTGCGGGTGGCCTGCGTGGAACTTGAGCGCATGCGCCCGGCGCCGATACCGCCGGACCTGATCCCGCCGCTCTCCGCCTGAAAACCCGACCCTCGCCGAACCCCACGGAGAACCCGCAAGCCATGAATGGTGGACTGAACATTTTCACGCTGGTGGCCGATTCAAGCCTGCCGGTGCAACTGGTGCTGCTGATTCTGCTGGTGTTCTCGTTCCTGTCGTGGGTGATCATCATCCGCAAGTACACCCAGACCAAGGCTGCGCTGGAAGACGCCGAGGCGTTCGAGGAGCGCTTCTGGTCCGGCGGCGACCTGGCCCAGCTGTTCCGCGAGGTCAGCAATCGCGGCGACAGCGGCGGCATCGAGAACATCTTCGAATCGGGCTTCCGCGAGTTCGCCCGCCAGCGCCAGCGCAAGACGCACGACGCGCGCGCGGCGATCGAGGGTTCCGAGCGCGCGATGCAGGTGGCCGGCACCCGCGAGATCGGCCTGCTCGAGCGCAACCTGGAGTTCCTTGCCAACGTCGGCTCGATCAGTCCGTACGTCGGCCTGTTCGGCACCGTGTGGGGCATCATGGGCGCGTTCCAGGGGCTGGGCGACATGAAGGACGTGACCATCGCCGTGGTCGCTCCGCACATTTCCGAGGCGCTGATCGCCACTGCCATGGGCCTGTTCGCCGCGATCCCGGCGCAGTGGGCGTACAACCGCTATGCCACCAAGGTCGAGCGCATCGCCTCGCGCTACGACGTGTTCCAGGAGGAGTTCTCCTCCGTGCTGCAGCGGCAGATCCAGACCGACGACGCGGCCTGAGCGGAGAGCGATCATGCGAACCTCCGGGCGCCACAAGCGCTACAAGCTGAAGTCCGAGATCAACGTCGTGCCCTACATCGACGTGATGTTGGTGCTGCTGATCATCTTCATGGTCACCACGCCGATGCTCAACAACAGCGTCGACGTGCAGTTGCCGCAGTCCGACGCCAAGTCGCTGCAGCAGAAGAAGGATCCGGTGCTGGTGTCGGTGCTGCAGGACGGCCAGCTCTACCTCACCCTGAGCGGGGCGAAGAAGGAGCTGGTGGACGAGGACACGCTCAAGCTCAAGGTCGGCGCCTTCGTGCGCGAGAACCCGCAGGTGAACGTGCTGGTCGGCGGCGACGAGCGCGGGAGCTATGGCGGCGTGTTCAAGGTGCTGGCCGACCTGCAGGCCGCCGGCGTGGCCAAGGTCGGCCTGATGGGCCAGCCGGGCCCCGCGAACGAGCCAGGCAAGGGCGCGTCCGATGGACGAAAGTAGGGCGACGCCGAAGGCGGTCGTGCTGTCCGCCGTATTGCACATCGGCATCGTGGGATTCCTGTTCCTCGCCGTGCTGCCGTGCGCGTCGTACGAGAGTTTCTTCAACGCGCTGCACCTGCCGGCGTGGATGAACCCGATCACCTGCACGGCGCCGCTGAAGCTGCAGGGCCCGATCATCGAGGCCACCCTGATCGGCCCCACCGGCAGCCCGCCGCCGAAGGCGGTCAAGGTCAAGCCGGTGCCGAACACGGTGCCGCCGCCGCCCACCGTCACCCCGCCCAAGCCGACGCCGGAAAAGCCGGCGGTCAGCCAGTTGCCGCCGCCTCCCAAGCATCCGGACACGGTCGACCAGGAGCGCGTGGTCGAGGACGCCGCACTGAAGGCCGAAGAGGCGAAGAAAGTGCAGGAGGAGAAGGAGCGCCAGCGCCAGGCCGAATTGGACGCCCAGGCGGCCAAAAAGAAGGATGAGGAGCGCAAGAAGCTGGACGCGATCTTCGCCAAGATGGCGGCTGCCTCGGCGCAGACCCGGCAACTGGACAACAAGGCCAAGCAGGCCCAGCAGCAGTTGGCGGATCTGAAGAACGCCCAGGACAACGCGCGCTCCGACCTGCCCAATGCCTCCCAGCTGCAGACCGGAAACAACAGTCCGGACAGCGACCTGAGCAGCGAGTACGCCGCGGCCATTCAGAATGCGGTCACACCGAACTGGTTGCGTCCGGATAACATGCCCGAGGCTCCGTGCGATGTTCACATCGTGCAATCACCCGGCGGTGACGTCCTGAGCGCCACAGTCGACTCCAGTTGTCCGTATGACGAGGCCGGAAGGCGCTCGGTGGAAAACGCCGTGCTGCGCACCAAGACCTTGCCGTACAAGGGTTTCGAAAAAGTGTTCCGGCGCAATCTCACCTTCACCTTCAGGCCGCAATGACCAAGCCCACCCGAAAGTTCAGCCTCGGCATCGCCCTCCTCATGCTGGCCGCGGCCGCGCTGTTTGCCGGCCCGGTGGTGGCGCAGTCACCGCTGACGGTGGACATCGTCGGCGGCGTCAAGACCGCCACGCCGATCGTGGTGGTGCCGTTCGCCCAGCAGGGCGGTGCGCCGCTGTCGACCGACGTGGCCGACGTGATGCGCAACGATTTCAACCGCTCCGGCAAGTTCCGCTCGCTGGCCAGGAGCGACATCGTGGAGACGCCGTCGCAGGGGTCGGAGATCAAGTTCGCCACCTGGCGGCTGCTCAAGCAGGACTACATCGTGGTCGGGCGCATCGGTGATGCCGGCAACGGTACGCTCACCGTCACCTACGAGCTGTGGGACGTCAACAAGCAGCAGGAGTTGCTCGGTGGCACCTTCACCACGCCGGCCGGCGACCTGCGCAGCGTGGCACACCGCATGGCCGACAAGATCTACGAGAAGATCACCGGCGTGCGCGGCGCCTTCTGGACGCGCATCGCCTACGTCACCTCGGTGGGGCTGGGCAACAACACGACCTATTCGCTGATCGTCGCCGATTCCGACGGCTACAACCCGCAGGTGGCGGTGCGTTCGCGCGAGTCGCTGCTGTCGCCGGCCTGGTCGCCGGACGGCTCCAGCATCGCCTACGTTTCGTTCGAGGACGGCAACTCCTCGATCCGCATCCAGAACATCCTCACCGGAGCGCGCCAGCTGGTGTCCGCCCGCAAGGGCATCAACGGCGCGCCGTCGTGGTCGCCGGACGGGAAGAAGCTGGCGGTGTCGCTGTCCTATGTCGGCAACCCGGAAATCTTCGTGATCGACCTGGCCAGCCACCAGGCCACCCGGCTGACCAACAGCCTGTCGATCGACACCGAGCCGGTCTGGGCGCCGGACGGCCAGAGCATCTATTTCACCTCCGACCGGTCCGGTCGGCCGCAGATCTACCAGGTGCCGGCCACGGGCGGCACGCCGCAGCGGATCACCTTCGAGGGCCAGTACAACGCCAAGGCCTCGGTGAGCTACGACGGCAAGCAGATCGCGATGGTGCAGGGCGGCGGGAACGTGTATCGTATTGTCATTCAGGATCAGAGTCTGGGCGGGCAACAGCGGTTCATTTCGCCAGGCCCGCTGGACGACTCGGTCAGCTTCGCACCCAATGCCAGCATGCTGCTGTACTCAGCCACCGAAGGTAGTCGTGGAGTCCTGTATTCCGTGTCCAGCGACGGTATGGTGCGTGATCGCCTGCGCCTCGCCGAGGGCAACGTCCAGGAACCCTCTTGGGGGCCTTATCGGGAACCTTGAATTTTCGTGTCGCCCCGCGGGCAGCCGCGCGGCGACATGATGCCCATGGAACGGGCCCGAACGGCGCCATCGGCGCGTTTCGGTTTCGGGTGGGACGCGCGATTGCGGACCTGCCAGGCAGAGCGGCCATGCAGCATCACGCATCGTCGATCTTTCGCATGTCAAAATAACAGCCGGTCAACCGGCGACCAGCGTTTGTAACCTCCTCGTCATCTGTTTGTCGGAACTCAACTCGTTATAAGGAATGTCACCATGAACAAAACCGTTCGCATTGCCCTGGTTGCCTTGCTCTGCGTGGGTGCAGCTGCGTGCAGCAAGAAGCAGGAAGTCAAGCCGCAGCCGCCGGTCGAGCAGACCGCGCCGCCGCCGGCCGCCCCCGTGTCCGATGGCAAGTACACCCCCGCCGACCTCGACACCGACGCCTGCCTGCGTCAGCGCGTCGTGTACTTCGACTTCGACAAGTCCGAGATCAAGCCGGAGTTCCAGCAGATCATGGCGTGCCACGCCAAGTACCTGCAGGATCGCCCGAGCGCCCAGCTGCGTCTGGAAGGCAACACCGACGAGCGCGGCACCCGCGAGTACAACCTGGGCCTCGGCGAGCGTCGTGCCAATGCCGTCGACAGCGCGCTGCAGGCCAATGGCGGCTCGGCCAGCCAGATGACGATCATCAGCTACGGCAAGGAAAAGCCGGTCTGCCGCGAGCACAATGAAGACTGCTGGAGCAAGAACCGCCGCGTCGAGATCGTCTACACGGCGCAGTAATGATGAAGCGACTGGCTAAGGGTTTTTCGGCCAGGATCAGCATGGCGGGCGCCTTGGCGTCCGCCATGCTGTTCGCGTTCCCGGTATTGGCGCAGGACGCCCGACTCAGCCTGGCGGATCGCGTCAGCCGGCTGGAGCAGCAAACGCAGAATCGCGACCAGAACGGCACCGGCCTGGTCAACCAGATCCAGCAACTGAGCTCGCAAGTGCGCCAGATGCAGGGTCAGATCGAGGAGCTGCAGCATCAGCTGCAAGTGCTCGAGGACAAGAACAAGGCCCAGTACGGCGACCTCGACGCGCGTCTCGCGCGTCTCGAAGGTGGTGGTGCGGGCAATGCGTCGGCGCAAGCCGGCACCCCGGCAGCGGCAGCGACGACGGCGGCAACTTCTGCCAGCGCGTCGGGCACGCCCGCATCGGCATCGAGCAGCGCCACCACGGCCGATCCGGTCGCGGCACAGGCGGCCTACGACCAGGCATTCCAGTCGATCCGCAATGGCAATTACGCGGTCGCTTCGCGCGAGTTCCGCGCCTTCATCCAGCAGTATCCGAACCATGCGCTGGTGCCCAATGCCTGGTACTGGCTGGGGCAATCGTATTTCGTCACCACCAACTACGGCGTGGCGCTGGATGCGTTCAAGCAGCTGGTGTCGCAGTTCCCGCAAAGCGACAAGACTCCCGATGCGCTGCTCAAGGTCGGCTATTGCCAGATCGAGCTGAAGCAGGTCGACGCGGCCAAGGCCACGCTGAAGCAGGTGGTCGCCAAGTATCCCGGGTCGGACTCGGCGAGCCTGGCGCAGGAGCGCCTGCAGCGCCTGCAAATCCAGGCCGGCGGCTGAGGCGCAGCGGTGAACGGTGAGGAGGCTCGCGTGGGGTCCGCCACGCCTGCGGTGGCGGCCGAGCGCCTGCGCATCACCGAGATCTTCCACTCGATCCAGGGCGAAGCCGATGCCATCGGCTGGCGCACCGTGTTCGTGCGCCTCACCGGTTGTCCGCTGCGCTGCGTATGGTGCGATACCGAGTATTCGTTCCACGGCGGCGACTGGCACGCGATCGACGACATCCTGGCCGAGGTCGCGCGGCACGGTGCGAAACACGTCTGCGTCACCGGTGGCGAGCCGCTGGCGCAGAAGCGCTGCCTGATCCTGCTGCGCAAGCTGTGCGACGCCGGCTACGAGGTGTCGCTGGAAACCTCCGGCGCGCTTGACGTCTCGGCGGTGGATCCGCGCGTGCACAAGGTGATGGACCTGAAGGCGCCCGATTCCGGCGAGAGCGGCCGCAACCTGTGGTCCAACCTCGATCATCTGCTGGCCCACGACCAGATCAAGATCGTGCTCGCCAGTCGCGGCGACTACGAGTGGGCGCGCGCCATGCTGACCGAGCACGGCCTGACCGATCGCTGCATGGTGCTGTTTTCCCCGGTGCACGGCGCGGTCGAACCGCGCGAGCTGGCCGAGTGGATCCTTGCCGACAAGCTCGACGTGCGGTTCCAGCTGCAGCTGCACAAGCTGCTGTGGAACGACGCGAAAGGCAAGTAGAGGGAGCGGGAAGCGAGGAATGAGAAGCGGGGGAACATCGGCGAGCAACACCTTTTCTCACTCCTTATTCACTCGCTTCTCGCCGTTTTTCGTTTTTGATGGATGCAAACCATGTCTGACCAGCATTCCCGCAAGGCCGTCGTGCTCGTTTCCGGCGGCATGGATTCGGCCGTCACCATCGCGATCGCCCGTGAACAGGGCTACCAGGTGCACGCGCTGAGCGTCGCCTATGGTCAGCGCCACCAGTCCGAACTGGCAGCGTCCGATCGCGTGGCGACCATGCTGGGCGCGGTCGAGCACAAGACCGTGGCCGTCGACCTGCGCAGCATCGGCGGCTCGGCGCTCACCGCCGAGATCGACGTCCCTCTCGACGCGGGTGACAGCGCCGACATCCCGGTCACCTACGTGCCGGCGCGCAACACCATCATGCTGTCGATCGCACTGGGCTGGGCCGAGGTGCTCGGTTCCAGCGACATCTGGTGCGGCGTCAACGCGGTCGATTACTCGGGCTACCCGGATTGCCGGCCGGCCTTTGTCGCGGCGTTCGAGGCACTGGCCAATGTGGCGACCAAGGCCGGAGTAGAGGGTGCGGGCATCCGCGTGCACGCGCCGCTGATGCACATGAGCAAGGCCGACATCGCGCGCGAAGGTCAGCGTCTGGGCGTCGACTTCGCGGCCACGGTCAGCTGCTACCGCGCCGATGACGAGGGTCGCGCCTGCGGCCACTGCGACGCCTGCCGGCTACGCGCCCAGGGCTTCCGCGAGGCCGGCATGGCCGATCCCACGCGCTACGCGTGAGCGCGCGTTTGCTTGTGCCATCATGGTGCACACCGTAAAATCGAAGGCTTGCCCGGCCGAGGCCGGGCATACGCACGGGTCGTTAGCTCAGTTGGTAGAGCAGTAGACTTTTAATCTATTGGTCCCGGGTTCGAGTCCCGGACGACCCACCAACTCCCACGCGCCGCCGTTCGCAGCTGCAGGCGATGTCAAGCGTTATCGCGGGCGGCCAGCGCGGCCAGCATCGCGCTGCGCAATCGCTGCGGCGAAACCGGTTTGTACAGCACCGTCAGCTTGTCGGCGAGCACCTCCTGCAGGCGCTCGGCGCGCGTCTCGCCGGTCACCAGCAGGCGCGCGAAGCGGGTCTCGCCGTCGCGTTCGTAGAGCCGGTCGAGTTCGGCGAACAGGTCGGTGCCTCGCTCGCCCGAGCGCAGGTGCAGGTCGCAGATCACGATGTCGACCGGTGCCGGCCAGTCCTCGATCGCCTCCTGCGCCTGCTGATGGTCCTCGGCCACCGCGACGTCGCAGCCCCAGCTGCGCAGCAGGAAGCGGATGCCGGAGAGGATTGCCGGATCGTCGTCCAGCACGAGCACGCGGCGGCCCGCCAGGTCGCCGGCGGGCTCTTGCTCCGCCTCGGTTGGCGGCGGCAGCATCTGGGCGCTGGCCAGCGGCAGCTCGAAGTGGAACATGCTGCCGCGACCGGGCCGCGAGTCCACCTCGACCACGGTGTCGAGCAGCTCCGCCAGCCGCTGTACCGTGGCCAGGCCCAGGCCGAGGCCCGACTGGGAGCCGTCGGCGAGTCCGGCGTCGCTGTGGTCGTCGATGCGATAGAACTCGTCGAACACGTGCGTCAGGTGTTCGGCGGCGATGCCGCTGCCGGTATCCCACACCTCGATGCGCAGGCGGTCGTCGCCGCAGCGTCGCGCGCCGATCAGGGCGCCGCCGCGGTGGGTGAAGCGCAAGGCATTGCTGACCAGGTTGTTGAGCATGCGCGTGAGCATCGTGCGGTCGCTGCGTACCCAGTGGCGCACGGGGTGGAGGCGCAGCACCAGCCCGCGTTGCTCGGCCACCATGCTGAAGGTGCGGCTGACTTCGGCGAATACCTGGTTGAGCGGAAATTCGCTGATCTCGACCTGCACCGCGCCGGCTTCCAGTCGCGACAGATCCAGCAGCTCGCCGAACAGGTGGTCGAGCGAGTGCACGCACTCCTGGATGTGTGCGATGCGATCCAACCGCAGCGGATCGTGCTCGTCGAGCGCCAGCGCGGCCGAGAACAGCGTCAGCGCGTACAGCGGCTGGCGCAGGTCGTGCGCGGCGGCGGCGAGGAAGCGCGAGCGGCTTTCGCTGGCCGCTTCCAGCGCGGCATTCTTGTGTTCCAGTTCGAGCGTGGCTTCCTCGATGCGCTCGTGCAGGCTACGGCGGCTCTCGAACAGCGCGGCGGCAGCGTGGTTGAATCCCCGCTGCAGCTCGCCGATCTCGGTGTGATCGGTCACCGGCACGCTGGCGGGCTGGTCGTCCCGACCCAGTTGCCCCACCGCGCCGGCCAGGCGCCGCAACGGCGCGCTGATCCAGCGCGCCGCCTGCCAGCCGATCACGCCGGCCACCAGCAGGCTCAGCAGCAGCGCGATCAGGGCGTGGCGCAGGGTGGCCCGCTGTGCGGTGACGGCGTCACGCAAGCTCACGTCGACCAGCACCGAGCCCAGCACCTGCGGCGTCGCCTGCTCGGTGTCGACTACCTCGTGTACCACGCTGGTGACGTCGTAGCCGTCGTCGTCGGCGCGATGATCGGCCAGGATCTGGCCGTCCGCAGTGCGGATCTGCACGCGCGTCACATGGGGCAGTTCACCGATCGAATCGGCGATGCGCAGCAGTTCGCGCAGCCGCATCGCCCGCAATGGCTGCACGCACACCGATGCGGTCTGGGTGGCGATGGCGTGGGCGTTGCCGCGCGCCATCTGGTGCAGGGTGTCCAGTTGGCGCTGGGTGAGCAGGGTCACCAGCAATGCGGCCGTGATCAAGGTGGGTACCAGCGCCACGAAGGCCATGCGCTGGACCAGCGACGTGTGGTGCCACAACCTTGCCAGCCAGGAGTTGCCCGCCTGATCCATCGCTTGCCCGCCCCATCGAATCACCCCGCCGATACTCCGGCGCCGCCGCGGGATGCATCGTGCGCGCCGGGTACCGTTGCCCGGAATGTAGCGCAACGCCCGCGCAAAGGGGGCGCCGGCCCGCGTTCACTGGCCGGTGTGGCGGTGCCGGCGCCGCGCCAGCCGTTCGAGCAGCAGGGGCAGCAGGGCAAGCAGGGCGATGGCGCCCAGCGGGAGCAGCACCTCGCGGTGCATGAACAGGCCCAGGCCGATGCTGTCGCTCTGGCCCATCGCGTCGGCCAGGCCGGCACCGATCGAGGTCTCGAACACCAGCGATACCGTGCCGCCCAGCCAGCTGGCGCCCAGGAACAGCCACAGCGGGCAACGCAGCCAGGCCAGTGCCACGGTGACCGCGCCGAACGGCAGCACCGGCACGAAACGCAGGAACAGCGTGTAGCTGACCGGATGGCGCTCGAAGCCGTGGTGCAGCCGCGCGACCAGCGGCGGTGGCTGTGAGCTGCCCGGTCCGAATGCCTGGCGGCTCGCCAGGTACAGGATCAGCGCGCCCAGGGTGAGTCCTACCGACGAGCTCAGCGTGGCATCGATCACGCCGAAGGCGAAGCCGCCGGCCAGGATGATCACGATGGTGCCGGGAATGCCGGTGGCCACGCCCAGGGTCAGCAGGCCGACGTAGGCCAGCCGGGTCAGCCACGGGTGTTGCTCGATCAAGGCGTGCAGCTCGGCCTGGTGGGCGAGCAACTGGCGTGGGGTCAGTGCGTGCAGCGAACCGGAAGCGAACAGCAGCACGCCTGCCAGCAGCAGCAGGACCAGCGGCAGCGCGGCGCGCCAGCGACTCAATAGGGCGTGCCGGTGGCGCCGTAACTGGCGAGCACGTCGCGGGCCTGGTCGCGCAGGATGTCGCGGCGCACGGCGATGTGGCGCCGGGTCAGTTCGCCGATCCAGTCCACCGGCAGCGGGCCCTCATCGAACTGCGTGAGTTCTTCCACATCCTCCGAACGCGCGCCGATCAGCAATTCGTCGATACCGGCCCATACGCTGGCGCCGTAGCACTGGCAGCACGGCTGCGAGCTGGTGGCCAGCGCGTACTGGCTGCCGTCCTCGTTGAGGCGGTGCCGGCTGAGGCGCTGCTGGGCGATCATGATCGCCATCATCTCGGCGTGGGCGACCGAGCAGCCTTGCGGCACCACGCGGTTGACGCCGACGGCGACCAGCCGCCCGCTGTGGTTGTTGAACACTGCCGCGCCGAACGGCCCGCCGCCGCCACGCTCCACGTTCTGCCGTGACAGCTCGACCGCCAGCCCCACGCGCTCCTCGTCGCTGTGGTAACGCTTGTTGGTGTCGGCCACGTCGCCGATCCAGGGCGGCAGGGTCAGGTGGATCTGCAGTGGCAGCATGGCGGTCTTCCTACTGGCCAGCCGCGCGTGCCCACACGTCGCGCAGGGTCACGGTGCGGTTGAACACCGGCGCGTCGGCGCGGTGGTCGTGGCGATCGGCGACGAAGTAGCCCAGCCGCTCGAACTGGAAACGCTGCTCGGGATCGACGTTCGCAGCCGCCGGCTCCAGCCAGCCACGGACCACCCGCTTGGCCTCGGGGTTGATGTGCTCCAGCCAGTTCTTGCCGTCGTCCTCGCCGTCAGGCGCGGCCACGCCGAACAGACGGTCGTACAGACGCACCTCCGCGGCCACTGCATGCTTTGCGCTGACCCAGTGGATGGTGCCCTTCACCTTGCGGTCGGCGCCGGGCAGGCCATGGCGCGTGTCCGGATCGAGCGTGCCGTGCAGCTCGGTCACGTGGCCGCCTGCGTCCTTGATCACCTCGGTGCACTTGACGATGCCGACGCCGCGCAGGCGCACCTCGCCGTCCGGCTTCAACCGGTGGAAGCCCTTCGGCGGCACCTCGGCGAAATCGTCGCGCTCGATCCACACTTCGCGCGCGAACGGTACCTGGCGGGTGCCGAAGCTTTCGTCCTTGGGATGGTTGGGGAAAGTCAGGGTTTCCTCGTGGCCCTCGGGCAGGTTGGTAAGCACCAGCTTGAGCGGATCGAGCACCGCCATGCGCCGCGCGGCGGTGGCGTCGAGGTCCTCGCGGATGCAACCTTCCAGCACCGCATAGTCGATCACGCTGTTCTGCTTGGAGACGCCCACGCGCTCGATCAGCAGGCGCAGCCCGGCCGGGGTGAAACCGCGCCGGCGCAGGCCGCGCAGGGTGTTCATGCGCGGGTCGTCCCAGCCGTCGACGAAATTCTCGTTGACCAGCTGGGCCAGCTTGCGCTTGCTGGTGATGCAATAGCTGAGGTTGAGCCGCGAGAATTCGATCTGCCGCGGCTTGGCCGGCTTCGCTTCCAGCCCGGCCTCGACCACCGACTGCCACAGCTGCGGATGCGCCGGCAGGTCGACGTTGTCCACGCACCAGTCGTACAGCGGCCGGTGGTCCTCGAACTCCAGCGTGCACAGCGAGTGGGTGATGCCTTCCATCGCGTCGGACAGCGCGTGCGCGTAGTCGTACATCGGGTAGATCGGCCACGCGTCGCCAGTGTTCTGGTGGGCGATCTTGCGGATGCGATACAGCGCCGGGTCGCGCAGGTTGATGTTGCCGGCGGCCATGTCGATTTTCGCGCGCAGGGTCTTGCTGCCGTCGGCGAACTCGCCGGCGCGCATGCGCTTGAACAGATCCAGGTTCTCCTCGATCGAGCGCTCGCGGTACGGCGAGTTGCGGCCCGGTTCGGTCAGCGTGCCGCGATAGGCGCGCACCTGCTCGGCGTCAAGGTCGTCCACGTAGGCCTTGCCGTCCTCGATCAGCTTGAGCGCGCCGCGGTAGAACACGTCGAAATAGTCCGAGGCGTGGCGCAGCTCGTGCCACTGGAAGCCGAGCCAGCGCACGTCTTCCTTGATGCCCTCGACGAACTCCGGGTCTTCCCTGCCGGGATTGGTGTCGTCCAGGCGCAGGTTGCACCAGCCGTCGAACTCCTTCGCGATGCCGAAGGAGAGGCAGATCGCCTTGGCGTGGCCGATGTGCAGGTAACCGTTGGGTTCCGGCGGGAAACGGGTGTGGATCGCCGCGTGTTTGCCCGAGGCCAGGTCGTCGCGCACGATCTGCCGGATGAAGTCCTGCGGTGCGGCGGTCGGGGCGGGGG
>NZ_MWIO01000083.1 GCF_004799035.1 Rhodanobacter lindaniclasticus
GCATCATGGGGGTGGGGTGGGGATGGGGTATTCGCAGCACTCGGGCGTGGTGATCGTCTGCGACGGCACGGTCGAGGCGGACAAGCGGATTGGGCGGGTGTTGTGGAATGATCCGGGGACTGGGGTGATGCGGCATGCGGATGCGGGGTACGTAGAGGCTATCGACTGTGCAAAGGGGTGCGGTTTGGATTTGCCCATGGTTTGATATCCTGTCGCCGATCCGTGCGTGATCACACGTGTGGGTGCGCCATTTGCACCCGCGCCCCATTAAGTCTTATAGGTGAGCATGGTTGCCACCGACTAGCTACAGAGGCCTTCACAGCATGCCCATGAATGTATCGCCGGCGCGTTTGAAATCGGCGGGGCCTGACAGGCTGGGACGCTATTACACGCAAGATAGGATTGGATCATTCCTTGTTGAGCAAATGACAGGCCCTGAGCCCGCCGCGGTTCTGGATCTGGGTGCAGGGGGTGGCTCTCTATCACTTGCGGCAATGACACGCTGGAGCGGGGCTGAACTTATAACCGTTGATATTGATTCGTTTTCGCGAGCAAAGCTCCGCGAACGTTTCCGTGATGCCGTTGTTCGGCACAGCCACATCCGAGCTGATGCGCTGAGGATCGATCTGCCGAAGCTGGTATCGAGTTCGATTAATTCTATAGATGCGGCTGTATGTAATCCTCCTTTCATAATTCCAAAGTGGCGTACAGAGTTCGGTCACATAATCGAAGAAGCAGGGTTCAGTAGCTCCATATCGACACTGCCAGACGTGGATGCAGCGCTTCTTTTCCTCGCTCAGAACATCAGGTTAATGAGTAAGGGGGGGGCGCTCGGCATCGTTCTGCCCGATAGTTTGGTCTCTTCGGTTAAGTATCGGCCGTTTCGAAGAGATTTATTGGCGCGATTTTACGTTGAGAAAGCAGTCAGGTTGCCTAGGAACTCTTTCGCAAAAACTGATGCACAAGCACATATACTAGTTATCCGCAAGAATGCATGCTCGGCTAGTGCTGTAGTACTGCAAGAGCTCAACGAGGGCTTCGAAGGCAGAGAGCTGATGGTTAGTGTCGAGCAAGCCGAAGACCGTCTGGATTTTCGCTATCACGCGCAACGCGTTGCATTTTCATCGATTTATCGCGCGCGAACGAGGAGGCTGTCCGATATAACTCAAGTTTTAACCCGTGGCTGTTTTACGAGCGCCGAGGTCAAAAACAGCAATTATCCTGTGCTTCACACGACGGATATCCCGGAGGAGCTGTGTGGCTGCTGGTGCGACATTTCATCCTTTGGGAAGTCGCAACCCGCAAGCGGCAGTCGCTTTGCTATCGCTGAGCCTGGCGACGTCCTTGTCGCTAGGGTGGGGCGCAACCTTGAAAGAAAGGTGATAGGTGTCGCTAAGGGGTACGCGCGGTTGTCCGACTGCGTTTATAAGATTCGGGTTGCGGAAGCACATCGCGAACTATTGCTGAAGAGATTAGGGTCAGAAAGTGGCCGTGTGTGGTTAGCGTCTCAGGCGTATGGTGTTAGCGCCAAGCAACTAACCAAGTCGAGCCTCTTGGCTTTCCCGTTTTAAAGTAGACAGCGCCTACTCGACTGGAGATTTTCATGGCTGATTTTGAGGAGCGAGCCGATCAGCTTTCGCTCGAAACGATCGATGCTTCCCTTTCTGATGGCCAAATATTTAAGAGGGCTAGGCAAAAGCTTTTGGCGCCAGGAGCAAAGCTCTTGGTCGGCCCCCGCGGCACGGGCAAAACGCACATCATGCGCTATGCCTACGTCCATGCCATGCGCAATGAAAACTGTCCAATTGCTTTGTACGCGAACTTTAGTAGATATCTAAATCTCGAGCCCCTACTCCTAAATTCGCCTGACGCATTGAAGCGTTTTCATTCGTGGGTAATCGCAAAGCTGCTGCTTAGTGCTTTCGACTTTCTTGATGACAAAGGCGGTGATAAAACCTTCCTTACCGATAGCGGCGAGCACTTTAATGAGGCTAAATTGCGCGAATTAGTCGCCCTCTTGGAGCGGAACGGTGGTGGAAACGTTTATGAAGATTTTGGTCAAAACTTAACGATTAATCATGTAATCGAAGTGTGCTCGCTGCTATGTGGAAAGTTCAAGAGAAGAAGAACAGTTCTCTTGCTTGATGATGCGGCGCTTAGTCTGGCAGGGAGTTACCTTATCGCGTTTTTCGATATATATAGACTATTGAAGACAGGCACGATAGCTCCGAAGGCCTCGGTATATCCCGGTTCTACGCAGTACGGGCCAACGTTCCATGCATCCCACGAGGTCGAAATGGTCCCGCTTTGGCTTGCAGTGGATGATCCGGAGTATTCCGAGATTATGGGTGATATTGCAGAACGAAGACTCACGGCTGACGAAATTGGAAGCATAAACGAAGACACGCTGGAGACGCTTAAGTACGTCGCTTTTGGCAGTCCGCGCGCGTATCTTAGACTGCTGAGGGAATATCTAGACAAAAGCGGTACATCGCAGCAGAAGATCAACGCGATCGTAGAGCACCATGCAGAGCTGATTGGCGCAGAATATGATTCTTTGGGATTAAAGCTTCGCCAGTTCTCGAGTCTTATTGCTACGGGGCGAAAGTTCTTCGACGCCGCGGTAGAGCAGGTCGCAACTTCGCAAGACGCACATGCTCGAACGAAGAGCATTGTTCTGGGGTTGAGGCAGGGCGAGGAGCGTACTCCTCTCGCAGAGAGGATGCTGAGGTTCTTGATCGAGGTGGGCATGCTTTATCCGCTTCAAGCGGTGTCGCATGGTCCAAATCGGAAATACGATCGTTACATCCCGCATCTTGCTTTTCTTTACGAACAGGGTACGTTCCGCACTGGACGCGGCTCTTCTTCACGAGATCTGCCTTCTTACATGCTTAGGCCGTCTTCTAAGCACCCCGTAAGACGCGATCTATCTTCTCTACTATCGGAAGATGAAATTAAGGCGCTGAAGCTGGACCTCCCTCCCTGTCCTTCTTGCGGCGTAGCTCGTATCAATGAATCGCAGAAATTCTGCCATAACTGTGGGGCTGAGCTAGTCGCTTCCTCTCTGTTTGAAGAGTGTATGAAGCTACCTCTCGAAGATGTGCCGGGTATAAGCGACGCGATGGTTGCGCGCATTCATAAAGACACTAAAATACGTACCGTTGGTCACGTTTATGCCTCCCAAAACCCTTCCACAGACTTGCAGCAAGCAAGTTATGTTGGACCTGTAAGGGCTTCAGGTATCGTCGGCAAGGTTGCGTTGGCTGTCAACGAGTTCCTTTCCTGAGATGAAGATATTTCGGTCGAAGCTCGCAATGTGCGTTGCAGGGGCAAGCCCCGCACTGGATACGCATAATCTTTTTGACTCTAGCTATAAGGAGCCGAAGATATCTGCAATCGACGAATTTTCGGTTCGCGTTCGATCGCTGAATATTTTGGCGCCTCGGCCCGATGAGTTCGATCCTTTTCAAGGGCAGCTCGTTTTACTCGGTGTCATCGCTGCCGTGGAGAGCTACCTCAGGACTCTGTTTCGCCGTCTTATTCATTTTGACCCTGGGTGCCAGGATGCAGTCCAAAAGCGGGATGTTGCTTACGGCGCTGCGATTCACTTGGCCCCCGAGCTGCTTCCTGAGGCTTTGCTAGAGAGAATCAGCTTCATAAGCAAGGAGAATATCGAAAAAGCAATTAAGGAACTTCTGGGTATCCAAGGTGGATTGCCTCCTGATGTTGTTACAGCGACCGAAGACTACGTAAGGATTTGTCAATTAAGACATTGTGCGGTTCATCGGTTTGGGAAGCTTGGTGCTAGTAACGCAATTTCACTTGGATTGTCGAAGCATGGTGCGTTAATGGAGAAGCCGTTGCGGTTAGATTACACGGCGCTGCAAAGCGCCATTGCAATCTGCGCCGGTTTTGTTAAGTCGCTTAATAACTTTTTGTTTAATGCGATCTTGTCGCGGGTACCTGAGGGATCTTGGTCGGGCACCTATCGGATTGACAGGGCGAAGTTTGTCGCTTATTACATGCTATTCGCTGATAAACAGAGTGCGATAAAGTCTCCGCCGCCCAAGAGCTTTTATTCATTGTTCTTAAAGCAGCGCGCGAGTTTCCGGGCTAATAAGCCGTTCTAGGGAAAAGGTATCACGAAAAGGTGTCAGGGACAATTTCGGGGCGGCAACAGGAGTTATCAAATTGCCCCTGGCGCTATTCTTCGAGAAAAGAAATAAGGGGTCAGGTTGAGGTGGCCCGGCTTTTTCGGACACGTTAATTAAGCACTCATAGCCTCGTCATCGACAACCGCAGGTATGCGATAGCCGAGTGCTTGATGCAGCCGCTTGCGATTGTAGAAGCCTTCGATGTAGCTGACGATGGCGACCCTCGCGGCATCGCGTGTCGCGAAGGCCTCACCGTGGATGAGCTCGTTCTTCAGCGAGGAGAAGAAGCTTTCCGCGCATGCATTGTCGTAGCAGTCGCCGTGACGGCTCATGCTGGCCAGCAGGCCATCGGCGGCCATCAGACGACGGTAGTTACGTGAGCTGTAGAGCACGCCACGGTCCGTGTGGTGAATCAATCCTGCCGCTGGTTGGCGATGCGTGATCGCCATGCGCAACGCCGCCGACACCAGCGGCTCGTCATTGCGATCAGACATGGCCCAGCCAACGACCATTCGCGAGTGCAGGTCGATCAACACGGCGAGGTAAAGCCAACCTTGCCGCGTGCTGATAAAGGTCACATCACCGACCCAGCATTGGTTGGGCTGCTCAGCCTGAAACTTCCGACGAAGCAGGTCTGGCGCCGTGTTCTTGTGGCGTCGCGCGTAGTGGGTCACCTTGAAACGACGGCGGCGACGAGCCTCGATGCCGTTCTCGCGCCTCACTCGCGCAACACGGTTGCGGCCACAGGCGATGCCCTCGGCGACCAACGTCTTCCAGACCTTCCTCGTGCCATACGCTTCGCGCGACGCGTTGTGAATGCGTCGCACATGTGCCGTCAGGGTGAGGTCCTCGCGCTGGCGGGCGCTCGGTTCACGACAGCGCCAGGCGTAGTAGCCGCTGCGGCTGACCGACAACACACGACACATGCCCGTGAGCGAGAACTGGTCGGCGTGAGAGCGCATGAAGTCGTACTTCATGGCAGTTCCTTGGCGAAGTACGCCGCCGCTTTTTTTAAAATGTCGCGCTCCTCCGTCACCCGCGCCAATTCGCGCTTGAGGCGCACAATCTCCGAATCCTGGTCCGCGTGCTTGCGGCCGGAGCCAGGAAAGGAGAGCTCGCCGGATCGAACCTGCTCAGCCTTCCACTTGTAGAGCTGGTTCCGTCGGATACCCAGATCGATGGCTACCTCCGATGCAGGACGTTCGCCCGCATCGAGCAACCTGACCGCTTCGCGCTTGAACTCCGCGGTGAACCGTTGGCGCTTGACCATGTGACACCTCCCAGGGGATTGTCCCCGTTCAAAGGTGTCCGTCAAACCCGGGCCATCTCAGGTTCATTTGATTGAACAAGTAGATCTGACTTCCGAAAAAGTGTCCAAAAACGGGATCAGGTTCACTTATTGGAGTGGAAAGTTAACCTGACCCCGTTCGGTTGCATTTTTTTTGGTCGTGAGATAGCCGCCATCCTATGAAAAAATCACTCACGCAAATCTTGTCGGGCTTGACGCACCTTCCGGATCGCTCTCCGGAGATGGCTTTCGATACACATGCGACTGAGGCGTTCGCTGAGGTCGCTCCCTATCGCGATGGCGCGGTGTACCTGAGTTACTACTCGGGGAGCAGCGAGTGGGAGCGCCATCCCAACGGTGACGAGGTCGTTCTGGTGCTCGCTGGCACCACGACGGTTATCTTGCTGATGGACGCGATGGAGGAGCGTATCTTTCTCGAGCAAGGCGAACTGGTCGTCGTACCGGCAGGCGTCTGGCACCGCTTTGAGGGGTCCGAGCAGCTCAAGGTGATGACGATAACGCCTCAGCCTACCGATCATCGGCTTGAAACGCCCGGTACCTGATGGGCGACCCAAAACAATAAAAGGGAACATGGCTAATTACATTCGGTCGTCGTCCCAAAAGCGGGGTCAGGTTCACTTATCGGATGAGGAAAGTGAACCTGACCCCGTTCGGTTAGACCCCGTTCGGTAGAGCCGGGCTGGCCGAGGCCTCGGGTGCCGGTATCAGCTGCTCCAAACGTGTAGTCTTTCGCCCGAACCGGCAGCCTGACATCAGATGCCGGCGCACTTCCGACTGCCAGCCCGCATGGGGGACGCATGAACAAGCACGCGCGACATGGCCTCCTGGCCGCCGGTTTCCTTCTGAGCCTGACCTGCATCGCCAGTCCGCAGACACGCCCGGCGCCCGTCACCGGGCACGACCAAGCCACGGCTGAGAACCGCGCGTCGATGGAGACGATGCAGATCCCCAGCCACGGCAAAGGGATGAATGCGCTGGTGTACGTCGCCGCTGGTGTCGGCCCGCACCCCGCCGTGATCCTGCTGCACGGCTTCCCTGGCAACGAACGCAATCTGGACCTGGCGCAGGACATCCGTCGCGCCGGCTGGGACGTGCTCTATTTCAACTACCGCGGCTCATGGGGAACGCCCGGCGATTTCTCTTTCAGTCACGGCATCGAGGACGTCGCTGCGGCACTGAGCTACCTGCGCCAGCCGGCCGTGGCGAAGAAACTGCGACTGGACCCCACGCGCATCGTGCTGATCGGCCACAGCATGGGCGGCTTCATGGCCATCCAAGCCGCCGCGGCCGATCCGCGCGTCAGAGCCATTGGCGTGATTTCCGGCGGCGATCTTGGCGGGGAGTACCAGCACCTGCGGCGCGAGAACGCCAGCGCCAGCGCGACGGAGAAGATGGCGACCGCTCTGGCCGACGAAGGCATGGCCCCGCTGCACGGCTGCACGCCCGAAGGCCTCGCGCAGCAGGTGGCCGCGCACGCCACCGACTGGGTGTTCACCACGAAGGCGCCGGCACTGAAGGACCGCAACGTGCTGGTGGTCACCTCCGACGACGGCCTGGCCAGCTACAACGACGCTTTCGCCGACGCCCTCCGCAAGGCCGGCGATCGCCAAGTGACCACCACGCACCTGGCTACCGATCATGCCTATTCCGACATGCGCACCGAACTGTCGAAAACGGTACTCGCATGGCTGGCTGCAATTGAAGGGGATGTGGCTAATTAAGTTCAAAAACGGGATACGTGGCTAATTACATTCGGCCGTCGTCTGGCAGGGCCAGTCGCCTGCCTGGCCAAATCAGCCACGTCCTCTTTTCTGCTTTTCTGGCGCGGGTTACGGCTTGGGCCGCGGGGTGGTTGCCACGCTGGGTGGCAGGATCGGCAGCGCGATCTTCGGCTGATCGCCGGTCAGGGCCCCGAGGAAAACCTCGATCTTGCCGACCTCCTCGTCGCTCAGCTTCGCGCCGAGCTGGCTGCTGCCCATGATCGCGACGGCCTGGCGAAGATCCCACACCTTGCCCGTGTGGAAATAGGGTGCGGTCAGCGCGATGTTGCGCAGTGAGGGCACTCGGAACACGTATTCGTCGCTGACTGTCTTGGTCACCGCGAAGCGCCCCTTGTCCCCCGGCGGGAGAATGTCGGCACCCGGCCGCTCGACCACGCCGAACGGGGCGTACATGCCCCCGCCCACGTTGATGCCGTTGTGGCATGCCGCGCAGCCCTTGTTGATGAACAGCGCCAGACCTTCCTTCTGGTTCGCGTCGAGCGCTTTCTCGTTGCCCTTGAGGTAGCGATCGAACGGCGCGTTCGGCGTGATCAGGGTGGCCTCGAACAAGGCGATGGCCTTGCGCACGTTGTCGAACGTGATCGGATCGGGCACGGCTGGATAGGCCTTGGCGAACACGGCGGCGTAGCCGGGAATCCCCTTGAGCTGTTCGACTACATGTGCCTCGGTGGTGTCCATCTCGACCGGGTTGACCAGCGGACCGCCGGCCTGCTGTTCAAGGTCCTTGGCACGTCCATCCCAGAATTGGGCGACGTCGAACACCGCGTTGTAGACAGTCGGTGCATTGCGACCACCATGCTGCCAGCGATGACCCAGCGAGGTCTCCTGCAGGTCGACCCCACCCATACCGACCATGTGGCATGAATTGCAGCTGATGGCATGGCTTTCGGACAGCCGGGGCTCGAAGTAGAGCATCTTGCCGAGATCCACCTTCGCCGGGGTCGCCGCATTGCCCGGCAACGGCGGCGCGTTGGCGGGTATCGGCTTGAACAGACCCTGGGCCTGCTTCATCAATGCCGTTTGCGACCATGCCTGGCCTGTGGCCAGGGAGGCGAGAACCATCAGTGAAACCAGCTTGATCGGCGACATGAGCTGACCCTCCGCAGCAGGGTGTCAATTGAGATCATCGGTGTCTGTGGCGTATCAAGGAAACCATGGAGATGCGGGAACGCGGCGCGGAACCGATGGCCTGGGTGGATGTCGCCGGGATCGTCGGCATGCCCGTCGTCCTGGCACAACCGGAACCTCCGGCGGTGCCTGTCGATGCCAGATCGCGCCGGCAACACCCGGATGTTCGGTTCATCGGCGCCGACGCTTGTTGACCGAGATCAACAATGGCGATTTCGAAACGAAGGCAGGCGGCTGGCCCCGTTCGGTCGCAGTTCCACCCGACGCTGTTGTCCGTCGCGCAGCGGCACGCCACGTTGAGCGCGGCCTGCCTGAAGGACATGACGGAACCGATCAAGTCGCCGGCAAAGAAAGCGCAAGGCTGATACCGTTCGCCGTATGGCGTGGTCCAGTCCGGCCACGCGCTCGTTGTCGACAGACGACAGTCCAGGGGAACGCATCCATGAACAGGATCTTCATGACGGCGGCGGCGCTCGTGTTGCTGACCGTGTGCACGGCGCGGGCAACGATTCCGCCGACGCCGAAACTCGCCGAGCGGGCAGCCGAGCTGACGGCAGGCGCCGCCCAGTTGGTGCAGAAGGCCTTCACTGACGTCAGTCACAATGACGCGGCGTCCGCCCAGGCAAAACTCGACAAGGCGATTCATGCCGAGGATTTCGATGACCTTCCGACGGATCTGCGATACCGCGCATTGCTGGTTGCCAGCCTGATCGCCGCCCAGAACGGCCAGGACAAGAAGGCTCACGAAACGGCCGTGCGGGCGACGGCTTTTGACGAGGCCGATGACATGGCATGGATGACCCGTCTCTCCAGCGCGTTCTCCGTCGGCGATTACAGCGATGCAGGGCATAGCGTGGCGATCTTCGCCCAGCGCTGGCCGGAAAAACTGGGCAACGTGAATTCAGATGCGATCTGGCAGCTTCATTACCAGTACCTGCAGGAGCAGAACCCTGACACGGACCGGGAGATGCTGGACGCACTGTTCGATGCGGGATGGCTGGATGGTGGTATCGAGCCCAGCAACTTGTGGCGTGACCTGGCGCTGCTGCACATTGAACGCAATGACGTCGCGCGCGCTACGGCGGTCGCCTTGCGGATCACCTCGGCCCAGGCCGCGTTGAGCATGCGCGTGGATCGGCGCTTTGACCCCATCACGCTCAAGCGCCCCAAGGAATTCGATGTCGATCGCCTGATAGCCGCGGAGATCAAGGCAGCGCAGGAACGAGTGAAGGCCCAACCGGACAAGCTTGAACCCCTTGCGGACCTTCAAGGGTTGCTGCTGATCACCGGCCAGTATGCGCGCGTGCTTTCGATCAGCGACACGGTACTCGATCATGCCGGGCGCGGAGACGGCCCCAGGACCTACACGGACTTTGACGACAAATACCCCTGGGTGCTCGACAACCGTTCACGGGCGTTCAAACGGCAGGGACGTTGGGACGATGCCGTGCACGTCGAAGTATTGGCAGCGCGGCGCCCCGAGCATGGGGGCATGAACGTGAGCCAGTTGATCAATCTTGGCGGGCTGTACGCCGATCTCGGCTTGCCCGACAAGGCAGCCGATACCATCGTCGAACTCGGCAACATGAGTCCCTTCGGCCGCATGCAGCTGGAAAGCGTGAAACTGCGAATCGCCGTCGCGAAAAACGACGCCGCCGCCATCGCTGCCTCCATGGACTATCAGCGCGAGCATCGCGCCGATGCCATTGCCACGTGGGAGGACGCCCTGCTGCTCTGCGGGAAGCTTGACGAGGCCGCCTCCCTGCTCATCGAGCGGCTGCAGAAACCCGCTTGGCGGAATGCCGCGCTGGTCGACATGCAGCATTACGCCGATGTCACCGAAACGCCGACGGAAAAGCTGATTCACGACCGTTGGAACACGGTCACCGCGCGGCCCGATGTCCAGGCCGCCATGCAGAAGGTCGGCCGGGTGGAGCGGTTCCACATGGCGGCGGCGCTGCGCTGACCCATCGGAACAGCCGCTGGGGTCGCTTTCCGTCGATCGGGCCAGGAGGGCAAGGCCTTCTCGTGAGTTGGTGAAAACAAGGGGGCAGAGCGAGCTGGCCCGGGCTTCCGACCCGCGGGTTCCGATCGGTGCGGCACCGCCCGATCCCTTGACGCTGGTCAATTGATGCCCGCAGGCGGCTGGTACGCTGAAGCACCTGGTTGATGGCGGAGCATGCCATGGCACAGATCCATGCACCCCCGGGCGAGGGCTGGAACGAGAAGCTGCAGGACGGCACGACCGTGCGGATCCGCTCGATCAGCGCGCAGGATGCGGAGCTTGAGCTGGAGTTTCTCAACCATCTGTCGCCGGCATTTCGCAGTTCGCGCTTTCTCGGGCTGGTCCGTGATCCGACGCCGGAGGTGGCGCGCGAACTTACCGACCTGGACCCGGCCTGTGCCGTGGGCTTCATTGCGCTGGTCCCGTACGAGGGGCGCGAGCGGGAAATCGGCGCGGCGCAGTTTCATGTCAATGCCAAGGGCGACCGCTGCGATGCTTCGCTCACGGTCGGCGACGAATGGCGACAACGCGGCGTCGGTTCGCTGCTGATGCGCCATCTGATCGCCGCGGCAAGGGCACGCGGCATCCGGCACATGCGCGCCTACGCGCCGGGCCGATCCGGCGGCGGTGATCGCCTCGCGGCGAATATCGGCTTCCAGCGTCGCCTGGATTCGCGCGATCCGGCCACGGTGATCTACGACCTGTGCCTGGAATAGCAAGCGGTTGAAAACGGGGTCTGGTTCACCTATCGGACGGGGCAAGTGAACCTGCCCCGTTCGGTTGAACCCGTTCGGTTGCTGTTCGGCCGGTTTCAGTCCGGATCCCTGTCGTAGTGCGCGATGCCCTTGGGCAACTGCACCCACGCGTGCCGGCGGCACTCGTAGACAGAGTCCTGCGGAGGCGGAAAGTTGGGGTCGGCAAAGGCGCCCACAGCCACCATCACGAAGGCATCGTTGCCTTCCTCGGTGTGGAATACCTGGCTGCCGCATACCGGGCAGAAGCGGAAACGGAAGGTCGCGCCCTGGTCGCCCGTGCGCACGAATTCGGTGGCGACGCCTTCGATCTTCCACGGCGCAGCATAGGCGGCCAGCGCCGCGAATACGCTGCCGGTGCGCTGCTGGCAAGCCAGGCAGTGGCAGACGCCGGTACCCAGCGTCTGACCCTGGACTTCGATGCGCAGTTGTCCGCAATAGCAGGAGGCGGTGCGGCTTTCCATCGGACACCTCGGCGATGGTTTCAGGATGCTTCACGCACCGCGAACAGTGGCGAAGCCATCACTGTAATGACCCAGCGGTTTCTGCACAGGTCGGGCCGCCAAAGCATAAGCCTCCAAAACGCAGTCAGGCTCACTTCCCGAGACCCAGGACGAATAAAGGGGGGCGTCTTCGTACGTACGCTGCAGGACTGGGAGCAGGGAAGGCGCGAGCCGGGTGGCGCGGCGAAGGCGTTGTTGAAAGTGGCGGCGGCCGCGCCGAAGACGGTGCGCAAGAAAAAAAGGGTCAAGTTGACCTTTCCACGGCGCACTGCGCTCCCCACTGCAAATTTATATCAGCCACCGGGACTTGCGGCAAGGCTCACCGGCTGGCCTAGCATCGCCGCCCCTGCCGATCGGGCAGGAAGCATGAGGCGAGCCGAGCGATGCATGACGACGATTGGGTTCCGGTTTCCCGCGAGAACTGCAACTGGGTGGATGGGCCGTTCTACCACGGTACGAAGGCGGATCTTCCCGTCGGTGGTTTGCTGATTGCCGGATTCACCTCCAATTACGACGAGCGCGTCGTGATGAACCACGTCTATTTCACCGCTGTATCGAAGGGGGCCGGTCTTGCCGCGGAGATGGCGCGAGGCGCGGGGAGGCCGCGGGTCTACGTCGTCGTGCCGACCGGAGCGTTTGAAGACGACCCGAACGTCACGAACAAGAAGTTCCGTGGCAATCCGACGCGGTCGTATCGAAGCGTGTCGCCGCTGAAGATCGTGGGCGAGCTCGAAAGCTGGGAGCTGTACGACGCGGAGTTCATCCGCGAACTGAGACGCCGCGTCGAGGATGGCCTCGGAGAGATCATCAATTGAAGCAAAGACGGGGTCTGGCTCACTTGCCGAGAACTGACAGGTGAGCCTGGCTCCGTTCGAATCGAGCCGCCAGCGGCTGCATCAGACCCTCGGCTACCGCACGCCAGTAGTTGTTGATGATGAGGCGATGAGTGCTTGATCAACGTGTCCGAAAGGGACCGGGCCACCTCAGAGTCTGAAGTTTCCCCAGGAGGATGTTGCTTCAGTTCGCTACTTCATCCGCGTATCGGTCGCCACCCAGTTGATCTCCCAGGTCTTGCCGCCATCGTCCGAGAAGGCCTGCTCGAAGCGGATCGTGTCGGCGTCGAGCGGCGTGATCACGAAACGGACGAAGATGGCGCGTCCGTTGAAGTCTTCCTGGTCGTAGAACTCGCCGCGTCCGTCAATGAAGCCGCCGATGGTCGGCTTTCCCAATGTTCCGCCGCTGCTGTTGGCGAAGTTGAGACTCCATTGGCGCGACCGCGGGTTGTAGAGCCGAAGGTTCAGACCTTCGAAGTGGCCGTCCGGGCCATCGGCCGTCAGCTCGACCAGGTTGGCGCGGCCGTTCCAGACCTTGCGCACGGTGGTGACACCCTCGTATTCCAGCCATTCGCCGGATCCCGACAGGGGATGCGCCAGCCGCTTGAGGTGCGTACGCCACGTGCCGATCTCGAAATCGAAATCGTGTTGGCCATCGCGCAGTGTTGCTGCTCCGGTCCTGGCGGCCTTTGCCGCTTGTGCGCCGGTGGGTGCAGCAGGCAGATACAGCAGCCCCATGACGGCCAGCCACGACAGGAAAGCGCGGTAGCGGTTCGGCATGGCATGCTCCAGTGTGATTCGATTGACTGAACGCTAGAGGCAGCCATGTCCATCGACAAGAAGGCACGTCCAGGTGCGTATCTGTTGGCCAGCTCCCATCCGCTGGCGGATTGCCCGCTGCACGCGGCCTTTGTCGCGGTCGGTGGCAAATGGAAGCTCACGATCCTGTATTGGCTCGCGCGCGAGCCTCATCATTTTTCGGGCCTGCTGCGCCGTGCCGCACCGATCTCGCACAAGGTGCTGACCGAGCAGCTGCGCGAGCTCGAAGCCGATGGTCTGGTCGAGCGCCTGGTGGCTGGGCGAGTGCCAGCGCCGGTGCAGTACCGCCTTAGCGGTTACGGGGAAACGGTCTTGCCGCTGGTCGAAGAAGCAAGGGTCTGGGGCTTGGCGCACCTTCAGCGCATGCGTGGCTCGGGTCCGGTGTCGTCGGCGGCAGCGCTCGGCTGCGGCGAGGCCCTGAGCGCGACGCCGATCCCCGGTTCACGCGGAGAATCGACCCGGAATCAGATTCTTCCATGAGCCCACCATCTCCCACCAAGGCCATCGGGGTGCTCGTCCACGACGACAAACGAACGGAGGCGGAGCCCTCTAAACTGCTGCAAGTTGGGACTTGTACTCGTTTCGCTTACTTCCGTCTTATCGAACCGCAAAAGGACCTTGTGCGTGGAACAACTGTTCCGTCTTGTCGACTCGAATGCGACTTTGTACGCGGCGGCACTCCTGTTCACCGTCGGGGTGGTGCTGTGGCTTGCGTGGGCGCGGTTCTTTCACGAGAGGGAGGGCCTGAAACGGGTTCCCCATTTCGTGATGGCGTTGTCGGTGCTGGTGTTTTTCGTCGGTCGCTATGCCCACGCGGCCACGAATGGCCTGGAGGGGGTCGCCTGCGTGGCAGGGCGGTATTCGCTACGCCTGGTTTGTTTCAGTCATGACGAGCGCGCGGGGATGTACTGGGGCGTGGCCGCGCTGCAGACGTTTATCTCGGCGGTACTCCTGATTGCGGCGGTGCTGGTCCTTGTGCATCTCGCGCGGCCGGGCAAGTCGGACAATCGCGTGTGGGCAGCGAGTCGGCTGCGCCGCGCGGATAATGCCGGGTGGCCCGTCGCAGGCCAGGCGAGGCGGGAAGGGACGTTTCGGCTATTCCTGTTCGCCAGTTGGACGATCACGCTGGCGACCCTGGCATGGGTTGCCGTGTCGCTGAACCGGGTCGACGCGGTGCGAGGGCAGGTGGCCGAGGCGTTCGCATCGGTGGCGTTCGAGCGAGGTACCGTCGAAACCTATCTGCAAGACCACGGCAGGCTGCCCGAGGACAACAAGGCGGCTGCCTTGCCGTCGCCTGCGGAACTGCACAGGCGCAACCTGAGCGAAGTCGAGGTCATCAAGGGAAGCCTGCTGCTCAAGTTCGACGCAGCGACGGCGGACGTGCATCTTGCCGGTCACCAGGTGCTGTTGATTGCGGTACGGGACGGCAGGCAGGTGCATTGGCATTGCGCAACCTTCGATGTCGACGACAGATATCTTCCCGTCCACTGCTCGGCGAATCTGTGAGTTGAGATATGGGGGGCCCGGGTCGGAGCGCACTTCAGGGAGCCTCCCACCCAGGCTCCTGATCATTGGCTCCCGGATCCATCGAGGCGGTAGCGGACGTCCGTTGACCCACCCGCGGCCTTGAACCTCGCAAGTCCGAACCTCCCGGGCCTTGCGCACGACCCCCAAACCCTTGCACGCGAGCCTCCCTGGCTTGCGCGCGAAGGCTTCAGGGTTGCGTACGAGGAGGAAGCCGTTGCACGCGATGTTCCAGAGGTTGCCATCGGGGGCAGAGGACGTGGCGCCCGGCGTGTGCATGGCACACTGTTGCCATCCCCACGGGTTCACGCCCAGGAGCCGAGCCATGACTGACGTGCATGTCACCCGGGAAGAACATGGCCGGCATGGCCGCTATGTCGCCACGGTAGCCGGCATCGAGGCCGAAGCCGAACTGGTTTTCACGCATCGTGGGCCGGGGCTGATCAGCGCGGATCACACGCTCGCCCCGGAGAGCCTGAAGGGAACCGGGGCGGCGGCGGTGCTGGTCGATCGGCTGATCGCCGATGCGCGCGGGCAGGGCTTTCGGATCATCCCGTTCTGCCCGTACGTCCGTGCGCGCTATTTGCGGAACCCGGCCTGGCAGGACGTGATGACGGTGGCGCCGGGCGTAGTGCCGGAACCCTGTGCCGACGAGACGTGACGTCCGGCGCGGGCGCATCCGTGCCGCGTGCAGGTCGTCCGAAACGCCGGCCGGCTCATCGAATCATTTCGGCGTGAGCCGATACAGCCCGCCGGGACTGGCATCCTCCACCATCCACAGCGATCCGTCCGGCGCTTCTTCGATGTCGCGGACGCGTTTGCCGACGTCCCAGCGATTGACCGCGGTGGCGCCGCCCTTGCCGTCGAAGGTGACGCGGACGATGGCCTCGCTGGCGAGCCCGCTGATCAGGGCGCTGCCGTTCCATTGCGGGAACATGCTGCCCTTGCAGAACATGATGTTGCCCGGCGCGATCACCGGGTCCCAATAGATCACGGGCTTGACCAGGTCGGGTCGCGTATCGGGGTTGGGGATGGGCACGCCGTCGTAGTTCTTGCCGTAGGAAACCAGCGGCCAGCCGTAGTTCTTGCCGCGCTGGACCAGGTTCAGTTCGTCGCCGCCGCGCGGGCCGTGCCCGAGCTCCCACAGCCGGCCATCGGGAGCGAAGGCGAGGCCGTAAGGCGTGCGAAAGCCGGTGGCCCAGGTTTCGGCCGGCGTCAGGTTGGGCCCGGAGAAGGTATAGGTGCTGACCACCGGCGCCGTCTTGGCTGCCTCGGTGTCGGCTGGCGGATCGATCAGCGGAATGGTGCGGGCGCCGACCTTGCCTGCCCATGGATTGCCCGGCGCGGGTTTGCCGTCCAGTGTCAGTCGCAGGATCTTGCCCACGGGCTGGTTCGGATCCTGCGCGGGCGTGAAGCGCTGGCGGTCGCCCACCGTCAGGAACAGGTATTTGCCATCCGGTGAGAACGCCACCGCGGCGCCGGCCTGGCCGCCCTTGCCCGTGGGCATCTGGCGCCACAGCACCCGGAAGTCGTCCAGCCGGGGCTGCTTGCCGTCCAGCACGAGCCGGCCGCGGCCCAGCGCGAGGCCGCCGCCGTAGTCGCCCGGTGCGACATAGGTGAGATAGACGTTGTGGTCGGTGGCGTAATGAGGCGAGAGGAAGACGCCCAGCATGCCGTTCTGGCCCTGGAACCAGCTCGGCGGAACGCCCTCGAGTTCGGTCTTGACGCCCTGCGGGGTGACCAGCTGGACGCGGCCGACCTTCTCGGTCACCAGCATGCGGCCATCGGGCAGGAAGGCGATGCGCCAGGGCAGGTCGAGGCTGGCGACCTTGGTGATGGTGAACGGAAGGTCGGGGTCGGCTTTCTGGTCGCCTGCGTTGGTCTGCGCATGAACGGCGCTTGTCAGGAGAGTTGCAAGAAAGAGCGCGTTTGCCAGCTTTTTCATTTGCCTGTTTCCTTGCGTCCGGATGATCGGACATCGTAATGCCCCGGAGCTGTTCCGGTGTAATGCCTCAATCCGCGCGCCGATATCGAAAGCGGGTCGGAGCGAACCGGCCTCCTGATCACCCGGCCACGGGCGCCGTATGGGCCATCTGGCGACGGAACGCTGCAGGGCTGGTGCCGTGCGCGCGCTTGAATGCCTGGCCGAAGGCGGCGCGCGAGATGTAGCCGCAGGCTTCGCCGATCTGCTCGATGGGGCGTGGGGTTTCGCGCAGCAGGCGTGCGGCGAGGTCCATGCGCAGGGCGGTGACCACGTCCATCGGCGTGGCCGGCGACAGTTCGGCGAAGTGCCGCGCGAAGCTGGCGCGTGACATGCGGCTGACCTCGGCCAGCCGTTCCAGTGTCCACGGTTCGGCGGGGGCGGCGATCACGGCGGCCAGGGCGGGACCTACGCGTGTATCCATCAGCAGGGCGAGCAGGCCGTGTTGCAGGTCGCCCTCGTTCATCAGCGTGCGCACCACCAGGGTGAACAGCGCGGCGGACAGATGCGCGATCACCGCGTCGCCGCCGGGCGAGGCCTGCAGGCTCTCATGGCGCATGGTGTGCAGCAGCGCGTGCAGGCCGGCGTAGTCGTCGCGGCCCTTGGTGTGCAGATGCACTACCTCGGGCAGCGCCCGCAGCAGCAGGGCGCGGTGGCGGCCCAGCTCGAAGGTGCCGCAGAGCATCTCGAAGTCGCTGTGCGGTGCATCGCTGGCCAGTTCGACGAGGCGGCCCAGCGGGCGGCGTACTTCGGCAAACGTCATGGTGGCGCCATCCGCGTGCCGCATGGTGTGCGCGGAGCCGTGCGGAAACAGCACCAGATCGCCGGCCACGAACGGCCGTCGCTCGCGGCCCACTTCCAGCACGGCTTCGCCGGTCAGCACCACGTGGTACGGCACCTGGCCTGGCGGCGTTCCCGGGTGCGGCGCCGACCATGCGCCGGCATAACGGCACAGCAGGTCCACCCGCCCGTGCAGGCCCATCGAAGCCACCAGCGCGCTCAGACTGTCCATGGGTACCTCAAGACGAACGAAACCAGGATCGAGACGCGCGCAACACGATGGCGTGGGCGCGACGCCCACCATTGTCTCCACCGGCAGATGCCCAAGGCAACGCCGCCTCTTTCTTCCACAGGAGTTACCCCATGACCCGTTTGCACACAGTCGCCCCGGACCAGGCCGGCCAGGAAGCTGCCGAGCTGTTCGGCATCGTCAAGCGCAACATCGGCAAGGTGCCGAATCTCTACGCCACCATCGGCAGCAACGCGCCGGCCGTGCTGGCCCACGTGCTCGACACCGGCGCCACGCTGGCGAAGAGCTCGCTTTCCAGGCGCGAGCAGGAAGCGATCAACCTTGCCGTGAGCGAAGCCACCGGCTGTGACTATTGCCTGGCCGCCCACACCATGACCGGCAAGCTGGCCGGCTACACGGCGGAGCAGACGCGTGAATTGCGCAGCGGTGCCTATGCCGAAGACGCGCGCATCGATGCGCTGGTGAAATTCGCGCTGCAACTGGTGCAGCAGCGCGGCACGCTGGACGTCGCCGCGGTCGATGCGCTGAAGGCGGCCGGTTTCGACGATCGCCAGCTGGTCGAGATCCCGCTGGTGGTGAGCGCGATCCTGTTGACCAACATGGTCAATCGCATCAACGACACCACGCTGGATTTCCCCAAGGCCGCGTGAACCAGTGCGCGACAACGAAACGGGCGCCCTGTGGCGTCCGTTTCGTCGTGCTTTCATCTGGCGCATTCCCGGGACAGTACGGATACAGATGGCAAAGATGGCATCACGGCGCATGGCGTTCGTCGGAAGGGAAAACGGAGAGAGTCGCCCGGGAATGGAGGCGGCGCCCTGCCTTGCGGACGAGAAAAGCGGGCAGCCTGGTCCCGCTGGCTGGCAAGCCTCGCGAGACCAGCGTATGGTCCGCACACGGCGCTGACTCAGGGGTGAGGCATGCCATGCACAGGGGAAGGTGGCATCTTCGCGGCTGCGGTGATGCACGGTGCGGAATCGTCGATCAACTGAACTTCAATCGAGCAGGGATCCACACATGTCACGTTTCCGTCTTTTTCGCCGCGCCCTGGGCGTGAGCCTTGGCCTGGCTGCTGCCTGCGTGTCGCTGCCGGCCCTCGCCAGCGATCCGGTCGCGGTGACCTTCGCGGCCAACAGTGTCTGGGCGCAGGAAATCGGCAACCTCACGCATTCGGACAGCTCGGTCGATTACACGGTGCCGGTCGCGGCGGGCAAGACGTTGCAGCTCAACCTGCTCACCCGCAACCCCAACCTGCATTTCAGGGTGGAAGACCAGACCCGCGGCAAGCGGTTGCTGGATACGGCCAAGACCGGCGAATCCAGCTGGACCTTGCCGAACGCGCCGGCCGCCACGTATGCGATCCGCGTCTACGTCGATCCTGCCGCGATGCCGTCGGGCGACACTTCCAAATACGCGTTGCAGATCGGGCAGTACGGGGTCGAAGACCTGCAGGTGCCGACGAGCGCGGTGACCTTCGAGGCCGGCAAGCCATGGGCGCAGCAGGCAATGACCTTGCAGCCAGGCGCCACCGCGCACAACTTCACCGTGGCCATCGCGGCGGGCATGATGATGAAGATCAACCTCATCTCGAACAGCCCCGGCTTGCACTTCAAGGTGACCGACCAGACCCATGACAAGGCGCTGGTCGACACCAGCACGACCGGGGCCAATACCTGGACTGAGTCGGTGGCGACAGCGACGAATTACCTGATCCAGGTGTACGTCGACGCGGCGGCGCCGGCCGGTCAGACCCAGTTCGCCCTGCAGGTCGGGCAATACCCGTCGGGGAACACGCAGCCCGCCGGCGCGACCACGGCCGCGGCGCCTTCCACGCCATCGATGTGATCGCCTCCGAAGAGGCCGGCGGCCGCTTCGGGAGTGACAAGGCAAAACCGGGGTCGGCGTGCGCATTCGGCATGCCGACCCCTTCTTTCGTGGCGCGCCGCTGTGCTCAGTCCGTACCCGGGCGCAAACCGTCGAAATAAGCGGCAATCTCTTCCGGAAACGCGTAGCGCTCCTCCGGTATGGGCGAGCCGGCGTCGATCAGCGCTTCCGCGCAGGCCAGCCAATCGCCGCCGGGCGTGGTCTCGGCCCGGGACGCGAAGCTGAGCGTGCCGTAGACGTTGTCCTTGAAACCGTGGCGCTCGTCGTAGCGCGCGCCGTGGGCGAGCAGGAAGCGTGCGAGCGAGGCGTTGCCGCGGAATACCGCCCAGTTGAGCGCGCTGCCGTCGATGTCGCCGCCGCGCACCGTGATCGGCCAGCCCGCCTCGACCATCACGCGTACGGCTTCCTCGTCGTTGCCGGCGGCCATTTCCGGCAGCAGGCGCAATGCGGCGGGCGGCAGCTTGCCGATGAGGCCGGGGTCGTCGGCCAGCATCGCCTGCACGGTAGCGCGATCGCCTCGCGCGCATGCGCCGAGGAAGGCGTCATGCGGGCGGTCGTCGGGCATCGCGCCGGCTTGCACCAGTTGCCGGGCCACTTCGACGAGGCCGAGGCAGCACGCCAGGCGATAGGCGGAGACGCCGTGTTCGTTGCTTGCCGAAGGATCGGCGCCGGCGTCGAGCAACAGGCCGATGGTCGCAGGCGAGCGACGGCGGCGGATCGCGTGCAGCAAAGGGGTGCCGCCGGGGCCGGGTTCGTTCGGATCGCCGCCGTGGGCGAGCAGCAGGCGCACTGTGTCGGGATGCTCATGGTCGAGCGCGCGGAACAGCGCGTTGCACCCGGTGACACGGGCGCCGGCCTCGAGCAACAAACGAGCGATGCTGCTGTCGGCGATCTCGGTGGAGTGATAGAGCGATTCGTTGTCGTCGGGATCGGCGCCGGCTTGCAGCAGTCGCCGCGTGAGTGCGATGTCGTGGTTGCGACCGGCGGCGCCGTACAGGACGCTGAGCGAATCGTGTGGCAGCTCCGGATCGGTCCATCGCGCATCCGGATCCGCGCCGGCGTCGAGCAGCAGGTCTGCGCAGGCGCGGATGCCCGGCGCACGGGCGGGCAGGGCGATCAGCCCGGAAAAGGTGGCGCAGGCGAGCGGCGGCATGCCGTTGTCGGCGCGGGCCGTCGTGGCCCAGACGGGATCGGCAGCGAGGGTGGCCTGCACCGTGGCAACGTCGCCGATGGCGCAGGCGAGCGCGGGCTCGCCGGCCAGCAGGTCCGGATGTTCGCGCAGCAGGCGTTCGGCCAGCGCGGGTTTGGCCGTCTGGTAGCCGTGGCCGAAGGCCCAATGCATCCATTGGCGTTTGCGCGCGAGCGTGTCGACCGAGGCGGCCTGCAGCGCGACGTAATCCTTCAACTGCGACCACGAGCCGAAACCGTACTCGCGTGCGATGCAGGACTGCGCGTCGTGCAGGTGCAGCCCCATCGCGGCGATGGCGGCGTGATCGAGCCGGGCAGCGGCGGGCAGGGCAAGGCGAACGCGTTCGAGCGCATCGGGCTCGCCGTGGTGGACGCCCTCGAGCAGCCGCTTGGCCTGCTTCTTCAGATGGTCCAGGTGCGGACGGGCGGGCAGGTTCTTCATGACAACCTCCATGCAATGAATGCCGAAGGTCCGCAATCCCGGCTGCACAAAGGTTGATGGTGGCCAGCGATGGACAAGTGGGTTGAACCCTTCCCGCGGACCCGGAGGCGGCTTGCGACGCCGGGGCGTGAGCATAGACCAGGAGGGAGGCGCGGCCAATCGCCGGGTGGCGTTGGCGTGGCACCCCGCGCGCCGACCGCAGGTGCGAGCGACGCAAAGGCGGAATGTGTTGCCACCGGACTCCGACAGCCAGTTTCGTGAGCGGTGGCAAGGCTGCCTGGCAATTTCCACGATCGGCCCACGCGTGCCTGGTCGAACACAAGGGCCTGGGTGAGGTGCCGCAGCTCAGCCACGGCCGAGGCGGCGAAGCGACCCGCATGGTTTGTGGCTGCCTCGCGTGCGACTCGGCGCTGTTCAAGACGCTGCTTGCGGCCTCATCCCGCCTGATGATCATCAACATGCAGGACGGCGGTTCCCGCGGCAGATGGCTGGAGTCGTCGATCCGTTTCAGTCTTGACGAATATGTCGATCCCAAGGCGGGGCCGGGACGTCGCGCTCGGCATCGACTGAACGCTTCACCACGGTCATCGGCCAGCCACCGATGCAATACCTCGCGCATTGGCGTCTTCAGCTGGCCGCCGATCGCCTGCGCAGCAGTCGTGGTTCGGTGATGTCGATCGCCGCAGATGCGGGTCATGAACCGGAAGCCGCCTTCAGGCGCGAATTCGGCAGCCCCCGTCGACCTGGCGCCGCCAGGGGACGGCGGCGCCACGCGTGATCGAGGAAGAGACGGTCCACGCCGGAGTGCCGGCGTAACCGACGGCCTCCGGGCTGAACGAAAGCGGCACGGCAGCTTCACGTTGTCGTGGAGGCGGTGTTCGTAGCATGGCCGGACCACTCCCGGGAGCATGTCATGGCCGATGAAAATGCCGGCAAGCAACTCGATCACGTGACGGACACGCTGGCGCAGCTCAAGGAGATGCGCCACTACGCGAAGAACAATGTGGAGCACCTGACCGCGATCTGGCTGTTGTTCGACGGCGAATTGTCGAAGCTGAAACAGACCGACAAGATCGACGACCTGATGAATCGCCAGGGCCAGCTCCATGATGCGCTGGAGACGGTGATCGCCGATCTGGAGGCCTTGCAGCAGAAACTGCAGCCGCCGCCGGAGGGCACGGCGGGCTGAGGATCGGGTTTCGCGGCTGATCCGTTCGATCGTCGGCACCATGAAAAGGTGCGGGGGGCCACTCCGGTTTTGCGGATATGTGGAGCACAATCGCCCGGCGGCGATGCGCAGCCGGCAGCGCATCGTGCGACATCGGCGCCGGTCACAGGCTACCAGGGGAATCAGCATGACGCTCGATCGGAAGTTTCTGCTCTGCGGTCTTGCCTATGCCATCGCGGGCATGGGGCTCGGCATCTACATGGCGGCTTCGCACGACCACACATTGTTTGTGGCCCACGCGCACATCCTGCTGGTGGGTTTCGTGGTGTCCTTCGTCTACGCCCTGATCCACAAGCTGTGGCTCGTCGGCGCGGGTGGACGGGTCGCCGGCTTCCAGTTCTACCTGCACCAGCTCGCCGCGCTGGCGATGGTCGTCGGCCTGGTGCTGCTTTACGGCGGTACGGTTCCCGAAGTGACGCTCGAGCCGCTGCTGGGCCTGGCGTCCGTGAGCGTGCTGGTCGCCGTGCTGTTGATGGCCTGGATGGTCCTGCGATCGCGTGGCTGAGTGGAGGTGTCGGGGCCGTCCCGGCGAAGCGCGGCGCCTCGTCTGATCCGCGCCGCTTCGCTTGTCGATTTCCGTCCCGGCCGTTCGTCGCCCTGGCACAACTCACAGAGGAATTCGCCATGGCCCGCATGATCTTCGTCAACCTTCCGGTGTCCAGCCTGCCTGCCTCGATGGCTTTCTACGAGGCGCTGGGTTTTTCCAACAATCCGCAGTTCACCGACGAGACCGCTGCCTGCATGGTGTGGAGCGAGGCGATCTACGTGATGCTGCTCACCCACGACAAGTGGCGCACGTTCACCGATCGCCCGATTCCGCCACCGACCTCGAGCGAGGTTTCGCTCGCGCTTGCGCTGGACAATCGCGAGGCCGTCGATGCGATGATCGAGGCGGCTGCGGCCCACGGCGGCACCGCCGACATCAATCCCGTGCAGGAACTGGGCTTCATGTATGGCCGCGACCTGGCCGATCCGGATGGACACATCTGGGGGCCGTTCTGGATGGATATGGCGGCCGTGCCCGCGGCTTAGCCATCGAAACGGGCGCATGCTTCCCGCGGGCCGGTTCCACCCTCGACGGAATCACGGCGGCGGCTCAGTCCGCCGCCACCTCGACCCAGGTGGGTGCGTGGTCGCTGGCCTTTTCCTGCAGCCGCACCCAGCGGTCCACGCCGGCCTTTTTCAGGCGTTTCGCCAGCACCGGGTTCAGCAGGACGTGATCGATGCGCAGCCCTCGATCGCGTTCGGCGTGCTGGCGGAAGTAGTCCCAGAACGTGTAGATGCGCTCGTCGCCGAACACCTGCCGCAGTGAGTCGGTCCACCCCTGCTCCAGCAGTTGTTCGTAGGCGTGCCTCGACTGCGGCTGCAGCAGCGCATCCTTGCGGAAGGACCTGGGGTCGTAGACATCCTCGTCGGTGGGGATGACGTTGAAGTCACCCATCAACGCCACCGGCTGCGCCACGTCCACCATGGTAGTGGCGTGGCGGCGGAGCCGCTCCATCCATTGGAGCTTGTATTCGAACTTCGGCCCGGGCTGGGGGTTGCCGTTGGGCAGGTAGAGACCGCCGATGACGATGCCGTGGATGGCGGCCTCGATGTACCGGCTCTGCTTGTCTGACGGGTCTCCGGGCAGGTCGCGGCGGCTTTCCACCGGCATGCTGTCCCGGCCCAGCAGGGCCACGCCGTTCCACGACGCCTGGCCGTGCCAGATGGCGCCGTAGCCCGCCTTTTCCAGCGCGTCCGCCGGAAAGGCCTGGTCGGTGGCTTTCAGTTCCTGCAAGGCCACGATGTCCGGCTGCTCCTTGCCGAGCCAGTCGAGCAGGTGGGGCAGGCGGCTGCCGATGCCATTGACGTTGAAGGTTGCCAGTTTCAGGGTTTTCTTGCGTGGCATGGACGGTGTCCTGCGGGTGCGGGAAGGGCGGCCAAGGTGTAGACGAACGGATGTGCACGCGATGCAAGGGAACGGATGCAGCAGGTTGCCCAGGCATCCCGTCACTGCTCCGGCGAGGGACCGAACCGCTCGACCAGGAAGTCGATGGCGGTGCGCAGCTTGGCGGTGGGATGCAGGTTCTGCGGATAGATCAGGTACATCGGCGAGGGCGCCAGCGACCACTCGGGCAGTACCGGCAGCAGGCGGCCGGTGGCCAGGTCATCGGCGAGCACCGCCTCGGGTTGGAGCACGATGCCGATGCCGTTCAGTGCGGCGATGCGCAGGGCATCGCCCTGGTTCGCCGTGAAGCGGCCCTGCACGGCGACGTTGCAGGTGGCTCCGCCGGGCCCGACCAGTCGCCAGAGGTCGTGCCGCCGCCAGTAAGACAGGCCCAGGCACTCGTGCCCAGCGAGTTGCTGCGGATGGTCGAGCTGGCCATGTCGATCCAGGTAGGCCGGTGCCGCGGCCAGGCGTCGACGGTAAGGTTGCAGCGGGCGGGCGACCAGGCCGGACTCGTTGATGTCGCCGATGTGGATGCCCAGCTCGAAGCCTTCGTCGACGAGGCTGGGACGACCGTTGTCCAGCGTCAGTTCGACGCCGACTTCGGGGTAGCGCGCCATGTATTCGCTCAGCGCCGGCACCAGGCTGTGGCTGCCGAAACTCACCGGCGACACCAGCCGCAGGCGGCCGCGTGGGCTGGATTGCAATTCCGATGCGCTGGCCTCGGCCAGTTCCACGTCGGCCAGCGCCTGCTTGCAGCGCTCGTAGTAGAGCCGGCCCACGTCGGAAAGCTGTTGCCGGCGAGTGGTGCGGTGGAGCAGGCGCGCTCCCAGTCGATCCTCGATGGCGCGCACGTGCTTGGCGACCATGGTGGCCGAAACCCGGCTGAGCTCGGCGGCGGCAGTGAAGCTGCCGCTTTCCACCACCCGCACGAACATTTCCATGCCGGCCAGCTTGTTCATTATTGACAACCTTGGGGTTTGAAATGGGTCAAATCATGGCATGTTTATCAAGTTGCACGCGGGGCGCACGATGGCCGCCGCCTCGATCCGGGGCTTTTATCGGAGAACACCATGCCCACCCTGCACCTCGAAATGCTGCCCGGCCGCACCGTGGAACAAAAGCGCGCCTTCGTGCGCGAAGTGACCCGCGCCACCGCCGAAACGCTGGCCTGTCCGCCGGAAAGCGTGGATATTCTGATCAGCGAAGTGCCGCGCGACGGCTGGGCCAAGGCTGGCAAGTTGATGGCGGATGCGTGAGGCCGGCGAGCGGAGGAACGACATGAGCGAACACGGCGCGCCCTGGCACGCGCACATCTACTGCACCGCCGAAACGCGTGCCGCGACCGAGGCCATGCGGCGTGACCTGATCGACCGCATGCACTCGGGCGCGATCCCCCGGCTGCTCTTCGTCGGCCAGCTCAAGGACGGCAAGGCCGGCCCGCATCCGATCCCGCAGTTCGAGATCCACTACACGGAAGAAGCGCTGCCGGCCATCCTCAAGCTGATCGAAGCCTCCGGTCTGACCGCGCTGGTCCATCCGCTCACCGACGACGACCTGGCCGACCACACGACGCTGGCGCACTGGATCGGCACGCCGATCGAACTCGACCTGAGCACGCTCGATCCGCCGGGCATGAATCAGGGTGTCGCGCGTTTCGCCAGGTCGGACTTCTGAGGCCGGGGAGCGCTGGGCGGCGGTCGTGCCCGCGCCCGTGGAAGCTTTCGCCAGAATGACTGGAGGGAGGTGAATGGCGGCCGGGCCGCCGCTCACCTTGTCCGCTTGCGCTGCGCCCGATCCCAGTACGGCGGATCGCCGAAGCAGCTTTTCAGGTGGGCGATGAACAGCGGTGCCTTGACCGCGTGCGAGCGGCCGGGCATGCGCGCACGGCGTGGATCGCAGATGCCGAGAACCTGGGCGGCGCGGCCGCGCCGGGAACAGCGACACCAGTTGCCTGGCCCGCACGAGCTCGGCGGCCATCCAGCTGGCCAGATGAACGATGCCGAGGCCGGCGACGGCCGCCTGCAGCAACGCTTCGGTGTCGTCGCTGCGCAGCGTGCCGCGGATCGGCAGCGCAGCACAGCGATGCACCCCTGCGAAACACCACCATCCCGGCGACCTGCTCGAGGCGAGCGCCGGCGGGCCTTCAACCGGCGGCGGCGTGCTTGCCGGTGAACACCGCCAGTTGTGCGGCGAACGCGCGCTTGTACGCGGGGCGTGCTTCGCCGCGGGCGACGTAGGCGGCGAGGTTCGGGTACTCGCCCAGCATGGCCGAGGGCTTCAGCCGCAGCAGCGTGTGGACCATCATCAGGTCGCCGGCGCTGAACGCGCCGTCGAGCCAGTCGGCATCACCCAGCCGAACGGCGAGCTGGCCCAGTCGGTGGCGGATGCGGTCCCTGATGAGCGGCAGCCGCTCGGCAGCCCATGGCTTGTCGCCTTCCAGGAATCTGGCGGTTTGCAGCTCGAGGATCGGCGGCTCCACCGTGTTGAGTGCAGCGAACATCCACATGATGGCGCGCGCCCGGGCATTCGCGTCGTCGGGCAACAGGCCGGCGTGGTGTTGCCCGAGGTGGAGCACGATCGCGCCGGACTCGAACAACGTCAGCTCGCCTTCTTCGTAGGTGGGAATCTGCCCGAACGGGTGCAGCGCCAGGTGGGCGGGCTGCTTCATCGCGCCGAATGAAACGAGGCGGACCCGGCAAGGTTGGCCCACTTCTTCGAGCGCCCAGCGCACGCGCATGTCGCGCGCGAGTCCCTGGCCCCGGTCGGGCGAGCTTTCGAAGGCGGTGATGGTGGGGATCATGGTCAGACTCCGGGTGATGGCGCCACGGGGGAGAACGCCCCGGGCGACGCTTACAGGTAGCTCAGCCACCAGTCCCTGCGCCGCCGCTTGAGTCCGGCGTACCAGCGGCACAACGGATAGAGCGCGAGCACCACGCCGGCCCACAGCAGGTAGATCACGGGCAGGCTCGCGGCCCAGCCGGCCGGCGCGGTGAACGGAAAATGGCCCAGGTCCGGCGAGCGGAACATGCCGTCGACGCTGCCGAAGCGCAGGTAACAGGCCGCCACCGCCAGCAGGTGGATCAGGTAGAAATGCAGGACGTAGAAGAACAGCGGCACCTTGCCGATGGTCAGTGCGGGGCGCAGCCAGCGCGGCACGCCGCCGTCGACCACACGCAACAGCAGCAGGGCAGGCCCCAGCGTCATCAGCAGGAACAGCAGCGACGGCGGGTACTTGCTGGTGTCGATGAACGACAGCAGCGTCCACAGCGGTGATTTCTGCACCGACCAGGGGAACGGATCGCCGTACACGTTCAGCAGCCGCAGCAGCACGAAGCCCGCGACGAGTCCGGCGCCGAGCCGGAGCAGGAGTGCACGGCGGCGCCCGTCATTCCAGCGGTAGGCCCGCCCCAGCGCGTAGCCCAGCGCCGTGACGCCCAGCCACGGGATCAGCGGATAGGCGACGAACACGACGTGTCGCGGGGTATTGATGAGAAAGCCCGGCGCATGCAGCACCGACCACAGCGGAGCGAGGCTGCCGAATGCACTGCCCTGGATGCCGTCGAGCAGGTTGTGGCCAGCTACCAGGATCACGCCGAATGCCACGATCGCCCAGTCGGGTAAGCGGATCAAACCGGCCAGCACGATCATCGACCAGCCCAGCGCCCACAGCACGGTGATGATGGTCACCCGATAGTCGAGATTGAACTGAAGCGCGAAGCGCATGACGACCACTTCGAGAAACAGCAGCCACAGACCGCGGGTGAGCAGGAAGCGCGACAGCTCGTTCTTCGACAGGCGTTGCAGCGCGAGCCGCGCACCAGTGCCGGTGAGCAGAAAAAACACCGGGGCGCAGAAGTGGGTGATCCAGCGCGTCAGGAAAAGCGGCGCCGTGGTGGTGGCCAGGTCGGTGGGGTTGGCACCGAGCGTGCCGAAGAAATCGTGCACGTGGTCCAGCGCCATGAGCACGATGATGATGCCGCGCAGCAGGTCGACCGATTCGATGCGGAACCGGCCGGAAGGACTGCCGGAGGCCTCCCGGTCCCCGATCCGCATCGTGGCGACGTCTGCTGCCATCGTCAGCCGCGCACCGCGGCCTCGATCGCGGCGACGTCGATCTTGACCATCGTCATCATGGCGTCGAAAGCGCGCTTGGCCGTGGCGGGGTCGGGGTTGGTGAATGCAGCGGTCAGGACGCGCGGGGTGATCTGCCACGACAGGCCCCACTTGTCGCTGCACCAGCCGCAGGCGTTGGGCTGGCCGCCGTTGTCGATGATCGCGTTCCACAAGCGGTCGGTTTCGGCCTGGTCGTCGGTGGCGACCTGGAACGAGAAGGCGTTGGTGTGCGGCACGCCGGGGCCGCCGTTGAGGCCCAGGCAGGGGATGCCCATGACCGTGAATTCCACCGTCAGCACGTCGCCCTGCTTGCCTGCGGGGTAGTCGCCCGGCGCACGGTGGACGGCGCCCACCGCGCTGTCGGGGAAGGTCCGGGCGTAGAACGTCGCGGCTTCCAGGGCGGTGCCGTCGTACCACAGACAGATCGTGTTCTTGGGGGTCATGCGGGCTCTCCAGGTTGATGGCGGGGCCTGCCTTCGACGAACGGGCGGCCGGCAGATCGACATCATGCTGCGGCCGGCTGCCTGCTGCTTCCTCGGTTCAACCCTTCTCCAGGCGTTCCTGGCGGCGACGCTTGGCCATGTACATCGCGCGGTCGGCGTGGGCCAGCAGCGTCTCGGCGTCGGTGCCGTCACGCGGGAAAAAGGCGATGCCGATGCTGGCATCGGGTCGGAACGGGCCGTCGGGCAGGGTGCACGGCGAGCCGAGCCGGGCGCGCAGGTCATCGGCGATGATCCGGGCAGCCCGGCTGTCGCGGCAACCCGGCAGCACCGCCACGAATTCGTCGCCGCCCACCCGCGCCACCAGATCGCCCTGGCGCAAGCCCTGCTGCAGTCGCTGGCCCACTTCCCGCAGCACGCGATCGCCGGTGCCGTGGCCGCCGCGGTCGTTGACTTCCTTGAACCCATCGAGGTCGAGGTAGAGCACGGCAAGGCCGTCGCCGGTCTCCGCGGCATGCGCGATGGCGTATTGCAGTTCGGTGTACAGGTGGTGGCGGTTGGGCAGGCCGGTCAGGATGTCGTGGCTGGCCCGATGCTCCAGTTCGCGCTCGTTGCGGCGCAACTCGGTCACTTCGTGGGCGACGCCGATGCGCACGCCGTACTCCGGCAACCAGCGGGCCGACCACTGGATGTCCACGCTGTGGCCGTCGCGGTGGATGTAGCGGTTGCGGAAATGGCGTTGCAACTCTCCGGCCGTGACCCGCGCGGCCTGGTGCATGGTGGCCGCGCGGTCGTCCGGATG
>NZ_MWIO01000084.1 GCF_004799035.1 Rhodanobacter lindaniclasticus
CCGCCTTCGCGGGAATGGCGTCACGGAGTGGTTTCAACGGCCCGACGCTGGTGCCGCCCAACGGTTTACCGCCCTGCGCGCTTGTGCACGACACGCCGTCGCTGCTGTCCCGCAACGAACCCTTCGCGCCGTCACCCGGCCAGCTCGAACCGCGTCACGCGCCGCACCGGGTCGGCCTCGACCAGGCTCACCCGGACGTCGGCGCCGAGCGTGAGGTTGCCGCTGGCGGAGACGCTCGCCTCGACCGCCGGATCGCGCACGATCACCCTGCCCCGGGCCGGATCACCGTGGGCGACCTCGACGATCGCGCCGTCGAAAACCTCGCCCAGCCGCGGCGCCAGCGCGGCGGCTTCGGCCAGGTTCAACACCGCGCTTTCGTACTGGCCCGCGCGATGGCCGGAAGCCTGCATGGTGTCCGGCAGGCCGGGCAAGGCGGCCAGTGCCCACGTCGGCACCGGCTGCTTCGCGCACAGCGCCAGACAGACCTCGCCGGTGTAGCGATCGACCAGCCGACGCAGCGGCGCGGTGGCATGGGTGTATTGCGCGGCCAGCGCCGAATGCATCGGCTGCGCGGGCAGCGTGCCGTCGAACGCCGCATAACCGGCCCCGCGCAGCACCGTGGTGCAGGCGGTCAGCATCGCCACGTGCACGTCGTTGGTCGGGTCCAGCGAGCGGATGAAGCCGGGATAGTCCAGTCCGGGCGGCCAGCCGATGCCGAGCACCCGCGCAGTGACGTGCAGACGCGCGATCGCGTGCGGATCGGGTGGCGGCAAGGTGCGCAGCAGGCCCACTTTCGCCTGCACCATCAATTGCGCCGCGGCCATGCCGACCAGCAGCGAGATCTGCTCGTTCCAGCTCTCGATCGGCAAGCGCGCGCGGAACGCCAGCGTCCAGTGGCCGTCGACCACGTCGATCTCCTGCTCCGGCAACGGCAGGCTCACGCCACCGCGCTCGCGTTCGCGCTGTTCGCGCAACTCGCCGATCCGGCGCAGCACCGCCCACATCGGATCGTCGCTGCCGGCGTCGATGGCCTGTTGCACGCCGGCATAGTCGAGCCGGGCGCGGCTGCGCACGAGCGCGCGGCGCACGTCGATGGCGGCGATGTGGCCGGCGGGGTCCAGCTCCACCGTCCACAGCAGCGCCGGGCGCACCTGATCCGGCAACAACGAGGCGGCACCCTCGGACAGCACCTTCGGATGCAGCGGAATCTTCGAATCCGCGCCGTACAGCGTCTCGCCGCGCCGATGCGCCTCCAGGTCGACCGGGTCGCCGGCCTGCACGAAGGCGGCGACGTCGGCGATGGCGTAATGCACGCAGTAGCCCTCGCCCTGCGCCTGCACATGCATCGCCTGGTCCAGGTCCATCGATCCCGGCGGATCGATGGTGACCAGCGGCAGCTCGGTGCGATCCAGCGCCGGCAGGCGCGGATTTGCCGCGGCCGCCGCGGCGGCGGCTTCGACCTCGGCCGGAAACGCCGTCGGCAAGTCCATCTGCTGCCGAATCTCGGCCATGCCCTGCGCCAGCACGGCATTACCCGCGGGCTGCAAGCAAATGCGGCGCGTCGTCGTCACGGTGACCCCCGATCATGGCTGCGGGCTGTACATGAATATACATGCCGCTTCGGCCGGGCTTTCGTCCGGGCGGCAGCCGGTGTAGAAAGCGTCGGAACGCGCCCACACCGACCCGATCGCCCATGAACGACTCGCCCCTGCTGATCCGCCTGGCCGACGACGACGACGATTTCATCCTCGCCCTGGTGCCGCGCTTCGCCGACTTCCCGCTGCCGGCGTGGCGCCGGCGGCACGAATGCGTCGAGGGCATCCGCCAGGATCTGCTCAGGCACCTGGAAGACCAGCCGGCGAACAGCTTCCTGTTCGTGGCCGAAAATGGCGACGGCGAACGGGTCGGTTTCATCCACCTGCAACGCACCGCCGATTTCTTCAGCGGCCGCAGCAACTGCCACATCTCCGATCTGGCGGTGGCGCCTTCACACGAAGGCGACGGCGTCGGCAAGGCCTTGCTGGCGCATGCCGAGGACTGGGCGCGCGAACACCAGTGCCAGCTGGTGACGCTGGCGGTGTTCCCCGGCAACGAACGCGCCCGCACGCTGTACGAGACCTCCGGCTACCTGCCCGACCTGCTGCGACTGGCCAAGCCGATCCGCTGAACGCGCCCGGGCAAAGGGGAGTCCATCGCGCCTTGCTGCGCTTGCACAGGAACAGGCGGCGGCCGCACTGGATGATGCGACGTGTCACCGGCCCGGCCTCGAGCCCATGGATCCGATCGACGCGCACCGATCGATGATCTTGTGCCCGAACCCGCCGGGTTGCTCTTTCCGCGAATCCGCGAGAAATCCCGCTTTCCAGCATGGTCGCCCCGGCCTTGGTCGCAGTAAGCTGGATCGGTTGCTTCCATCTGGGGATCGACCGTCATGACACCACGTCGTCTCGTCGCGGGGCTCAAGCCCGTGCTGTTCGCCTTCCTGCTTGCCGCCAGCGGCGCCCTGCCGGCCACGGACGCGCCACAGGTGAAATATCCCGACTATCCCAGCGAGACGCCGGCCAGCTTCAAGCCGGCCACCGGCAGCTTCGACTACGTCGAGCGTGACGTGATGATCCCGATGCGCGACGGCGTGAAGCTCAACACGGTGATCCTGATTCCCCGGGGCGCGCAGCACGCCGGCATCGTGCTCACGCGCACGCCCTACGACGCGCACCAGCTCACCCACAATTCCATGAGCGGCCACCTCGAACCGTTGCTGGAGGGTTACGACAACGCTGCCGACGTGATCGTGGAGGACGGCTACATCCGCGTGGTCCAGGACATTCGCGGCAAGTACGGTTCCGAGGGCGACTACGTGATGAACCGCCCGGTGCACGGCCCGCTCAACCCCACGCCGGTGGACGACGCCACCGACACGTACGACACCATCGCCTGGCTGGTGAAGAACATTCCCGAGACGAACGGCAAGGTCGCCACCATCGGCATCTCCTACGACGGCTTCGAGCCGCTGATGTCGCTGGTGCACCCGCATCCGGCGCTGAAGGCCGCCGTGCCGATGAACCCGATGGTGGATGGCTGGATGGGCGACGACTGGTTCCACCATGGCGCCTTCCGCCAGCAGAACCTGAGTTACATCTACGAGCAGGAGGCCAGCCGCGACAACAAGGTCAAGTGGTGGACGAACTACCGCGACGAGTACGACCTGTTCATGCACTACGTGTCGGCCGGCGCGATGGGCGATGCCTACGGCATGCGGCAGCTGGGCTTCTGGAACAAGATCCTTGCCCATCCCGCCTACGACGCGTTCTGGCAGCAGCAGGCGGTGAACAAGCTGCTTGCCGCGCAGCCGCTCACCGTGCCGGTGATGCTGGTGCACAGCCTGTGGGACCAGGAGGACATCTACGGCGCGCTGGCCGTCTATCGGGCGATCAAGCCCAAGGACACCAGCGGCGACATGGTGAAGCTGGTGATGGGCCCGTGGCACCACGGCCAGGAGATCGAGGAAGGCAGCTCGCTGGGCGCAATCCGCTTCGGCAGCGACACCGCGAAGTACTTCCGCGAGCACATCCTGCGCCCGTTCCTGGCGCAATACCTCAAGGACGGTGCGCCGAAGGCCGACCTCGCCCCGGTCACCGCCTTCCAGACCGGCACCAACCACTGGCAACGGCTGGATCGCTGGCCGCTGGCCTGCGCCGACGGCTGCCCCGGCAAGGATCGTGCGCTGTACCTGCAACCCGGCATGCGGCTCGGCTTCGACGCGCCCGCGGGCGGCAACGCCTGGGATGAATACGTCTCCGACCCCGCGCACCCGGTGCCGTTCCGCGCGCGCCCGATCCAGCCCGTCGGCTACGACAACGGCCTCACCTGGTCGCAGTGGCTGGTGGACGACCAGCGCGAAGCCTCCGGTCGCACCGACGTGCTCAGCTACGAAACCGCGCCGCTGACCGCACCACTGACCATCGCCGGTGCGCCGGTGGTGAACCTGGTGGCTTCCACCAGCGGCACCGACAGCGACTGGGTGGTGAAGCTGATCGACGTGTATCCCGACCAGGTGGCCGAGCAACCGGAGATGGGCGGCTACCAGTTGGCGGTGGCGATGGACATCTTCCGCGGCCGCTACCGCACCGGCTGGGACACGCCCGCAGCGCTGACCCCCGACAAGCCGCTCGCCTACCGCTTCGAGCTGCCCGCCGCCAACCACGTGTTCCTGCCCGGCCACCGCATCATGGTGCAGGTGCAGTCCAGCTGGTTTCCGCTGTACGACCGCAACCCGCAGACCTTCGTGCCCAGCATCTTCGAGGCCACGCCGGCGGATTACGTGAAGGCTACCCAGCGCGTCTACCACGCACCCGGCGAAGCCAGCTACATCGCGCTGCCGATGGTGTCGCACTGATTCCGGCAGCCCCGCGCCGAACGGCGCTTCCACAAGTGTCAGTCCACGCACAAAAAAAGCGCTGCGACGGTCACCCGTCGCAGCGCTTTCCTCTCAGGCGCGCAGGGCGCCCGGACAGCTTCAGTTCCTGGGGGCGGCCGACTCGGCCTGCTCCCGCTCGTCGAGGCGACGGGCCAGGCGATCGATGTTGTTGAGCGACAGCAGGTGGGCGTAGATCCAGGCCATCACGCCCTCGCGCATCAGCTCGTGGACGACCTTCTCGTCCAGCGCGCGCAGCTTCTCCTCGTTGACCATGAACAGGCCGTTGAGGGTTATGCCGCGGCCGGATTCCGGCTCGCCCTTGTGCAGCTGCACGTTGCGCGCTTCCAGCAGGTCATGCTTGACCAGGTACTGCATGAAGGTGCGGGTGCGGTCGATGTTCTGCTGGAACTCGGTCAGGAAGCCCACCGCGTTCTTCAGCAGCTCGGTGTCGGTGCCGTCCTCGTTGAACAGGCGCTGGCCGTCGGTGGCGTTGAAGCCCTCGAAGGATTCATCGAGGAACACCGCGAAATCGCCGCCCGGCTGTCCCTCGGGCTTCTCGGCGAGCACGAACGGGTAGCGGCGCACGAAGGCCGGCACGTAGGTGTTGGGCGCCCACTGGCCGGCGGCGTCGACGTACAGGTTCTCGTTCTGGCGCAGGCCCAGCAGGGCGATCGGGCCGGCGCTGGCGGCATCGGTACCGGCAAACACGATCAGCAGGTCGCGCGCGGCCAGGCCGAATTCCACGGTGGTCAGCGGCACCGAATGCGTGTTCATCGCGAACTTCATGTTGGGCACGCTCTTGAGCCGAAGATCCTTGTGCTCGGCTCGATTGAGCGCCACCGGGTGCTCGTAGAAAATGACTTCAGCCACGTTGATCCACCTTTGGTCCCCCACCGCGCCGGGCCGCCACGGCAGCGGCCCTGTCGAACCCGGCATGGGTTTCATGTCGAATTCCTGATCATATCAGTGGGCGCAGGCACCTGCGAATCCCGCTTCTTCGGTATGGCCGAAAAGTGTTCTATGCTGCGACCAGGCTGGCCTTGCGCCATGCCTCTGGTTCCCTCGATGCCCCGGCGGAAGGACGAACTGCATGCTGATGGATGTGATCAAACCGGCCGATCTGCAGGCGACGCGCGTGTTGTCGCTGGACGCCGCCGGCCGCATCCTGGACTGGATCAGCTGGCAGGACGCGGTGTGCCTGTACGTGCGCGACGTGGTTGCCTGGACGCTGGGCGACCCCTGCCTCACCGTGCACGGCGGCCACAACCGCGCGCTGGGCACGCAGAGCCTGCTGCAGCTGCACCCGATCATCGCCAGCACCGGCCATTGCCGCGAGCACGCCGTCGACCCGGCGCCGGCGCTGACCAATACCGCGCTGTTCGCACGCGACCGCCACATCTGCATGTATTGCGGCGAGCACTTCACCCGCATGGAACTGACCCGCGACCATGTCATGCCGATTTCCCGGCAGGGCAAGGACGAGTGGGAGAACGTGGTCAGCGCCTGCCTGGCGTGCAACCTGAAAAAGAGCAACCGCACACCGCAGCAGGCCAACATGCCGCTGCTGGCAGTGCCTTATCGGCCGAGCTGGGTGGAGCACCTGATCCTGTCCAACCGCAACATCCTGGCCGACCAGATGGAGTTCCTGGTCAGCCGGCTGCCGCGCAACCGGCGGTCGGTGGCGGCCATGGCCGACGCATGAGTTCAGCCGGCCGGGGCGTCCTCGCCCTCGTCGTTGTGCATGTCCTTGATCTCCTTTTCGATCGTGGCCAGATCGCCGTACGCCGCGTGCGCCAGCTTGCAGTAGTGCTTGCGGATACGGTCCAGGTCGTCCTCGTCCAACTCCTCCAGGTTCAGCAGCGCGTTGTGCGCCCGGCTGGTGCGGATCAGCTCGTCCAGCTTGATCTGCAAGGCGGCGGTATCTCGGTTCTGGCTGCTCTGGATCAGGAACACCATCAGGAAGGTGATGATGGTGGTGGAGGTGTTGATCACCAGCTGCCACGTGTCGCCGTAGCCGAACAGCGGTCCGGTCGCCGCCCACGCCGCCACCAGCGCGGCCGCAAGCACGAACGCCAGTGGCTTGCCGGCCTGACGCGAGGTGGTTTCGGCGAAACGGCGGAACAGTTTGCGCATGGACATGGTGCAACTCCCTGAATGGAAGAACCCTGCCCAGCCTCGCCGTTGCCACGTGTGCACCACGTGGAGACCGTCACGGCGCGGCCCTGCCATGCTCCGTTCAGATGCCCGCCCTTGCTCCGCCCCGCCGCTGGGCCAACAATACGCGGATGAACGATCTCAGCCATTACCCGCGCCTGGCATCGATCGGCACGCCCGCCGACCTGCGCCGGCTGCCCGACAGCGAACTGCCGCAAGTCGCCGACGAACTGCGCCAGTACCTGATCGAAGCCGTCGCCAGCTCCGGCGGCCACTTCGGCGCGGGCCTGGGCGTGGTCGAGCTGACCGTGGCCCTGCATCACGAGTTCGACACCCCGCATGACCGCCTGGTCTGGGACGTCGGCCACCAGTGCTACCCGCACAAGATCCTCACCGGCCGCCGCGACCGCATCACCACGATCAAGCAGAAGGACGGCCTGGCGCCGTTCCCGCGCCGCGAGGAAAGCGAGTACGACACCTTCGGCGTCGGCCATTCCTCCACCTCGATCTCGGCCGCGCTGGGCATGGCGATCGCCGCGCAGGCCAGCGGCGAGGAGCGCAAGGTGGTGGCCGTGATCGGTGATGGCGCGATGACCGCCGGCCTGGCGTTCGAGGCGCTCAACCACGCCGGCGACGTCGAACCCAACCTGCTGGTGGTGTTCAACGACAATGGCATGTCGATCAGCGAGAACGTGGGCGCGCTGACCAAGGTGATGGCGCGCGCAATGGCCAGCCGCCGCCTCAACGACCTGCGCGAACGAGCCAAGCGGGCGATCCCCAAGCAGTCGTTCATGGGCCGCTGGTTCAAGCGCTGGGAGGAGCACGCCAAGGGCATGTTCGTGCCGAGCACGCTGTTCGAGGAACTCGGCTTCCACTACACCGGCCCGATCGACGGCCACAACATCCCGCAGCTGCTGCAGGCACTGCGCACGGTGAAGAACCTGCCCGGCCCGCAGCTGCTGCACGTGATCACCACCAAGGGCAAGGGCTACGCCCCGGCCGAACAGGCACAGATCGAATACCACGCGGTCGGTCCGTTCGACCCGCTGGCCGGCGTCAAGAAGAAAACCGGCAAGGCCAAGCCCACCTACACCGACGTGTTCGGCGACTGGCTGTGCGACCAGGCCGCCGCCGACCCGCGCCTGCTCGGCATCACCCCGGCCATGCGCGAAGGCTCCGGCCTGGTGCGCTTCTCGAAGGAATACCCCGCGCGCTACTTCGACGTGGCGATCGCCGAGCAGCACGCGGTGACGCTGGCCGCCGGCATGGCCTGCGAAGGCGCCAAACCCGTGGTGGCGATCTACTCCACCTTCCTGCAGCGCGCCTATGACCAGGCGATCCACGACGTGGCGCTGCAGAACCTCGACGTCACCTTCGCCATCGACCGCGCCGGCGTGGTCGGCCCGGACGGCGCCACCCATTCGGGCAGCTTCGACCTCAGCTTCCTGCGCTGCCTGCCCCACTTCGTGATCATGGCCCCCGCCGACGAGAACGAGTGCCGCATGATGCTCTCCACCGGCTTCCAGCATGCCGGCCCCGCCGCCATCCGCTATCCGCGCGGCACCGGTCCCGGCGTCGCGATCCATCCGGAGCTGGACACCCTTCCGATCGGCAAGGCCGAGCTGCGCCGGCGCGGCCATGGCCTGGCCCTGCTGAGCTTCGGCGCGATGCTGGCACCCGCCGCCGCGATCGCCGCCGAGTTCGACGCCACCCTGGTCAACATGCGCTTCGTGAAGCCGCTGGACGAGGCGCTGCTGGTGGAACTGGCGAAGACCCATGATGGCTTCGTCACCCTGGAAGACAACGCGGTCGCCGGCGGCGCCGGCTCCGCCGTGGCCGAATGCCTCGCCGCGCACGGCATCGTGCTGCCGATCCTGCACCTGGGCCTGCCGGACGTCTATCTGGAACACGGCAGCCGCGAGGAAGTGCTGGGCATGGCCGGACTGGACCTGTCGAGCATCCGCCACGCGATCCGTGCGCGCTTCCCGCAGGCGGGAACCTTGAGCCAGGCCAGCGCCTGAGCCCGTCGCCAGGCCGACGGGCACACCGACTGCCCGTGCGGCCACGCTCCCATCGACGCGGCAGCGGCAAACGCGGAATGGCGAACGCGCCATCGACCTACAGCATTTCCGTGAACAGCGGCGGAGTATCTGCCAACGCCGCCGGGTTATCTTGCAGCCCTGGCACGGGAATCATGCGCACAGGGAGTGGCAATGGTGTCGATGGGCGGGATGCTCGATCCGTGGCAGCAGCTGGAACGCTGGGCCGACCGGCATACCGTCGGCATCCGCGGCAAGGCAAGGCTGGTCTCGGCGCGCGCTGACAGCGTGCGGCAAGCCATCAGGCTTTCCGAGGGCCTGACGGTCTACTGGATCCTGCGCGACTTCCGCGACCTGAATCTCCAGGGTGTCGTGAACGACATCGTCGAAGTGCTGCGCCAGTGCCTCATCGTCATGCTGACCACCACTGGCGGCGGCGCCCTGATCGGCGGCATCGCCGGGGGTATCGGTGGCGTCGGGGCCGGCGCGGTGCCCGGTGTCGTCATCGGCGCCGGCGCTGGCGCCCAGGTCGGCGAGTGGATACTGATCGCCATGGGCCTGAAGGCGCTGGCCGAGTACGTCGTCAACGACATGCCCGGGATCGCCCGCGACTACTGGGCCGGCATTCATCAGGCCTGGCAAGCCGCCACCGCACCGCCGCTGCCGCAACAACCGGTCCGCATCGACCAGCTCGCCCTCCACCACGCCGCCGAGAAGATCGCCCGCGCCCACGTCGCCGTATTCGTCCTCCTGCTGATGGGCATCGTCGCCTACCTGGCCAAAGGCCGCGGCAGCATGGCCGACCTCGCCGAGAGCGTGCGCGGCAGCAAGGCCGGGCCGAGATTTGCGGAGTGGATGGTGAGGAATGAGGGGCGGCTCAAGGCGGACAAACGGATAAGCGAAAGAGCTTTACAAGCTACACGTGAAAGCTCGAACGGCAATGCGGTCACCACCAAACCGAACAACCCTCCAGCTTCCAAGAAATCTCCAGAACCGGGGGATACCGTAAGGAAGCCCGTAAGAAAGCCAGCTCCCGACGGATACCGGTCATACAGAACGCATGGAATCAATGAAAACCCGATGCTCACTCCCGAGGGGCGCGGCATGGTCAGCCAATACGAAAAACAGGGATTCACCAGGGACGAAGCAATCCTGAAGACCAGGCAGCTTATGGAAAGCGGATCAACGCGGCCAGTGGCCAATCCCGTTCAAATAGGCGATAAGTTCTACAAGCTGGTACCAAAGAACTCCATGCCAGGACGCAATTCAGAATTTTGGATGAGCAAAGCAGAAATGGATTCTCTGCGCGGTTTGAACGCGGATCAAATAGGTGATTGTCTTGGGCTTCCACTCGAAAGCCAGCAGGCCGGCGAATTTGATGTCGTGCAGATAACAGCCATCCACCCAAGCATGTCCTATACGTCACGTATTGCCCCTACAAGCCAGAACGGCTGGGAACAGAGTGGCGGCAAAGTGCAAACGCTTCTTACCGATCGAAGCTCATTCAATGCTCCAAGCCGTACAGGTATAAAATTTCCCTAGGAACTACGCCATGCATAGAAAATTAGTCAAACTGGACGAAAAGAATGGCTGGAGCTTCAGTGAGGTCGATCAGGTGCGCGTGCAGCGTGAAGCAAGACTGGTCCGCCAGATCATCAAGCGCGATGTACCACTTGGCGATCCGTACGGAATTCACGATGAATTGCTCCCCTTGGTTGAGCGCATCCTCGCCGGTAAGCAGAACTTGCCGCTTACCAGCCAATTTGAACCCGGAGCACTGCGCTGGGCAAGACACGAGGGTACGCTGCCCAACAACTATCGGGAATTTTTGCGTGCGGAGGCAAGCTTCTGGGTAACCGCGACAGGATCTCACCGCGAAGAACCCGTTGAAGAACGTATCGACGGTGAACGCTATGCGTGGATGGATTTCGAGGATGATCAACCAAGCTGATGCCGGAAATGCAGCGCCCCCTTCCATCGCGAACGGTCCGCGCAACCCATGGCCAGCCGCTCCACCCGCTCCAGTCCCGCATTGCTCACCGTCCCGACTGAACCGACAAACAGCTCAAACCCTGCCGCCACTCACCCGATCGCGCAACTCCAGATCCTGCGCGGTAAACACCTCGGCGTAGCCCGCTTCGGTGAGCAGCGCGCGGGCCGCTGGGCCCTGGTTCCAGCCGTGCTCGAACAGCAGCCAGCCATCAGGGTGCAGATGGGCACGGGCGTCGCGCACGATGTGGCGGATGGCGTCGAGGCCGTCGGGGCCGGAGGCGAGCGCCGCGGGTGGCTCGAAGCGCAGGTCGCCTTGCGTGAGGTGCGGGTCGGCGGCCTCGATGTACGGGGGGTTGGAAACGATCAGGTCGAAGTGCTGGCCAGCCAGCGGAGCCAGCCAGTCGCCATGTGCGAAGACCACGTTGCCGAGCCCCAGGTGTTGCGCATTGCGCTGGGCGACGGCGAGCGCGGCGGCGCTGGCGTCGGTGGCGACCACCCGGGCGCGTGGGCGCTCGCGCGCAATCGCGAGCGCGATCGCGCCGCTGCCGGTGCCGAGGTCGGCCACGCTGCAGGCAGCGACGAGCGGCAGGCGCTGCAGCGCCAATTCCACCAGCAACTCGGTTTCCGGGCGCGGGATCAGCGTGGCCGGGGTGACTTCCAGATCCAGCGTCCAGAAGCCGCGATGGCCGACGAGATAGGCCACCGGCTCGCCCGCCTCGCGACGGGCGAGCAATTCCTGATAAGACGTCTGGACGTCCATATCCAGGGCGTCGTCGGCGTGCGCGAACAGCCAGCTGCGCGGCTGCCGCAGCACGTGCAGCAGCAGCAGTTCGGCCTCGGCGCGATCGCCCAGCCGTTGCGTCGCCGCCGCCAGTGCCTCGCGCACGTCAGGCATCGCGGCCCGGCCCGGCCGCCGAGGGCGGCAGTTGCGGCGGCGTCACGCCCGGTTTCGGCTCGCGCTTGCGCCAGTAGCCGCCGCGCGTCCATGCGTCAAAGGCCCAGCGCAGCCAGCCTATCAGCGCATTGGCCAGCCACAATGCCCATGCCAGCATGGCGAGCTTGTAGATCCACAGCGGCAGGCTGAACGCACCGGCCCGTGGCAACGATCCCTCGCTGCGATCGGCGAACCAGTGCAGGTTCGACGCCGACGAACCGTTGCCGGCCACGTGCATGTCCGGCAGCCCCAGCAGGCCCTGCGGCACGGCGCCGATCAGCACGCACAGCGCGAGCACGGTCAGCGCCGCCAGGCCCAGTTGCAGCAGGTTGAAGCGCAGGCGCTCGAGCTGCTCCGGCGTGCGCATCCGCGCGCGCAGGCCCAGCGCGATCAGCCACACCACCACCAGCGCGAACGCACTCCAGGCGAAGGCGGAGAAGCCCAGCCCCAGCAGCACCCAGTGGCGCAGCCGCAGCGGTGTCGGCGCGTAACGGGCCAGCAGCCACGCCGCGATCAACAGCACCAGCAGCTGCGACCAGTACAACACCGCCGGGCCATCGGTCGGACCCCAGCTCCACAGTACCCACCGATCCTGCGGCAGTTGCAGGTTCAGGCCGATGTTGGCCACCGGCGCGTGCAGGTCCAGCGCCGGCGTGCGCACGCGCGCGGCCACACCCAGCGGTTCGCGCAGATGCACGATGTAGTCGTGCGCGCCGGGCAGCAGCGCCAGGCTCAGCTTGCCGTCACGCACCGCCAGGTTGATCGGCTGGTTGTCGCGCCGGGCCTCGATCAACTCGCTGCCGGGCGGCAGGGCGATGGCGTGCTCGCCGCCGCGCGTGCTGCGCACTTGCAGGTCCAGCTGCAACTCGCTGGCACGTTCGCCGGTGCGCACGGTCAACTGCGCGCCGTCGATGGCGAGGCTGTCGCCGGCCACGGCCACCGGCTGCGTGATCGCCAGTTGCAGCTTCTCGCCCGGCAGCGGATCGAAACGCAGGCCGTCATCGCTGGCGCTGGTCGGCACGCCTTCGGCATCGACGTGCCACATCGGCGCCGCGCCCACTTCCCACACCTCGGAGCGCTCGCCCAGCGGCGGTGCTTCCAGGGTGATCTTCGCGGAGCGATCGAGCTGGCTGCTCCAGCTCACCATCGATTCGCCGGCCTTGAAGGTGACGTTGATCCTGCCGTCCTTGACCAGCACGCTCTCGCCCCGCGGATGCTCGCCCGGCAGCAGCGGCAGGCTGATGCTGAAGCCGCCCTCCTGCGGCGCGATGCGCTCGACCCGGTTCAGCACGATCCAGTCCAGGCCCAGGCCGATGCTTCGGTTTAGTCGCACATACGGCGGAAAGCTCTGCGTGGTCGGCAGCTGCCTGCCGTCGGCCGCCGTCTGCACGCGGCGCAAGGTGACGCTGTCGCCCAGCACGCGGCCGCCATCGACGCCGTCGAGCGACCAGCCCGGGCCGCTGAAGGCGATGCGTTGCGGCGGCAGCGCGAAGTGCAGCGCGGCGCTGTCCACCGCGTCGAGCCGGTAATGCAAGGTGACGCGGTGCACGCCGCGATCGAGCCGCAGCAGCAGTTGATCGCCGTCGCGCTGCAGCGGCGGGTCGGCCTGCCCGTCGAGGTTGACGTCGAGCAGCGGCATCGCCTCGTGGGAGGTCGGCAAGGGCAGCGCCACGCTGGCGCCGACATGCGTTTCCAGCGTCACCTCCAGCAGCGTGCCGTCGACCTGCAGTTGTGCCTGCGCCACCTCGGCGCACTGCGGCGCGCACTTCGGCGCCTCGGTGAGCCGGCTGCGCAACTCGCTGAGCAGCTGCGCATCGGGCAGCGCCTGCGCGCGCGCACCGGTGGGAAGCAAGGCGATCGCCAGCAAGGCGGCACCGGCCACGCCGGCGCCGCGCGAAGGCATCCAGCGCCCGCGCAGCGGTCGCCACAGGTTCATCGCCACCCGGCCGAGCAGCGCCGCCAGCAAGCCGACCATCAGCACGCGCAGCAGCCGCACCAGCCACGCCGGCGCGATCACCAGCCGGGTGGTCTGCTGCGACGTCACCGGCCCCGACCAACCGAGCCGGTAGTTGTTGCCTTGGTCCCAGTGCGGCGTGCCGACGCCGGCCTGGATCACGGCGCGGTTGTCCTGCTCGGCCCTCATCTGCTGGCCAACCGACGAGGCGGCGCCCGTGACAACCACACTTTCCAACGAGCTCGAGGACGCCTGCACGGCATTCGCGCTCACCTCGTTCACGGCGGGCGAGGCAACTCGCTGAATGATCTTCGGTGGCGGCTGCTTCGGCGCTTCCATGGGTGCCGCCGGCGCCGGTACGCCGGCCACCATCTTGTCGACCACGACGGCCTGTGGCGCATACGCCGCCGACACCATCCGCGGCGCGCTGCCGTGCTCCAGTTGCGGATGCAAGGCGTACTGCAATTGCGCGGCCGCAAACGGCAGCGCCCACAGCACCGCCAGCGCGAACACCGCCAGCGCACCACTGCGCGCAAACACGCGCAGGCGACCTTCCGGCAGCGCGCGCAGCAGCAGCGCCAGCGCCAGGGCCAACGCCAGCGTCCACAGCGGCGCCAGCGCCTCTTGCTGCGCCAGCGCGAGGTAGCCGGCCGCCAGCAAGGCCCACGGCCAACCGAGCAGGCGCCCGGCCAGCAAGGCGATCAGCGCCACCACGAACAGGTCGAGCAGGCTCCATTGCGCGGCCCAGGAATCGTTCGAACGATCCGCACCGATCGCCCCGAGCAGGCGATAGCCATACGGCAGATGCACGGTGGCCTCGATGCCGTCCAGCGGCAGCTGCCAACCGGAACCGGGCATCGCGCCGACAGCGGCCGGCACGCGCAGGCCGGCCTCCACGTCGATGCGGCGATCACGCAGCTCGACACCTGCGCGGCCATTCGCATCCCTGGTGACCAGCAGCGGCTCGCCATCTTCCGAGGCACGCTGCAACTGCCATGGCGCGGTGACGTCGAGCCGCTGGTGATGGCGCAGTTCGCCGCTGAGGTGGTCGGCGACGCTGAAATGCCCACCGTCGAAATCCAGCCACATCTCGCGCTGCAGGTGCAGCGCATCGCCGCGGCCGCCTTCGTTGCCGCGATTGCCCTGCTCCACGCTCAGCCCGCTGCGGTCGTCCAGCACATAAGCCGGCAGGTTGGCCCAGTCGTCCGGCACCCCGGCCTGCGCGGCGTCGACGGCGTTGCCTTCCACGCGCGTGCTGCGCAGCGCGTTGTCGTCGGCGTAACTCCAGACCTCCTGTTTCGGCCACGGCGCAGGCGGCAAGCTCACGCCGACCTTCGCCAGCGGTGCGACGCTGCGTGCCAGCAGGGTCAGCGTCCACTGCCCCGGCCGCAATTGCACGCGCAGATGGCCGTCGTTTTCCAGTCGCGCGGGCAGCTCACCGCTGAGCGCGGTAGCGACGAAGCCCGCGGGCAGCACCGGTCCCAGCAGCTGCTCGCGCGCGCTGCCGCTGACGTTGAATTGCAGCCGCGTTTCCAGCGTGGCCGGCAGGCCATCCGCCAGACGGCGATACACGCGCAGCGAAAGCGCATCGGCCGCGCGCTGGGCGCTGGCCGCTTCGCCCAGGGTGAGTTTCCCGCCATCGCGTTCGATCCGCGTCACCCTGGCGCCGTCGACGCGAAGCGTCACCAGACCGATCGACTCCGGCACGCCCAGGTTGGCGGGGCGCGACGTCCACGGCAGCGCGCCCTGGATGCGGTAATCGCCCGGCTCCAGCCACAACATCGGTTCGCCCTGGTGCTCCAGCACCGTCGCCGGCCGATTGCCCAGACTCACCTGCTGCGGCCAGTGGCGACTGTCTCCCGGCAAGGCCACCCAGCTCGGCGCATCCACATGCACCTCCAGGCTGAAGCGCCCACCATCCTCGTCGGCATCGAGCGCGAGCCGCCCCGGCCAGGCGCAGCGGTAGCTGTCCTCACCCGGCGCCTGGCTGGCCAGGAACGGGCAGGCGTGCCCGGGCACGTCGTGCAGCACCCAACCCTGCCAGTCGCGCAACGGCGGCGGAATGTCCTGCGCCGCCAGCGGCGCGGCCAGCAGCAAGCCCAATCCCAGCAAAATGCACCATCGACGAAGCATGCTGCTTTACCCCTGTAGGCCGGTCGGCGGGCACAGTGTAAGTGGAACGCATCGAACGGACGAAGCGGCCTGTAACTAGCGCCGGCCGCGACACGCGTGCGCACATCGCGCACTCTGGATTCAACGCAGCACGGGACGAAATGGGGTCGAGGCCAGCCCCCTCGGGCCTCGTCATGCCTGCGAAGGCAGCATCGCACTTCGCCGTTGCGGGTGGTGGCATCGGAATGCGGTGGGTCGCACGCAAAATCAGGAGCGAGTGAGTGCCTCCACCCGCAGGAGCGCACTTGTGCGCGATGCTGTTGCTGCCGGCGGATTCAAAGGCAAGAGCATCGCGCACAGGGTGCGCCCCTACAGGTGGAAGCGATCACCGTTCTTGCTGGAAGTGCGATGCCTGCCTTCGCAGGCATGACGGAGTGTGGGGATGATGGCGGAGGCCTGTCGAAAAGCCCGTTAGCCAGACCGCGACGGCCGGGCCGAAAAAAATGACGCGCCGGCCAGACGGCCGACGCGTCAAGTGATGCGTGCCCGCGCAGCGCGAGCGCCGGCGGGGTTACTTCAGGATGGCCGCGGGGTCCTGCGCCTGCTTCAGCGCCGCGCACAGCTCGATCGATTCTCCGGTTTGCGCCAGGCCGCGGGCGATGCCGGCCGCGTCGTCCACGCGCGAATCGAAGAAGGCGTGCAGACGCGTGGCCTCGGTCGCGCTGCAGCCGCCGCTTGCGGCCAGCGACGGCAGGCGGCCGCCGGCGAAGCTGCCGGTGCGGGCGAGGATCTGCGCGTAATGCGCGGTGAACCACTGCCACATCGCATCGCGCTGGGCGACGGTGTCGCGCTCGCCCATCAGCAGCCGGCCCATCTCGCCCACCTTCACCGTGTCGGTCAGGGCGAAGTCGCGCACCTGTTCGGCCAGTGCCGGGTCTTCCGCACCCGACAAACCGTCGAGGATGCCGTTGCGCAGCGCCGGGTCGCTGGTGCGGGGCAGTTCGGCGATCAGCGTGTCCACCGCGGATTTGCCGTGCGTCTGCACTGCCACGCCGAGTACCGTGCCGAGCAGGTCGGGATTGGCGGAGGCCAGATCCAGGCGACCGTTCGCGCCGCGCTTGAGCGCCGCCTCGCCCTGCTTGAGCAAGGCCGCGCGCACTTCCGGCACGCGGAAGTCGAACGCCAGCGCGTCGGCGAGCGTGCTGCGCAGCAAGGCCGCTGTATCCGTCTCGCCGGCCACGCGCTGGTAGCCGAGCTTCTGCAGCCGCGGCAGATACGCCTCGCGGACCCAACCGTCCACGCGCGCACGCTGCGCGTCGGTGTGCGCCACGTGGTGCGCGATCCAGGCCAGCTGGCCGAGCGGGGCGGTGGCGACGTCGGAGATCGGCGAGGCGGTCAGCGGCTTGAACGCGGCCAGCACGTCGCCGGCGTCGAGATCGCCGTGACGGAAGCTGGCGCTGACCGCATCGGCATAGGCGAGCTGCTCGGCGTCGCTGAGCTTGCCGACCACGGCGGTGAGCCGGGTCAGCTGCGGCTTGTCGAGGCTGAAGCGGTAATAGCCGCTGGCGTTCGCATTGGGCATGACCCAGGTCGGCTTGCCGGCACCGGGCAGCGCCATCGAGCCGCTGGCCTGGTCGAGCATCTTGCACTCCACCTTGCTGGACGGCGCCTTGTCTTTGCCGCTGGCGCTGGTGCCGTAGCGCACGCACACCGGCACGCCCCACAGGCGCTGCGCGTCACCCTTGCTGCCCAGCGGCAGGTAGCGATCCTGGCTCAGCTGCAGCATCGCCTGGCCGTTCCCGTATTCCAGTTTGGTGCGCACGTAGGGCACGCCGGACTGGTTGAGAAAGCTGTTGAACGCGTGCTTGAACGGCGTGCCCTTGCCCGCCGCGGTGGCGATGGCATCGACCAGGTCGTCGGCGGTGGCGTTGCCGAACTTGTGCTCCTGGATGTAGGCGCGCATGCCCTTGCGGAAGGTGTCCTCGCCCACGTAGTTCTCGAACATGCCGAGCACGCTGGCACCCTTCTGGTAGGTGATGCCGTCGAACGCGGTGGTGATGTCGCCGTTGCCGGTGATCGGCTGGCGCACGCTGCGCGCGCTGACCAGGCTGTCGTTGCCCATCGCGCGCTGGCCGCCTCGCACGCGGTCGAGATCGGCGCGGTATTCCGGATGCACCTGCATGGTCACCTTCTGCTGCATCCAGGTGGCGAACGCCTCGTTGAGCCAGATGTCGTTCCACCATTCGGTGGTGACGGTGTCGCCGGTCCACATGTGCGCCAGCTCATGCGCGGTGACGTTGAACGAGCCGCGCACGTTGCGCGCGGGGGAATCCTTGTCGAGCAGCAGCAGCCAGTCGCGGAAGGTGACCAGGCCAGGGTTCTCCATCGCGCCGGCGGAGAAATCCGGCGCGGCCAGCAGGTCGAGCTTGTCGAACGGATAGCCGAAGCCGTAGTAGTTCTCCAGCGCGTGGATGATGCTCGGCGTTTCGGACAGCACGTGCTGCATGCGATGGCCCTCGCCTTCGGCGGCGACACCGCGCAGTTGCAGCGGCTTGGCGCGGTACGCATCGGGCGAAATGTCCGGGCCGGCGACGACGTCCCACGGACCGACCGCGAAGGCCACCAGGTAGGTCGGCAGGGGCACGGTGCGGGCGAAGGTGACGGTCTTCCAGCCCTTGCCGGCGCTGCGCTCGTTCACCTGCTTGGTGTTGGCCACCACGGTTTCGTCGGCGGGCGCGGTGATGGAGATGTCGAACGGGGTCTTGAAGCCCGGCTCGTCGAAGCCGGGGAAGGCGAAGCGCGCGCTGATCGGCTCCATCTGCGTCATCGCATACGGTTTGCCCTTGGCGCTGACCTTGTACAGACCCTGCAACTGCGCGTTGAGCGGCGCGGTGTATTCGAACTTCACGCTGAGCTGCTGTGGCTGCAGCACGCTGCCGAAATCCACCCGCGCCACACCGGCCTTCGCATCCGCCGCCACGTACTTGCCGGCGTGCACCGCACCGGCGGCATCGGTGATCTCCACCTTCGACACCTTCAGGTCGGCGCCGTCCAGCCACAGGTGATCGGAGGCCTTTTCGAGTTTCACCTTGATCGTGGTGGTGCCGGAGAAATCCGCCTGCGCAGGATCTACCTTGAACGCCAGCTGGTACGACTGCGGCACGGCCCAGCCAGGCAACCGGCCGCTGGGGGCCTGTTCGGCGGAAGCGGCCAGGGCCGAGGCGCAACAGGCGGCAAGCGCGGTGAACAAGGCGGTCTGAACTAGGCGACGCATGGCTTCACTCCGGGGCGGGCAAAGCCCCACGCTAGGGGGCGGCATGACTTTCGACCCAGTGCCAGAAGGCATGGCTGGCGGCCGGCAGCATCGCCAGCGTTGATTATTTGCGTGGCACTTCATAGGTATGATCCATCTTTCGGCGGACCGGGAGCGGCGATGAACCTGCGCGACCTGCAATACCTCGTGGCCTTGGCGGAGCACCGTCACTTCGGTCGCGCGGCGGCCGCCTGCTTCGTCAGCCAGCCCACCCTCTCCACCCAGATCAAGAAACTGGAAGAAGAACTGGGCGTGTCGCTGGTCGAGCGCGCGCCGCGCAAGGTGCTGCTGACCGAGGTCGGCCGCGACATCGCGATCCGCGCGCGCGACGTGCTGGGCGGGGTCGAGCAGATCCGCGCGGTGGCGCGGCGCACGCTGGATCCGGAGTCCGGCACGGTGCGGCTGGGCATCTTCCCCACCTTGGGGCCCTACCTGCTGCCGCACGCGCTGCCGCTGGTGCGCGCGGCCTTCCCCAAGCTGGAGTTGCTGCTGGTCGAGGAAAAGACCGAGTCGATCCTGCGCCTGCTGCGCGAAGGCCGGCTCGACGCCGGCATCCTCGCCCTGCCCCTGCACGAGGACAGCCTGCACAGCGAGTTCCTGTTCGAGGAACCGTTCCTGCTCGCCGTATCCGACGAACATCCGCTGGCGCACCAGCAGGGGCTGCTCAAGCTGCGCGACCTTTCCAACCAGAACCTGCTGCTGCTGGAAGACGGCCATTGCCTGCGCGACCAGGCGCTGGAGGTCTGCCACATGGCCGGCGCCGGCGAGCACTCGGGCTTTCGCGCCACCAGCCTGGAGACCCTGCGCCAGATGGTGGCAGCCAACGTCGGCATCACCCTGCTGCCGGTGATGGCGGTGAAGCCGCCGGTGGCGCCGGTGGACGGCCTGCACCTGATCGAGTTCAAGGGCCACGCACCCAGCCGCCGCATCGCGATGGTGTGGCGCAAGAGTTCGGCGATGCACGCCTTCCTGCAGCGCTTGGCCGAGGTGTTCCGGCAACTGCCCGCCGAACTGCTGGACGCGCATTCGGCCGCCTCGCCGACAGCATCGGCCCCGGCAACCCATCGCGGCCGCAAGGCAGCGAGACCTCGGGCATCCGCCACCGACGTCGGCTGAGCGCGGCGCCCGCATCGCGTACACTCCGCGCAGACCGAGAGTCGGGGCCCCATGCGCAAACTTCTGATCGTCGCCGCCGCGGCATTGGTGCTGCTGGGTGTGCTCAAGCACCGCGAGCACGCTGCCGTGCATCCCGGCCCCGGCGTGCTGGCCGCCGCGGCGCCGGAGCAGGTCGATCTGGACCACGGCGCGCAACTGCGCAAGGGCGACACCACCCTCACCACCCGCGCGCACTTCGACATCACCGCCCGCGTGCTCTCGCGCAAGGACTATGGCGGCGCCGACGGCAAGCTGGTGCCGCTGGACCTGGCCATGGGCTGGGGCCGCATGTCCGACAGCGACGTGCTGCAGCACATCGACATCAGCCAGTCCGGCCGCTTCTACTACTGGCACGTGCAGGAGTTCCCCATCCCCCGCCGCGAGATCGAAACCTCCAGCGCCAACATGCACATGATCCCCGCCGATGCCGACGTGAAAAACCAGCTGGAGCAGGTGCGCACCAGCGAAGTGGTCCACCTGGAAGGCTTCCTGGTCGACGCCAGCCGGCCTGGCGGGTGGCATTGGAAGACGTCCATGACCCGGGAGGACACGGGGGCGGGGGCGTGCGAGTTGATTTATGTGGAGAGGGTGGATGTGGTGCCGGCGCCGTAGGTGCCTGGACGCGGTCCTTCCATGCGCCCCAGACCAGCCCTTCCCGCTACATGAAAGCTTGACCACGCCTCGTCACTACACAGACGCCGCCGGATCAAGCGGCCCAAACGTCCACATGCCGAGGATTGGCTGCGGAGTTATAGTTCAATTTGAAATCTCTTTGACGTTAGGCCTCAAAGGAGTCCCATGAGCCTGCGGAATTTCCACGTTGATTCGAACGTCACAGACTCCGACCTCCTGAAGCGTTCCGATGGTCTCTTCAAGAATTTCGTGGCTTCTTTTCGTCAAGCGGCAGCGAACGGCCATTTCAGTTTTGGCGGCATCACCCTTCAAGACCACGATCTAAATCGTGTCCACGGTATCGTCACCGAAATCGACTCTCGCCGGCTGTTCTATGCATGCGGAGAGGACGAGTCGCCACATTACGCCATGCAGAGCCTTTACGAGGCGCGCAGGTCAATCGTTAATGCGTCCAAGGGTGTATGGGCAAACCCTTCCTGCGAAGTTCTCGTTCAAGAAATAACTGCAACTCTTAGCCAGCACTGTACGGCGGCAGAAAAGCTGGCCGCCAAGGGCGGCGACATGTGGTCAGTCGACCATATGGCGTTCATGATGGTCATGACAGACATGCGCTTAAGCATCTGGATCCTTGTGGCAGCCCTGCAACGCAAACTGGGCTCAATCATCCGACCAAGAAACCTTCCTACAGACATTGTCCACTTGGTCAACGCGGGTGACGTCTAATATCTCGTTCAAGGCGGATGGCTACGCCACCACTTAACTCAAGCGTTGGCCTTTACACCAAACATCGAGGTTTCTCATGCACGAAGAACATAAGAGATATTTCAAATTAACCGGGCGCTCTCGAATCGACAAGAGCATCAATTCTCTACTCGGCATCATCGAAGGGATTGCTATTGACAGCGAGATCAACGCATCGGAGGTTGATTTTCTGCATTTGTGGCTTGAAGACAAGCTGGAGCTGCGGGATCGCCATCCGTTCAATGAGCTAATTCCCGTAATAGAGCAAGCACTCGCTGATCGCGTTCTTACGGAAGACGAGAAGAACGACATCGTGTGGCTCTGCGAACGTCTTACTTCCAATGAGTTCTACGATCAAGTCACAACTGACCTTCAACGGTTACATGCAATTGTTGGCGGGATCGTGGCAGACACAAGCATCTCAGAGCAAGAGCTTCGTGGTCTCTCTGATTGGATTGGGGACCATGAACATTTACGGGGCTGCTGGCCGTACGACGAGATTGGTAGCCTCGTAACCACCGTTTTGGTGGATAAGGTCATTGATGAGCAAGAGCATGAAATGCTCTTCCGATATTTCTCCGAGTTCGTTGCACTCCTTGACTCAAAGACCATAACTAACGCTCCAATCTCAAATGGAGAATCGGTTGTTGGCCTTTGCGCGGTATGTCCCGAGATCGAATTCCAAGAGAGAACATTTGCTTTCACTGGCGCGTCTGCCCGCTATACGCGACGCAAGCTCGCGGAAACTGTCTCAGACCTAGGTGGACACGTCGCATCAGGGCCAGGAAAGAAAGTTGACTACCTTGTGATCGGCGCTGACGGCAACCCCTGCTGGGCTTTCGCTTGCTACGGCCGGAAAGTTGAAAAGGCAGTTGAATTGCGCAAGTCCGGTGTCAGGATCATGATCATCCATGAATCTTATTTCCACGACGCGGTTTTAGACGCAGGTAAAGGCTAGCAAACATTGAAAATGTGTCGTGGACAATCACTACGTGAATAAATTGGGCGTGACTAACTAAATCACCCCGAGCGGTTACGTGCGGGCTCAGGGACTGCCCCGCCTCCAATATGATGGCAGCTGACTCATATCTTTACTTAATTGCCTAGGCCGACTCAAACTCCACGTGCAACACCATGCCGCATCTGACATAGGCTGTTGCGATGAGAACGTACAACGAATTGACCCTGAACGAGCGAGTGGAGATCCAGCAGCGCCTGGCGTCGGGCGACAGCTTGCGAGCCATTGGAAGATCGCTGGGGCGCGCACCAAGCACGATCACTCGCTAGT
>NZ_MWIO01000085.1 GCF_004799035.1 Rhodanobacter lindaniclasticus
GCGGCCGGGCCGGGAGGTCGTTCCCGCCCGTGATCCTCGCCGCCGTCGCGTCGCGAGCGACACCCTTACATCCCAATAAAAATCAACGGGGGCCGCAAGGCCACACCGAGAGGTCAGCAAAACAATGAGCACAATGCGTGCGCCAGCCAATCATCCCGCCACCGGCCGCGATGCCGCCGTGGACATCCCGCTGCAACCCGCCTCGTGGGACATCTGGGACAAGAAATACCGGCTCAAGACCAAGACCGGCGAGCCGGTCGACGGCAGCATCGACGAGACCTACCAGCGCGTGGCGCGTGCGCTGTCCGACGTGGAAGCCAGCGACGAGCTGCGCGGCCACTGGTACGAACGTTTCCTGTGGGCGCTGCGCCGCGGGGCGATCCCGGCCGGCCGCATCACCTCCAACGCCGGGGCGCTGGCTCACAAGCCGGCCACCAGCACGATCAACTGCACCGTCTCGGGCACCATCCACGACTCCATGGACGACATCCTGGAGAAGGTGCACGAGGCCGGCCTCACGCTGAAGGCCGGGTGCGGCATCGGCTACGAGTTCAGCACCTTGCGTCCGCGCAACGCCTACGTCTCCGGCGCCGGTGCGTACACCTCCGGGCCGCTGTCGTTCATGGATATCTACGACAAGATGTGCTTCACCGTCTCCTCTGCCGGCGGCCGTCGCGGCGCGCAGATGGGCACCTTCGACATCAGCCACCCGGACGCCAAGGAGTTCATCCGCGCCAAGCGCGAGGATGGCCGCCTGCGCCAGTTCAACCTCAGCCTGCTGATCACCGACGGCTTCATGCAGGCGGTCGAGCACGACCAGGACTGGCCGCTGGTGTTCCCGGTGCACGTCAAGGAAAAGGACGAGATCGACATCAACGACCCGAGCAAGGTCGTCTGGCGCGAATGGCCCACCCACGAGAACTATGTCGACCGCGAAGACGGCCTGGTCGCCTGCAAGATCTACAGCCACATCCGCGCGCGGCACCTGTGGGACATGATCATGGTGTCCACCTACGACTATGCCGAGCCGGGGTTCATCCTGATCGACAAGGTCAACGAGATGAACAACAACTGGTGGTGCGAGCACATCCGCGCGACCAACCCCTGCGGCGAACAGCCGTTGCCGCCCTACGGCTCGTGCCTGCTCGGCTCGGTCAACCTGACCAAGTTCGTGCGCGACCCGTTCGGGCCCAAGGCGCGTTTCGACTGGGAGGAATACCGCGAGGTGGTCAAGGTATTCACCCGCATGCTCGACAACGTGGTCGAGATCAACGGCCTGCCGCTGGAGCAGCAGCGCAGCGAGATCATGGGCAAGCGCCGCCACGGCATGGGCTTCCTCGGCCTGGGCTCCACCGTGACCATGCTCAAGCACAGCTACGGCAGCGCCGAGGCGGTCGCCTTCACCGAGGACGTCTCGCGCGAGATGGCGCTGGCCGGCTGGGAAGTGGCGCTGGAGCTGGCCAAGGAGAAGGGCGCCGCGCCGGTGCTGTTGCGCGACTACACCGTCACCGGCGACATGCTGCGCAAGCGCCCGGAAATGGCCGCCGACGGCTACAAGGTCGGCGACAGCATCCCCGGCCGCGTGCTGCATGCCAAATACAGCCGCTACATGCAGCGCATCGCCACGGTGGCGCCGGAACTGGTCGAGCAACTGGCCGAGACCGGCGCGCGCTTCACCCACCACACCTCGATCGCACCCACCGGCACCATCTCGCTCAGCCTGGCCAACAACGCCAGCAACGGCATCGAGCCGAGCTTCGCGCACAGCTACTCGCGCAACGTGATCCGCGAGGGCAAGAAAACCAAGGAGAAGGTCGAGGTGCTCAGCTTCGAGCTGCTCGCCTACCGTGCGCTGATCGACGCCGAGGCCAAGCCGTTCACCGACGAGGCCGCGCACAAGCTGCCCGACTACTTCGTCTCTGCCGACGACATCGGCCCGAAGCAGCACGTGGACATCCAGGCCGCCTCGCAGAAATGGATCGATTCGTCGATCTCCAAGACCGCCAACGTGCCCACCGATTACCCGTACGAAGACTTCAAGGACATCTACTTCTACGCCTACAAGCAGGGGCTCAAGGGATGCACCACGTTCCGCTTCAACCCCGCCGCTTTCCAGGGTGTGCTGGTCAAGGAATCGGACCTTGAAAACACCCTCTACCGCTTCGAGCTGGAGGACGGTAGTGTTGTCGAACTGAAAGGCAATGAGCAGGTGGAATACGACGGCGAGATGCATTCGGCCGCCAACCTCTTCGATGCCTTGAAGGAGGGTTACTACGGCAAGTTCTGAACTGCGCGCAGTTTCCCGAGGGCCACGGCACGTACTGACATTCATCGGAGGGGAACACCAGTTATGTCCATCGACAACGAGCTTGAGTCAAGCAACAACCCAGCGGCCGCCGAGGCGCCCGCCGTCGTGCTGCCCGTGCTGCCCGAGGTAGCGCCGGCCGCACCCGCCGCGGCCCCGGCGAAGAAGGCACCGGCACGCCGCAAGGCCGCAGTGAAGAAGGCGGCACCGAAGAAGGCCGCGGCCAAGAAGGCTGCGCCGAAGAAGAAGGCTGCCGCGAAGAAGGCGGCTCCGAAGAAGAAGGCCGCGGCCAAGAAGGCAGCTCCGAAGAAGAAGGCCGCCGCAAAGAAAGCGACTCCCAAGAAAAAGGCTGCAGTCAGGAAGGCCGCTCCGAAGAAGGCTGCTGCCAAGAAGACGGCAAGGAAAGCGGTGAAGAAGGCCGCCGCGAAGAAGGCGGTGCGCAAGAGCGCGAAGAAAGTGGCGAAGAAGGCGGTGAAGAAAGCCGCCGTCAAGCGCGCCAAGCCCGCCCGCAAGGCGGCGGGCAAGAAGTCGGTCGCCCGCAAGGCGGCCCCGAAGAAGGCGGCGGCAAAGAAGTCCGCCAGCAAGAAGAAGGCCGCCCCCAAGGCAGCCAAGAGGTCCACTGCCAGCAAGAAGAAGTAAGCCGTACCTCCTCCGGCCCGGCGTCATGCGCCGGGCCGGAGGGTTTTTCACGTCACACGTCGCCGCCATCGCGGCGCGCCCCAGCAAAGAAGCGAATCCCATGGCAATCAAGATCGACAAGAAGATCACCGGCTACAACGTGGTCAAGCCCGAGGACAAGGTTGCCGATGCGGCCGGCAGCGCGACGAAGCAGGCCACCCCTGCCGCGCCCAAGCAGGCCGAAGTGATCCAGATGCACGAGAGTGTCGAGCGGCCGGAAACCCTGGTCGGCTCCACCTTCAAGATCAAGTCGCCGCTGTTCGAGCACGCGCTGTACGTCACCATCAACGACATCGTGCTCAACGCCGGCACCAAGTACGAACAGCGCCGCCCCTTCGAGATCTTCATCAACTCGAAGAACATGGACCACTTCCAGTGGATCGTGGCGCTCACCCGCCTGATGTCCGCCGTGTTCCGCAAGGGCGGCGACGTCACCTTCGTGGTCGAGGAACTGAAAGCCGTGTTCGACCCCCGCGGCGGCTACTTCAAGGCCGGCGGCGTCTACATGTCCAGCATCGTCGCCGAGATCGGCTCGGTGGTGGAGCAGCACATGAAGAACATCGGGCTGATCCATGATCCGGAGATGGATGAGGCGACGCGGAAGTTGATTGCGGAGAAGCGTGCCGCCTACGAGGCGCTGGACTCAAAAAAAAACTCTGATGCGGGCGTGAGCGCCGAGTCGACCGGCACCGAGACGCTGACCTTTCCGGCCGGCTCGATGATGTGCGACAAGTGCAATACCAAGGCGCTGGTGCTGATGGACAACTGCCAGACTTGTTTGAATTGCGGGTATTCGAAGTGCGGGTGAGACACGCACACCCACATAAAGTAAAGGGCGGCTATATGCCGCCCTTTTACATTGAACATATGAGATCGGCAAATTGAGGATCGGTGAGATGAATCAAACCGCGTTTTTTGCCTATCCAGCAGCCCCTGCGCAGTTGGGAGAAACAATAGAGCGAGCGCTAGCTCAATTGAGGGCTATGAAGGACGGCTTGGCAATTACGCCCTGGACTGCCTTAGATATAGCTGGTCACTTCATTTCGGACGAAGTCGAATTAAAGGTAGAAGAAACCGACTTCTTTGTGGCTGACGTCACCTTCCTGAATTTTAACGTAGTCTACGAATTAGGCTATGCAATAGGCCTCGGGAAGCGCGTTTTCACAGTTAAGAATAGAAGCTTCCAAGAGGTGTGCCCCTCAGCTAAGGAGGTCGGCCTGTTTGACAACCTCGGTTACCGAGAATACACAAATTCCGAGGAGCTGAGAGGGCATCTTAAGACTTTTACCGGTGAAAATCCTATCGATATTTCAACGAGTCTGAATTTTAAGGCTCCTGTATACCTCATCGAAACAAAGCACAAGACTGACTGGATATCGAGAGTCATTTCCCGGGTCAAAAAGGCTCGGCGGTTTCAAGGTCCACGTGCAACATAATCAATGAACCGTACCTGCGCTTGCTTCGGCAAGTTGAAGTTGTTCGTTGTACACCTGCAGCGGGGTTCGGAAGTCATGACGCTTGCGCGGCCTGGTGTTGAGGCTCAAGGCAATCTGGTTGAGTTCGGCCTGACTGTAGACGGACAGGTCGGTGCCCTTGGGCAGGTACTGCCGCAGCAAGCCGTTGGTGTTCTCGTTGCTGCCGCG
>NZ_MWIO01000086.1 GCF_004799035.1 Rhodanobacter lindaniclasticus
CCATGGTGCTTGTCGGGCGCTTCCAGTTCGGAGATGTCGCGGTGGCGCATCACGTACATGCCGTCGTAGGTGATGCCGTCGCCGACCACCCAGAGCAGGAAGAACTCCCGCCCCACCCCGCCCACGTAACCGCAGAAGCTGCCGTGTTCGAGGTCTTCGCGCCACAGCCGGACCAGCGTCTGCTTCTGCTGCGCCTCGCGCAACTGGGCGCGCTGGCCGGTGTTTTTCAGTTCAATAACGTTGTTCACGGCGCTCATTTTAGCAGATCGGGGCCATCCGCCGGCTTTACAGGATGTAGCGGCTGAGATCCTCGTCGCGGACCAGGCTGGCAAGGGAATTGTCTACACGTTCGGCGTCAATTTGGTATTTTTCGCCGGATTTGTCTGCAGCTTCGAAGGAGATTTTCTCCAGCAACCGCTCCATGACGGTGTGCAGCCGACGGGCGCCGATGTTCTCGGTACGCTCGTTCACCTGGAAAGCCACCTCGGCCAGCCGGTCGATGCCCGAATCGGTGAACTCGATGGTGACGCCCTCGGTGCCGAGCAGGGCCACGTACTGCTTGGTCAGCGCGTTGTTCGGCTCGCGCAGGATGCGCTTGAAGTCGTCCACGCTGAGTGCGGAGAGCTCCACCCGGATCGGCAACCGGCCCTGCAGCTCGGGGATCAGGTCCGAGGGCTTGGCCAGCGAGAACGCGCCGGAGGCGATGAACAGCATGTGGTCGGTCTTGATCG
>NZ_MWIO01000087.1 GCF_004799035.1 Rhodanobacter lindaniclasticus
CACGTGCACGCCGATCACCGGCGCCCAGGCACCGGTGATCGGCGTGCACGTGGACAGCGAGGACGAGTCCGAGGTCTGCTACATCGGCCGGCTGGTCAGCGTCGAAGACGACGGCTTCTACATGCAGGAGCTCAGCCCGGACGCCGAGTGGATGCGCGAAGTCTCGTTCTTCAGCTGGGACGAGGTCTCCACCATCAGCATGGAAGACAGCTACGCCCAATCCCTGCTGGCCGTGGCCGGGCCTGCGCCTGCCCTGCTGCCCGGCGATGCCAGCGGCCTCGGCCGCGCACCTTCGCCCTGATCTTCGGGATTCGGGATTCGGAACGAGCCGCACGCGGTAACCCGGGCAATCCCGTCCATCCCTCGTTCCTGCGGAAGCAGGACAACAGGGGCCATGCGGGCGTTGAACAGCCGAAAGGGGAGCGGTGCGTGTCATCCCGTGCCCCCAGCATCCCGCCGCCTGCGGGTGGCGCCGGCGCAGATTCTGGGCCGGCTCCCGCGGCCCAAGCCAACGCGGGTAAGCTTTCGGATCCGTCCTGAAGGCCCGTCCACCGGGGAGCACGCATGAGCCGCATCGTCGTCGTCGGCAGCATCAACATGGACCTGGTCACCCAGGCGCCACGCTTCGTCGGCCCCGGCGAGACCATCCTGGGCGAACGCTTCCTCACCGTGCCCGGCGGCAAGGGCGCCAACCAGGCGGTGGCCGCGGCCCGGCTGGGCGCCCAGGTGGCCCTGGTCGGCGCGCTGGGCCGCGACGGCTTCGGTGAGCAGTTGCATGCAGGACTCATGGCCGAACACGTCGACCTGACCCACGTTGCGCGCCTTGACGACTGCGCCAGCGGCACCGCCTCGATCACCGTCGCCGGCGGCGAGAACCAGATCATCGTGGTGCCGGGTGCCAACGCGCGCGTCACGCCCGCGGACGTCGAAGCCGCCCGATCCCTGATCGAACGCGCCGACGCCGTGCTGGTGCAGATGGAAATCCCGCTGGACACCGTCGAGGCCACCGTACGCCTGGGCCACCGCCTCGGCGTGCCGGTGATCCTCAACCCGGCCCCCGCGCAGAAGCTGCCCACCGACTGGCTCAAGCTCGCCCGCTACGTCACCCCGAACCAGCACGAGCTGGCCATCCTGCTCGGCGCCGATCCCGTCGAGGACTTCGAGACCCTGATGCGACGCGCCCCATGTCCGGTCGTGCTCACCCGCGGCGGCGAAGGCGCCTGGTACCGCGAGCAGGGCGAACCGCTGCACCAGGCCGGCTTCAAGGTCGACGTGGTCGACAGCACCGGTGCGGGCGACACCTTCAACGCTGCCCTGGCGGTATTCCTGAAACAGGGCCTGCCCGAAGCCGTACGCAGGGCCTGCGCCGCCGCTGCGCTGTCGGTGACCAAGCTGGGCGCGCAGGGCGGCATGCCAACCGTAGGCGAGCTGGAAATGTTCCTGGCGTAGTTCGCGACGGGCTATTTGCCGATGCAGAACGAGCCGAAGATCGCGCCGAGCAAATCGTCGCTGCTGTAGTCGCCGGTGATTTCACCCAGCGCGTGCTGGGCCTGGCGCAGTTCTTCGGCGGCGAGTTCGCCGGCGCGGGTGGTGCTCAGCGCGTGGGCGGTGTGGTCGAGGTGGATGGCGACTTGCTGCAGGGCCAGCACGTGGCGGCGTCTGGCGCTGAAGGCGCCTTCGCCGCTGCCGGCGCCGGCGAGCTGCTTGAGGTGGTCGCGCAGGGCGTCGAGGCCTTCGCCGGTTTTGGCCGAGGCCCACAACCACGCGGCATCGTCGCGTGTTTCGGCATGCGGGGCGAGCTGATCGCGGTCGATCTTGTTGATCAGCACGAGGCGTTCGACGCTGGCCGGCAGTGGCGCGAAGAAGGCGAGGTCGGCGGTCGCGTGGTCGGCCTCGGTGACCAGCAGGGCCACGTCGGCGCGTTGCAGCTCGCCGTGGGCGCGGCGCACGCCTTCGCGTTCGACTTCGTCGTCGGTGTCGCGCAGGCCGGCGGTGTCGGCCAGTTCCAGCGCGATGCCGTCCAGGCTCAGGGATTCGCGCAGCACGTCGCGGGTGGTGCCGGCGATCGGCGTGACGATGGCGCGGTCGCTGCCGGCGAGCGCATTGAGCAGGCTGGACTTGCCGGCGTTGGGGCGGCCAATGATGGCGACCCTGAGGCCATCGTTGAGGCGCACGCCGCGTTGCGCTTCGCGCAGCAGTTCGGCCAGTTCGGTGCGCAGGTTTTCCAGTTGCGCGGTGATCGCCGGGTCGGCGAGGAAGTCGATTTCCTCTTCGGGGAAGTCGATCGCCGCCTCGACGTGCACGCGCAGGGCGATCAGCGATTGCAGCAGCGCCTCGACCTTGCGCGAGAAGACGCCTTCCATCGACTGCAGCGCCGCACGCGCACCGGCTTGCGAGCGGGCGGCGATCAGGTCGGCGACCGCTTCGGCCTGGGCCAGATCGAGCTTGCCATTCAAGAATGCGCGCTCGGTGAATTCGCCGGGGCGCGCCAAGCGTGCACCGAGTTCGCAGACGCGGCGCAGCAGCAGGTCGAGCAGCACCGCGCTGCCGTGGCCTTGCAGTTCCAGCACGTGTTCGCCGGTGTAGGAGGCGGGGGCGGGGAAGTGGAGCAGCAGGCCGCGGTCGATCAGTTCGCCGGCGGCGTCGCGGAACGCGGCGAAGTGGGCGTGACGGGGTTGCGGTGCGCGGCCGAGCAGGGTTTGCGCGATGGCTGGCGCGGCGGGACCGGAGACGCGCAACACGCCCACGCCGGCCGCGCCGGGGGCGCTGGCGATGGCGGCGATGGTGTCGATGGTCTCGGCGGTCATGGGTGGACTTTACAGGGCGGTGCGAGTCGGGATGGGTGCGATGTCCTTCGACTCCGCCGCGACGCCAGAAACGAAACAGCCGCGACGGTCGCCCGGTCGCGGCTGTCGGCTGCCCGTTCGGCGAAGAGCTACGCCGCCTTGGCCTTGGGCTCGCCTTCACGGTCGATGTGATGAGTCACCCACCACTGCTGGCCGAGGCCAACCAGGCCGTTGACGGCGTAGTACAGGCACAGGCCGGCAGGGAAGAAGGCAAACATCACGGTGAACAGCAGCGGCATCACCTTCATCATCTTCGCCTGGGTCGGGTCCATGCCCGCGGCGACGGGGTTCAGCCACTGGGTGCCGAGCATCACGATCGCGTAGATGATCGGCAGGATGTAGAACGGATCGGGCGCGCTCAGGTCGGGGATCCACAGGAACGGCGCGTGGCGCAGCTCCAGGCTGTACTCGAGCACGAAGAACAGGCCGTAGAACACTGGCAGCGTGATCAGCACCGGCAGGCAGCCGCCCATCGGGTTGACCTTCTCCTTCTTGTACAGCTCCATGGTGGCTTGCTGCATCTTCTGGCGGTCGTCGCCGTAACGCTCCTTCAGCGCCTGCAGCCGCGGCGTCAGCTTGCGCATGCGCGCGCTGGAGCGGTACTGCATCGCGGTGAGCTTCCAGGTCAGGCCCTTGATCAGCAGCACCAGCAGGATGATCGCCACGCCCCAGTTCTTGGTGATCGCGTGGAACTGCGACAGGATCCAGTGCATGGGCACGGCGATGGCCTTGAACATGCCGTAGTCGATGGTGAGATCGAGCCCGGGGGCGATCGCATCCAGCGTGCCCTGCCGGTTCGGGCCCACGTACAGCCGCGCCTCGGTGGTCAGGCTCTGCCCGGCGGCGACGTTCAGCGCCGGGCTCATCGTGCGGATCAGGTAGCGCGGGTGGGCGCTGTCCGGGTCGATGGTCTGGGTGACGTAGTGGTTGGTCTGGCCTGCCGGCGGAATCCACGCGGTGACGAAGTACAGGCGCAGCATCGCCGCCCAGCCACCCTTGATCTCGCTGTCGAGCGCATCCTTCTTCTCGCCGAAATCCTTGAAGCCGAGCTTTTCGAACTTCTCGCCGGTGTACCAGGCCGCCCCGATGAAGCTGCGCTGCTCGGGATCGGTGTAATGGCTGAACCAGCTGGACGGTTTGGGCGGCGCGACGCGCTGCAACTGCTGGTAGGCGTTGCCTTGCCACGGCGCGCTGCCGCCGTTGTCGATGCGCTGGCTCAGGCCCACCACGTAGCTGCCGCGCTTGAAGGTGTAGGTCTTGGTGACGGCTAGGCCGGCGGCATCACGCCAGGTCAGCTCGACCTGCAGTTCGTCCTGGCCCGGCGCCAGCGCGTAGCTGGTCTTTTCGCTGTGGAACAGCGCCAGGTGATTGGGCTGGTCGGCCGGCGCGGTGTCGCTGCTGCTGACCAGGCCGTTCTGCGCCACGAAGTAGTGCGCGGGGCTGTTGTCCAGCAGCACGACGGGCGGCGGGGTGGGGTTCTTGTGGGTCGGCGCCTGCTGCGGGTAGGCCAGCAGATCGGCGTGCACCAGGCTGCCGCCACGGGTGTCGATGGTGAGATGCAGGACGTCGGTGTCGACCGTGATCAGTTGCGCGCTCGCGGGCGCCTCGTCGGTGGCGATGGCTGCGGCCACGCCCGAAGGCGCCGCGCTCGACGCGGCCGCCAGCGCCACGGGCACGCTGCCGTCCGCCGAGGTCGGCACGGCCTGGCTGGCGGTGGCGGCCGCCGTCGGCGGCGGCTTGGGTGCGTGGTCGTTTTCCCAGGCCATGAACAACAGGTAGGCCACGGCCAGCAGGGCAAACAGGAGGAAGTTGCGCGTTTGATTCATCGCGTAGCAGATCCGGGTAACGCCACGACTCGAGGGACTCGCCGCGGAAGCTTGGAAAAAGGTCAGCGCTCGATTGTGGAGGGGCCGTCGCTTCGCTTCAATGGTTCGGCCGGGTCAGTCGTGCGCGTCGGCAGCTTTTGCCACAAGGCTTCCAGCTCGCCCAGCAGCTCAGGCCCGGGCACGCCGGCGGCCTGTTCGCGCGCCATCACCATCAGGTCGATCGCGGGCAGCCGATGGCGTACGCGCCGGAACGACTCGCGCACCAGACGTTTGATCCGGTTCCGCTCCACCGCACGCTTGGACACCCGCTTGGAAATGGCCAGGCCCAGGCGTGCACCGCCCAGCTCGTTGTCGCGATAGCGCAAATGAAAACAGCGGCCGCCTGCGCGTCCGCTGCTGTTTCGCAAGGCGGCGAATTCGCCGGGCCGACGCAACCGCGCCTCGCGCGGCAGACCGGCGCTGGACATCACGCCGGATCCGGTTACGGGATCAGGCGCTTGCGGCCCTTGGCGCGACGGGCGTTGATCACCTTGCGGCCGTCGGCGGTGGCCATGCGGGCGCGAAAACCGTGGGTACGGGCGCGCTTGAGCTTGCTGGGCTGGAAGGTCCGCTTCATGGGTTGCTCCGAAGGGAATGTGAGTAAAAGGTTGGAGAGTATGTCCGGTCGAGGCCGCGCCTGTCAAATCGCGCCGCGCCGCGGCTCGCGCGGGAGTGGCGCGGCCGGCTCGGGAGCGTGGGGGCTGCTGCTAGACTAGCCCATCACCCTGCGCGCAAGCGCCCCAAGTCGTGGTTGATCGAATTCATGAGTGATCTGTGGCGGCGCTGCCTTGAGCGTCTGGAAGGCGATCTGAGCGCCGAAGACCTGCACACCTGGCTGATGCCGCTGCAGGCGCGTGACGACGCCGACGGCTTGCAGCTGTTCGCCCCCAACTCCTACACCCTCGACACGGTGCGCCAGCGCTATCTGGCGCAGATCGAGCAGGTGTTGGGGCAACTGGCCGGCCATGCCATGCCGGTGCGGCTGGAGGTGGGTTCCAGCGCACGCCGGGTCGAACCGGCCAAGCCGGCGGCGGCCGCGCCCGCGCGGGCCACCGCGACGGCGACGACGCAGGCGTTCCACCACAACCTCGATCCCCATTACACCTTCGAGACCTTCGTCGAAGGCAAGTCCAACCAGCTCGGCAAGGCCGCCGCGATGCAGGTGGCCACCAATCCGGGGCGCGCGTACAACCCGCTGCTGCTGTACGGCGGCACCGGCCTGGGCAAGACCCACCTGATGCATGCTGCCGGCAACCTGATGCTGGAGCGCAACCCCGGCTGCAAGGTGATGTGCCTGAGCTCGGAGCAGTTCGTCGGCTCGATGATCGAGGCCCTGCGCGCCAAGAGCATGGACGAGTTCAAGCGCCGCTTCCGCTCGGTCGACGCACTGCTGATCGACGACATCCAGTTCTTCGCCGGCAAGGACACCACGCAGGAGGAGTTCTTCCACACTTTCAACGCGCTGTTCGAGTCCAAGCAGCAGATCATCCTCACCTGCGATCGCTATCCCAAGGAAGTGGACAAGCTGGAGCCGCGCTTGAAGTCGCGCCTGGGCTGGGGCCTGAGCGTGGCGATCGAGCCGCCGGATTTCGAGACGCGGGCGGCGATCCTGTTGTCCAAGGCACACGACAAGAGCGTGGCCATGGACGAGAGCGTGGCCATGCTGCTGGCCAAGCGCATCCGCTCCAACGTGCGCGACCTGGAAGGCGCGCTCAACACCTTGGCGGCACGCGCCAACTTCTACGGGCGGCCGATCACCACCGATTTTGCCGAGGAGACCCTGCGCGACCTGCTGGCCACGCACGCCCAGGCGGTCACCATCGCCAACATCCAGAAGATCACCGCCGAATACTTCAACGTGCGCCTGCAGGACCTGCTCTCCAAGCGGCGCGTGCGCTCGCTGGCACGGCCGCGGCAGATCGCGATGACCTTGTCCAAGGAATTGACCGAGCACAGCCTGCCGGAGATCGGCGAGGCGTTCGGTGGGCGCGACCACACCACGGTGATGCATGCGTGCAAGACGATCCGCAAGTTCCTCGAAACCGACGTGCGCATGCGTCAGGACTGGGAACAATTGATCCGCACGCTCACCGGTTGACGCGTGGGCGGCCCGGCGTGCCGGGAATGCGCGAGAATGCGGGGGCAAGCTGGGGCCAAGCTGTGGATAATGGGTGGATGACTGAGCCTGTCAGGTTATCCACAAGTCATGCACCGCCTGGCCGGTCCGCGCTGCACACGGTAAATGAGCCGTAACAAATTGATTTTACGTGGAAAAACGAACGAAACCCGGTTCTCCACAAGACCAACAACAGCCACTACACTTCTTTTCAAAAGAAAGAACAGCAGGTAAAGGGAAGCCCACCATGCAATTCAGCATTCAACGTGAAGCTCTGCTCAAGCCGCTGCAACAGGTAGTGGGCGTGGTCGAACGGCGCCAGACGCTGCCGGTATTGGCCAACCTGCTGTTCAAGGTCGCCGACGGCCAGGTCTCGCTCACCGGCACCGATCTGGAAGTCGAGATGGTTGCCGTCACCGAGGCGGAGAAGCTCGCCGATGGCGAGATCACCATCCCCGCCCGCAAACTGTTCGACATCGTGCGTGCACTGCCCGACGGTGCCCATATCGAGCTGAAATTGAACGGCGATCGCGTGGCTCTGCACGCCGGCCGTAGCCGGTTCACCCTGACCACGCTGCCGGCCAGTGAATTCCCCACGGTGGACCAGATCGAGGTGGTCGAGAAGGTCAGCCTGCCGGAGGAAGTCCTGCGCGACCTGATGGAGCGCACGGCCTTCGCCATGGCCAACCAGGACGTCCGCTATTACCTCAACGGCATGCTGCTGGATCTGCAGGAGCACAGCCTGCGCTGCGTGGCGACCGACGGCCACCGCCTGGCGATGAAGCAGACTGAACTGCAGAGCTCGGTGAGCACGCGGCGGCAGATCATCATCCCGCGCAAGGGCGTCAACGAGCTGATCGGCCTGCTGGAAGGCGGCGATGGCGAGGTCGAGCTGGAGTTCGGTCGCAACCACCTGCGCCTGCACCGGGGCAATGTGACCTTCACGTCGAAGCTGATCGACGGTCGCTTCCCCGATTATGAGGCGGTGATTCCGCTGGGCGCGGACAAGACCGCCACGCTGGACCGCGAAGTGTTGCGCGGGGCACTGCAGCGCGCGGCCATCCTGTCGAACGAGAAGTATCGCGGCGTGCGGCTGGAGCTGTCGCCGGGCAAGTTGCGCATTGTGGCGCACAACCCGGAGCAGGAAGAAGCCGTGGAGGAAGTCGAGGCCGACACCCATGTTTCCGACCTGGCGGTGGGCTTCAACGTGGGCTACCTGCTCGATGCCCTGGCGGCCCTGCGCGGCGACAAGGCGCGCTTGAGCCTGCGCGACGCGCAGTCCAGCTGCCTGGTGCAGGAGCACGACAACGAGCAGGCCCGCCACGTGATCATGCCGCTGCGGCTCTGACGCGGCTCTCGTGGTCGTTGCGATCAGGCGTCGTCACCAGCAGCGCCGGGGTCTCCGCAGGGAGCCCCGGCGTTGTCATCTGGAGTTCCGGCGGACATGAGGCTGGAGCAGCTGCGCATCTGCGGTTTGCGCTGCCTGACCGATGTCAGCCTGGCGCTGGACCCGGCCATCAACGTGTTCGTCGGCGATAACGGCGCCGGCAAGACCAGCGTGCTGGAGGCCGCTTTCCTGCTCTCGCATGCGCGCTCGTTCCGGTCCGGTGCACGCGAGGCGCTGGTGCAGCGGGGCATGGCGCAGCTGGCCTTGTTTGCCGAGGTACATCACCGTGATGAACCCGGTGTCGAGCGCTTGGGTCTGGGACGTTCCGGCGCGCGCTGGGAGGCGCGGATCAATGGCGAGGCCGCGTCGATCGGCGAACTGGTGCAGGCCTGTGCGGTGGTGTGCTTCGAACCCGGCTCGCATGCGCTGATCGCCGGCCCGGCCGAGGAGCGTCGGCGCTACCTCGATTGGGGCGTGTTCCACGTGGAACAGGATTTCCTGGCGCAGTGGCGGCGCTGTCAGCGCGCGTTGAAGCAGCGCAACAGCCTGCTGCGCGCGGGAGGGGTGCCGTCGGATGACCTGTTCGAGCCATGGGAGCTGGAGCTTTCGCAGGCCGCGGAGCTAATCGACCTGCAGCGCCGCGCTTACCTGGACCGTCTGCGACCTTGCCTGGAAGTCGGCATGACGGCCTTGCTGCCCGAATTGGGCGCGATGGAACTGCGCTATCGCCGCGGGTGGTCGGACGAGCAGCCGCTTGTCGATCATCTGGCGGCCCAGCGCGGCCGTGACCAGGCGCGGGGACACACCAGCCTGGGGCCGCATCGCGCCGATTGGACGCTTTCTTTCGAACGTGCCCCGCTGCGCGAGCACCTGTCGCGCGGCCAGGAAAAACTCGCTGCGCTGGCCTGCGTACTGGCGCAAGCCACCTTGTACGCGCAGGAACACGGCGACTGGCCGGTGGTGTGCCTGGATGACCTTGCCTCCGAGCTGGACCAGTCGCATCAGGCGGCGGTGGTGGCTCAGCTGCAGGACGTCCATGCCCAAGTGTTGCTGACCGGCACCGAGTTGCCGCCGGCGTTGCAGGCGACCGCCGCCCGCGTGTTCCACGTGGAACAAGGACAGATGACGCGCCTGCTATAATTGAAAGGTTGCACCTTTCGCAGGTTGCATAACCCTTGTCCGGCCGCTCACGGCGCCACGCCGGGCGGGTCGATGGCGCCAGGAAACGACCTTCGCATGAACGAACCCCTCAACGAATCCCACTACGATTCGAGCAATATCAAGGTACTCAAGGGCCTCGAGGCGGTGCGCAAGCGCCCGGGCATGTACATCGGCGACACCGACGACGGTACCGGCCTGCATCACATGGTGTTCGAGGTCGTCGACAACTCGATCGACGAGGCTTTGGCGGGCTATTGCGACCGGGTCGTGGTCACGATCCACGAGGATGGTTCGGTCAGCGTCTCCGACAACGGACGCGGCATCCCGGTCGACATGCACCCGGAGGAGCACCGCTCCACCGCCGAGGTCGTGATGACAGTGCTGCATGCCGGCGGCAAGTTCGACGCCAACTCCTACAAGGTGTCGGGCGGCCTGCACGGCGTGGGCGTGTCCGTGGTCAACGCGTTGAGCGACCACCTGTGGTTGACCATTCACCGCGATGGCCATGAATACCTGCAGGAATACTCGCTCGGGGAACCGCTGTTCCCGCTGAAGGAAATCGGCCCTTCGAGCCAGCGCGGTACCACGGTGCGCTTCCTGCCCAGCCCGGCGACGTTCACCAACAACATCGACTTCCACTACGAGATCCTCGCCAAGCGCCTGCGCGAGCTGGCCTTCCTCAACTCGGGCGTAACCATCGAGTTGAAGGACGAGCGCGGGGAAGGGCGCTCGGACACGTTTGCCTACGAGGGTGGCATCCGCTCGTTCGTGCAGCACCTGGCCCAACTCAAGACCGCCCTGCACCCGAACGTGATCAGCCTCACCGCCGAGCAGGACGGCATCGTGGTGGAAGTGGCCATGCAGTGGACCGACTCGTACAACGAGATCATGTTCTGCTTCACCAACAACATTCCGCAGCGCGATGGCGGCACCCACCTCACCGGCTTTCGCGCCGCGCTGACCCGCTCGCTGCAGAACTACATTGAGAAGGAAGGCCTGGCGAAGAACGCCAAGGTCGCGCTGTCCGGCGACGACATGCGCGAAGGCATGATCGCGGTGCTGTCGGTGAAGGTACCCGACCCCAAGTTCTCCTCGCAGACCAAGGACAAGCTGGTTTCGTCCGAAGTGAAGACGGCGGTGGAGCAGGCGGTCAACGAGAAGCTCGGCGAATTCCTGCTGGAGCACCCGAACGAGGCCAAGGCGATCGCCTCCAAGGCGGTCGACGCCGCGCGGGCCCGCGAAGCCGCGCGCAAGGCTCGCGAAATGACCCGTCGCAAGGGCGCGCTGGACATCGCCGGCCTGCCCGGCAAGCTGGCCGACTGCCAGGAGAAGGATCCGGCGTTGTGCGAACTGTTCCTGGTCGAGGGCGACTCTGCCGGCGGCTCGGCCAAGCAGGGCCGCAACCGCAAGACCCAGGCCGTGCTGCCGTTGAAGGGCAAGATCCTCAACGTCGAGAAGGCGCGCTTCGATCGCATGCTGGCTTCGGCCGAGGTCGGCACCCTGATCACCGCGCTGGGCACCGGCATCGGCAAGGATGAGTACAACCCGGACAAGCTGCGCTATCACCGCATCATCCTGATGACCGATGCGGACGTCGACGGCTCGCACATCCGCACCCTGCTGCTGACCTTCTTCTACCGGCAGATGCCGGAGCTGATCGAGCGCGGCCACATCTACATCGGCCTGCCGCCGTTGTACAAGGTCAAGCAGGGCAAGCAGGAGCTGTACATCAAGGACGACACCGCACTGAACGACTATCTGATCTCCAGCGCGGTGGACAACGCCTCGCTGACCTACAGCCCGGACGCACCGCCGATCACCGGCGAGGCGTTGGAGAAGCTCCTGCGCGGCTACCAGAACGCACTGGACCAGATCGCCCGGCTGGCCCATCGCTTCGACCCCGCGGTACTTACCGCGTTGCTGGAGCACGCGCCACTGGAGCCGGCACTGTGGGCCGACGCTGGCGCCATGCAGCAGTGGCTGGATACCGCTGCGCTGAAGCTCAGCGCCAGCGGACTGGGCAAACCCCACTACACGCTGCGCCTGCGTCCGGCGCATGCCGACGCCACCGGTGCCGCACAGCCGGCCGCCATCGAGGTGGTCCGGGAACAGCATGGCCTGACCCATACCTGGTTCCTGCCCCAGCCGTTCTTCGGCAGTGCCGAGTTCCGTCCGATCCTGGCGATCAGCCAGCAGATTGCCGGCATGATCCAGGCCGACGCGGTGGTGCGCCGGGGCAATGCGTCGCGCGGCGTCCTCAGTTTCGCCGACGCCCGCGACTGGTTGCTGGAGGAAGCCAAGAAGGGACGCAGCATCCAGCGCTTCAAGGGCCTGGGTGAAATGAACCCCGAGCAGCTGTGGGATACCACGGTCAACCCGGACACCCGGCGCATGCTGCAGGTCGGCATCGAGGACGCGATCGTCGCCGACCAGATGTTCTCCATGCTGATGGGCGAGGCGGTCGAGCCGCGGCGTGATTTCATCGAGGCCAACGCGCTCAAGGTCGCCAACCTGGACATCTGATGCCGCACCGCGGCGCCTGCCGTCCTGCGGCAGGCGCCGGAGGCCAGTGATCCCCGGCCATCCGCAAGGCACGGTGCACCGGATTCCGATCGGCCGGCGACGCCTGGCGCGCTCCTAACTCATTGATCCGGCACGATCTTTTATGTCGCAGCGCAACTTGTTATCCGGCCCCGGATCAGGTTACGCTGCAAGACCTGCCTGTTTGCATCGACAGGTACCGACCTTGCGATGAGGAACCCCATGAAACAGCTTCGAAGCTTCACTCTGCTGGCCACTGCGGCCCTGCTGCTTGGCCTGGTCGCCAGTCCGGTATTGGCCCGGAAGCAGCACGACGACAAACCCAAGCAGACGAGCGAGTACCCCAACAGCACGCGTACCGCGCCGAAGCTCGACCTCACCAAGAAGCAGGACCAGGAGCACCTGCAGAAGGGCTACGACGCGCTCAACAAGGGCGATACTGCCACGGCCAGCACGGAGCTGCAGACGCTGCTCGACAGCAGCAAGAGCAAGTATGCCAAGGCGATGGCATTGCGCGGCCTGGCGGTCGCCAAATACAACACCCAGGACTACAAGGGCGCGATCGGTCTGTTGCAGCAGGCACTGGACAACGGCGTGCTGCCCAACGACGACTACTTCGCGGTGTTGTACATGCTCGCCGTCGCGCAGCAGGCCGACGAGCAGTACCAGGCGTCGCTGGACACCCTCACGAAATGGCGCGCCGAAGGCAAGAAGGAAACCGCCGAGTCGTATGCCATCGAGGGCAACGACCTGTACCGCCTGGAGAAGTTTCCGGAAGCCATTGCAGCCGTAAAGAAGGCCAAATCGCTGTCCGACAAACCCGAACCCCAGTGGGACCAGATCCTGATGGCCAGCTATGCCGCGTCCGGCCAGGACGACCAGCTGGTGCAGATCGCGCAGGACAACCTCGCCGCCCACCCGGATGACCCCAAGGCGATCGAAACCGCCATCCAGGCGCTGCAGCAGGCGCAGAAGTATCCGGAGGCGATCAAGGTCATGGAGGATGCCCGGGCCAGGGGCCTGCTGGGCAGCGAAGCGGACTACGTGCTGCTGGCGTCGCTGTACTACAACCAGGCGCTCTCCACGGAAGAGCCCAAGCCGCTCGCGAACAAGGCGATCGCCGTCATCAAGGAAGGCATGAGCAAGCAGATCGTGCAGCCCACCGCGCAGAACTACGTGCTGCTGGGCAAGGCCGATTACGTGGCCGGCAATATCCCGGCGGCCACCCAGGCCTTCCAGAAGGCGTTGCCGCTGGCTACCGACGGCGAGCCGGCGCTGCAGATCGCCAACATCGAATTGACCAACAGCCATTACGCCAAGGCCAAGACCATGGTCAACCAGGCCATCAGCAAGGGCGTGAAGCACATGGGCAGCGCCTACCTGGTGCTGGCCGAGTGCGAGCGTGGCCTGAACAACAAGACGGGGCGGATCGCTGCCCTGAAGAAGGCGGCGCAGGATCCGGACACCGCCGACCATGCCAAGGAAATGCTCAAGGAGCTGGGAGCATCCGGCAAATAGCCATCCAACCGGACGCGGGCTTTGACGCGAACGTCCACGCCCGCGCCCCGGACGCTATACAAAAGTCATGGCGTGTTGTAACGTTGAAAACCTTTCACTGCGTATTGCTTCAGCAAGCTCTTGGCGGGTCCCGTCAGGTCGAACCGGACGGCTCCCGACAGTTCACTGCGGCGATACGATCCCCCGATTGATCAGCTTCCAGATTAGTGACAGATGGCCTCAAGTAACGAAGAAACCGGGCGTTTTAGTTGGAAGCGGACCTGGGCATTGGCGGTGGCCATCGGGCTGCACGCATTTGCCTTCCTGTTGATTGTGGCGCCGATGGCGCCGCCCAATCAGAATCACAAGGAAAAGGAAAAGATCGTCCAGGTCAGCTTCATCGAGCCGCCGCCACCGCCACCGCC
>NZ_MWIO01000088.1 GCF_004799035.1 Rhodanobacter lindaniclasticus
CGGCTTCTTCTTGGACTCGAAATTCAGCGACGCAAAGGAACGTTGTTTCACCGGCGATGGGCTTCCTGGGGACTGCTGGCTATGATGCCGCAGACGGGGAATAAATCAGAGCATCCCTAACGCATACGCGATCGCCTTGTGCACGACCCACCCTTTGATCTGGATATCCATGTCCATGCTCCTCACTCGATCGGCCCGGGCGGGTTGGCCTGCGTCGGGTTGGATGCGTTCTTGAACGCGGAGCATCCGCCGGCATTGCACGCCTGCACGGCGTACTGGAGGAGCTGGCTCGTAGTGGGAGTTGGCATCGCGGCACTGGTTGCCGCCGTCGTCGCCACTATCGCGACGCTGCCATTGTCCAGGCTGGTTCTTTGTACCTTGTAGGAGGTGGCCGTCGCCGAGGCGGACCATGTGATGCTGTAAGGCTTCCCGAACACGGAGAAAGGTGTCGTCACCGTGGCGGGGCAGGCAGGCAGGCAGGCAGCAGGGTCACCGCGATCGTGCCGACGGTACTCTAGGCTTCGCAACCGCCGGCGTTGCAGCTGTTTTGCTGCAACGCATGGCCGCTGGCAGGTCGCCGCCCAACTCAACGGGGCCACGCAATTTAATTGGCCACGTCTTCTTTCATTCCCGGCTGATGAGCCAGTGGCGAACCATCGCCCGGCGCTTGATGGTCGCGTAGCGAGCGCTTAGCGTCCGTCCGCGCGGGAGACTTTCCAGGCGTCATGTGGCAAGACAAGACACGACCCCTTAGCGTTCAGATTTGCTGTATTGCTGTAGATCTAAGCAACTATTAGTTGGTCGCCATTCGAAATGGTGAACGATTCGTACTGCTTACTATCGTCAAAAACTTCTAGGAGAGCACCTGACTTGAAGTTCAGGTGCAACCCGCCACTTGTCGTTGCTTTGGCTGCCGTTATGACATCCCCAATCAGCGGAAACAACGCCGCAGCATCCTCCGTTGAGCCATTGAACTGCATCATTGCTTGGTCGGCAATCTTCATTGCAAATGTTGAAAATATTGTCAAACGAATTTGTTGATCGAAGTCAATCTTGAGCGCGCTTTGACTTACAACAATCTGTGAGACGCAAGCATTGAGCATGAATGAAAGATCTTCGGTGCTTTTCAAGCCGTACATAAAGCAACTCCTATAGCTTTTCATTGTGATAACGGTTGAATGGGGGGCGGCGGCGGAGCCGGGTCTGTCAGTTTCGGAGGGGGCAACGGAACATGTGTTTGCGCCCTTGATTCCGCGCGCGGAACACTTCCTGGTTGTCGGCCTGTAGATGGGTTAACAGGATTACCTTTTGAGTCAAACTGACGCCAGTACCCATTCGGGTATTGCTCTGTTGACTTTGGCATCACACGCACAGTATGGCCTTCAGGAAGTGTTGTGGGCGGGTTTTGTGGGGCGGTTTCAAGGTCCACGTGCAACATGATCAGTGAATCGTTCCTGCTTCTGCCTCAGCCAGTCTGAGGTGGTCGTTGTAAACCTCCAGCGGGGTGCGGAATTGATGGCGCTTTCGCGGCCGCGTGTTGAGGCTCAGGGCGATCTGGTCCAGCTCGGCCTGGCTGTAGACGGACAGGTCCGTGCCCTTGGGCATGTCGAGCCGCAGCTGCCTGTCGGCGATTTTGT
>NZ_MWIO01000089.1 GCF_004799035.1 Rhodanobacter lindaniclasticus
ACTCAATGCGGGGGGACGTCGCTGGCGCGCTACGCTGCGCGCGTCTGGCAAGAGACTGCCCAAGCAACGCACCGATTGCTACTGCCAGTGCGGACAACACAATGCTGAGCAAGTTGATTTGAGCAATAGCCAAGAAGGATGCCTGGCCCGTCGGTGCTGCGATGAAGTAGAGGAGATAGACGACGAGAAGCCAACCCACGAACCACAAGCCGAGCGCGGGAAGAATAAAACCCCGACGCGCTATGAAGGCACCGATTGTGGTTGCGAGGAAGCCCAAAACAACCGATTTCAGCAGGGGATTGAAGGTGAAGTTGGTCAGTGAAATCAGCTCCCCAGCTACGAGACCGGATACAGCGGCCACGGCGAGGCCAAGAAAGATTCTCTTCGTGTCCATTGCGAACTCTCCTGTGCGATCTAACGCTTGAGCTAACCGGCGCAACCCGCGCAGCGGGTTTGCGTCCGGTTGAGCGAGTAGTTAGGGCGCACCACCGACTCGCAACATGTCAAGAATGCGCCAAACAACAAAAGCCGCTACACCAACTGCAAGCAACCAAAACTGGATTGTGAGACAGCGCGAAGACTTTTGCAGATTGGCATTGGTTTGAGCTTTTGTGGTCTCGATAGCTTGTTGCGTTGCAATAGGATCTTTGGGCTGTTTGAGATGGACGCCGCGCTGAAGTTGTAGCGACGTGTAGTTGAAATGAATTGCCCGGTGCGTGCTGGTAATGCGAAGGCAGCCCGCATAGAAACTGGCGAGCCAGCAGAATACAGCAAGCAAGCCAGGCGACACCCACCAAGTGATAGCTAGGCCGTCGAGCTTTTGCAACGCGTAACCTAGCGCGGCGCCCGTGGCAGCGAGCAAAAAGTACACATACCTATTCTGGCTCTCGAAGTGGAGCTTCTGAATCTGTTGCAGGTCACTGTTGTCTGGCATGTGCGCCCTAACGCTTGAATTTAGCGGCGCGCGCAGCGCGTCCGCTGGAATGAGTGGTTAGGGGCAACAGCCGCCCCGTTGAAATACTTGCGAGTTTTGAGGCTGAGCAATGCCCATAAATTGATGGCCAACTCAAGCGAAGTGCGCACGAGGTTTGCCGCGAGCTTTGCGCCCGCACCTTGGCCCAGCGCTGCATACGGCCCGTTTAAAGCGACTACATTTTGCGCAATGAGAGCCCCATAGAACACCACTGCGGCCAAAAGCATGATGTAGCGCCCGTAAGGCTTGCCGAGCAGCGCAACAATTGAAGCAACGATGAGGAAACCGGCCGTGCATACCGCCCAAGCCAGGGTGGTGACGCTTGGGTGCAATGCTGCTGGAACTCGCGCAGATGTGACAAGAAATGCAAGAAAACCTAGGCTGATGAGCCCAACCAAGACATTTATGACGACCGCAACCCAAAGGCGTATTGGCCGTTTGCGAACTGCCTCAACCATTGTTTGCCCCCTAACGCCTGAGTTGAGCGGCGGCGGAGCCGTCCGCCTCGAACGAGTGGTTAGGCCCGAACAGAGTGCTACGGCAATTTGGACACAAGCCTGTTGCCATTGCTTTGCGCCTAGTGAGCAAGCCTATGGGCTTTGCGCATGCTGGACAAGACGGCGCATGGCGCTTGAAGGCGTTACGAACTGCGAGGGCCAGAGCGGTTGATATTGCTATGGATACAGGCAGCGCTATGACCATAAACCAAATTACGTACTTAGAGTCGGACTGCAGAAGAACGAAGAACGCAATAACGATGCAAATTTGCATGACCGATGCGGGCATGCCTGCAGACCTGAGCTTACGGCTTGCGTAAACCATGGCTACATGTATTTGTTGAGCGAACGCGGTCCTGTCCATGAGGCCTAACGCTGAAGTTAAGCGGCACGCGTCAGCGTGTCCGCTTGAAAGACTGGTTAGGGGTGAAATAGACCTGCACGCTCTGCCACTTGTACATGTAGAACGCCCCGGCACCCACAACAAGAAGACCTGGAAGAACGTACGCCAGCAAGCCAAAAAACGGGTACGGCACCACGAATGCGAGTACCAAAAAGGCTAAGTACACCGAGCGCGCGTATGGCTTCTTAGAGACGAGTGTCCAAGCGACAAAGGGACCAACGAGGCCGATCAAGGATGCAAACACGCCTGCGCCACTGCTCCACCACTCAGCGTAGCCCACATGCCGACCTTGGATAAACAAAGAGTCGTTTGGGATAACTGACATAGCGAGGAACACAATGCAGAAAGCCGCATGCGCAGTGAGAAACTTTAGAAGTTTTGGCATGCCGCCGAAGTTTTCCCACATGGCCTAGCCCCTAACGCTGGAATTAAGCGGCGGCGAAGCCGTCCGCTTGGATGACTGGTTAGACCACCGCGCGCACCGATCTTGCGACAAAGAAAAACGAGGTGGCGAACCAAAGAATTAGGATGGAGGGTACGACTACTTGGCCGGCGATGTAAGCCGCGTTGAGAAACGACTCGCCTGGCTGGACCGTTGAAGAACGAACGATCCAGTACTCAAACAGCGGGGACAAAAATACGGTCCAAGCCGCCAGCGCGACAATGGATAACACCAGAAGAAGGCTGGTTCGCATTCGGAGCTTGCGATGGATTGACCAACAACCAGAGCCAACGAGAACGAATGCCAAGGAGCCCGCGATGCCAAGCCAAGTGTCAGGTTCGTCCATACCACCCTCTAAGGTCTAACGCTGGAATTGAGCGGCGGCGAAGCCGTCCGCCTCGAATGAGGTGTTAGATTCCATGCTGCGCGCGCAACCGGTCATAGCACGCACCGCACAGAAGTTTGATGCTCGCAAACGCCTCGGAACGCTCATTCCAGTCGCCGGTAGCACCACCCTCGCGGACGCGTACCTCCTCGCATGCAGAGCACCAAGCATCACCGCGCGGGCCACCTGACCAAAAGAACCCGACTTTCTCGCCTGTACTGAGGGCGCCAGCAAGATGTTGGCAAACGAAGGTTTCCTCTTGCTCTCCGTGCGTATGGCATTCGACAGTGTTGATCATGGGATCTAACGCTTGAGTTAAGCGGCGCGCGGCTTTTCGCGCGTCCGCTTGAATGACATGTTATGCGGAATGTGCGACATACCTGCTTAAAACTCCACGTCGCCGAAGCGGTCACCACATGACAATGAAACACTGGATATGGTGTGGCTTATAGGGCTGAACCTTTCCGAGTCGCTGTTAGCAAAGCTGAAGGCCGACATGCTCAGCTCGCCACTTGCCGGGAGATATTGGCCTTTTAAGAAATAGCTGCCGTTTATAGAAGCAGTGCAGTCACTTTGCGCAACGGCTTCGTTATTGCGGACATAGACGAAGCCATCTTGAGTCCTTGCGCTTATATTTAAGTCTGGCGCCGAGCTGCACGCCGCGACCCCGACGAAAAGAACCAAGAATAATTTGCGTACGATGCTTTTCAATTGTTTCCCCTGTGATGCGCGATGTGTGTGGTTCGCAGCATAACGCTGGAGTTAAGCGGCGGCGTAGCCGTCCGCCTTGAACGAGTAAAAAGAGACTTCCTCCCCTATCGGCCTCGAGGGCCATGATGGTGTTGCGACACAACCGTCAGCAGAAGAGGAAGTCTCCATGAGCACTATAACCCTGGGTGTGGACTTGGCGAAGAGCGTGTTTTCGGTGTGCGCGATGGATGGCGCCGGGCACGTGCTGGAACGGCGGGAGTTCAAGCGTGAGGCGTTTGCCGTGTGGCTGGCGCAGCGGCCGGCGGGGGCGGTGGGGGGAATGGAGGGGTGGGGAGGGGGGCCCACCTGGGGACGCGGGGGGGGGGAGAGACAGGGGGGCGCGCGGGGCTGTGGGCGTCCCGATGGGACAAACCGGTCAGCAAGAA
>NZ_MWIO01000009.1 GCF_004799035.1 Rhodanobacter lindaniclasticus
GCGATCGACGCGGCGCGCCAGGGTGCGGCCGATCGCAGTGAGCCGGCGCGCCGCGTCGATCGCGGAAATCTCGGTAAGCCGGCGGAAGCCGTCGGCGATCACGCGCGGGTCGGGTGCCTCCAGGAACGGGAAGTCGTCCACCTCGCCCAGCTTCAGCGCCAGCATGCGCAGGATCACGTTGGCCAGCGACGAGCGCAGCAGTTCGGGATCGGTGAACGCGGCACGGCTGGCGAAGTCCGCCTCGTCGTACAGGCGATAGCAGATGCCCGGCCCCACGCGGCCGCAGCGGCCCTTGCGCTGGTCGGCGGCGGCCTGCGAGATCGGTTCGACGTGCAGCCGTTCGAGCTGGCTGCGCTGGCTGTAGCGCTTGACCCGCGCGGTGCCGGTGTCGATCACGTAGCGGATGCGCGGCACGGTGAGCGAGGTCTCGGCCACGTTGGTGGCCAACACCACGCGGCGCTTCGGGCCGGGCTTGAACACGCGGTCCTGGTCGGCGGCGGAGAGCCGCGCGTACAGCGGCAGGATCTCGGTCTCGCGGTACTGCCGGCGCGCCAGCAGCTGGTGCGCGTCGCGGATCTCGCGCTCGCCGGGCAGGAACACCAGCACGTCGCCGCGAGGATCGTCGTGGCTGATCTCGTCGAGCACGGCAGCGATGTGTTCGGCGCCGCCCTGCTGCATGCCCTTGCCCACCGCGTCCACCGGACGCCAGCGCAACTCCACCGGATACGCACGCCCCTCCACCTCGACCACCGGCGCGCCGCCGAAATGTTCGGCGAACCTCGCCGTGTCGATCGTCGCCGAGGTGACGATGATCTTCAGTTCGGGGCGCTTCGCGGCGAGCCGCTTCAGATAGCCGAGCAGGAAGTCGATGTTGAGGCTGCGCTCGTGCGCCTCGTCGATGATCAGGGTGTCGTACGCACTGAGCCACGGGTCGCCCTGGGTCTCGGCGAGCAGGATGCCGTCGGTCATGAACTTCACCAGGCTGCGCTCGGACACCTGGTCGTTGAAGCGCACCTGGAAACCCACCACCTCGCCCAGCGGCGTGCCCAGTTCCTCGGCCACCCGACGCGCCACCGAGCGCGCGGCGAGCCGGCGCGGCTGGGTGCAGCCGATCATGCCGGCCTCGCCGCGGCCGGCGGCCAGGCACAGCTTCGGCAGCTGGGTGGTCTTGCCCGATCCGGTCTCGCCGGCGATCACCACCACCTGGTGCTCGCGGATCAGCTTGACGATGTCCTCGCCGCGCGCGCTGATCGGCAGCGACTCGTCCAGGCGGATTTCAGGCTTCGCCGCGGCGCGGGCGCGGCGTCTGGCCGCGGAGCGCTCGATATCGGCGGCCAGTGCCACTATCTTCTTCTGGTCGGGTCGACGCGACAGCGTGCGCCAGCGTCCCAGCAGGCGACCGAAGTCGCGGCTGCACACCGCATCCAGTTGCCGGCGCAAGGTGCGCAGGCCTGGATCGGCTGCAGGATCGGGTGCGGGCACGCGGTGGTCGTTCATCGAACTGCGCATGATAGCCGTTGGCACGCCTTGACCCGATAGCCGGCGACTATCGCCAACATCCGAAGGATTCATTTCCCGCGCGAGCGCCGAGTCAGTACTGTTGATCCATTGCATCCACCCCGAAAGGAGCACGCCATGGCCATTTCCATCGGTATCGCCAAGAAGGATCGCGAAGCGGTCGCCAGGCACCTGTCCAAGCTGCTGGCCGATACCTACTCGCTGTACCTGAAGACGCACAGCTTCCACTGGAACGTCACCGGCCCGCAGTTCAACAGCCTGCACCTGATGTTCGAGACCCAGTACAACGCGCTGTGGCTGGCCGCCGACGAGGTTGCCGAGCGTATCCGCACGCTGGACGTGTTCGCCCCCGGCTCCTACACCCAGTTCGCCAAGCTCAGCTCGATCAAGGACGAGCCCGGCGTGCCGGACTGGAAGGAGATGGTCGGCCAGCTGGTCGAGGGCCACGAGATCGTCGCCGCCACCGCGCGCGACACCCTCAAGGCCGCCAACGCCGCCGGCGACGACGGTACCGCCGACATGGTCACCGGCCGCCTTCAGGAACACGAGAAGACCGCCTGGATGCTGCGCTCGCTGCTGCGCTGATTCGCGTGCGGCATGAACGAAGAAGGCCCGTCGATGACGGGCCTTCTTCGTTGGTGATGACGCCGCAACTCCCACCCCGGATCCACACCTGCCCCCGGCTGCGCGGGGACGCTGCGGTCAACCCGGCAGGCCGCCGACGGTCGGCGTCACCTTGCGGGAACGGGCGTTGGTCATGGTCATGCTTCACCCATGCGGCAGGAACGGATGCGGCTGGCACCAGAATGCGCGCCAGCCGCGACGGCCGATGGCCAGCAGGATCGCCAGCAGCGCGATCCACAGTGCGAGGAAGATCGGCGAGAGGGCGAGCCGCTGCGCCAGCAGGTTGTCGCCGAACCGGAACAGCGCCGCGCCGGTGGTGGTCAACATCAGCACGATGGCGGCAATGATGAGTAGGCTTTGCCAGCCACGATGCCACGCCGTGCCACCCAACGCGGCCACGGACAGCGCAAAGGTGGCCAGCATGCCACCGCCCTGGGCGAGCAGCAGCAAGGCGGCATTGCCGCCGGGGAGATGCGCCCACAGCGCCACACCCAGCATGCCCGCGAGCAGCGCCGCCTGCGCCAGCAGCGTTGGCAGCACGCTGGCCTTGAGCAGGGCGCGCTTGGCGTGCGCGGCATCGCCGAGACCCGGCAGCAGGGCCAGTACCGCCAACTCGGCGTTGTCGCGGCTCCAGCGGGCGCGCAGGGCGTCGGCGCTCACCGGCCCCAGCACGGCACCGAACAGGCTGAGGGCAAAGGCGACGACCGGTGTGCTGGCGAACATGGAGAGCACGATGGTGTATGCGATGGCGTGGGGCTGGTCGTTCGACATCCGGCGCAGCGTCGCCAGCAGCGCGAAGGCGAACAGCACATTGAGCAACACCAGGCCGGCCTGGCGCAGCCGACTGGCCACCGTCTGCGGCACGCCCCACCCTCCCAGCGCCACGCGCAGGCCACGCACCAGGTAATCAGGCCCGACCCGGCGCAGATCGACTCCCGGCTGCATCCGGGAGCTGCGCCGACGCAGCAATTCGGCTTCCAGCTTCGCGCCGTTGCGGCCCTGCGCGGAAAGCGCGCGCCAACGCAACGCCAGTGGTTTGAGCCAGCGCGAAGCTTCGTCGTCGCAGCGCGCGGCCCGACGCCAGCACAGCGCGATCGTGGTCCACAGCACCGCGGCCACCGGTGCGACCCAATGCAGAAAGCCCACGGGATCGCCGGCCGGCATGGGCAGCCATGCACCCAGGTGGTTGTCGAGCAGGGGCGCCAGGCAGGCCCAGACGCCAAGCCAGGGCGGCAAGGTGGCATAGCCCATGCCGACGCCCGCACCCAGCGCAAGTTCGGCCAGCGCCACCACCCCGCTGCCACCCAGCATCGCCACCACGACGGCGGGCAAGGCGATGGTGAGCACGGCGTACGACACGGTGCTGATGGCCGCTGCGCGTTCCAGCACCGGCAGGCGCAGCCGGCGTGCCTCGTTCGCCAGCACCAGCGCGCGCGGCACCACGGCGGCCCAGAACAGGCAATCGATGACGGCCAGGCCATGCGCCAGACCAGGCCCGGCCCCGGCCGAGCGCCGAAGCAGTACATAGCCGGCAATGGCCAGGCAAAGGATGACCAGCAAGGTCCTCGCGATGATGCGCCGCATGCGCTGCGACCATGCCATCCACGGCAGCATCAGCAATTGCAGGAACGACGTCACTCCGCGATCTCCACGAACAGATCTTCCAGGCCCAGCGCATCGACGCGCGCGCCGGGCAGGCTCGCCGCCTCCGGCCATTGGTCCCGGGCATCGCGCGCCACCACCAGGCTGAGGCTGCCGTCGTCGTGGCGGCGCCGGCTGAGCGAGGGGATCGGTGCGGTGACGTTTGCCGCGGCCGGCAGCCACAGGCGGGCGTAGCGTTCCTTGGCCTCGTCCACGCCACAACGCAGCAGCAACCTGCCCTCGTGCAGGAACGCGATCTCGGAGGCCACGCGCTCCAGGTCGGACACGATGTGGGTGGAGAACAGCACCGTGGTGCCGTTCTCGCCGGCGCGCATCGCCACCTCGCGCAACAGTTCGCGGCGGGCCACCGGATCGAGCGCGGCGGCCGGCTCGTCCAGCACCAGCAACTCGGGCTGCGAGGCCAGCGCACGGATCAGGTCGACGCGCTGGCGCTCGCCGGGCGACAGCTTGGCCAGCAGCTTGTTCGGCTGGATCTTCCAGCGCTCCAGCGTGGTGCGCACGAAGGCTGCGTCCCAGCGCGGATAGAAGCGCCCCACGTAGTCCAACATCTGCTGCGCGGTAAGCCAGGCCAGCGCCTCGGGTTGCTGCGGCACGTAGGCAAGCCGCGCCTTGGCCTGGTCGGACAGCTTCAACGCCGGCTCGCCGAACACGAACGCGGCGCCGGAGAGCGGTTCGAGCAAACCGAGCATGGCGCGGATCAGGGTGGACTTGCCCGCGCCGTTGCGCCCGATCAGGCCCAGCACCGAGCCTGGTTCCAGCGCCAGGTCGACGCTGCGCAACACGCTGCTGCCCTCGTAGCAGTGGGTCAGCCCGCGCGCCTCCAGCGATGCGACATCGACGGGATCCGCTTCGTGAAGCATGGCGTTCATTCTCGACTCCTCATCAAGCGGCCGAGCCGGTTCAACACCGCCTCGGCCGGCAATTCAAGTTCACTCGCGTGGCGGGCAACGGCCACCAGTTGCTGTTCCAGCAACGCGAGGCGCTGGCTCTCGGACTGTCCCGCGCGACGCGTCGCCGCGACCGCCATGCCCTTGCCGCGCAGCCGCTCCAGCAGGCCCTCGCTCTCGGCCAGGCCGTAGGCCCGCGACACCGTCATCGGATTGATCGCATGGAACCCCGCCACCTCGCGCACCGAAGGCAACAGCTCGCCGGCTTCCAGCTGCCCGCCGGCGATCAGGCGGCGCAACTGCTCCACGATCTGCCGATAGATCGGCTCGGGTGCGGCGGGTTGCACGGTCAGCAGTGAAGCATCCATGTGTATCATTACACCAATACACGTAGTCGGCAGTCAAGGGGGCCCGCCGCGGCGCCACGCCATCCGCCCTGACCTGGCGCTGACCGGAGCCGGGGCGCTTCATTGAGCCGGAGGCCCCGCATTGGTTAAGCTCCGCAGGCTCCACCGCCTGTTGCGCAGGCTCCGCCGGGGATCTTTTTGAGCGCCACCGCAGCCAACTCCAACAGCCGGTATCCGCTGTTCACCGCCATCGTGTTGGCCCTGCTCGCGGCGGCGCTGAACATCGGACTGTGGTGGTGGGGCAACTACCCGCATGGCCCGGATGACTGGCACGGCAAGGTCAGCGGCTTCGCCGTGTCGCTCTTCCAGCGCTACCAGAGCCCGTTCAAGCAGAGCTATCCCAGCGACGAGGAGATCACCGCCGATCTCAAGCTGCTGCATCGCTACACGGACAACATCCGCACCTACACCATGCAGCAGAACCCGCAGGTGTACCGGCTGGCGCAGCAGCAGGGGCTGAAGGTGATGGCCGGCGCCGAGATCGACAAGCGCCTGGAGAACAACGAACGCGAGATCGAGCTGCTGATCGCCAAGGCGCGCGCCTACCCCGACACGATCACCCGGGTGATCGTGGGCAACGAGGTGCTGTTCCGCAACGACCTCACGCCCGAGCAGATGATGGCCTACCTGGACCGCGTGCGTGCCGCCGTGCACCAGCCGGTGTCGATCGCCGAGCCGGATTACATCTGGCTGAAGTACCCGGAGCTGGCCCGGCACGTGGACTTCATCACCATCCACCTGTTCCCGTTCTGGAACGGGGTGGTGCGCCACAACGCGGTGGACGCGGCGTACGGCGCATACAGCTCGATCGTGCAGCGCTTCCCCGGCAAGCCGGTGGTGGTCGGCGAGATCGGCTGGCCGTCGAACGGCGACCGCCACGAGTACGCCGACCCGTCGACCTCGAACGAGGCGATCTTCATCCGCGACTGGATGAACCGGGCCAAGGCCGCGCACATCGACTATTACCTGCTCGAGGCGTTCGACCAGCCCTGGAAGGAGAACCTGGGCGAAGGCCGCACCGGCGCGTACTGGGGCATGTTCAACGCCGACCGCCAGCTGAAGTTCCCGCTGACCGGGCCGGTGGTGGAGGACACCGCCTGGCCGTGGAAGGCGCTGGCGGCGAGCCTGCTGGCGCTGCTGCCGATGATCGCCTTCGCGCGGCGCTTCAGCCGCTTCAAGCTGGTCGGGCGGTTCTTCTTCTGCGCGCTGATCCAGCTCGCCTGCGGCCTGATCGTGTGGGCCGCCACGCTGCCGTTCAATTTCTACCTGAGCTGGGTCGACTGGACCATGCTCACGCTGCTGTTCCCCGCGCAGATCGCGATCCTGGCGATTTTGCTGATCAACGGCTTCGAGTTCACCGAGGTGCTGTGGCGGCCGAAGTGGATGCGCCATGCGGGCATGCTGCGGCCGGACCACCCGGACCGCCAGCCGTTCGTGTCGATCCACCTGGCCTGCTACAACGAACCGCCGGAGATGGTGATCGTCACCCTCGATTCGCTGGCCGCACTGGACTACCAGAACTACGAAGTGCTGGTGATCGACAACAACACCAAGGACCCGGCGGTGTGGCAGCCGGTGCAGGCGTACTGCGAGAAGCTCGGCAAGCGCTTCCGTTTCTTCCACCTGGAGCCGTGGCCCGGCTACAAGGCCGGCGCGCTCAATTTCGGCCTGAAGGAAACCGCGCCGGAGGCCGACGTGGTGGCGGTGATCGACGCCGACTACGAGGTGCGCGCCGACTGGCTGTCCACGCTCACCGGCTACTTCCACGACCCCAAGGTCGCCGTGGTGCAGTGCCCGCAGGCGCACCGCGAGTTCGAGCACAACACGTTCCGCCGCATGACCGCGTGGGAATACGACGGCTTCTTCCGCATCGGCATGCACCACCGCAACGAGCGCAACGCGATCATCCAGCACGGCACCATGACCATGGTCCGGCGCAGCGCGCTGGAAGGTACCGGCGGCTGGTCGGAATGGACCATCTGCGAGGACGCCGAGCTGGGCCTGCGCCTGATGCACGCCGGCTACGAGCTGGTCTATGTCGACGAACTGATGGGCAAGGGCCTCACGCCGGCCGACTTCAAGGCCTACAAGAGCCAGCGCTACCGCTGGGCGTTCGGCGCGATGCAGATCCTCAAGGGCCGCTGGCACTGGATGACGCAGAAGGGCCCGCTCTCGGCCGGCCAGCGCTTCCACTTCCTCACCGGCTGGTTCAGCTGGTTCGCCGACGCGCTGCATCTGATCTTCACCCTGATGGCGCTGTTCTGGACCGCCGGCATGGTCGCCTTTCCGCAGTACTTCAGCCTGCCGATGCAGCTGTTCCTGATCCCGGTGATCGGCTTCTTCTTCGCCAAGGCGATCTTCGGCATCGTGCTGTATCGCGCCCGCGTGCCCTGCAGCTGGCGCGACACGCTGATGGCCTCGCTGGCCAGCATGGGCCTCTCCCACGCGATCGCCCGCGGCATCCTGCACGGACTGACCCGCGAGAAGACCTCGTTCGTGGTCACCGCCAAGAGCCGCCGCCTGGGCGGCAGCAACTTCGCCGCGTTCGCGCCGGTGCGCGAGGAGTTGCTGATGGCGCTGGCGCTGATGCTGTGCATCGCCGGCATGGCCGAGGCGTTCGGCACGCGTTATATCGAGGGCACGTTGTGGATGATCATCCTCGCCGCGCAGTCGATCCCCTACGTGTCGGCGGTGACCGGTGCGTGGATCGCGCATCGTTCGGGCGACAAGGCCGGCTGAAATCCAGCGTGACGCGCAAGCCCTGGCACCGAGGCTGCCCGCCCGCATTCATGCGAGTCCAACGCCGACTTGGGTAAGCTGCGGCGACCTGTCATCCCGTCCGAGGACGCCCTTCGCGCATGCGCCGATGCCGCCGACGCCTGAGTCTGCTGTTGTTGCCATTGCTTGTGCTGGCTTCGCCGGCACCCGCGGGCGTGGCGCTGCATGTGGACGGCGTGGAGGATCCGCTGAAGGCGGCCGTGATCGATCGCCTCGAGCTCTCGCAGTACGCCAAACGCGAAGTCACCGCCGCGCAGGCGACGCGCCTGTACCAGCGTGTGCCGGAACAGGTGCGCGCGGCGCTGCAGCCCTACGGCTACTACGACGCCAGCGTCACCGGCGAGCTCAGGCAGGTCGGCGCGGACTGGCAGGTGGACCTGCACGTGACCCCCGGCGAGCCGGTCAAGGTGGCGCAAGTCGAACTGCAACTGGATGACGCCGCCGGCAAGATCGCGCCCATCCGCCGCGCGCAGCGCGCGATCGAGCGACTCGAAGGCAAGACGCTGAACCACGAGACCTACGAGGAGGCGCGCGACGCGATGAGCGCGCAGCTGACCGCCAATGGTTTCCTCGATGCCCGGCTGGTCACCCACCGGGTGGAGGTGAACCGCGGCGAGCGACGCGCGGTGGTCAAGCTGGCATGGGAAGCCGGCCCGCGCTATCGCTACGGCCAGGTGCATTTCGAGGGCTCGCAATTCAACGAGGGTTTCCTCGATCGCTATGTGCCGTTCCGGTCCGGCGACTATTTTTCGCAGGACCAGTTGCTGGCCTTGCAACAGGCCTTGAACGGCGCGGACTATTTTGCCGTGGTCAACGTGCTGCCCGACGTCGACGAGGCGAAGCACGGCGTCGTCGACGTCACCGTGCAGCTGGCGCCGGCCAAGCGCACGATCTACACCGGCGGTCCCTTCATCGGCACCGATACCGGCTTCGGCATGCGCGGCGGCATCGAGCGGCGCTGGGTCAACCGGCGCGGGCACAAGTGGAAGAACGAGCTGGTGGTGGCGCAGCGGCTGAAAACGCTCTCGACCATGTACACCATCCCCCTGCCCGGCCCGAACCAGCGCAGCTACAACGTCGGCGCGAATTTCCGCGACGCCGACACCGACACCTCGCAATCGCGCACGCTGGAACTGGTCGGCAACGAAACGCGCCAGTGGCACGGCTGGACGCGCACGCTGGGCGTGCATGCGCTGGCCGGTACCTTCACCGTGGGCAAGCGCGGGCGCGAGCCTGACAACACGCCGGGTATCGAACACGGCCGCAGCACCGAGGTGTTCGCCGAAGCCTCGCTGACCCGCAAGCAGGCCGACAACCCCGCCTTCGTGCGCCGCGGCTGGTCGCTGACCCTGGCCGCACGCAGCACCGCGGGCAGCCTGCTCTCCGACGCCAGCTTCAGCCAGATCAGCGCCGACGCCAAATGGATCCGCGCGTTCGGAGCGAAACAGCGCAACCGGCTGATCCTGCGCGGCAGCGCCGGCATCACCCGCACCGACGACTTCGCCGCGCTGCCGCCGCAACTGCGCTTCTTCGCCGGCGGCGACCGCTCGGTGCGCGGCTACGGCTACCAGTCGATCGGCCCACGCAACAGCTACGACCGCGTCATCGGCGGCCGCAACCTGCTGGTGGCCAGCACCGAGGTGGAGCACTACTTCACCCGCGACTGGGGCATGGCGGCCTTCGTCGACGCCGGCAACGCCTACACCGGCACCGATTTCCGCCCGAAGATCGGTGCCGGCCTGGGCCTGCGCTGGCGCTCGCCGGTCGGCATGATCCGGCTCGACTTCGGCACCCCCATTCACGACTCGGACCATCACGGCATCGAGTTGCACGTGGTCATCGGACCGGATTTGTGAAGAGGAATCGGAGAAGCTCACCCATGAACATGGCGACCAACACGGCGAGGACAGAACACGCGGCGCGTGCTGCTTTTCCCCATTCCCGGCCTCCCCGCCCATGAAATGGTTCAAGCGCATCGCCATCGCATTCGCCGCGCTGCTGCTGGTCGTGGCGGTGGTGCTGTGGTGGTTGTTGGGCACCGGTGCCGGATTGCGCTTTGCGCTGGCGCGGGCCGAGTCGCTGAGTGGCGGCGCGCTGCAAGTGCAGCAGGCGCACGGGCGGCTGGCCGGGCCGCTGCAACTTTCCGGCGTGCGCTACGACGACGGCCACGGCACCGTGGTGGATCTGGCGACGGCGCGGCTCGACCTGCGCTTCTGGTCGCTGCTGGGCAAGCGCGTGCACCTGACCACGCTCGATGTCGAAGGCGTCAAAGTGGCAGTGCCCGCGGCCAGCACGAATGAAAGCGCAAGCTCCACCAGTCTGTCGCTGCATCTGCCGGTGGAGCTGATCCTGGATCGCGTGCACGTCGGCCCGATCAAGGTGACGCAAGCCAGCGAAGACGTGTTTGCCGCCGATCGGCTCGACCTGGCGGGACGCTGGACCGACCGAGGCATCGAACTGCGCCAGCTTGCGCTGCGCGCACCGGACGGCCATGCCGACCTCGCCGGCGAGCTGGTCTTCGGCCAGAGCTATCAAGGCAACGGCACGCTGGGCTTTGCGTGGAAAGTCGGCGACACCGATATCGCCGGCACGCTCTCCGTCCACAGCGACGGCAGGCAGGCCACGCTGGATGCCGCGCTCACCGCACCGGCGCCGATGAAGCTGCACGCCGAACTCGCCCAGGCCGGCGAGTTCGGCTGGCGCGGCACGCTCGAGGCGCCGCGTTTCGATCCTGCGCCGCTGCTAGGCAAAGGCACGCTGCAATCGCTGGCCTTCTCGCTCGCCGGCCATGGCGATCGCCACGGCGGCACGCTCGAAGGCCAGCTCGATCTGAACCAGTACCGCGTGCTGCTGCAACCGCTGCACGCGCAGTTCGATCCCCACGACCACACGCTGACGCTCGAACAACTGCGGCTCGGCTCGCCGGAGATCAAAGGCAGCGTGGAAGCAAGCGGCACCGTGCAACTGGATGCCAAGCCGATCACCGCCAACTTGCAGATAGGCTGGACCGACCTGCAATTGCCGGCCGAGCTGGTCGGCCAGCCACTGGCCAGCCACGGCCAGCTCAAGGCAACGGGCAACGTCGACGCGTACCATGCGCAAGGCGATCTCGAACTGGGCCCACCCGGCAAGCTGGCCCAGCTGTCGCTGGAACTGGACGGTACACCGCAACGTCTGCAGCTGCGCACGCTCGAACTGAAACAGGCCAAGGGGCAGCTCCAGGCCCACGGCGAGCTGACCTTGCAACCGGCGCTGGCATGGCAGGCCGAGGTCAGAGCCGCGGCGTTCGACCCCGGCCAGTTGCTGGCGCACTGGGACGGCGCGCTCGATGCCGACATCGCCAGCCAGGGCCGGCGCACGGCCGACGGACTCGACGCCACGCTGGACATCCGCAAGCTCGCCGGCAACCTGCGCAAGCGCGCGGTCAGCGGCCACGGCAAGCTGCACCTGTCGCCGCAGCGGGTGCTGGACGGTCGGCTGGAACTGGCCTCCGGCCGCAGCTCGCTGCAGCTGACGGCACGACCCGGCGCCAGCAACGACGCCGAACTGCAACTGGCGATCGCCTCGCTCGGCGACTGGCTGCCCGGTGCCAGCGGCCGTCTGGACGGCCATTTGCGAATCCAGGGCAAGCTGCCGAAGCTCGGCATCAACGGCCAGCTGCACGGAGAGGCGTTGGCCTGGCAGCAGCAGCGCGCACGGCGCCTGCGCCTGATCGTGGGGCTGCCGGACATCAGCCGCGTGGCCGGCAAGCTGGACCTGCAGTTGAATGACGCCATCGTGCAGGGGCTGACGTTCCAGGACATCCACGCACTGGCCGAAGGCAGCGATTCCAGTCACCGGCTCGAGGTACAGGCGCGCGGCACCCAGTTGTCCGGCGCGCTCGACCTGCGCGGCGCGCTCGCCGGTTCGCGCTGGAGCGGCACGCTGTCGACGCTGGACCTGCAACCGCAGGGCCTGCCGCCGTGGCGCCTGCAACATGCCACCCAGCTCGGCTACGACGATGGCGCGATGCAGCTTGCCGAACTGTGCCTCACCGCGGGCGACCCGCTGCTGTGCGCGAGCGCGCGCCGCGACAAGGCCGGCAATCTCGACGCCAGCTATCGCCTGCAGGCGCTGCCGCTGGCGTTGCTGCTGAACGCCGCCGGCGAGGCCGACCTGCCGCTGCGCGCCGACGGCGACATCGAGGGCAGCGGCCAAATCCACCGCAGCGCGGCGGGCGTGCTCAGCGGGCAGGCGTCGATCGGTTCGGCGCACGGTGCGATCAGCTATGCCGATGACACGCGCGAAGCGCTGCTGCGCTACGACAACCTGCGGCTCGACGCCAACCTCGCCCCGCAGCGCCAGCAGATCGAACTGCACGCGGCGCTGGACGATGGCGGCCGCATCGACGGTCAGCTCGGCATCACCGGCGCGCAGCAGGCACTGAGCGGCCAGCTGGAATTGCATCTCGGCAACCTCGCCTTCGTCGAGCTGCTCAGTCACGAGCTGGCCAATGTGAAGGGCCAGGCCAATGGCCGCTTCCAGTTCGCCGGCACCCTGGCGCAACCGCTGCTGACCGGCCAGGCCGAGCTGGGCGACTTCGCCGCGGAGATTCCCGTCGCCGGGCTGACCCTCGCCCAGGGCCAGCTCCAGGTGACCACGCTTGACGGACAGCAGCTGCAGATCCGCGGCAGCGTGCAGTCGGGCAAAGGCAGCATCGCGGTGGACGGCAGCGCCAGCCTCGGCGGCACCCAGCCCACCCGGCTCACCATCACCGGCAGCGAGTTCACCGCGGTGGACATCCCGGCGGCCAACGTGGTGATCTCGCCCGACCTGGTCGTGCAGCAAGGCGCCGGCGGCATCGACGTCACCGGCGCGGTGAGCCTCGACCGCGCGCGGGTCAACGTGGACAAGCTGCCCGGCGCCGGCGCCAGCGCCGCCTCGACCGACGTGGTGGTGGTGGATGCGAAACAGCCGCAAGGCGCCGCCGGCCGCATGCCGCTGAATGCGGTGGTCAAGGTCAACCTGGGCGAGCGCACCCACGTCACCGGCATGGGTTTGGACGGCCGTGTCAGCGGCGTGCTGACGGTCATCGAGAAGCCGGGCCGCGCGGCCATCGGCCAGGGCCAGATCGCGGTGGACGGCACCTATCGCGCGTACGGGCAGGACCTGAAGATCCAGCGCGGCCAGCTGCTGTTCGCCAGCACGCCGCTCGACAACCCCGGCCTGAACATCCGGGCGGTGCGCAAGCTCAACCCCAACGCCACCATCGACGAAGGCCAGGAGGTCGGCCTGTACGTCTCCGGCACCGCGCAGCGGCCGATCCTCACCGTGTTCTCCAACCCGCTGATGGAGCAGTCCGATGCGCTGTCGTACCTGATCACCGGCAAGCCGCTGTCGGAGGTCAAGGGTGGCGAAGGCAGCATGGTCAGTGCCGCCGCCCAGGCCCTGGGCTCGGCTGCAGGCGACCTGCTGGCCAAGCAGATCGGCTCGCAGCTGGGGGTGGACGACATCGGCGTGTCCAGCAACGAGGCGCTCGGGGGCAGCTCGGCGTTCACCGTCGGCAAGTATCTTTCGCCGCGGCTTTACCTCAGCTACGGCGTGGGCCTGTTCGAGCCGGGCGAGGTGATTACCCTGCGCTATCGGCTGAGCAAGCGCTGGAACCTGGAGGCGCAGCAGGCCACCGAGTTCAGCCGCGCCAGCCTCAACTACCGGCTGGAGCGCTAGGCGCTCCGGCAGATTGCCGCGTCGGCAGACGGTTCCCCCGGCGCCGGCTAGAATGGCGGATGCGCCGGCCGCCGCGGCCGCATCGTCCCTTTCGGAAAACCATGCGCCTCTACCTGCAATCCGTGCCCGGCAGCACCGACACGCCACGCTACGTCCAGATCACGCTGGAGCAGGACCTGCTCGGCGGCTGGACGTTGTACCGCGAGTCGGGCACCCAGGGCGGACGCGCGACCATGAAGCGCGAGCAGTTCCTGGAACGCGACGAGGCCATCGCCGCGTTCGAGAAAACCCGCGACGCGCAGCTCAAGCGCGGCTTTCGCCTGATGTTCGCCCAGGGCCAGGAAGGCCCGTACGGGCGCTGAAATCCCTCACCGTTGACTGCCATGTCCGATGTCTTGAAGAACGACCGCTTCCTGCGCGCGCTGCGCCGCGAGCCCACCGACACCACGCCGATCTGGGTGATGCGCCAGGCCGGCCGCTACCTGCCCGAGTACCGCGCCACCCGCGAGCGCGCCGGCAGTTTCATGGGCCTGGCGCAGAACCCGGAATACGCCTGCGAAGTGACGTTGCAGCCGCTGCAGCGCTTCGAGCTGGACGCGGCGATCCTGTTCTCCGACATCCTCACCATTCCCGACGCGATGGGCCTGGGCCTCCGCTTCGCCCAGGGTGAAGGCCCGCAGTTCGCACACCCCGTGCGCAGCGCGGCGGACATCGCGAAACTCGCCGTGCCGGACATGGATGGCGAACTGCGTTACGTGATGGATGCGCTGCGACTGATCCGCCGCGAGCTGCACGGCCGCGTGCCGCTGATCGGTTTCTCCGGCAGCCCGTGGACGCTGGCCTGCTACATGGTCGAGGGCCACGGCTCGCGCGATTTCGCCACGCTGAAGTCGATGTGCTGGGATCAACCGGCGCTCGCCCACCAGTTGCTCGACACGCTGGCGCAGGCGGTGACCGCCTACCTGGTTGCCCAGGCCGAGGCCGGCGCACAGGCGCTGATGATCTTCGACACCTGGGGTGGCCTGCTCGGTCCGACACCGTTCCGCGAATTCTCGCTGCGCTACATGACGCAGATCGTGACCGCGCTGAAGGAACACCCGGCTTCGCGCGAACTGCCGGTGATCCTGTTTTCCAAGGGCGCCCATGGCCAGCTGGCGGCGCTGGCCGACAGCGGCTGCGCGGCGCTGGGCGTGGACTGGACCATCGACCTGGCCGACGCGCGCGCCGCGGTGGGTGATCGCGTGGCACTGCAGGGCAATCTCGATCCGGCGATCCTGCGCGCCAGCCCGGCGGTGATCCGCCGCGAGGCCCGCGCGGTGATGGACAGCTACGGCAACCACCCCGGCCACGTGTTCAATCTCGGCCACGGCATCACCCCGGAGGTCGATCCCGACCACGTCAAGGTGCTGGTGGACGAGGTGCACGCCTACGGGCACACGCTGCGCACTTGATCGGGGACCGGCCGATGCGCGGCACTCAAGATCGGCGGCGCGCGGCCGATACTCCAGTGGCATGGACCCCGGTGCGCGCCGCCAGGCGGCGGCCTGCAGCAGGACAAACGCCTCGCGGACCGACATGAGGGGCGCGGCAATCGCATATCCACCCGCATCCCGCGTACCGTGCGCGTCACCGACCCAACGAGCTGCTGCATGAAGGCCATCGAACAACTGCGAATCAACGGGGGCCTGCCCAGCCCGAAGGGCGTGGCGCTGGCGATCATGCAGATCAGCCGCCGCGACGACGCGACGCTGGAGGAAATCAGCCGCCTGGTGCAGAGCGACCCGGTCACCAGCGGGCGCCTGCTGCACATGGCCAACGCCGCCAGCGTGGGCGCCCGCCCGCTGGCCAGCATCCCCGAGGCGATCATCCGTCTCGGCCTGGCCGCCGTGCGCCAGCTGGCGATGGGTTTTTCGCTGGTCGACCAGTACCGCAGCGGCGCCTGCAAGAGCTTCGATTACCCGCGCTTCTGGTCCCACTCGCTGCTGATGGCGGTGGCGATGCAGGAACTGGGCAAGCGCGTGCGGCTCGCATCGCCGGATGAACTGTTCGCCTGCGGCCTGCTCGCCCGCATCGGGCAGCTGGCGCTGGCCACCCTGTACCCGGAGGAATACGCGCAGCTGCTGCAACGCGGCGACGAGACCACGGTGGAGGCCGAGCGGCAATTGCTGCACGTCGACCACAACGAACTCACCGCGGTGATCCTCGAAGATTGCGGCATCCCGCGGGCACTGGCCGAGCCGGTGTTCTTCCACGAGAACGTGGAGGCGGCCAGCTTTGCCGAAGGCTCGCGTCCCTACCAGCTCACCCGGCTGTTCCACCTGGCCAGGCGGCTGGCCGACTTGAGCCTTGCACCGGACGAGCAACGCACCCAGCACATCGGCGAGCTGATGCTGCTGGGCGGCAAGATCGGCCTGGACGCCGGCGAACTCGGCATCCTGCTCGACCAGGTGCATGCGCAATGGCACGACTGGAGCGCGGTGCTGCATGTTCCCGACGGCAAGGTGCCGGCCTTCGCCGACCTGCTTGCCAACCCGGTCGCTGCCGCTGATGGCGCACCCGCCGCCGTGGAAGTCTCGCGCGTGCTGTGGGTAGCCAGCGCCGCGCCGGTGCGCGCGATGCTGACGGAGATTCTCGGCGGCATGCCCGACCAGGTGGTGCACTCGGCCAGCAGCGGCGAGGAAGGCCTCGCGCTGGCCGTGCAACTGATGCCTCAGGTGGTGATCGCCGACTCGCGCATGCCCGGGCTGGACGGCTGGGCGCTGTGCCGCGCGCTGCGCGCCACGCCGTGGGGCCAGTCGATCTACCTGATCGTGCTGGCCAGCGTGACTTCCGAAACCGAGATCCGCCTGGCCACCGAGGCGCAGATCAACGATTGCGTGAGCCCGGCCCAGGCCGCCCGCATGCTGCCGTTGCGGATGGGCGCGGCACGCCAGTACGTGAAACTGCTCACCCAGTGGGAGCACGACCGCGCACAGCTCAAGCGGTTCTCCGCCGAACTGGCGATGAGCAACCGCAAGCTGCAGCACTACGCCCTGATCGACCAGCTCACCGGCCTGCAGAACCGGCGCTCGGGGATGGAGTCGCTGGCCCAGGCCTGGAGCATGGCCGAACGCTCCGGCGATTCGGTGACGATGATGATGATCGACATCGACCGCTTCAAGGAGGTCAACGACACCCACGGCCACGCGGTAGGCGACCAGGTGCTGCTCGAAGTGGCCCGCACCATCCGCCGCTCCGCGCGCAAGGAGGACGCCGTGTGCCGCATGGGTGGCGAGGAGTTCCTGGTGATCTGTCGCAATGCCGACCTGTCCTCTTCGCTGCACGCCGCCGAGCGCCTGCGCAAGGCGGTAGCCAGCGTGCGGGTGGCCGTCGAGGACCAGCAACTGGGCGTGACGATCAGCATCGGCCTGGCCGCGCGCGAGGACGGCATGGCCGATCCCGGCGCGCTGGTCAACGCCGCCGACAAGGCGCTTTACGCGGCCAAGAAGAAGGGCCGCAACCGCACCTGCCGCTACGAGGACGGCAAGCTGTACCTGGAAGGCTGAGCGCGAGCCCTCAGGGCTTGCCGGCGAACGCGTGGTCGAGCCAGTCGTGCATCAACCGGTAGCTGCGCGCCGCGGCCGCGGCGTCGTAGCGGCAGCCGGGCGAGTTCTCGCCGACCTCGGTGAAGCAGTGCACCGCGTGGCCGAGTACCACGAACTGCCAGTCGGCGGGGCTCATGCGCATCTCGTCCATGAACTTGTCCGCATCCGGCATGGTGCCGCGATCGTCGGCGCCGTTCATGGCCAGCACGCGCGCCTTGATGTGCTTGGCCAGCATCGGATCGTCGGTAGCCAGCCCGCCGTGGAACGACACCACCGCCGCCACGTCGGCACCGCTGCGCGCCAGGTCGAGCACCGCCGAGCCGCCGAAACAAAAGCCGATCGCTGCCAGCTTCGCGGCATCGAGCGGCGCGCTGGCCGCCTGCGCCTTCAACTGCTCCAGCGCGACGTTGATCCGCCGGCGCATCAGCGCGCGATTGCCGTACAGCGGCTTCACCGCAGCCTGCGCCTCGCCGTTGTTGGTGGGGCGCACGTCCGCGCCGTACATGTCGGTGAGCAGGATCACGTAATCCTTGCCGGCGATCGCTTCGGCCTTTTGCACCGCCGCATCGTTCACGCCATACCAGTTCGGCACCATGACCAGGCCGGGACGCTTGGCCTGCGTTGCGTCGTCGTAGACCAGCACACTGTGGAAGCGGGTGCCGTCCTGCGTCCATTCGACCGGGCGATGCACCATCTTCGCCTGGGCGGCAAGGCTTGAACCGGCAAGCAACAGCAGACAGCAGAGTCGGGCGATGCGCATGATCGATCCTCCGGTGGCGTGAGAGCCCTCCCCTGCGCGTCCCGAAGCGAGTTCCTTCGGTCGCAGACGAGGGCAAAGATCAAAGTCCGGCGGCGTGATCCGACAACCGCCGCTTCAACGGCGCCAGCCGATCAAGCAAGCGTACGCCGATGGCGCGCGCCGCGACCAGCGGCGGCGACTGCCAGGCGTAGACGCGCGCCAGCGCGTCGAAGCCGAGCGCATCGAGCGTATCCGCGCTGCGCCGGCGCCGCGCGTAGCGGCGCAGCACGTGTTCAGCGCCGATGTCGCGACCTGCCGCACGCGCCTCGACCAAGGTGTCGCGCAGCTCGGCCACGTCGCGCAGACCCAGGTTGACACCTTGCCCGGCCAGCGGATGCACCGCGTGCGCCGCATCGCCCAGCAGTACGAGCCGCTCGGCCTGGTAACCCTGCGCCAGTTGCAGCTTCAGCGGAAAGGCGGCACGCGGCGTGGTGCCGGTGATCCGGCCCAGGCGGAAATCGCTGGCGGCGCCGAGCTCGTCGCAGAAGCGCCGGTCGTCCAGCGCCAGCACGCGCTGCGCCTCGGCCTCGGGCAGCGACCACACGATCGAGCTGCGCCCGTCGGCCAGCGGCAGCAAGGCGAGCGGACCGCCCGGCAGGAAGCGTTGCCACGCGGTCTCCTCATGCGCGCGTTCGGTGTTCACATGCGCCACCACCGCGCGCTGCGCGTAATCGCGCCCGCGGGTGCCGATGCCGGCCAGCTGGCGCAATGGCGAGGCGGCTCCGTCGGCGGCCACCAGCACGGCGGCAGACAGCGTCGCGCCATCGGTCAGTTGCAGCTGGATGCGATCGTCACGCGACTCGAAGGCGGTCACCTCGGCCGGGCACAACCGGCGCACGCCCGCGGTTTCCAACGCCTGCCACAGCGTCCATTGCACCAGGCTGTTCTCGACGATGCAGCCGAGCATGTCGCGGCCTTCCGCGGCCGCATCGAAGTCGATCGCCGCCCCGCTGGCGGCATCCCACACGTGCATGTGCCGATAGGCCGAGGCGCGCGCCTCGCGGATGGACGTCCAGACGCCCATCTCGTCCAGCAGCGCGATCGACGAGGGCGCCAGCCCGACCACGCGCAGATCCACCTCGGCATCGGCGCGCCACGGCGTCGGCGCGCGCGCCTCCAGCAGGGCGACGCTGAAGCCCGCGCGGGCCAGCGCCAGCGCCGCGGCGGCGCCGACCATGCCGCCGCCGACCACGGCCACGCCCAGCGTCGAAGCGCGGCGGCGCGGGGCGGCCTCGCCGAGGGTGGCGCTCACGGCACGCGCTCCAGTACGGCCCGCGGCGGCGTGCCGCGAAAGCCCATGCCGCGCCGCGCCAGCGCCCGCTGCAGCGGCGGCAATCGATCACAAGCCAGCAGCGCCAGCGAGCGCAGCGGCGCCAGCAGCGGTTGCGGCAGGCAGGCCAGTTGCACCAGGCCATGGCTCATCGCCATGGTGCCTTCGCGATCCGGCGCGCGCTGCGACGCGTAGCGGGCGAGCATGGCCGCATTGCCGGGATCGGCCTGCGCGGCAACCAGCTCGGCCAGGGTCAGCGCATCGCGCAGGCCCAGGTTGAAGCCCTGTGCGCCGATCGGATGCACGGTTTGCGCGGCGTTGCCGACCAGCACCGCGCGGGGCGCGATCAATTGCGCCGCCGCGACGCGGTGGATCGCGTACGGATGCCGCCGGCCCGGTCGGCTCAGCCGCCCCAGGCGCCAGCCGAAGCGCTGCTGCGCCAGCGCGATGAAGGCGGCGTCATCCATTGCGGCCACTGCGTCCGCCTCGTCCGCAGCCACGGTCAGCACCAGCCCGCAGCGGCGCTCGGCCAGCGGCAGCAGGGCGATCGGGCCGGCATCGGCGAAACGCTCGAAGGCGCGGTTGGCATGGTCGCGCTCCGGCGTGACGGTGCACACGAACAGGGTCTGCCGGTAATCGTGGCGCTCGGCGTCGATGCCAAGTTGCGTGCGCACGAACGAGCCGGTGCCGTCGGCGCCGACCAGCAGCGGCGTGTCGATACGGCGCGCGCCGTCGACGGTGTTGACCTGCGCGCGCCAACCGCCCGCCAGCGGCTCGAGCGCGGACAGCGTGGCGGGGGCGAGCCGGGTCAGCCGGGTACAGGCATCGAGCCGGCGCAGCAGCGCCGCGCCGAGTTCGCGCGCCGGCAGGGTCCAGCCCAGCGCATCGACACCTTGCTTGTCCGCGTCGATGCGCGCACTGCCGAATTCGCCGGCGCGGCTGACCCGGATGTGCCGGATCGGCGTGGCGCGGGCGGCGGCGTGCTGCCATACGCCGATCGCGTCGAGCCCGTTGACGGTGGCCCTGGCCAAGGCGAGGTTGCGCTCGTCGTAGCTGGGCTGCGCGTCGGCACGCGGCGCGGCAGTCTCGACCAGGGTGGCGGCGACGCCGGCCGCATCCAGCGCGATCGCCAGGCTGGCGCCGACCAGGCCGCCGCCGACGATCATTACGCTGCCGCAAACAGGGGAACCGGAGGGATTCATGCCACGGATGATACGCGTCGACGCCGCACCGACGCATCGGCCCGGTCGCATTGGGCTAAACTTGCACGCCTGTATCCCGCAGCGCTGCACGGAGTCCCCATGGCAACCTCAACGACCCGACGTCTGGTCATCTTCCTGGGCCTGGCCCTGGTGATGGGCGTCACCCGCTTCCATCCCTCGCTGCTGCATCATGCGCTGTGGGACGCTTCGTGGGGCGTGTTTTTCCTCGCCGGCTTCTGGCTGCGCGGCCAGGGCCGCTGGGCCTTCCCGTTGCTGATGGCTGAAGCGGTGCTGGTGGACTATCTCGTGATCAGCGGCCAGGGCATCGACTTCTGGAGTCATTACTGCGTGTCCGCGGCCTACTGGTTCCTGCTGCCGTCCTACGGCGCGCTGTGGCTGGGTGGCAGCTGGCTGGCGAAACACCAGCAGGGCCTGAACTTGCGTACGCTGGGCCTCGCGGCCGGCACGCTGCTGGTGGCCGAGGGCGTCTGCTATCTGATCTCCAACGGCAGCTTCTACTGGCTCAGCGCCAGCGTGCCCGCACCGCGCAGCCTCGGCGCATGGTTCGGCAACCTTGGCGACTGGTACCTGTCGTTCCTCGCCGGCACCGCCGTCTACGTGGCGCTGGGTGCGGTGCTGCACGCGCTGGCAACCCAGCTGACGCACGCCGCGCCGCGCAGCGGCCACGCCAGGCACTGACGTGGGCAATCGCCTCTCGCGGATCTACACGCGCACCGGTGACGACGGCTCCACCGGCCTCGGCGACGGTTCGCGCGTGGGCAAGGATTCGCCGCGGGTCAACGCCTACGGCACGGTCGACGAGCTCAACAGCACGATCGGCATGCTGCTGGCCGCCGACGGTGTCACCGACGAGGTGCGCGAGGTGCTGACCCAGGTGCAGCATGACCTGTTCGACCTCGGCGGCGAGCTGTGCATCCCCGGCATGGCGATGGTCAACGACAGCGACATCGAGCGGCTGGAGCACGTCCTCGACCGGCTCAACGATCCGCTGCCGCCGCTGAAAGAGTTCATCCTCCCCGGCGGCGGCATGGCCGCGGCCTGCGGACATCTGGCGCGCACCGTGTGCCGCCGCGCCGAACGCGAGGTGATCGCGCTGGCGCGGGTGGAAGAGATCCGCACCCAGCCGCAGCGCTACCTCAACCGGCTGTCGGACCTGCTGTTCGTGATCTCGCGCGTGCTGGCACGCGCCAGCGGCCACGGCGAGGTGCTGTGGCAGCATGAGCGCCGCCCCAAGCCCAAGCCTTCCGCCTGAGCCGCCGCATGCTGCGGCTGTATACCCATTCCGCCTGCCTGCGGCACGATCCGGGGCCGGGCCACGTGGAACGGCCGGCGCGATTGCATGCGGTGCTGCAGGCCCTGGACCACGACCGCTACGCCGCGCTCGATCGCGTCGAGGCGCCGCCGGCCACCCGCGAACAGTTGCTGCGCGTGCACGGCGCGGCACATATCAGCGAAGTCCTGCTCGGCGCGCCGCCGGGCGAGATGCTGGCGCTGGACCAGGACACCGTGATGGGCCCGGGGTCGACCGAGGCGGCCCTGCACGCCGCGGGTGCCGTGGTGGCCGCGGTCGACGCGGTGCTCGGCGGCAGTGCGCAGCGCGCATTCTGCGCAGTGCGTCCACCCGGCCACCACGCCACGCGCGAGCGGGCGATGGGCTTCTGCCTGTTCGACAACATCGCGGTGGGCGCCGCCCATGCACTGGCTGCGCACGGACTGAAGCGGGTCGCCATCGCCGACTTCGACGTGCACCACGGCAACGGCACCCAGGACATCTTCGAGCGCGAGCCGCGCGTGCTGTTCGCCTCCAGCCACCAGTCGCCGCTGTACCCGGACAGCGGCGGCGAAGACGAACGCGGCTGCGGCAACATCGTCAACGGCGTGTTGTCGCCGGGCGCCGGCTCGCACGAGTTCCGCGAGCTGTGGGATGCCGTGCTGCTGCCGCGAATGCACGCCTTCCGGCCGCAACTGCTGCTGATCTCGGCGGGCTTCGATGCCCACGCCAGCGATCCGCTGGCGGACATCCGCCTGGGCGAGGAAGACTACGCCTGGCTCACCGAGCGGCTGGTCGCGCTGGCCCGGCGCCACGCCGAGGGGCGCATCGTCTCCACCCTCGAAGGCGGCTACGACCTCGCCGCCCTGGCCGCCAGCGCCGCCGCCCACGTGCAGGCCCTGATGGAATGAATCGGCGCCCGCAGCCAAGCCCACGCTGAATGCGCGGGCGCAACGGGGATGTCGTTTCTGCTAACTTGACCAGCCTTCGAGGTCGGCAGGTTCCACCGTGACATCAATGTTTCCCCCACGTCGCCTGCTGGCGGTCGCCGCCGCGCTGGCGCTCTTCGGCGGCCAGGTTCCGGCCGGTCAGGCCGCCCCGGCGGCGCGCAGCGCGCCGGATCCGGCCGACCAGAGCTGCCCGCTGGGTTCGTTCCATTGCGCGCCACGCCCGCTCAACTATGCGATGTGCCGGCCCAACGCGCTGCTGGAGTTCTACGACCCGGCCCTGAGCCAGGACAGCAGCCAGCGCGCTACCGCGCCGGCAAACGTCACCGCGCAGCACGTCGACAGCTCCGACCAGTCGGTCTACCACCTTTCCGGCGACGTGCTGCTGCAACGCGCCGACCAGCAGCTGCAGGCCGACACGCTCGACTACAACGACACCACCACCGACTACGACGCGCGCGGCAACGTGCGTTACCAGGAGGCCGGGCAACTGCTGGCCGCCTCGCACCTGAGCGGCAACACCAACGCCAGCCGCGGCGTCGCCGACGACGTGCGCTACCAGATGCTTCAATCGCGCGGCAACGGCGTGGCACGCCAGGGCCAGATGCTGGATGCCGAGCGCACCCGCTATTCGATGGCCACCTATTCCACCTGCGACGTAGGCCATCACGTGTGGGAGTTCCGCGCGAAGTCGATCAGCATCGACAAGGCCAGCGGCGTGGGCGTGGCGCGCGATGCCACCATGCGCATCGGCAAGGTGCCGTTTCTGTACCTGCCCTATTTCACCTTTCCGACCGACGACCGGCGCAAGAGCGGCTTCCTCTATCCCACGCTGGGCAATACCAGCCGTGCGGGCTTCCAGATCAGCACGCCCTACTACCTCAACCTGGCACCGAACTACGACGCCACCCTCGATCCGCGCTACTACAGCCGTCGCGGGCCGCTGCTGGCCGGCGAGTTCCGCTACCTGGTGCCGGGCAGCGGCGGGCAGCTCAACGTGGAATACGTGCCCGACGACCGCGGCAAGAGCGACGGCCTGGCCGACACCACCGGCAAGTCGCGCTACCTGGTGAACTTCTCCGACCGTACCGCCCTGTGGGACGGCTGGCGCTTCACCGGCACGTACAACCATGTCTCCGATGCCAGCTACCTGTACGACTACGGCAATGCGATGTCGCAGAAACCGGTGTACAACCTGCGCTCCGGCGCGGCCATCAGCGGCGGCGGCAAATGGTGGGATGCCTCGTTCGGCGCCACCACCTACGAGAACACCAACCCGTTCGCGACCGACTCCTCGCTGCCTTACCGGCAGCTGCCCTACGCCCTGTTCAGCGCGGAAGTGCCGCTGACCCGCTGGCTGCAGACCGGCGTGGACACCAGCGCGGTGATATTCCGCAAACCCGGCTACGTCGAGGGCCAGCGCGAAGATCTCTACCCCTACCTCTCCGCCGATTTCGGCAGCGCGGCGTGGTTCGTGCGGCCGCGCCTGGCCTGGCGCTACACCGCCTACCAGCTCGAGGACGGCTATCAGGATTACGGCCGTTCCGGCCGGCTCACCGGTACGGCGACATCGCCGTTCACCGAGCAGTCGCCGACCCGCTCGCTGCCGATCGTCAGCCTCGACTCGGGGCTGATGTTCGACCGCAGCACCTCGCTGTTCGGCACGCACTACACGCAGACGCTCGAGCCACGCCTGTACTACCTCTATGTGCCGTATCGCGACCAGGGCAACCTGCCGCTGTTCGACACCAACCTGATGTCGTTCGACTACTGGCAGCTGTTCTCGACCAACCAGTTCTCCGGCGCCGATCGCCAGATGGACGCGAACAACGTCACCGCGGCGCTGACCACGCGGCTGCTGGACAACGACGGCGTCGAGCGGCTCTCGGCCAGCATCGGCCAGATCCGCTACCTCAGCCGGCAACGCGTGCTGGGCACCGACTGGACCGGTTCGGCCTATGTGGCCCAGCTCGACCTGCAAGTGAACGATCACTGGCGGGTGAACAGTTCCTGGCAGTGGAGCCCGAACAGCCGCGCCGTGGAAGCAGCCACGTTCGGGCTGCAGCGGCGCCTCGGCGATGCGGGCATCGTCAATCTCGCCTACCACTATCGGCGCGGCCGGCTGGAACAATACAGCGCTTCGGCGGTCTATCCGCTGTCGGACAAGTGGCGGTTGTTCGGTGCCTGGGCGTTTGCCCCGGCCATCGAGACCAACTACGAGCTTCCCCGCGGCACCGTGGATGCGATGCTCGGCGTGGAATACGACAGTTGCTGCGTCACGCTGCGGCTGGTCGGCCGCAACTACGTCAACCAGTCCTACTACGGCACGAAGCCGATCCCGGGCACCAACACCAACCAGCGGGACAACGCGGTCATGTTCGAAATCGTGTTCAAGGGGCTGGGCTCGACCGGCGGCCAGATCGACCCGCTGCTGCGCCGTGATATTCTCGGCTATCAATAATCCATCGCCTCGGCGACCCAGGCTTTCCCCCCGATGAAGCAATTCCTTGCATCCCTCCTGCTCGCCTTCGCGATCGCCGCTCCTGCCCATGCGCAGTTGCTGCAGTCGGCCGCGCCGGCGAACCAGTCGCTCGATCGCATCGTTGCGGTGGTGAACGACGACGTCATCCTGCAGAGCGAGCTGGACGACGCGGTGCGCACCATCCAGCAACAGTACGCCGGCCGCGGGCAGCTGCCGCCGATGGACGTGGTGAAACGGCAGGTGCTGAACCGGCTGATCCTGATGCGCCTGCAGGTGCAGCGCGCGCAGGACCAGGGCATCTCGGTATCCAACGCCGACATCGACCGCGCGGTCCAGGGCGTGGCGCAGCAGAACCGGCTCAGCCCCGAGCAGTTGCGCGCGGCGGTCGAGCAGCAGGGCGGCAGCTTCGCCGCGTTCCGCAAGGAACTGGGCGACCAGATCACCGTGCAGCGGCTGCACCAGAACGTGGTGCAAAGCTCGGTCTCGGTGACCGACAGCGAGATCGACAACCTGCTCGACAGCCCCACCTACAAGGCCGGCGAAGTCCACCTGGCGCATATCCAGGTGAGCATCCCGGGCGGCGCGGACGCCGCCGCGATCCAGGCTGCCCAGGCCAAGGCAGAGCAGGCGGCAGCCGCGATCAACGGCGGCATGGATTTCAGCGCCGCGGCGATCCGCTATTCCGACGCCTCCGACGCGCTGGAAGGCGGCGACCTCGGCTGGCGGCGCATGGACGAGATCCCGCCCGCCTTTGCCGACACGGTATCGGCGATGAAGGCGGGCCAGGTCAGCCAGATCCTGCGCGGCCCCACCGGCTTCCACATCCTCAAACTGGTCGACCAGCGCAAGGGCGACCGCAAGATCGTCACCGAATACCACGCACGGCAGATCCTGATCAAACCCAGCGAGTTGCTGACCGCGGCCCAGGCGCAGCAGAAGGCGCAGGACCTGTACCAGCGCATCGTCGACAAGCACGAGGATTTCGCCGCGCTGGCCAAGGAGTTCTCCAAGGACGACACCACCGCCAATATCGGTGGCGACATGGGCTGGTTCCAGCCTGCCGCGTGGGGTGGGGCAATTGCCGCCAAGCTCGGCGAGCTGAAGGACGGCCAGGTGTCGGAACCGTTCCAGACCGAAGCCGGCTGGCACGTGCTGGAACGCCTCGGCACGCGCCAGAGCGACCAGACCGTGGAGATCGAACGCAACCAGGCGCGCCAGGCCATCGGCAATCGCAAGTCCGAACAGGTTTACGACGATTTCCTGCGCGAACTGCGCTCCAACGCCTACATCGAGATCCTGGTGCCGGCGTTGCGCGAGCCGGACCCGGCCGGCGCCGCGCCCCAGGCCAGCTGAGCGCGATGGCGCTCGTCCGGCTGGCCGTCACCGCCGGCGAGCCCGCCGGAGTGGGTCCCGAGCTGCTGGTGCGGCTGGCCGCGACGCCGCTGGCGGCAAGCCTGGTCGCGATCACCGACCGCCGCCTGCTCGAACGCGCGGCAAGGCGCTGCGGCGTCTCCATCGAGCTGATCGACGATGACGGTTCCCCGATCGACTCCCGCGCCGCCTGCACGCTGCGCGTGCGGCACGTACCGCTGGAAGCGGACGAGGTGCCGGGCCAACCCGACCCGCGCAACGCAAGCCATGTGCTGGCCACGCTGGCCGAAGCGGCCGACGGTTGCCTCGCCGGCCGCTACGCCGCGGTGGTCACCGCGCCGTTGCAGAAGTCCTCCATCAACGATGCCGGCATCGCCTTCAGCGGACACACCGAGTTCTTCGCCCGGCGTGCCGGCGCCGAGGTGGTGATGATGCTGGCCAGCCCGCAGCTGCGCGTGGCGCTGGCCACCACCCACCTGCCGCTGGCGGCCGTGCCCGCGGCGATCACGCCCGTGCTGCTGACCCGCGTGCTGCGCATCGTGGATGCCGAACTGCGCGGCAAGTTCGGTATCGACCAGCCACGCATTGCCGTGCTCGGGCTCAATCCGCATGCCGGCGAAGGTGGCCACCTGGGCCGGGAAGAAATCGACACGATGATCCCGGTGCTGGACGCCCTGCGTGGCGAGGGCATGCACTTGCTCGGTCCGCTGCCCGCCGACACCGCCTTCGTGCCGGCGCAACGCGCGCATTACGACGCGGTGCTGGCGATGTACCACGACCAGGCCCTGCCGGTGCTGAAGAGCGAAGCGTTCGACCGCACCGTCAACCTCACCCTCGGCCTGCCCTTCATCCGCACCTCGGTCGACCACGGCACCGCACTGGATCTGGCCGGCACCGGTCGCGCCGATCCGTCCAGCCTGATCGCCGCGGCCAGGCTCGCCCTGCTGCTGGTGGCACGCGGGCAGGAACAGCACGGCCCATGAACGCACGCCCCAAAAAGAGCTTCGGTCAGCACTTCCTGCATGACCGCCTCTGCATCGAGCGCATCGTCGCGGCGATCGCCCCGCGTGACGAAGACTTCCTGGTCGAGATCGGCCCGGGCGAAGGCGCCCTGACCCTGCCCTTGCTGGCCGCGGCGGGCAAGCTCACCGCCATCGAACTGGATACCGACCTGATCCCCGCGCTGCGTGCACGCGCCGCCACGGTCGGCGAGCTGCACATCGTGCACGCCGACGTGCTGAAGGTCGACTTCACCGCCATGGCGCACAGTCACGGCGTGCCGCGACTGCGGCTGGCCGGCAACCTGCCCTACTACATCTCCAGCCCGATCCTGTTCCACTGCGTCGAGCACGCGGCGGCGATCGAGGACATGCATTTCATGCTGCAGAAGGAAGTCGTCGACCGGATGGCGGCCGCACCGGGCAGCAAGGTGTACGGCCGGCTGTCGGTGATGCTGCAGCTGGCGTGCCGGGTGGAGCCGCTGTTCGACGTGCCGCCGGAGTCGTTCCGCCCGCCGCCGAAGGTCGACTCCGCCGTGGTGCGCCTGCAGCCGCTGCCACCGGAAGAATTGCACGACGCCGACCCGGCGCAACTCTACGCCGTGGTGAAGGCGGCCTTCGCGCAGCGACGCAAGACGTTGTCCAACGCGCTCAAGCAGGTGATGGACAGCGACGCGATCCGCCGCGCCGACGTGGACCCGCGCGCGCGCGCCGAGACGCTGTCGCCGGCGGATTTCGTGCGCCTGGCCAAGGTCGTTCCGACGGCGCAATGAAGCCATCGCGCCCGCGCCGCCCCATTGGCGGGCGCAAGCCTTACAATCCGGGCATGACCGAACAATCCCCCTACACGATCGACGTGCAGGTGCAAACCCGCTTCGTTCCCGACCAGTCCAGGCCCGGGGACAACCGTTACGTTTTCGCCTACACCATCACCTTGCGCAACGCCGGCCGTCTGCCCGCGCGCCTGCTCGCTCGCCGCTGGCAGATCACCGACGCGAACGGCAAGGTCGAGGAAGTGAGCGGCGACGGCGTGGTCGGCGAGCAGCCGTGGATGCGCCCCGGCGAGGATTTCGAATACACCTCCGGCGCGGTGCTGGAAACGCCGGTGGGCATCATGGGCGGCAGCTACCAGATGCTCGCCGACGACGGCACCGAGTTCGAGGCGCCGATCCCCACCTTCACCCTGTCCATCCCGCGTACGCTGCACTGATGGTCCGGGACTGACATGGCTACGTACGCCATCGGCGACGTGCAGGGCTGCTATCCCGAGTTGCAACGCCTGCTGGAGAAATTGCGCTTCGATCCCGCGCGCGACCAGCTGTGGTTCTGCGGCGATCTGGTCAACCGCGGCGGGCAGTCGCTAGAAACGCTGCGGCTGATCCACGACCTGCGCGACTCGTGCGTGATCACCCTGGGCAACCACGACCTCAGCCTGCTGGCGATCGCGCAGCGCAAGCCGGAGGCGCAGGCGCGGGTGAATCCCGAACTGCGCGAGGTGCTGTTCGCCGACGATGCGCCGGTGCTGTTCGAATGGCTGCGCTCGCAGAAGCTGATGCACCACGACGAGAAGCTCGACTGGGCAATGGTGCATGCCGGCCTGGCGCCGGTGTGGACGCTGCGCCAGGCGCTGCGCGCCGCGCAGGATGTCGAGCGGGAGCTGTCCAGCCCGCGCCACCCGCGCCTGCTGCGCAACCTGTTCGGCAACCGGCCCGCGCAGTGGTCGAGCCGGCTGCAGGGCCTGGATCGCTACCGCGCCACCATCAACACGATGACGCGCATGCGCTATTGCGACGTCAACGGGCGCATCGACTTCGACGCCAAGGGCATCCCCGGCACGCAGAAGCCCGGCCTGTACCCGTGGTTTGCGGTGCCCGGCATGCGGCGGCGCGACGTGCGCATCGTCTGCGGCCACTGGTCGGCGCTGGGCCGGTTCGACGGACTGGGCGTGCACGCGATCGACACCGGCTGCGTCTGGGGCGGCAAGCTCACCGCGTTGCAGCTGGACGGCGAGGAGCCGCGCCACATCACCGTCAACGCCGAGCCGCATCGCAAGCGGCCGCCGGGCGGCGAGGACTGAACAGCGGATGGCGAGCGGAGCGGAGGGAGGGAAGGCTGCACTGCCACACCCCCACCCGCGGAGTTCACGCTTGCCCCGGGGTCAGGACAACTGCCCGTGGCAGTGCTTGTACTTCCTGCCCGAGCCGCAGGGACACGGTTCGTTGCGGCCAACCTTGGGACCGACGTGCTGCACCGGCTGCGGGGCCAGGCGGACACCGTCCTCCGGGGCCGCAGCGGCGGCGTTGCCGAAGGCATCGGGCGGCGCGCCGCCACCAGTCGCCAGCATCTGCTTCTGCAGGCGTTCGGCCATGCGCTGCTGCTCGGCTTCCATCGCGGCGACTTCCTCCTCGCTGCGGATGCGGATGCGCGCAAGCATCTGCACCACCTCGGACTTGATCCGCGCCAGCATGTCGGAGAACAGCTTGAACGCCTCGCGCTTGAACGCCTGCTTCGGGTCCTGCTGCGCGTAACCCACCAGCGAGATGCCCTGGCGCAGGTAATCCATGCCGGAAAGGTGATCCTTCCAGGCGTTGTCGACCACGGTCAGCATCACGTGCTTTTCCAGCTGGCGCATGGTCTCGGCGCCGATCTGCGCCTCCTTGCCGCGGAACAGCTCGGCGACCGCCTCGTCCACGTGCTTGCGGATCATGTCGGCGTCGATCTCGCTCTGCTGCTCGATCCAGTGCCTGAGGTCGAGCGACAGGCCGAACTGGCTCTCCAGCTCGCGATCCAGGCCGGCGATGTCCCACTGCTCGTCGATGGTCTGCGGCGGCACGTAGGACTGCACCAGGGTCTGCACCACGTCCTCGCGGATGTCGGCGACGGTGGCCTCGACCTCCTCGCCTTCCAGCAACTCGTCGCGCTGGGTGTAGATCACCTTGCGCTGGTCATTGGCGACGTCGTCGAATTCGAGCAGGTGCTTGCGGATGTCGAAGTTGTGCTGCTCGACCTTGCGTTGCGCCTTCTCGATCTGCCGGCTGATCATGCGATCTTCCAGCGCGTCGTCGTCCTTCATGCCGAAGCGCTTCATCCAGCGCACCAGGCCTTCGCCGCCGAAGATGCGCAGCAGGTTGTCTTCCAGCGACAGGTAGAAGCGCGAGGAACCCGGGTCGCCCTGGCGGCCGGAACGGCCGCGCAGCTGGTTGTCGATGCGCCGCGACTCGTGCCGCTCGGTGCCGATGATGTGCAGGCCGCCGGCGGCGACCACCTGCTCGTGCAGCTTCTTCCACTCGGCCTTGACGCGGGCGCGATCCACCTCGGTGGCCTCGGCCGGCAGCGCTGCCAGCGCCGCCTCCAGGCTGCCGCCCAGCACGATGTCGGTGCCGCGGCCGGCCATGTTGGTCGCAATCGTCACCTGGCCAGGTGCGCCGGCCTGGGCCACGATGTGCGCCTCGCGTTCGTGCTGCTTGGCGTTCAGCACCTCGTGCGCCACGCCGGCCTTCTTCAGCAGGCCGGACAACAGTTCGGACACCTCGATCGAGGTGGTGCCGACCAGCACCGGCTGGCCGCGCTTGTGGCAGTCCTTGATGTCCTCGATCACCGAGTTGTACTTCGGCGTCTGCGACAGGAAGATCATGTCCGGGTTGTCCTTGCGGATCATCGGCTTGTGGGTGGGGATCACCACCACCTCCAGGCCGTAGATGCTCTGGAACTCGAACGCCTCGGTGTCGGCCGTACCGGTCATGCCGGCCAGCTTCTTGTACATGCGAAACAGGTTCTGGAACGTGACCGTGGCCAGCGTCTGGTTCTCGCGCTGGATCGGCACGCCTTCCTTCGCCTCGACCGCCTGGTGCAGGCCGTCGGACCAGCGTCGGCCCGGCAGGGTGCGACCGGTGAACTCGTCGACGATGATCACCTCGCCGTCGCGCACGATGTAGTCGACGTCGCGCTGGTAGATGCCGTTGGCACGCAGCGCGGCATTGAGGTGGTGCACGATCGCCAGATTCTTCGAGTCGTACAGGCCGCTGTCCTGGTCGATCACACCGGCCTCGCGCAACAGCTCGTCGGCATGCTGCATGCCGGCCTCGGACAGATGCACCTGCTTCTGCTTTTCGTCGACCCAGTAGTCGCCCTCGCCGTCCTCCTCGGCCTGGCGGATCATCCGCGGCACGATCTTGTTGACCGCGATGTACAGCTGCGGGGAATCCTCCGCCGGACCGGAGATGATCAGCGGGGTGCGCGCCTCATCGATCAGGATCGAGTCGACCTCGTCGACGATGGCGTAATGCAGGCCGCGCTGGTAGCGCTGTTCCTTGCTGAGCGCCATGTTGTCGCGCAGGTAGTCGAAGCCGAACTCGTTGTTGGTACCGTAGGTGATGTCGGCCGCATAGGCCGCGTGCTTGTCGGCGTGGTCCATGCCCGGGTAGACCACGTCCACGGTCAGGCCGAGGAAATTGTAGAGCTTGCCCATCTGCGCCGAATCGCGCCGCGCCAGATAGTCGTTGACCGTGACGACATGCACGCCCTTGCCGGCAATCGCGTTGAGGTAAACCGCCAGGGTCGCCACCAGGGTCTTGCCTTCGCCGGTGCGCATCTCGGCGATCTTGCCTTGGTGCAGCACCATGCCGCCGATCAGCTGCACGTCATACGGACGCATGCCCAGGGTGCGGCGGGAGGCCTCGCGGGATACCGCAAAGGCTTCCGGCAGCAGCTTGTCCAGCGACTCGCCGGCCGCGTAGCGCTGCTTGAACTCGGTGGTCTTGTCGCGCAGCGCGGCGTCGTCCAGTTTCTCCATCTCCGGTTCCAGCGCATTGATGCGGTGGACCGTACGTGAAAGCTGACGCAGCACACGTTCGTTGCGGCTGCCAAACAGACTGGTCAGGGCACGATTGAACATCGATTTTCCGGTTGTGGGAACAAGACGCCCGCCATACACGCGAGCCAATCGAGCATGTTACTACATGCCCGGTGCGGCTCACCCGGTCTTGCGGGATGGGCGTGCCGGCGCCACGCAGGAACGCCGGCGAACCGTCAGGAGCTGGCGGCTGCCGGGGCCGGATTCAAGGGACCGGGGCGTCCCTAGCGGTGGCTGCGCGCGAACGCCAGCGGGTTGACCACGCGATTGTGGTACCAGACCTCGAAATGCACGTGCGAGCCGGTGGAGCGACCGGTGGACCCGGCCTGGGCTATCACGTCACCGACCTGCACATGCTGGCCGGGATGCACGTCCAGCTTGCTGTTGTGCGCGTAGCGGGTCATGTAGCCGTTGCCGTGGTCGATCTCGACCACGTTGCCGTAGCCGCGCCGCACGCCGGCAAAGGTCACCATGCCTTCGGCCACGGCGTGCACCGGCGTGCCGAACGGCGTGGCGATGTCGATCCCGGTGTGCCGCGCCGACTGGCCGTCGAACGGGTCCGGGCGCACGCCGAAGTAGGAGGAGATGTAGCCGGGAACCGGCATGCCGGTCGGCTTCAGGTTCGATTCGATGCGCGCATCGAGCAACAGGCTCTGCAACGCCGACAACTGGGCTTGCTGGGTATTGAACTGTCCGGTGAGCCGGTCGATGCCGGCTTCCAGCGCAGGCGGCATGGCGTAGCCGGTGCTGCTGGTGTCCTCGACGCCACCCATCGCGGGCGGCTCGTCGAAGTCGAACTCGCCGCTGTCGAGCTTGCCCACCTGCACCAGGCGCTCGCCGAGAGCATTCAGGCGGGTCGATTGCGCCTGCAACTGGCCCAACTTGACCGCCAGTGCATCCAGGCTGCGCTGCGCATCGGCGCGCACGCTGCCGAGTTCGGTGTTCTGCTGGCGGATCTGCTGCTGCAGGTCGTGGATCTGGCTCAGCGCGCGGTCACGCGGGCTGGCGATGACCAAGGCGAGTGCGCCGCCCAGAGCGAGGCAGCCCAGCACGCCCAGCGACAACATCGAGAGCAGCTTCCAGCGCACGCGCCGGTTGGCCAGATCCAGGGTTTTCGGCAGCTTCCGGGCACGTGAGACGAGTATGATCTGCATGTCTTTCCAAAATCGTATGTCGGCACCATGCACCGCGCGGAACCCACCACCTCCCGCCGCCGCGACAACGGACCGAAATCCCTTGCCGACTGCGGTTCCTTTGCGTCGCTGGCCCGAAAGGCCGACGCGCTGGAAGCGCTGGACCGCGCACTGCGCCAGACGTTGCCATCGCCGCTGCGCGAACAGGTCAGATTCGCCAATCTGCGCAACAACCGCCTCGTCTTCCTGGCGTCTTCACCGGCTTGGGCATCACGCCTGCGCTTGATGCAGGCACAGATCCTTGCCTCCGCAAGCGCCGTCGGCGCCTGCGCCAGTTCAGTCACCGTGAAAGTGGCTCCCCAACCACCGGCCGCTACCGTGCCGGATCAGTCAAAACCGCTTTCGCCAGCCGCGGCCGCCCACCTCAGGGCTGCCGCTGCCTCGTCCACAGACCCCGAATGGCGGAATCTGTTCCTTCAGCTGGCGTCCTTCGCCGAAACCGCTGATTCCCCCGAGAACCCCTCGTAACGGAAGGGCGTTCCTGCGAGACGCATCGCGTCTTGCCCCCGTGGCCGATGCCACGCGAGTTGGGTTTATACCACGTGAAGAGTTAATGAAAAGTCCCGCCAGCGCGGGGCTGTGACCCATCGCGCGCACCGAATGTGTCGCGGTCAACAAAAATGGCCGGATCCTTCGATCCGGCCATTCGGGTGGAGCGATGCCGGGACGACCGGCGTGGCGCCAGGCGTCAGATCGCCTGGGCCGGGTGTGCGTAGGAGATCGGCGACACCGCCGGATCCTCGGGGTAGCTGACCTCTTCCCAGGCCGAGGCGTCGGCGATCAGGGCGCGCAGCAGTTTGTTGTTCAGTTCATGGCCCGACTTGTGCGCGTGATACGCGCCGATCAGGCTGTGGCCGAGCAGGTACAGGTCGCCGATCGCGTCGAGGATCTTGTGCTTGACGAACTCGTCCTCGTAACGCAGGCCGTCCTCGTTGAGCACGCGGTAGTCGTCCAGCACCACGGCGTTGTCCATCGAGCCGCCCAGCGCCAGGTTGTGCTCGCGCAGCATCTCGATGTCGCGCATGAAACCGAAGGTGCGCGCGCGGCTGACTTCCTTGACGAAGGAGGTGGTGGAAAAGTCGATCTCGGCGCGCGAGGTGCGCTTGGAGATGATCGGGTGGTTGAAGTCGATCGAGAAGCCCACCTTGAAGCCCTCGAACGGCTCGAAGCTGGCCCACTTTTCGCCTTCCTGCACCTTGATCGGCTTCTTGATGCGGATGAAGCGCTTGGCCACCGGCTGTTCCTCGATGCCGGCGGACTGCAGCAGGAACACGAACGGTCCGGCGCTGCCATCCATGATCGGCACTTCCGGCGCCGACAGGTCGACGTAGGCATTGTCGATGCCCAGCCCGGCCATGGCCGACAACAGGTGTTCGACGGTGGCGACGCGGACCTCGCCATTCATCAGCGTGGTGGAGAGCCGAGTGTCGCCGACGTTGTCCTGGCGTGCACGAATGTCCACCGGCGGATCGAGATCCGTCCGACGGAACACGATGCCCGTGTTCGGCGCGGCAGGACGCAAAGTCATGTAGACCTTGTCACCCGTGTGCAAGCCGACACCGGTCGCCCGGATGACGTTTTTGAGCGTACGCTGCTTGATCATTAGTGTTGGGACCCGTGGAGGCAGCAGCCAATCAGGAGCGGATGCTAACACAGTTTTAACCTGAGATAAAAGCAAACCGTACCGTACAGTCTGATTAAGCCTTCATCTTTCTTTCATCCTTGGGAACTGGCGCACATTTGGCCCTCGCCAGCGCCCGAAAACGGGGCGACGCCCGGACCTGGGACGGGAATCCGGTCCGGGACATCGCCTGACCGCCGCGGCGACAATCCGCGGCCATGGCCGGCGTCCTCCTGGCGCACGGCATCAGCTTGTCATCCGATCACCATGGCCGCCGCCATCACCACACCACGCGGCATCAGCCGCGGGCATTGGGGGCAACTCACGCCAGGCGGCTGATCGCGGCGCAATGGAGTGACTGACAGGCAGGACAAGTGATCGTTCAATGTTTCAACGTCTGCGCAACCCTCCTCAGTCAGCCTGGCGGCGCAGGAACGCCGGGATGTCGAGATAGTCGAGGCCGGCATCGCCGTGCTTGGCCGCTGCGCTGGACTCCGTCCGCCCCTGCACCTCCGGCTGGGCATAATCCACTACCTCGTTGCCGGTGCCGGTACGCAGCACCACCGGGCGCGGACGCATCTGCATCTGCTGGGTCTCGACCATGCGGATCGGCGGCTGGCGCGAGGCATTGGCGCGGTTGAGGCCGGTGGCCACCACGGTCACGCGCACGTCATCCTTCATGTCCGGATCCAGCGAGGTGCCGATCACCACGGTGGCGTCTTCGCTGGCGAAGTCGTGGATGATGCGGCCGATCTCGTCGAACTCGCGCATGGTCAGGTTGGTGCCGGCGGTGACGTTGACCAGGATGCCGCAGGCGCCATTCAAGTTGACGTCCTCCAGCAGCGGGTTCTTGATCGCCGCCTCGGCCGCCGCCTGCGCGCGGTCGTCTCCGCGGGCGGTGCCCGAGCCCATCATCGCCAGGCCCATCTCCGACATCACCGTGCGCACGTCGGCGAAGTCGACGTTGATCAGGCCGGGGGCGGTGATCAGGTCGGCGATGCCCTGCACGGCGCCCTGCAGCACGTCGTTGGCGGCCTTGAAGGCATTCAGCAGGGTGACCTCGCGGCCGAGCACGCTGAGCAGCTTCTCGTTCGGCACGGTGATCAGCGAGTCCACGTGCTGCGACAGGTCTTCGATGCCCTTCAAGGCGACCTGCATGCGCCGGCGACCCTCGAACGGGAACGGCTTGGTCACCACCGCCACGGTCAGGATGCCCTTCTCCTTGGCCAGTTGCGCCACCACCGGCGCCGCGCCGGTGCCGGTGCCGCCGCCCATGCCGGCGGTGATGAACACCCTATCGGCGCCGTCTGAGCAACGCCTCGACGCGATCGCGGGCCTCCACGGGACCACAGGCGACCGGGTTGGGATTCCGCGTGAGCCCACATGCCCTGGGTAAGGTACGGGCCAGGTGGTGGTGGGGG
>NZ_MWIO01000090.1 GCF_004799035.1 Rhodanobacter lindaniclasticus
TGGTGCGCCAGCCTTGTCCAACTCCTGCCGCATGCCGGCAATCTTGCCCGAGAACAGTACATAGTCATCGCCCGAGATTGCACCGGACTTCTTGAATGCGGCCAGCTTCGCCTGCATCGCGTCCAGCCGTTCATACCCCGCAATGGTCGGGTCGATCTGGCCCAGCAGTTTCGCCAGCGCGCCGGTCTACTCCGCCACGCCTACGGTCGCAGCTTTGCGGGCGCGATCCTCGGCGGCAAGTAGCGCGGCACCACGGGCGGAAATATCAGCCTGCGAATTGGTACTGGCCTTCAGCTTGTCTACCGCCGCACGTTGCGCGTCGGTCATCTGCACATGGCGCTGGCCTGACGCTATCGAAGCGTTCTGTTGCCGCACCTGTTCCATGCTGGACGCGACCATATCCTTGATGCGCTTGGCCGCCTGTTCCTCTGTCTCACCAAGCTTTTCAACGGACTTCTGCGCACCATCGGCGGAGACGGTCAGCTTGTCGAGCGCTTCGCTGCCTTTGGTGATTTGGGTGGCGTCGGCCTTGAGGATGAGGCTTGCGGTTTCAGTCGAACGTGCCATGCGTATTCCTCCGGCAGTTTTTGACGTGCACCAGCACCACGTCAGCATCGTCATTCAGGCCGGCAGCAAGCCTTGCGGCAGCGTCCGACTATCCGTCTCGCACAATCAGCACCGGCACGCTCTGCGCGCTTGGTTCTTTGTTGTCAGTCATCGTTCAATCCTCGCGGCGGACCAGTCGCAACCAGCCCGCCGCTTGTGGGTCAGTAGAGGTGCGGGAAGTGTTTCGCCGCTTCGCCTAGCGTCTCGCGCTGTTCCTGCCGGCTCAGGCGACCGTCGCGGGCTACCTTGTCCACCGTGCGACCGATCATGATTCTCGCCGCCGACGCTGCCTGTTCCAAACTTCGCCGCCGCTGGACTTCCTCGGGATGTGCCCGATTCACTGCGGCTTCGCGCAGGTTGGCGAGTACCGTGTGCGACAGGCCCGTCAGGATCGCCGGCATGCGCAGGATGGCGTCACACATCCGTTGATCGCCACCGCTCTGCATAGCGGCAATGGCCTGCATGCGGGCGTTGTTGTCCAGACCCTTGAATGCCTGCACCAGCTGAACGTCGATGGTCGGAGTCGCGTAGTCACCGGTCTGGTATGCCTCGACGTAAGGCAGCGGTTCAATCATCTGCTCTCGCACAATGCCGCCGTGCTTATCGAGAGTGTCGGCGGTCTCGCCCAGCTTCTTGAGCGCGTCGCGGTTGATTTGGGCGATTCGCTTGGCCTTGCCTTCATCGCTCAGGTCGGGGTCGGCGTTGACCGCCGCCACCGCCTCGGCGGCTTCTGTAGTAATTTGCTGCGCCGCTTCGATCTGGTCACGGAACTGGTCAACCAGGGCATCCGCTCCGCGCGGTTGTTCCAGGATGACGGGCATCTCGCTGCGGTCGCCGGGGTTGGCGTAGTAGTACAGCGGCGCCGGATCGGTGTTGACGATCTAGGTCGATGGGTTGGGGTTGGTCACTTCTGCATTCATGCGGTTGAGTCCTTCGATGAATTTGTCATTGGTCGGGTTGGGGATCTGATAGCTCATGTGTTGCATCGCTAGTTGGTTGAGTGATGTCCGGTCACGGGAGGTAGCACCCTCCCGCCCGGACTGCCGGGGTTATTTAAGCAAACGCAACACTCGCCGGCTTGTCGCGCGGCCTTGATGGCCTTACATCGCCCACCTGATGTTGATGGACGTCGCCGGCTCAGGCTGGGTAGCGCCGAAGATGGCGAGGGCGGTCGCCAGCACAATGTCATCGTGTGCCCCTTCGCGGGCACCGAAGATAGGGTTTCCTGCCGTGCTGAACTTGACGCGGAAATCCTGCAGCTCCTTCAGCAGCGCGGGCGCGTCCTCCAGCGTAGGCTCGACGGCCAGCTCTTTGGAGTGCAAGAGAGCTTGAAGCCGGCTCACAAGATCCAGCTTCGCTACATGCCAGCCATCGCCGTCGCGGGTTACTTCACTGCCCCCGGTGATGGTGACGCCGTAGAGGCGCGACAGGTGCGCTTGGCGGAACATGTCAAACACGGCGCGGCCGACGCCGGTCTGGTCCACGTAGGTTGCAGTTTCGTGCGATGACAGTGGCTCGCGGCGTAACAGGCTGGCGACGTATTGCACCTAGGCCGGATAATTCGTGCCTAGTGGCAACCGTTCCAGGTGGCGCAGGTTGTATTCGGTGGGCGGGGGCTCGGGTACTGTGTCCTACAGCCGCTGCGCGCGCTGTCGTTCCACTACCGCAATCGCAGTGGGGTCGAACGTCTGCCCCAAGTCCACGCCTACAAAGTAACGGGTCGAGTACTTGAACAGGTCGGGCCGGATCATTTCCACAATGCACCTCCACAAGGCCGCATCGCAGCCTCGATCAAATCAGAACTGAAAAACGATTCATCGGTATCGACAAACTCGCAAAGGTATTCCTGCCGGTACTGCCATTCACCAATCGTCTTGCGCTCGGCCTCCAGCCACTCGGGACTGATACGCGGACATTCGGCGGCGGTGATCTTCGTGCGCGTCCATCCCTCGCCATGTGCCCACGCCTCGTAAAAGAAACCGCGCTTGCCCCACGGCGTGGTCAGCAGCACCATGCGGCCTTGGTTCGTCGCCAGCATCGGACGCAAGCCGGTGAACAGGCTGTCATCCACACGGCTCGCCTCATCCACGATAACCAGCTTGGGCGCGGAGTAGCCGCGAATGGTGGCTTCGGTACCCGGCAACGCGATGATGCGCGCACCGTTCTCCAGCTCCAGCCGCAGTGCCGACTCGTTCGTGATCTTCGGTGCATCGGGCTGGGCGTTGTGGAAGTCGCGCACTTTGCGGAACAACTCCACGGATTGCCGTTGCGCCGGTGCCACCAGCAGGATCAGGCCGGGATCGAACTGCGCCGTATTAAGTGCCAGCGCGCCGACCGTGGTGGACTTGCCCGCCTACCGCGAACACAGCACCAGGTGACGGTCCGCCGTGCTGCATAGTAGGTCGGTCTGCCACGGATCGGGGGCCAGTCCCGCATCGTGCATGACGCGGGTCGGATCTAGTGCGCGGGCAAAGTCACGGGCTAGTGGCGTCAGTGCATTCACCGTCGATGACCTCCCTGTGTTCAAGTTGCTGCAGCGAATGCAGCACCGCCAGCTTGGCGTCGTGGTACGGGCGCAGGGCTTGGATGACAGCCGTACGGAAGGCGTGGAACTCAGGGGCCAGCAGGATGTTCGTCGTCACGTTGCCGGTCTTGATGTCACCCAGCAACTTGGCGATCAGCTCCGATGACTTGAGCGCAGCGACACTGGCGCGGGTAGCGTTGGCGAAGTCGTCGATAGCCTCGGCCTTGTCGGCGATGCGTTGCTGACGTGCACGCTCGTGCACCAGGTTCTGCAGCAGCCCCTCGGACTCGGTGCGCTTCAGCTCCTGCAAGTCAGCGGGATTGACTCGGCGCCCCGTGGCCTGCAACTGCGTCACCAGTTCAGCGGGCATGTGCAGCTGGCGATGGCGGTACAGCGAGTCCTTTGATATGCCGTACTTCGCCGCCACCACGCGGACCGGCGCGCCGCTAGCCAGGCGCAGCTCGATCTCGGGTCGCCGCTCGTGTTCGCAGGTGTGACAGGCACGGCCACGGTTGTCCCTGTAGCCCTTCATGGGGTCACCTCTGCCTGCCAGGCGCGCAGCACAGCCTCCAAGTGCGCCAGTGCAACTAGGGCGTCCCGCATGGTCTCGGGAGACGGGTCGTCGATCGCGCCCTATATGGCAAGGCTGGCGTTGGTGGCGAGTGCGTTGGTCAGCGTCGTACGGTTGTTCATTTGGTTGCCTCGCTATGTAGGCAGGCCAGGACCTCGTTCAATAGCTTGACCATGGACTGCGCCTTCTCAATGGCCGCTGGCGTACGTTCACGTGCCACAGCAGCCAAGGCCAGCGTTAGGGCGTAGCTGTATTGATCGAACACGGCGGGCGCGATCCAAGCGGCGTTGACGTCATGCGTAATGCGGGGCCGGAACAACACGACGTTGTTAGCTGGGGTTTCCATGGCGCTCAGTACCGCGTCCGCTTCAATCGCGGGATAGGTCCAGTGTCGGCCTCCACCATGCCGGTTTCAGGAAGGCGAGACGCGAGCGCCAGAAGGGCTCCGGCGGCGCCAGTGACATGGCCTTGCAGTTCGGCCAAGGCGGCCCGCGTAGGGCTTCCAGCGGCGCCCCGGAAGGCTTGGGCAAGGTACTGGCCCCAATCTGCGACGTGGTGGACAGCCTAGGCGGTCGGAAGCGTGCTCGCGGCCTCGGCGCGGTCGGCCCAGGTGGTGGCGATCTGTTCGATGGTGCGGGTCATGGGTGTTCCTTTTGTTTGTGCGAGTCGGTGTCGCGGTGAAAAGTCCGGAGATGGTTTTCCGTACTGGCGTCCGTACGATATGAAAGAAAATGGTTATTTCTTGCAATATCAATGTGTTAGCTACTACTGCATCTGCCTTGCTAGGGCAGGTGCCAGCCTGTACGTACGGAAGCGTATGTCGTAAGTGTATGATTTGTCTAGCCTTTATTGGCACAGTTCGTTTTATCTCCCCCTGCCAACATTAGCCTCCCTCAATCGGTTTCAGCAGTTCTCGTTGCGGTAGAACCGTCCCGCCTTTATCAACTTCATGGCCCGCCGGTAGTACCAGCGACAGGCGACGCTTGCGCAGTGGTGGCGCTTGCCACGATGGCGTTTCAGGACACGGCCACAGCCCATGCAGGACAGGCTCATGCCGGAAGCTCGTCATAGGGGGTTTTCGGGTTCCACGGGCCGCCACCGGGGACGGTGCCGCCGCCGTCGATGCCCGCATTCTTCGGCGAGTAGTCTTCGGCATTGATGCCGGCGGAAATCACGGCGCTGCCCACGATCATGCGACCATACAGCAGCGGCACGGGGTTGCCCTAGGCTTGGGTATTCACCGCGCCGTTGAACGAATAGGACGGCTCGTTATCGACGGACTTGTTCTTTGTGCCGTGGGGGACGGGGGTCAGGAGCTGGACGACGCCGCCAAGGATCATGGAAGTGCCTGCCGCGTACAGTGCGTTACTGATTGGGTTTGGTGCGCCGTAAAGGTAAGCCTGCACAAGATAGCCGACCGCAATCAGCACCGCGCCCAGAATGATGTTGACCACGCCGCCGTTCTTGCTGCCCATGATGATGGGGGCAATGCGGATTTCGTCATGGCCCACGGGGTCGTGCAATTGGTCCTCGGTGATGTTTTCCTTGCCGCGCCAGACCGCGAAGCCGATGCCCTAATCCTTCGCGCCGGCCAGGTACGCCTTGGACGCCGGAAACTAGCTGCACAAATAACGGATGGCCTCTGCCGTGGTGTTCGTTTCCAGGTGGACGCGATGCACTCTGCCGAACTTCTTGCCCATCTGCCCGGACAGCTTGATCGTCGTCATGCGTTGACTGTTCATGCGGCGATTACTCCATGGGCGCGTTTGCTGGCGGTTGCCGTGGCACGGGCGTTGATGAACCGGCCTTGTTCGGTGTCGTCCGTTATGGCGATAAAGCACGGGCCGCACAGCCGGTAGCGGATGGGGATGCCGGCATCGTCATCCAAGCCGAACTCTGCCGACGGTTGGCCGAAGCGGAAGCGGGCGTTGCAGCCGTCGCAATGGGTGATGGCTTTCATGCCGCCACCTCGCAGCCGTCGAAGTTCTAAATCCTCGATTTCTTCATTTTCTTTCTCCGCCAGTTAATGAGGTGGCCGCCCATTACGCGGAGCGGCTGCGCGAGACAAATTCATCATGGCGGTGTGAATCCGTCTGCATACCATTATAGCGATCGGTGGAAGTTAATCGTCCCCGTCCGCTAATCCAATCTGTGGGCGGCACGGTCGGATGGCGGTCGTGGAACAGTTGCGCCATTGGTCCGAACAGTTCCACCTTGGTGGAATCTGGCAACCAGGCAGGTTCAGCGAATGCGCGCGCGAAGCTGCGTCCGGTCGGTGTCGGCCGCCAGTTGTCCGCGTCGGCAAAGAGCGCCACGGCTTCACGGTAGCGGCGGCGATAGACCTTCAGGGCTGCCTTGCGCAGCGGGGCCAACGTGCCGTTCCTCCGCTTGAATTGCCTATCCCTCTCATGGAGCGTCGGCCGGTGCGGTCGGTGGCACTTAATCCATTGCCCCACCTCCTGGTCGCCGTCCCCATCCCCGCGTGTCTCGCCATAGACCAGGATCAGCAGCGCGTCAGCAGCAGCGGTTTGCAACATATCCATGTTCCGATGGTGACCGCTCGCCAGCAAGTAGTTAGCGCCGTACTGGATACAGCGCTCCACGCCGATCAGATTGCGTTGCCACACCAAGGCCAGCAGATCCGGCCTTACGTCGTGGCGGCCCTTTCCGATCATGGAGAACCCCATCCATCGGGCGGATTGATCTGTTGACCTGCGGGCCACCATGCCCGCCTTCCGTGGCGCCTTTACGCCCGCGTGCACCTTGCCTTCCTTGTCAACGCGAATCCACAGATCGCCCCGGCGCTCGACAGGCAGGTATTCCAGTTGCGTCGGTTTGTCCGAATCACTCCCTGCGGAAAATGTCAGTTCGTCGGCAACGTCCAGGCCCGCGTCGGCTGCGTCCGGGTCGTCCAGACCCAGCGCACTGATACGGCCCGCGCCAAATACCGGCACGTCTGCTGCTTTTGTTTCGCCCCGCCAGGCGTTGGTCATGGGTCAGCCCACTTTGCGGAACGGTATCGGCGCGCACACGGGGCGCGGGCGCAGGCCGACACGCGGGCGCCACAGCCAGGGCGGGATCACGACCAGCTCGCAGCCGCCACGCAGCCGCATCCGCTGCGGCGGGCACTCACGGAAGGCCCAGCCTCGCGAGCGTTCCGCTAGCGCCAGCAGCTTGTCCAGTTCAGTTGCCATCGGTGTCTCCATCTTCGTTTCGAATGTCCGCTTGGCATGCGGACGCTTTGCGGACAAACCCACTGGGTTTCGTAACGGTTTCGTGGGGTCGTCGGCTATTTCAGAGCCTCTGGAGCCTCAAAAGCACAGGATCAAGAGCGCCCTACTGCCTGGTAATCTTTTAAGGTGTACACCTGGTGTATTAGTGGGAACCCAAAAAAGGGGCTGACTTGTACACCTGGTGTATTGGTGGTTGGCACTTTTCGCCCATCTTCTCGCTGACTAATACACGTGGTGTACAAGGTGAATACACCAGGTGTATTAGGCGACGCGTTTTTCATGCCGCCTCTTTTTGCTCCGAGACCGGAAGGAGCGGCTGGACATCGGCTTCTGATAGACGTACTTTTCGCGCGGCTCCTTCCAAGCATCGGATGGCTTACCGGTCGGGTTGATTGCTAGCGGCTTGTCGGTTTTTTCGTCGATCCGGCGCCACGTAAACGCGTGCAGGTTCGGCTTATTGAGTCCGCCACTCTGCGTTCGCACCAGCAACCCGTAGTACTCGCATTCCAGCATCGCTTTGTGCAGCGTGGTGGGCGAGTTCCAGCCCCGTAGGCTCATGAGCGACCACGACGCGCACAGATAGCCGTTGTTGAAGCCGGTGTATTGCGTGCCAAGGTCAACAATCAGCTTGACCCCGTACGGCGACAACATGGCCATGTTCGGATGGCGAATCAGAGAGTTTGGCAAGAGGAGCGCGCCTTCCTTGCCAATATCGCTGAATCGGTTCTCTTTCTTCCTTCCCATGTGTTCCCTCCAAAATGGCCATCGTGTAAGATGGGCCCGTCAGTACATCGTTGTGTTATCGAATCAGCCCGCACTCGCAATGCGGGCTTTTTCATTGGCGTAATCCGTGTCTCCGGCATCCAGCAGCACCAGGGCCACGCGACGCCCTGCGTAGGCCGCTGGCAGCGCCGTGAAGGGCAGGAACGTGCACTGGCTGGCCGTCTGCACGGTCACCACGGGCGCGCCCTGTACGCGCTCCCGGAAGCCTTCCCGGTAGCCTTCCGTTTGGTCGCTCACGTCCGTTCTCCCGCCACCATCCGCAGTCGCTGGACGTGCGCTGTCACGCCGTACAGGGACAGCGCCACGCCATCGCACCGACTACGACTCGGATCAGCCGCCAGCGCTTCCAGCTCGGCGTGGATACGCTCGGCCAGGGCAGGGAGTGCCGCCAGCAGTTCCGCGCCCGAAGGTTCGGCGTAGAGGCGGCGGCTCAGGTCCAGGTCGCCGGTCATGGGCGCTCCGTGCGCTTGCAGGCGCCATCAACGCTCGTCATCAGCGCACCGATGGCGTCGGCGGCGAACGCCACCAGATAGGCAACTTCCGGGGTCATGCCATCCTGCACGGCTTGAGTGGCGATGTCCTCGATCGACTCGGCCAGGCAAGCGGCTTTCGACGTGGCGAGGTTGGCGTCAATGCCGGCGCGCACCTCGAACAAATAATTGTCGATGCACGGGACAATGCCGAAGGTGGATCGGATGGTGAGACCGTTGGCTTCGTTCTTCATGACTGCGCCTCCTTGTTTCCGGAGATCAGATCACTGGTTTCCTCCAGCATCTGCATCAGCAGATAGGCGATGGCGGAAAGCGTGCCCCCGCAGAGTTCATCCTGATTGCACTCCGACAGCAGATCGGCGATGGCGTATGCACCGCTCAGTCGCAGGGTGCAGGCGTCGATTGTGTCGTGCGATAGCGTTTTGTTGTTCATGCGGCTTTACTCCCCTCGCGCTCCTTGCGATCGACGTACTCGGCCAGTGCGCGGGCGCTGATCATGCGGCGCCTGCCGTCCTTGTAGCTGGCGATGGTCCCGCTGGTCATGGCTTCGTACAGGGCGCTGCGGGACTTGCCGATGAGTAGGGCCGCCTCGGTGATGCCGTAGGCGAGTTTCTGCGGAGGGTTGCTTGGTTGCGTCATGGTTGGGTTCCGTTTCGTTATGGACGTTTGTGCATACTAAACTGCACGAACGTACTTGTACACCCAAACCTATTAGGATGTAAAGTGCCCTCAACACGAAAGAACCCGCACACCGGAGATTCCATGTCAGAACCCAAAAACAAGGGCGGCAGACCGCGCCGGGCACCGGGTGAGAAACTGCAACGAGTCACTCTCAGCCTGCGACCGAAATTGATGTTCGGGTTAGAGCTTGTTGCTCGTGATCGTCAGACGTCACTGAGCCAAGCAGCGGAGCACCTGCTATCACTCGCTCTGCGGGAATATAGGGTTGACGGTCGTTCGGTGATGCTCCTCCTCGACATGCTGTCGGAACAGCAGGACAGAAAGGGGAGGAGTCCGATAACGGGCGATCAATGGGTGCAGTTGATGCTGGCGAGCAAGGGCGGCAAGGCGATGGTCACTCCGGTCTCACTGATGACCCCGGCAGACCGGGCATTCATGGAGGCGGTGAATGCGCAACCTAACGATCAGAGCTTTAATCCGCTTCCTTTCCATCGCCCTGATATGGTGGATGAGCTTTATCAGGAGGTGACCGCGCTTGAACAATCGGGCATGTCAAAAGCTGAGATCGCGGCGGTGGCAAAGGCTCGTCTGCAAGTGATGTGGCATGGTCAGAAAAAAAGCGAAGCTAAGATCGCCCCCCACAAAAAACCCCGTGCTAAGCGGGGCTGATGGTCACCGGCAACGTTGCCAGCTTTCTCTGGCGGTCGCCGGAAATTGGTCAGCGTTGACCCATTGCGGGTTTCGCCAATTGGCGAATTCGCCCATGGGCGAAAGGGTGCAACGTTGCACCTTTGCTACAGCGCCAGCCCCGCCATCGCCTTGGCCGCGTGTTCATGTAGCAAGTGCCCGTAGTGCTTTTCGATCATCGCCAGGGACGTGCCGGCCATCCTCGCCACGGTCAGCGAGTCCATGCCGCCCACGAGCATGTCGGTGATGACGCTATGGCGCAGCGTGTAGGCACAGACGCCAGCGGGCAGCTTGGCAGCCTTCGCGGCCTTCTTGATCGGCTGCTTCCAGCGCTCTTTGTGCCACGGGGAGCCGTCGTCATAGGCGATCAGCGGCGCGGCGGGCAGCTTGCTCTTTGCCTGACCCTGCAGCAGCTTCTTTGCTTCTGGCGACAGGGCCACAACGCGCCCCTCTCCGGCCTTGTCGGTGGTGATCCGTAGGCTGGCCCGCCTCGCGCTCAGGTCGGCGACTGTGGCCGCTGCAAGAGCGCCAGGACGCAAGGGCAGGAGGCACAGGGCGCGCACGAAGGGGCGGGCACCTTCCGGCAGCGCTTCCACCAGCGACCGGCGCTGCTCGCGGTTCAAGTACAGGTCTCGCCGCGTGGTGACCTCGTGCGGCTTGACGCCCGTCCATTCGATGGCCCGCCCCGCCTCGACGTACCGCGACGACACGGCGTAGTTAAGCGCGGCCTTGAGCGCGGACAGCGTGCGGTTCTTGCTGGCGTCGCTCATGTCCAGGCCGGCGCGCCATGCCTTGATCTGCTCGGCGCGGAGCTTGGCCAGCTTCACCTTGGCGATGGTGTGGCCGTAGACGGTACGCGTGAACCGGCCGTCGGCATCGTCGGCGTTGGCGTCGCCCACTTCGCGGCGGCGGTCCTTGACGTACGCCTTGCACGCATCCTCGACGGTCTGCACCTCGGACGTGTCAACGCCGGCATCTACCTGCTTGGCCCATGCGTGCGCAGCCTTCACCGCGTCATCGTACGGAATCGAATCAGCATGGCCGATGGCGTTGTAGCGCTGGCGCCCGTCGTCGTCACGCTGGCGGGCAATCCAGGTGCCGCCGCCGTCCAGTTTGCGGAATCCGACAAACAGGCCGCGCGCGATCGGAGCGCCCCAATATGGCTCACGCCGGACGGCTAGACGGTTGCGAACGCGAACCTTGTCGATCTCGAAACGGGCCATGATTTTCTCCGTACGGACGTAGTACGGAAAAACTATAGCACACTCGACCGGACGCGCAAGGACTAGAAGCAAGGTATTTCAACGGTTTAGTGCGTCCATGCAAGTCCGTAAAAGTCCGCTTTTCTGCCTTCACACGGCAGGTGTCGCAAGTTCGATCCTTGCATCGCCCACCATACAGAGTCGCGAAAAGGCCACCCGTCGGGTGGCCTTTTTCGTGTTCGCGGCAAGGGAGCCGGCCTTGCCGATAGCCGCTGGGTCCGGCGGCGTGCCGCAGGGGGATGGGGGCGAATTGCTAGACTTGCCGCCTTTCCCGACGCAAGTGCACGCTCATGGCATTCCTCGACACCGAACTGGTTCGCATCT
>NZ_MWIO01000091.1 GCF_004799035.1 Rhodanobacter lindaniclasticus
CTGGCGCAGCGGCCGGCGGGGACGGTGGTGGCAATGGAGGCGTGCAGCGGGGCCCATCACTGGGCACGGCGGTGTGAAGAGTACGGGCTGCAGCCGCGGCTGATGGCTGCCCAGCTGGTCAAGCCGTACCGCAAGAGTCAGCGCAGCAAGAACGACCGCAACGACGCCGAGGCGATCGCCACGGCCGCCCGCCAGGGCAACATGCGCTTCGTGCCGATCAAGACCATCGACCAGCAGGCCCGGCTGTCCTGGCACCGGGTGCGCGAGGGTTACAAGGCGGAGAGTCTGGCGATCGGCAACCGCCTGCGCGGCCTGCTGGCCGAGTTCGGCATCGTGATGGGCAAGAGCGACAAGGCCCTGCGCCGAGTGCTGGCCGATCTGGATGCGTACCCGGCGCTGCCGGCGGAGTTCAAGGCGTTGATCCGCAGCGTGGAGGCCCACTGGGCCCAGGTCCGCACGGCCTTCGACGCGTGCGATGCACGCATCGAAGCCCATGCGCGCGAGGACGAGCGGTGCGTGCGCCTGCGCGCGATCGTCGGCATCGGCGCGCTCACCGCAGACGCCCTGATCGCCAGCCTCGGCAAGGCGCAGGAATTCCGCAACGGTCGGCAACTGGCGGCCTGGCTCGGCATGGTGCCAACGCAGCACTCCAGCGGCGGACACACGCGGCTGGGCGCAATCAGCTGTCGCGGTGATGGCTACCTGCGCACGCTGCTTATCCAGGGCGCGCGCAGCAGCCTGCAGCGCGCCAAGGCGGTCGCCACCGAAAAGGCCACGCCCGAGCAACTATGGATTCGGTCACTGGCCGGGCGGTTGTCGTTCGGCAAGGTGCTGGTTGCCATCGCCAACAAACATGCGCGCCAGCTGTGGGTGATGCTGGCCCACGAGGTGGACTACGACCCCCGTGCCAGTCAGCGCCATCCGATGCATCGTCCCGCCCAGCTCGCCTGAGGAACCTCTTTTCCGATTCACCGTCAGCGCCACGCGGCAACAACGGGTCAGACCCACCCGGAGAGAACCTGACTAACATTCTGGACGTCCAAACGTGCTTCGGCCGATCCCCGAACACCGGCGACACCGCTGAACGAATGAGGTCTCCGGGCGCGGTTTATACCCTGGTCCGAGTCGGCACCATCGACTCAACAAGACCGTCTAAGGAAATGCAGTCTGGCAACGTTCGACGCCGCATCAAACTGACCACGCAGCACGCAGGACAAACCGATCACCAGCAGTCGCCCGAAAGCTCAGGGCAAAAGCATCATGCGCCCGGGGTTGACGGGAAGTCTCCTAAGGA
>NZ_MWIO01000092.1 GCF_004799035.1 Rhodanobacter lindaniclasticus
ACTCAATGCGGGGGGACGTCGGGAGGCGTGCAGCGGGGCCCATCACTGGGCACGGCGGTGTGTGGAATACGGGCTGCAGCCGCGGCTGATGGCCGCCCAGCTGGTCAAGCCGTACCGCAAGACTCAGCGCAGCAAGAACGACCGCAACGACGCCGAGGCGATTGCCACGGCCGCCCGCCAGGGCAACATGCGCTTCGTGCCGATCAAGACCATCGACCAGCAGGCCCGGCTGTCCTGGCATCGGGTGCGCGAGGGTTACAAGGCGGAGAGTCTGGCGATCGGCAACCGCCTGCGCGGCCTGCTGGCCGAGTTCGGCATCGTGATGGGCAACAGTGACAAGGCCCTGCGCCAGATGCTGGCCGATCTGGATGCCCGAACACCGACGACACCGCTGAACGAATGAGGTCTCCGGCCGCGGTTTATACCCTGGTCCGAGCCGGCAACATCGACTCTACAAGACCGTCTAAGGAAATGCAGTCTGGCAACGTTCGACGCCGCATCCCACTGACCACGCAGCACACACGAAGCACAACACGACCACCAGCAGTCGCCCGAAAGCTCAGGGCAAAAGCATCATGCGCCCGGGGTTGACGGGACATCTCCTAAGGAATTGTTAGGTCTTCTCTCGGTAACGCTCATCCTCTGTAACCTCGAACTTGGTGAAGGCCATGCGCGCCTGCCTGACGCGAACTTTGTGTGGATATTGAGAAACAAGCTTGCGTACTTGCTCAATAGGAACTGTACACCTTGCGCCAAGCACAACAGATGTGAGTACCAGATCGCTGTCGAAGTAGCAGAAATAAAGTCCACCCTCTGATTCATGTTGAGTCAGATCAATAAAAATTCGGAACTCATTTTCGTATCTCCAGTCTTCGAACTTTGTCGCAAGCAATGCACGACCAAAGTCTTCTGATGGATCTGCGCTTGAGGCAAGTTGATCAATTTCAACTTCGGTAAGCGTCTTCTCGTACGAGACAGGGATTGCGAATCTGTCTCTGACCTCGAATCCTAAGGCTATGCCACGGTGCTTATCTGCGTAGTGGCTCCAGAGTACCGGGTTAGACCAGTTCTGACTAAAGCAAAGAACGCCGCGGGTCTTAGCAATCTGATCTCGCGTTAGGCGCGCCGCGGCACGTAGCTTTTTGTCTTGAATATTGAATGGCAGAAGTTCGAAGGGGTCATTCAAATCGCCGATGCGCGAAATCTTCATTCTTCCGAGTCCGATGTTGGATATGGCGTACTCAGCGCTCGACAGGTTGAAGAGCTCCACGGAACCTCCAGAGAAGAACTAACGCTTAGCAGACCCCAGATCGGGGCATATGCACCGGATGTTCAGCGTTCGACCGGCACGCGTCAAGCAGACGAATCTGCGGACAGACAAGGAGTTGCCTACTCGTGGTGGCGGTGCGCGGCAGCAATGTCGCCATTGCATATCTCACGAATCGAGGCGCTATGTCTTGTCACCCACAATCGTCGGTGATATCCAGGGTCAATCCGGGTGTGTCTGCACGCCGCCGGCTGGACGACGTTCGGCGGCGTTTGCGCCTCAAACGCCCCAAGCTGCGCACCGGGGCTATCTACATGGGATGGACACCACGTTCATCCTGGCGACCGGAAAGCGCTATCCGCGCGAGATGGGGCGGCCGAGGGCGAGGGCTTCCCGGGCACGACGGCGATGGGGTTCTACCCCGTTTCCAC
>NZ_MWIO01000093.1 GCF_004799035.1 Rhodanobacter lindaniclasticus
TCCTTGCCCTGGTCGTACGTCAGCGTCTTGCGCAGCGCTTCGGGGATGCCCTTCAAGGCCTTGCCGAAGCTCTCCAGCGCGTCGGCCGCGCTGGCGCTGCTCATCTTGGCCAGCACCACGAAGCCGCTGGTGCGCTCGACCAGCGTGCCCACCGAGGAACGGTTGCCTGCGCCCTTGATGAGATCGCCCTCCCAGTGACCCGGGATCAGGCGATCGGCAACCTCTGGCGGGCGGACGTGGATGCTCTGCATGTCCGGGATCTGGCCGCGCCGGTCGGTGCCGCGCGTGCGTGGCTTGCGTGTGCTGCGGCCTTGCCGCAAGCATCCGATCAGTTCCTTGCGCAGTTCGCCGCGAGGCACCAGGTACACCGCGGTGTAGATCGTTTCGTGGGACACCCGGTAGCTCGCTGTATCAGGAAACCCTCGCGCCAGTATCCCGGCGATCTGCTCCGGCGACCAGCGCGCCCGCAGCAGCGCTTGTACCGTCTCCCACAGGGCGGGGTCACCCAGTTTCCGTGGTACCCGTGGCTTGGCCCGGCACTGCTCGCGGTGATGTTGTGCCGCCTGCGCCTGGTAGCTATCCGGGGAAGCGCTCGCTCGACGGCACTCGCGACTGATCGTGCTTGGTGCGCGCCCCAGCGATCTTCCAATGGCTCGCAAGCTGTCGCCCGACGCCAGGCGCTGCTGGATCTCCACTCGCTCGTTCAGGGTCAATTCGTTGTACGTTCTCATCGCAACAGCCTATGTCAGATGCGGCATGGTGTTGCACGTGGAGTTTGAGTCGGCC
>NZ_MWIO01000094.1 GCF_004799035.1 Rhodanobacter lindaniclasticus
TACTTCGACCCTGCTGCACACCACCGTTTCGGCCCGAAACGGTGGTGTGCAGCAGGGTCGAATTAAGGGCGCTACCGGAGGAAGGTCTTGCGTGCAGTGATCCAACTGTGGCGACGGAGGACGACTTTTGGGCCTGCTGAGTACACCCAAGAAGCACGAGTGTCGAAAGAACTATCAAACGTTTCATAGGCGGCCCTAACGCTGGAGTTAAGCGGCGGCGTAGCCGTCCGCCTTGAACGAGTAGTTAGACGGTTGCGAAGCGAACCACCTGTGCGAGTGCGTTTTGCTAGCGATGTTTTCCAGATTCGAAGGAGCCGGGTAGTACCGGCGACCAGTGCTGCCCTTTGCTCTTACCCTTTTTAGCAGGACGTTTGGATGCACGTTTGGCCATAATTTCATTGGCGAGCTCGCGACCCCACTCCTTCACGAGAGCGTCGTACTTTTTTTGGACGCCCATGGAAGCCCCTTAGAATTCGCCCTGGTACAGAACTTCTGGATTTGAGTCTAACGCTGGAATTGAGCGGCGGCGAAGCCGTCCGCCTCGAATGATTGGTTAGGGAGCAGCGAGCTCACCAACCGAAGGGAAGTCTGGCTCTGCGATGTAAAAATTTGCCGGATGAATGGATGACGCTGACTGCAAACAAGCGATGTGACAAAAGAAGGCTTGCTCTTTTTGCTCACTGCGCTGACGGTTGGCACGAGCAACCAAGTGGATGGCGCATGGATCGAGTGCACCAACCTCAATGGCCTGAGCGCAGAACATGCAGGAATAACTCGGCTCTTCGAGACTAGACGTCAACTTCACCTGCTCCCTAACGCTCCGGTTCAGCGGCGGCGAGCTGCGCCGTCCGCTGCAACCGGCTGTTAGCCTCAACTTAACCGGCCATGACCTCACCCTTTGGCAACGTGCTCCCGGTACCACTCAATCGTGCGTTGGATAGCCGCCGGGATGGGCGTGGCAGACAGGTCGAACTCGCGTTCGATTCGCGACGAATCGACCACAAACGGCGCCGTGAACTCGTACATCATCTCCACGCTGGCCCGCGCGGCTGGAACGAACAGCCCGACCACACGCATCATGAGCGGTGACACCGCACTGATTCGCGGGTCAACACCAAGCACTCGACAGGCCTCCTCGACCATCTGGCCCTGAGTCCTGACTGGGGCATGCGGGGCAATCCAGACCTGACCGAGGGCCTTGTCGTGCCTACCCAGAGCGGCTGCCGCGAGGCCGACATCTTCGATATACGCGAAGGAATGCGGCATCGTCGTTGAGCCACTGAGTTGCGCCGTCTTGCCGGCGACCAGATTGCCGAACACCCTCTCGCCTAGTGCCGAGCCGAGCACGCCAGGTCCGTAGTAATCGCTGGAGCGAAGCGTCGTCGTGCGTACTTCGCCGCGCGTGTGAGCGGCCATAACTTGCTCCGCCATCTTCTGGCGAAGCGCCCCTTTCCCGGAAACCGGTGCGACTGGCGAGGCCTCGTTCATCGACTTCGAGGAGTCATACATGTACAGGTTCTCAATTGACACGTATCTGGCGTTCGCCGTCTTCGCGGCGGCAAGCGCGGCGGCCTGCAAGGCCGGGAAGAACTCGTGCCAGAGGTGATACGGGGGATTGAGGGCTTGGTAGACCACGCTGGCTCCGGTGGCCGCTGTCGCAGCCTGAGTCGGGTCAGCGACGTCCGCTTTGACCATTTCGACGTCGGCGGGCATCAAACCTGGGCGCACTCCGCTTCGATTCACCGCGCGCACAGCACATCCTTGGCTGCGCAGCGCCCGCGCTGTCCAACACCCCACAGGGCCGGTTCCGAAGATCACGTGTAGCTCGGTAGGCATTGGTTGTTCCTCCGCGGTTTGGGTTCGAGGCTAACGCTAGGTAGACCCCAAAAACGGGGTGTTGCGCCGAGTATGCGGCGCCACTGCTGACCGCACAAGCGGCGGATTCCTACGTCAGATCATGGTCTTGCGCGGATGCCTGGCGCACGCCGGGCGGGCATTCTGCCGTTGTTATCAGCGACTTTTGAGGGTGTATGAGTTATCAGGGCGGAAGTGAGGGTGTAACGGAGGCGAAAACGCCGCGGTTGCTGGATCAGGTGCGGGCGCGGTTGCGTTTGAAGCATTACAGCTTGCGCACGGAGCGGGCGTATGTGGGCTGGATTCGGCGGTTCATTCTGGCCACCGGCAAGCGGCATCCGCGCGACATGGGGATGGCTGAGGTCGAGGGGTTCTTGAGCACGTTGGCGGTCGAGGGCAAGGTGGCGGCGGGCACGCAGAACCAGGCGCTGTCGGCGCTGCTGTTTCTGTACAAGGAGGTGTTGTCGATCGAGCTGCCGTGGATGGAAACGGTGGTGCGGGCGAAGCGGCCGCAGCGGGTGCCGGTGGTGCTTTCGCGCGATGAAGTGACCCGCCTGTTGGCGATGATGGATGGCCGCTTCGGCTTGATGGCCTCGCTGTTGTACGGCTCGGGCATGCGGCTGATGGAGTGCGTGCGCCTGCGCGTGAAGGATGTGGATTTCGAGCTCAACCAGATCTGCGTGCGTGACGGCAAAGGCGGCAAGGATCGGCATGTGCCGTTGCCGCAACGCCTGCATGAAGCACTGCGCGCGCAGCTGGAGCGGGTGCGCCTGGTCCACCAGCAGGACCTGGCGGCGGGCCTGGGCGCGGCGTGGCTGCCGCATGCGCTGGCGCGCAAGTACCCGTCGGCGCCGCGCGAGCCGGGATGGCAGTACGTTTTTCCATCGGATCAGCTGTCGCGCGATCCGCGCGACGGCGAGCGGCGGCGCCATCACGTGGACGAGGCCGGCCTGCAGCGCGCGGTGCGCAACGCGCGATTCAAGGCCGGCATCGTCAAGCCGGCGACCTGCCACACGCTGCGCCATTCGTTCGCCACGCACCTGCTGGAAGCCGGGCAGGACATCCGCACGATCCAGGAGTTGCTGGGCCACAAGGATGTCGCCACGACCCAGATCTACACGCATGTGCTCAACCGCGGCGGGCACGGGGTGTTGAGTCCGCTGGATCGGTGAGTGGGTGGGTGGGGGATGGGTGGAGTCCGTCGCGACCCCGTAACCTCACCCCCAACCCTCTCCCGGGGGGGGGGGGGGTTTTGGGGGTCGGGGTTGTGGGGGGGCAGGGGGAAGGGGGGGGGTTAGTGTGGAGGGGGGGTTGGGGGCGTGTGACAGGAGCGGGGGTGGGGCGTGTTGTTTTTAAAAACTCGATCGGGAGCAGAAAAGAAGGGGGTGCAGTGATTTGTGTCGTGTAGTGCATGAAAAATCATAGTACAA
>NZ_MWIO01000095.1 GCF_004799035.1 Rhodanobacter lindaniclasticus
TGTTGTACTTGTCCCAGAAGTCCCGCCGGGCTGGTTGGAGCGGGATGTCCACGGCGGCATCGCGGCCGGTGGCGGGATGAGTGGCTGGCGCACGCATTGTGCTCATTGTTTTGCTGACCTCTCGGTGGGGCCTTGCGGCCCCCGTTGATTTTTATGGGGATGGAAGGGTGTCGCTCGCGACGCGACGGCGGCGAGGATCCCGGGCGGGAACGACCTCCCGGCCCGCCCGCCCCCTGGCTTTCCGACAACAATGGCTCCTCCCCCAAGAATGCCGCGGTTCGCACCAGCGCTAGTTTCGGCATTGGCGCCAGAACACAAGATGTTGTGGTTGTTACCAAGTAGGGAAGTTAACCCTGACGCCCCGGGAAGTAAAGTCCTGCGAGTGGCATCGGCGTGGGGGAACCCGCGCGCCGCGGATCGGTCGAACCAGCGCCGCTTTCCACCCCTGCCAAGGAGCCCCTCATGCCGTCTCGCCCTCTCTTGCCGTCGTGGTTGACCGGGCTGCTGGCCGCGGCCGTGATCGCGGTCGGCACGCTGCCGGCCGGCGCCCACGCGGCCACCTTGCCGGCCGCGGTCGATGGCCAGCCGATGCCGTCGCTGGCGCCGATGCTGACCCGGGTGACGCCGGCGGTGGTGAACATCTCCAGCACCACCCATGTGCCGGTGCGCGACGCGTATTTCGACGACCCGATGGTGCGCCAGTTCTTCGGCCTGCCGGCGACGCCGCGCGAGCGGGTGGAGCAGAGCCTGGGTTCGGGCGTGATCGTGGACGCGGCCAGGGGCTACATCCTGACCAACAACCACGTGGTCGCCGGCGCCGACGACATCAGCGTGACGCTGCAGGACGGGCGCAGTTTCAAGGGCAGGCTGATCGGCACCGACCCGGCCACCGACGTGGCGGTGGTGCAGATCCAGGCCAGCAACCTGCAGGCGCTGCCGATGGCCGACTCCTCCACCCTGCGCGTGGGCGACTACGTGGTGGCGGTGGGCGAACCGTTCGGGCTTGGCCAGACGGTGACCGCCGGCATCGTCTCGGCACTGGGGCGTTCGGGCCTGGGCGACTCGAGCTACCAGAACTTCATCCAGACCGATGCCTCGATCAACCCGGGCAACTCCGGCGGCCCGCTGGTGAACCTGCGCGGCGAGCTGGTCGGCATCAACACCATGATCTTCTCGCCCTCCGGCGGCAACGTGGGCATCGGCTTCGCGATTCCCAGCAATCTCACCGCCGAGGTGATGAAGCAGCTGATCGCGCACGGCAAGGTCGAGCGCGGCAGCCTGGGCCTGCAGGCGCAGGCGATCACCCCGCGCATCGCGCAGGCGCTGGGGCTGAAGGAAAGCAAGGGCGTGGTGGTGACCGGCGTCGGCGACGATTCGGCCGCCGCGCGCGCCGGGCTGCAGCCGGGCGACGTGCTGACCTCGCTCGACGGCAAGCCGCTGCAGAGCGTGCAGCAGTTGCGCAACACCGAAGGCCTGCTGCCGCTGGGCAGCACGCTGCAACTGGGTATCGTGCGCGACGGCCAGCCGCGCCAGGTCAGCGCCACGCTCAGCGCCGAGAAACTGGCCAGCCTGGACGGCGGCCAGCTCGACCCGCGGCTGGCCGGCGTGCGTTTCCGCGAGCTGAGCCAGAACCAGCGCGACCAGGGCTGGTACGGCGCCGCCGTCAGCGCGGTGCAACCGGGCAGCCGCGCCGCCCAGGCGGGACTGCGCGCGGGCGACGTGGTGATCGGCATCGGCAACCAGCGCATCACCAGCCTGCGCATGTTGCGCGGACTGGCCGGCGTGCGCCTGCGCCAGCTGGCGCTGGTGGTCGCCGACGCCGACGGCAGCCATTACGTGCTGCTCAACTGACCGCGCAAGACGACCGCGCGGAAAACCGGACCTGGATCGCGTGAATGGCGTGTCCGCGCGCACGCTCTGCGACGCACCGTCACGCAAATGCCAGAAATCGCTTGATATTGTAGGTTCAGGCCGATCCAATATCCTCTCAGTTCATCGGCCTCCTGCAGTTCGACTGCACGGCCCGACAAGCTGCTGGACGAGCGGGCCCGCCCGAGGGGCTCGACCACTCGCACACGTCATGGCTCACTCACGCCGGGGTTTCACATCATCATGTCCGTACGCTTTGCTCGCCTGTTCTGCCTCGCCCTGGTCGGCGTCTGTTTCTCCACCGCGGCAACCGCAGCCACCAAGTCCGGCAGCCTGGTCTGGCGCGGTGACGACGCCACCGCCAACGCGGTGATGAACGAGGTGGGCAAGGCCTGGACCCAGGCCGGCCACGGCCGCATCGAGCTGCAGCCGTTCAACACCGCCTCGGGCCTGGACGCGGTGAGCAACGGCACCGCCGACCTCGCCGGCAGCGCGCGCCCCTCCGACGGCAGCGCGCAGAACGACCGGCTGACCTTCACCCCGGTGGCCTGGAGCGGCCTGGTGATCATCACCCAGGCGTCCAACCCGATCCGCAGCCTCACGCTGAAGCAGGTGCACGACATCTACTACGGCAGGATCCACAACTGGAGCGAAGTCGGCGGCCGCAACGCGCCGATCGACGTGTACGCGGTGGCCAGCCCCGGTGACGGCGTGGAATACAGCCTGCGCAGCCTGCTGTTCGGCCGCGGCAACCAGCCGGTGGCCGCGCCGCGGCTGTACGTCAACACGCGCAAGCTGGAGGAAGGCATCGCGCTGAACCCGAACGGGCTGGGCGTGGCGATGCTGACCGGCATCGGCGGCAACCCCAAGCTGAAGGCGATCCCGATCAACGGCCGCGCGCCGACCACGGCCAACATCGCCAACGGCAGCTACCCGCTGTTCATCCCGCTGTACCTGGTCACCAACCCGCGCAGCGCCAAGACCGAACAGGCGCAGGATTTCGTGGAGTTCCTCAAGACCGAGCCGGCCAAGGCCGCGCTGCGCCGCCACGGCGTGCTGCCGTACGAGGACGGCACGCGGCTGGCGGCGATGGACGCCGAGCGCCGCAGCACGATCCTGGCCGAAGTCGGCGCGCGCGTTCCGCACGGCACGCCGATCTCCGCGCCCGGCGCCACCTACGCCGCCCGCGCGGCCATCGCGCCCACCTCGCAGCGCACGGTGCAGGCCCGCGCCGCGCTGGAGGAGCGCCGCGAGCGCGCGGCGGACGATGCGCGGCTGGAGCGTGTCAGCGGCAGCGTCAGCAATGTCGCCGTGACCGGCGTCGAGCACGCCAGCGGCTCGGCCACCACGGTGAGCCAGGCCAACGGCAAGGACTTCGGCCGCGTCAACGCTGGCGCCACGCAGGCGCGCTCGACCTACAAGGTAGTGCGCGGCGATACGCTGTCCTCGATCGCCAAGGCCCATTCGGTCGACGTGGCGCAACTGCGCGCGTGGAACCGGCTCAAGAGCGACAACCTGCAGCAGGGCCAGGTGTTGCGCGTCAGCAAGCGATAACGGGGTGACCGTCGCCGGGAAGGCGGGCGTCGACATGGTCCACGGACCGCTGGCGCTGACGCTGGATCTGGACGACACGCTGTGGCCGGTGCTGCCCGCACTGGAGCGCGCCGACCAGGCCGTCGACGCCTGGTTGGAGCAGCACTACCCGGAAGTGGCGCGCGCGTGGCCGATCACCGCCATGCGCCAGCTGCGCGCCAGAGTGGCCGCCGAGCGGCTCGACCTGGCCCACGATTTCACCACCCAACGTCAACTCACCCTGCGCCGCGCGTTCGAGGCCAGCGGCATCGCCGACGCGCCGGTAGACGCGCTGTGGGAGATCTATTTCGCCGCGCGCAACCAGGTGCAACTGTTCCCCGACAGCGAGCCCGCGCTGCAGCGCATCGCCGCCCGCTGGCCGCTGGCGAGCCTGACCAACGGCAACGCCGACCTGCGCCGCATCGGCATCGAGCGGCATTTCCGCCACCACGTCTGCGCCCGTGACCACGGCGTGGGCAAACCCGACCGCGGCATTTTCCTGGCCGCCGCCGACTTGCTCGGCGTCGAACCGGGACAGGTACTGCACGTGGGCGACGATCCCGCGCTGGACATGGTCGGCGCGCGCGACGCCGGCTTGCGCACGGCGTGGATCAACCGCCAGGGCGAACCGTGGCCGCCCGGCATGGGCCCGCCGCCGGATCTCGACCTGCCCGACATGGCGGCGCTGGCCGACTGGCTGGATGCCCCATCCCGCCCCGATTGACACCGCGCCGATTGTTCTTCCACGCGGGCATGTCCATCATGGGCCATTTCCCCGGAAGGATTTGCCCATGTCCGCCCTGATCGAACGCCGCCCTGGCCAGCGCCACGGCATTCCCGTCGAGACCACCGACGCCGCGCACCTGGCGGCCAGTCGCCGCCGGCTCGACGCGACGCAGCGGCGCTGGCTCGGCGACAGCGGCTTCGACGCGGCGCCCGGCACGTTCGCGTTGGTGCCCGACGCAGCCGGCAAGCTGGTGCGTGTGCTGGTCGGCGTGGCGTCGGCCGATCCGCTGGCCGCGCTGGCCGGCCTGCCCTGCCACCTGCCCGAGGGCAATTACGAGCTGGCCGACGAAGGCGTGCTCACCGACACCGCGCTGGCCACCCTGGGCTGGGCGCTGGGCGCCTACCAGTTCACCCGCTATCGCGCGGCCAAGCGCGCGCCGGCACGGCTGATCGTGGCCGCCGACGAACTGGCCCGGCTGGCGCCGCTGGTGGAAGCCACCACGCGTGTGCGCGACCTGGTCAACACGCCCACCCAGGACATGGGCCCGGAACAACTCGGCGAGGCGATCAAGACGCTGGCCAGGGCGCACAAGGCGAAGTTGCGCGACTGGGTCGGCGACGAACTGCTCAAGGCGAACTTCCCCACCATCCACGCCGTGGGCCGCGCCAGCCATCGCGCGCCGCGACTGGTCGAACTGAGCTGGGGCAAGGCCGATCATCCCAGGCTGGTGATCGTCGGCAAGGGCGTGTGCTTCGACACCGGCGGCCTGAACCTCAAGGGCGGCGAAGGCATGCGCTGGATGAAGAAGGACATGGGCGGCGCCGCGCACGCGATCGCGCTGGCCGGGTTGATCATGCAGGCGCAGTTGCCGGTGCGGCTGACCCTGCTGGTGCCGGCGGTGGAGAACGCGGTGGCCGGCAACGCGATGCGCCCGGGCGAGGTGATCGCCACCCGCGCCGGCCACACGGTGGAGGTGGACAACACCGACGCCGAAGGCCGGCTGATCCTGTGCGACGCCCTGGCCTACGCAGGCGAGCAGCAACCGGCGCTGATCATCGACTTCGCCACCCTCACCGGCGCCGCCCGCGTGGCGCTGGGCCCGGACCTGCCGGCCCTGTTCGCCAACGATGAAGCGCTGGCCGACGCGGTGTTGCAGGCCGGTAACGCGGTGGCCGACCCGCTGTGGCGCCTGCCGCTATGGCGTCCGTACCGGCGCATGCTGGACTCCCACCTGGCGGACTTCGCCAACGCCAGTGCCTCGCGCCACGCCGGCGCGATCACCGCCGCGCTCTATCTCGAACGCTTTGTGCCGGACGGCACGCCATGGCTGCACCTGGACACCTACGCATGGAACGACGCCGATCGCCCCGGCCGTCCCCGCGGCGGCGAGGCCATGGGCTTGCGCGCCGTGTTCGCGTTCCTGCAAAACCGCTACGGGCGCTGACCGCGCCATGAACGAGCCAGTCGACGCGCTCGCCACGAACTGCCGCGAGCAGGCACGCTCCGGATTGCAGCGCGGCGACGCGGCACGGGCCGAGCAGGCTTACTCGTGCCTGCTGGAGCTCCTGCCCGACGATGCCGAGGCGCTGCAATTCCTGGCCGGGCAGGAGCTGGGGCGCGGTCACGCGCTGCGTGCCATCGAACTGCTGCGCGCGGCGCGAAGCACCCGGCCGGCGGATGCAGCCATCCTGCACCAGTTGGGCGAGGCGCAGATGCTGGCAGGCGACCTGGCCGCCGCCGCGAACAGCTTGCGCGAAGGCCTGGCGCTTGCACCGGGAATGTTCGTGGCGCGGTTGCGCCTGGGGGTGGTGCTGGAGCAGCTCGGACAGCGGCATGAAGCCATGCTGGCCTATGCCGGCGCGATCAACACGGCCCAGTCCCGCGGACGCTGGCTGGACGACTCCACCACCGCCGCCGGGCTGCGCGACGCGGTGAAGCACGCGGCTCGATACGTCTCCGCCATCAGGCACGAACTCTTCGACGCGATCATGGAGCCGCTGCGCGAGCGCTACGGTCGCTCCGAACTGCAGCGCGTCGATCTTTGCCTGTCGATCTACCTCGGCGGGCAGCCGGCACCCGTGCCGGATCCGCGTCAGCGACCGCGATTCCTGTACTTCCCCGGCATACCCAGCCAGCCGTTCTACCCGCGCGAGCGGTTTCCCGCGCAGGCGCGGCTGGAGGCCGCCGTCGACGCCATCCGCGGGGAACTGCTGGCCACCCTGGCGCAGCCGCAGCAGGACGTGGTCCCGTTCCTGGGCACCGATTCGGCCACGGCCATGGCTGCTCGCCTGCTCGGCGCCGCGGGAGCGGACGAGCCGGCATGGGACGCCTTCTTCTTCTACCGCCATGGCGAGCGCCATGACGCCAACTGCGCGCGCTGCCCGCACACCAGCGGGGTACTGGATTCGATGCCGCTGGTGCGGGTTCGCGAGCACGCCCCGGAAACGCTGTTCTCGATCCTGCGCCCCGGCACGCACATCCTGCCGCACCACGGGGTGACCAACACGCGACTGGTCACGCACCTCCCGCTGGTGGTGCCGCCCGATTGCGCCCTGCGCGTGGGTGGGGAAATCCACGCATGGCAGGAAGGCCGCTGCGTCACCTTCGACGACACCTTCGAGCATGAGGCGTGGAACCGCAGCACGCGCGACCGCGCCGTGCTCATCGTGGACAGCTGGAATCCCGACCTCAGTCAGGCCGAACAGGCTGCGGTGGCCGACCTGGTCGCGGCGATCGGCGATTTCAATCGCGCCAGCGAGGCTTCCAGCCTGCCCCGGCCGTAACTGGCAGCACCCAGAAGCGAACCGTCGACGGGCACCCTGCGCCAGTGGTGCGGAGAACGCCGGGGGGAGTAACCTCTTCGGCGTTGGGCGCAAGTGCATGACTGTTGCAACATGCCCGGGGGGGGACAAGGGGCACCAGTTGGCGCGCTCGGCATAACAGGGCCGTACCACCATCATCGGGGAAGAAAAGCACATGAAATACGACCTCAACCACCTGTCATTGGCTGTGCGCCTTGCATTGACAGCCGGCATGCTTTCCGTCGCCGCCGGCGTGCAAGCACAGGTATCGACGACGACCAACCCGCCGGCCACGGACCAGGCCACGGACCAAGCCACGCCGCCGTCCAGGGAAAAGGCCAAGACCTTGAACGCGGTGGTCGTCACCGGCTCGCTGATCCGGCGCGTCGACGTCGAAACCGCGAGCCCGGTGGTGACCATCGACCGCGAGACCATCACCAACTCGGGCAAGCCCACCCTGGGCTACGTGCTGCAGGACATGCCGGCGATCTCCGGCAACGCCACCAACCCCTCCAACAACAGCAACGGCGGTGGCGTCGCCAGCCCGCTGCTGGAAGCCGGCGGCGGCGCCTCGCGCGTCTCGCTGCGCGGCCTGGGCATCAACCGCACGCTGGTGCTGGTGGACGGCCAGCGCATGGTCAACTCGGACATCAACATGCTGCCGCCGGACATGATCGACCGCGTCGACGTGCTGGCCGAAGGCGCCTCCACCGTGTACGGCTCCGACGCCATCGGCGGCGTGGTCAACTTCATCCTGCGCAAGGATTTCCAGGGCGTCCAGGTCAGCCTGAACGACGGCATCTCCAGCCACGGCGATTCGCAGCGTCGCGGCTTCAACCTGACCGGCGGCATGTCCGGCGACAACTACAGCATCGTCGGCGGCCTCGACTACAACAAGTACGACGCCACGTTGGCCTCGCGACGCGACTTCTCGCGGCAGCAGCTGTACCTGTCCAGCGGCACCATCATCGCCGCCGGCTCCAGCTCGATCCCGACCGGCCGCATCCAGTTGCCTGCCTCGATCGCCAGCCAGTACGGTTGCGATATCAACTCGTCCGGCACCGCCAACGTGACGCTCGCCACGGGCGACGGCTCGAACCTCGGCGATTACCGTTGCCGGCTCAGTTCGGACACCTACAACTACGCCGCCCTCAACTACATGCAGACCGCGCAGAAGCGCACCAACGGCTTCGTGCTGGGCAGCTATGACTTCACGCCCAACCTGAAGGGGTACGTCAACGCGTTCTACAACCGCACCGAATCCAGCGGCCAGGACGCGCCCTCGCCGGTCGGCACCGGTGACGGTCTGATCATCTCCTCCAGCAACCCGATCAACCCGTTCGGCGTCACCTTCAGCCAGGATCCGGTGCCGGGTGATCCGGACAGCGGCTACAACTTCCAGACCCGCCTGACCGGCGCCGGTACCCGCGTGCACAGCTACAAGACCGACAACGCGCAGATCAACACCGGCCTGCGCGGCAACTTCGGCCAGGACAGCAGCTGGATCTGGGACGCGTCGATCAACTACAGCCACAGCAAGCGCGACCAGCGCGACACCAACGAGGTGGACATCCCCGCCCTGCAGGCCGCGGTCGATGGCGGCGCCAACATCTTCAACCAGGCCGACCCGGCGGTGGGCAAGCTGCTGAGCGCCGGCGTGAAGACGCCGATCTACGTCATGACCAACTCGACCAAGCAGGCGCAGTTCGACGCCAGCGGCAACCTGTGGGATCTCCCCGCCGGCACCATGCAGCTGTCGGTCGGCACGCTGTACCGCAAGCAGTCGATGAAGTACACAGTCAGTTCGTTCGCCGTGCTCGACCCGGTCACCACCCGCTGCCAGATCCTGCAGGAAGCCTGCGGTTCGCCCGCCAGCGGCAGCTACAACGTCAAGGAGTTCTACGCGGAAACCCTGATCCCGCTGCTCGCCGATGCGCCCGGGGCACAATCGCTGAACATCGACCTGGGCGTGCGCACCTCCGACTACAGCACCAGCGGCAGCACCACCAACGGCAAGGTCGCGATCGAATGGAAGCCGGTGGCGGACCTGCTGGTCCGCGGTACCGTCTCGCAGGTGTTCCGCGCGCCGAACCTCAACGAGCTGTACGACGGCCGCACCCTGGTCCAGCCGAACCTGAATGACCCGTGCGTCGGGCTCTACGCGGCCGAACTGGCCCAGCATGCCGCAGCCTGCCAGTACGTGCCGGTCAACTGGGGCGGGAACTCGCCGGCGCAGGTCAACACGTTCTATTCCGGTGCCGCCACCGTAGGCAACTCGCTCAAGCCGGAAAAGGGCAAGTCCATCGACCTCGGCCTGGTCTACTCGCCGGACTGGCTGACCGGCTTCTCCACCAGCCTCGACTTCTGGCACATCTACCTGTCCGACACGTTGACCGCGATTACCGGCGACCTGGTCGTCAGTTCGTGCTTCAACAACAGTGCCAGCCCGTACTGCGGGCTGATCCATCGCGAGGACACCACCAGCCGCCAGCCGGGCCAGGTATTCCTGATCAACACGCCGGTGGTCAATCTGGGCACGCTGAATACGTCGGGTGTCGACTTCACGCTGCGCTACAAGGTGCCGCACTTCAACATGGGCAGCATGGACCCGGGCGATTTCCAGGTGGGCCTCAACAGCAGCTACACCTCCACCTACAGGAACAACGCCACCCCCGGCGAGCCGGGCGCACAGGCCATCGATTACGCCGGCACCTACAGCCAGCAGTTCGGCAACATCTCGCGGCTGCGCGGCACGGTCACGCTGAACTGGAGCAAGGGCAACTGGAACGCCCAGTGGCAGTCGCGCTACATCAACAGCCTGACCGCGCTCAACACGGATGCGGCCATCCCCGGCGTGAACATTCCGATCGCCTCGGTGACCTACCACTCGATCCAGCTCGGCTACGCGGTGCCGTCGATCCACACCCGCTTCGACATCGGCGTGGACAACCTCGCCGACAAGGCACCGCCGCTGATGTACCAGAACGGTTCCAACTACAACGTGGACGTCTCCACCTACGACGTGCTCGGTCGCTACTACTGGGCCCGCGCCACCGTGAAGTTCTGATGCCCTAGCTCCACCGCAGTCGTTGCAAACCGTCAGGAGGGCCGCGGGCAAACCGCGGCCCTCTTGCATAATGGGCGCCGGACACCACCCACCGAGGCTGCATGCCCCCGCACCCGCCCGCCGCCGATCCGCCCAGCACTCCGGCCAGC
>NZ_MWIO01000096.1 GCF_004799035.1 Rhodanobacter lindaniclasticus
CCGCCGTTCCAGCACGTGTCCGGCGCCATCCATCGCGCACACCGAAAACACGCTCTTCGCCAAGTCCACACCCAGGGTTATAGTGCTCATGGAGACTTCCTCTTCTGCTGACGGTTGTGTCGCAACACCATCATGGCCCTCGAGGCCGTAAGGGGAGGAAGTCTCTTTTTACTCGTTCAAGGCGGACGGCTACGCCGCCGCTTAACTCTAGCGTTAGGCATCTACAGGGGAAAAATACGTGAGTCAAACAGATATCGCCAACGTCATCATCTGGGGTATGGTTTGTTGCTTCCTCGCCATTGGGGTTGGTACGCATCGCGCTTGGAAGGCTGGCCGCACCAAGCTTGCTTTGGTGCCCATCATCTTATTAGTGGCTGGGCTTCTCATCATTCCTTTCATGCTCGGCCTAGTTGGCATAGGTGCACCGGGCGTCTGGATCGGAAGAGCCTTCATTCTCTTTGGTGGGATCGCTGGCCTTCTTCTGTTCTTCAAATTTGAGGGCAAGAGCCGTGCCTAACATCTCCTTAGGAGACTTCCCGTCAACCCCGGGCGCATGATGCTTTTGCCCTGAGCTTTCGGGCGACTGCTGGTGATCGGTTTGTCTT
>NZ_MWIO01000097.1 GCF_004799035.1 Rhodanobacter lindaniclasticus
GGCCGTCTCAAACTCCACGTGCAACACCTATCCCGATCTGACATAGGCTGTTGCGATGAGAACCTATAGCGAATTGACGTTGGAAGAGAGAGTGGAGATCCAGCAGCGGCTGGAGTCTGGCGATAGCTTGCGTGCCATCGGGCGGTCGCTGGGGCGTGCGCCCAGCACGATCAGCCGGGAATGCCGCAGGGTCGGCTCGGAAGGCGCTCGTTACAAGGCGCGGACGGCGCACCAACATAGTCAGCGATGCCGGGCCAAGCCGCGTGTTCCGCGGAAATTGGATGACCCTGCGTTGTGGGAAACGGTACAAGCGCTGTTGCGCGCGCAGTGGTCGCCGGAGCAGATCGCCGGGATACTGGCGAAAGCCTTCCCTGCGACAGCGAGCCATCGGGTGTCCCACGAAACCATCTACAGCGCCGTGTATCTGGTGCCACGCGGCGCGTTGCGCACCGAGCTGATCGCCTGCCTGCGGCAAGGCCGTAGCACGCGCAAACCACGCGCGCGCGGCATCGATCGACGCGGCCAGATCCCGAACATGCAGAGCATCCACGTGCGTCCACCGGAAGTGGCGGACCGTTTGATCCCTGGGCACTGGGAGGGCGATTTGATCAAGGGCACCGGCAACCGTTCGTCCGTGGGGACGCTGGTCGAACGCACCAGCGGCTTCGTGG
>NZ_MWIO01000098.1 GCF_004799035.1 Rhodanobacter lindaniclasticus
CCGTAGCAAGCTCGGTGTTTTGCATGGCCGTCTGGACGGCCATTTTGAACTTCATTGATCAGAGCATCCTTAGGTATTGTAGAATTCCTCGAGGAGCATACGCGGCCTCTCAAGCGCAAGCGCCGGCTGTACCCAAAAGCGGGTGGCGCTGGTGAGGCCTAGCATCCCGTTCGAGCCGGACGGCTTCGCCGCCGCTCAACTCCAGCGTTAGCTGCCTCAAATGCATCCACTCGAAAACGTGTTTGAATGGCTCCCGGATTGCGACTTCGGCGTTATGGATCACGCCTTCGTTGAGCACGGCCGCGACTACTCTTTTCTCGTCGAGGCGCGAATGGGCAAAGATCCCGGTCGGCACCAATTGCAGTTCACCCATGTCACCGATCTTGTCTACACGACAGCCGTGGCCGACGCTACTTGGGGCGAGTCTTGGGGCGAGGAGTTCGTTAACTATCAATCTTGGCTGGACGCTGGTGAGCCTGAGGGTTATGTATGGGGTACATGTTGGTCTTTGGCGTGGCCTGGCATGAGCGCAATCGAGCCGTCTAGCAAAGCAGCTGAGTGGTCTAGCCGGCTCGGAAGGACGATGTACGAGGCCAAGATCCAGACCGATCGTTTCTGCATCTCACTTGTTTTTCATAGCATACGCACCCGAAAGATCAGCAACGAAACTTCCACAGTTTCAAGCGGCGTCACTCCGCTGCCATCACCCGGCAGCTAACCAGTCATCCAAGCGGACGGCTTCGCCGCCGCTTAATTTCAGCATTAGGGATGCTCTGATTTATT
>NZ_MWIO01000099.1 GCF_004799035.1 Rhodanobacter lindaniclasticus
AGCGCTCTACCCGGGTGCGGAGATCGACATCCTCGGCAGCGGCGCCGGCGCCTGCCTGTACGCCAACCGATTCAGCGTCCGCACCCGGGTAGAGCGCTTCGATTTCCGCGATCAGCGGACTGATCAGCACGCTGTTGCCAAGCCGGTGGTTGGGCCGGCACACCAGCACCCGGTGGATGCCGGCGCGCGGCAAGCCGCCGGGCTCGCACAAGTTGTGGCCGACCCGCTGCAACTGTCGGCGCAGGAGCGCCGCCGCCCACGCGCGACCACGCGCATCCCATGAAGAGGAGACCTGGCGGGAGGCGGCCGCGGGCAACGGCGCGACGAGGAGCGAGCGGAGCGTGTCGGGACGAGTCATGCGCAGAGCATGAAGCGCGTCGCTTTCAGCACGCTTATCGGCTCGTGAGTATCGGGTTAACCACGCGACGGCGCGCGTGGTGCCCTGTCGGGCCGTCGGTGGCCGCACGCTCAATCGTTGTCCGCGCCCTCGATCGAGTTCTCCAGCACCTTGCCGGTGTGCGCATCCACGCCGACCTCGTGGGTGACGTTGGCGGCGGTGATGTCGAACGAATAGCGCAGGCCGCTGCCGCCGGGTTCGCGCTCCAGTTCCTGCTTGACGATGTGGCCGGGATACGTCTTCAGGGCGATCGCACGGGCGTGCTGCATGTCGAGCTTTGCCTGCGCCTGCAGGTTGGCCGTCGACGCGGCCTGCGCCGTCAGCGCGGCGCCGGTTGCCAGCAGTGCCAGCACGAGCGGGGTGACGAGTTGGGTGCGCATGGTTCTTCCTTCCGTCTGTGGGGGGAAGGCCAGCATCGTCGCTCAGGCTTCGAGCTTGCTTAGTCTGCTCACACCCGGCCCGGCAACGGCCGCTTGCGGCGGTGCCGATGGATGCCTTTCGCGCGGATGGCCGAGGCGGCGGTCAGCAGGTGCACGAAGCGGGCTGCTATCACGTTCGTGCTGAAACGTTCGCGGACGAACGCCTCGGCCGCCGCGCCCATCGGCAGCCGGCGCGACGGGTCGCACATGTTCACGATGGCGGTGCGCCATGCCTCGACGTCGCCGGGCGGCAGCAGCACGCCGGTGACACCGGGCTGCAGCGTTTCCGGGATGCCGCCGATGTCGCTGGCCAGCACCGGCAGGCCGGCGGCCTGCGCTTCCACCGAGACGCGCCCGAAGGTCTCCGGCGCGATCGACGGGAAGGCCAGCATCGACATGGCGCTGTAGTACGGGTGGATGTCGTTGGCCCAGCCCGGGAAATGGTGCCGGTTGCCCAACGGATGCGCGGCGGCGCGCTCGCGCAGCGCCTGCGCATCCGGGCCGTCGCCCAGCCACAGGCAATGCAGCTGCGGCTGCTGCGCCATCGCCGCGGTGGCGGCGTCGAACAGGGTGAAGATGCCCTTGCCTTGCTGCATCCGGCCGCAGAAACCGAGCACGACGGGGTCGCCGAAGATGTCCAGGCTGCGCAGGATCGCGCTGCGCTGTACCGGGTCGTGCCGGCACAACGCCATGTTCACCGGGTTGTAGAGGACTTGCACCAGGCCGGGCGGCACGCCGCGCTCGAGATAGGCGCGGCGCGCATGGCGGGACACGGCGAAGAAGCGGTGCGCCAGCCGCGGCAGCAGCCAGGCCGAGACGCGCCTCATCGGCGGCACGCGGTGGCGGAACAGCACGACCGGGATGCGCAGCAGCCGGCCGATCACGATCAGCGGCCAGTACTCCTTGCCGAAGTTGCCGACCAGCCAGTGTGGCCGCAGTTGCCGCGCCGTGCGCAACACCGTGGCGTAGCCGCGCAGGTCCAGCGCGTTGCGGAAGGTGGCGCGGTGCAGCTGCACGGCGGTGTCGGCAAGCTGCTGTTCGATCAGTCCGCCGGCGGCGGCGATCACGCCGACCTCGTGGCCGGCCTCGGCCAGCGCCTGCGCCAGCGCGACGAAATGGGTGGCCGCGCCGGTGTGCTCCGGGTTGGTGCCGAGCAGCAGGAACCTCATGCGCGGCGATCCTCGTAGCGGGTCAGCACACGCATCGCGAACTGCGGCAGCAGATGGTGCCGCGCGACCTGTATCCGCGGCAGTCGCCACAGGTCGGCGCCGGCCACGGCGCGCCCGCGGCGCGTGGTGGTGGCCGCGGCGTAGCCGGCCTCCCGCACCACGGCGACCGCACGGTCGTCGGCGTCGCCGTAGGGGTAGCAGAACTGGGTCACCGCGCAGCCGAGGCGATCTTCGAGGTCCGCCTTGCAGCCGTGGATCTCGCCGTGCAAAACAGCATCCGCGCACTGGCTGAGCCGCGGATGGGTGCGCGTGTGCGCGCCGATCTCCATGCCGGCGTCGCTCCAGCGGCGCATGTCCGCGGCCGACATCAGCGGCTTGCGGATGCCGAGCCGTTCGGCATCCCACACGTTGAAACGGCCGATGCTGCCGCTGACCATGTAGGCCGTGGCGCTGAAACCGAACGCCTGCAGCACCGGCAGCGCCGCATCGAGGTTGTCGACATAGCCGTCGTCCAGCGTGATGGCGACGACCCGCCCGCGGCGTTCGCCGCGCAGGTACGGCAGCGCCGCCGACATCGACAGGCCGGTGTATCCCAGCTGGTGCAGCAGCCACATCTGCCGCGCAAACTTCGCCGGGCTTACATAAAGGCTGCGATAGGTGCGCAACCCCGCGGGGACCGGCGCGATGTTGTGATACATGAGCACGGGCACCACCTGGTTGCCCGTCTTCCCCGCCTTGTTCATGCCTGTTTCCGTCGCGCCCGGGTTTGCGAACCACCGGCGCGCATCGGCCAGTGGCATCGGCCGGCATTCTCCGGGCGGCCGGCTTTCAGCCGGCTTACGGATGCGCAAGCCGGCCGGCGGCGTATCAGTTCAGCCGTTGCGCGGAATGCTTACCTTCACGCGCAGGCCGCGGCCGAACGGCGAGTCGAGCAGTTCGATGCTCGCACCGTGCAATTCGGCGGCGCGTTGCACGATCGACAGGCCGAGGCCGTAGCCTTCGCCACGGCTGCTCGACTCGCGATGGAAGCGCGCGAACACCGCGGCGCGCCGTTCGGGCGGGATGCCGGGGCCGTCGTCGGCCACGTCGATGGTGGTGGTGGCCGCGCCCTGCGCGATCGCCAACTGCACCTGGCCGCCGGCCGGCACGTGGCGCATGGCGTTCTCGATCAGGTTGCGCAGCAGCGCGGCCAGCGCGGCCTCGTGGCCTTGTACCAGCAGCGGCCGGTCGTCGTGGCTGAAGCCGAGCTCGGCGCCGCACTCGGAGATCACCGGGGTCAGTTCCTCGATCACGTCGATCGCCACGCCCACCAGATCGACGGACTGGCGCTG